>PLRS01000169.1 GCA_003164035.1 Bryobacterales bacterium | reverse complement strand
CATGAAGTCATGAAGACAATTGCCGGGCTCGCCACGCCCCCAAACATCAAGGGGCGCTCGGACAGACTGGAGGGGGAAGGGTTGGCTCCGCCCCGCCAGTCCGCGGTTCATTCCTGCCGGAGTACCGTCACCGGATCCACCCGCATGGCCCGGCGCGCGGGGATGTAACCGGCAACCGCGGCGGTCCCCAAAAGCACGAATGCCACCACGGCATACGTGGCGGGGTCCGACGAGCTGACGCCAAACAGGAACCCCGCGATCAGGCGCGACAGGGCGAGCGCTCCCGCGGCTCCGGCAACGACGCCGATCGCGGCAAGCCGCACCCCCTGCCCCACCACGCTTCCCAGCACATCGGACGGCGCCGCGCCCAACGCCATCCGCACTCCAATCTCCGGAATCCGGGTGCCCACCTGGTACGCCAGCACGCCGTAAAGCCCGACAGCGGCAAGCAGCAGGGCGACCAGTGCGAACGCCGCCAGCAAATCCGTCTGCACGCGCCGGCTAAAAACCTCTTTGTCCAGGATCTGGTCCATGCTGGCGACGTCGGCGATCGGCTGATCCGGATCTACCGACCAGATCGCCCGCCGAACCGCGGCGGCGAGACTCAACGGCTCGACGTTGGTGTGAATGGCCAGGGAAAAGGGCGTGTACGGCGACTGCAGGGCGGAAATGTAGAATTCCGGCTTCGGCGGCACATCCAACCCCGAAGAGTGAATGTCTCCCACCACGCCCACCACCTGCGCCGACACCTCAGGTTCGAATAGAAGGCGGCGCCCGATGGGATCCTGGCCGGGCCACAACGTCCGCGCCAGCGTCTCGTTGATCAGAACCACCAGCGGCGCGTCATGCACGTCGGTCTCCTGAATGTCCCGGCCGCGGCGCAGCGGAATGCCCATCGTGCGCAGGTAGCCCGGGCCGGCCATGCGAAAGTTGCACTGGAAGTGTTGCTTGGCGTCGCGCCCTTCCGCGCCGATGCCGGAAATATCGCCCTTTATGCTGAGCGGGATGTGGTTGGTGAACCCGGCGGAGGCCACGCCCGGAATCGCCTCTACGCGCCGCAGCACCTCGCGCTGGAACGCCACGATGTGAGCGTGATCGCGCGGCGTTTCCGGAGGGGGCACCAGCAGAGTCAGCACGTCGCTGGTGCGAAAACCCGGGTCGACGCCGCGCAGCCTGGCGAGCGTCTGAATCAGCAGGGCGGCGCCGATCAGCAGCACGAACGCCAGCGCCACTTGCGAGCAGATCAACAGGGCGCGCACACGGCGCGACCCGGAAGCGGCCGCCAGCGTCCTGGCGCTCTGCTTTAGCGACTTGCTCACATCCAGGCGGCGCACCTGGAGCAGCGGGACCAGGCTGAACACCACCGCGGTCAAGATGGCAATGGCGGCCGTGAATGCCAATACCCGCCAGTCCAGCGACAAGGCTTTCAGGCCGGCCATATCGCCCGGCGCCAGATGGGCCAAGAAGCCGAACGTGGCGCTTGCCAGCAGCACTCCCGCGGCGCTCCCGGCCGCACACAACAGCAGGCTTTCGCAGAAGGATTGCCGCACCAACTGCCACGGCCCGGCGCCCAACGCCGCGCGCACCGCGACTTCCTTGCTGCGATTAGCGGCGCGCGACAGCAGCAGGTTCGCCAGGTTCGAGCACGCGATCAGCAGCACGAATGCCACGCTTCCAACGAGAATCACCAGCACGCGCCGGCTGGAACTTACAAAGTGGTCGCGCAGGGGAGCTACGAACGCACCGACCTTCTCGTTCGTATCCGGATGCTCGCGAGCCAGGCTGGCGCCAATGGTCTTCATCTCGGCGTCGGCCTGCGCCAGCGTCACTCCGGGCTTCAGGCGTGCGATCACCATCCAGTTGTGCCGCCCGCGCGCCGCCATTTCAGCAGGCTTGTAGGTACCCCCGAGAGGCGTCCAGACCTCGCCCAACCTGCCGCTATACTCCCCCGGAGGTTCGGTACCGGCGGCCAGCACACCGACGATGGTGTGCTTTTCCGCGCCAAGCGCGATGGTTTTGCCGACAATGCCCGGATCCGCGCCGAACCGGCGCCGCCAAAAACCCTCGCCGATCAGCGCGACTTTGGGCGCTCCCGGACGGTCCTCGTCGTCGCGGAAAATGCGCCCAAGCAAGGGTCGCGTGCGCAGTGCCCGCAGCAGTCCGGCGGTCACCAGGCTTCCCGGTACCACTTCCGGCGTGCCCTCCCCGAGCAGGCGATAGCCGCGTTCTTCCATCGCCCCCATGTCGTCGAAGGATCGGCTGCGCGCTCTCCAATCCACGTAATTCGCCGGCGCCACCGGGCTGTCCCGCAGGCCGAAGAACGGCGCGCTCTCCCATACCAGCACGAGGCGGTCCGGGTCTTCGTACGCCAGCGGCCGCAGCAGCACGGCGTTGATAAGGCTGAAGACGGCGGTGTTGGCCCCAATGCCGATCCCGAGCGTCAGGACGGCGACCGTCGTGAAGCCCCGCGATTTTCGGAGATAGCGCAACGCGTAGCGCAGATCGTGCAGGATATTCATCGGCATCATTTCGGACATCTTAATCTGCAATACCGGTTCCATAGCGCCACCCCGGACGGGAAGCCCTTTTTTGAGCAAAACCGCTGCGCTCCGGTGTTCGAATTCGGGACATCGTGCCCATTCGTGGGACGCGCTCGATCACGGAAACGGACGGGAAACGGGGGGAAAACGGGACGGAAAACGGGACGGACGGAAAACGGGACAGCCTGAACTAATACATTTTCGATACGTGGAAAAGGGGACGGACCCGACTGGCACAATTGCAAAGGACACCGGATCGGTCGAGACGTTCTGGACGTGCCGGAAATCGCGCGTGCGGGCGGCGAAGGCCGAGGGAACCGCTTCGCGGGGTTAGAGTTACCAGCGCGGCACGGTGGAAAGAGCGCTGTGCCAACTGGGCGACGCCAGGCGCCGGCGGCGACCCAAGCCGATGGCTTACGCCGGCGCGCCGCTGAGCTCGGCGGAATTCGCTGTAGACAAATGAAGCGGCGAGACGCGCCGGTACAGCGGGCAGGGCTGTCCCGGGTCGATTCCGGGAAGGCAGAAAAAGGGGACGGAGCCGATTGCGCCTTTTTTGCCAAGGTGAAAAGGTGCCAGTTCAGGCTGTCCCGCCGCCCCCCGGTTTTCCCCCCGGTTTTCCCTCGGGATTCAGGTCCAGGAGTTGACCGCGCTACTGCCGCCTCGCCTCGCGTTGCAGTCCCTCGCGCACGAGCATCTTGAGCAGGGTTTGGTAGCCGATCCCTTTATGGCCGGCGATCTCGCGAGCTTTGGCGAGATCCGGCGCCGGCAATCGAAGCGCGATCTCCACGCTGGCGGCGCGGTTTCAGGCCGGACACGAGAGGCGAGCCTTTCCGTTTCCCCGCAGTTCCCGCGCCGGACTGCCGCTTGAGAAACTCCCGGCCCTCCGCACCAGCCCACCATTTCGCTTCCTCGTCCTCGTTGATGAACTTAGGCATTTTCAGGGCCGTCGGCGTTCGCTTTTTCGGCTTGTTCATTGCATCACTCTCCTCGCGCGCGGCGCTCCAGGTAGTCGCGCTTTGACCGGGATTTTCGCCAAAGTGAAAAGGTGCCAGTTCAGGCTGCCCCCCGCCGCCGGGGGCTGTCCCCCTACCGCGCTCGGGCGTGCAGTTCTTTTCAGCGAGCTTACAGGCCGCCGATGCACAGGCTAACCCATTCCGGAGCCGGCTCCGCCTGCCATGCTACGCTACCGGCCCTCGCCACAAGCACGAGGCGAGGGCCATCGCCGGAGTTGTCATAGAAGTTAGCAGCGTCCGCCAATCGAAGCGCTTGTGCCGCATTGGCAGCGCTCCTGACGTACCGACGCCTCACATCGGCGTCCGGAACAAAATGGCCTCCCCGCGCGGCCCGATTCCGTATGCGTGTGATGCACCGCTCCGGGCTATCTATTCCGATGAAGACCAGGTGGATCCCATACCCTCGGGATTTGGCTTTGCGGATCAGGTCCAATCTGCCACGGCTCGAAAGAGTCGTCTCGACTGCGAAACTCACTCCTCGATTGAGATAGTCCGCCGTAAGTTTGAGAACGTCTCTTCCGGCGCCGATCGCCGCGGCGGATGGATTCAACGCGTTCAAGCCACGGGCTACGCTGTCGGGATCCAGCAGCCGGTCGCTACCTTCGAAATCGACGGATCGCGTGAGCGTGGACTTTCCCGAGCCGTTCGGGCCTGCAATTACCGTGAGAGTGGGCACATCGCGTTCAGGCGGCGTGCGCCGTCAACTCGCGGACGATTTCGAAGTTTTCTCCGGACGGGGCGCCCGGAAGCCAGCGGATCTCGAATCTTCGGCCGTCGCCGCGTTCCATCGCGTTAAGACCGTCGGCGTCGACATAGAAGACAGGAAGGCCGTCCGCAAGCGTTTCGGCGAAGGCTCTTCGGCCCGCGGCCCGCACCGCATCGTCGAACTCAGTGCTGCCGAAATCGTAGGCAACGGGCATGACTAATTATATACCGAGGCCGACTTTACTCTACGATGAGTCGTATGGAAGCGAGCGGGGGAAGCGACGCCCCCTCACATCAACGACAGCGGGTCGACATCCACCACCAGCGCCGTGGCGGGCCATTTACGCTCGGCGGCGAACGCCCGCACGCGCTGCAACAGTTCGTTGAGGGCTTTGCGGCTGGCGGCCTTCACCAGGAACTGGTATCGATACTCGTTCTTGAGACGCGGCACGGGCGCCTCGGCCGGGCCTCTCACCTGGAGCATCCGGGACGCGGATGCGCGCCCCTCGGGAGTGGCGCCCAAAGGAGCCGGCGGCGGCGCCAGCACCTCGCCCAGCTCGGCGCTCATGCGCATCGCCATCTCCTTCTTTTCGGCGCGCACCAACACATTAGCCAGGGCGGCAAACGGCGGGTAGTGCATGGCCCGGCGGAAGACGATCTCCTTAGTGTAGAACGCGGGGTAATCCTGCGCCCCGGCCAGGCGCACGGCGTAGTGATCGGGATTGAGGGTTTGCATCAGCACGATGCCCGGCAGGCTGCCGCGGCCGGCGCGGCCGGCTACCTGGGTCAGCAACTGGAAGGTGCGTTCGGCGGCGCGAAAATCCGGCATGCCGAGCCCCACGTCCGCCGAGACCACGCCCACCAGGGTCACGTTGGGAATATCGTGTCCCTTGGCGATCATCTGCGTCCCCACCAGAATGTCGTAACTGCCTTCCCGAAACCGGTCGAGGATGGTTTCGTACTGGCGCTTGCCGGTGACCGTGTCGCGGTCCAGGCGGGCGATCCGCGCCTCGGGGAACTCGCGGTGCAATTCCTCCTCCACGCGCTCGGAGCCCAGGCCGAGGAAGTAGATATGCTCGCTCCCGCACTTGGGGCAGGCTTGCGGCACTTTCTCGGCATAGCCGCAGTAGTGGCACAGCAGGCGCCGGTCGCGCTTGTGGTAAGTCAGCGTCAGCGAACAGTTCATACACTCGATGCGCTCGCCGCAGGCGCGGCAGGCGACGAAGGTGGAAAATCCGCGCCGGTTGAGCAGCACGATGGTCTGTTCTCTGTTTTTCAGCCGCTCCCCAAGGGCTTCCAGCAGCCGGCGCGAAAAGGTGGCCTGCTTGCGGGTTTCCAGAAATTCCTCCCGCATGTCGATCAGCTCCACCGTGGGCATGGGCCGCGCTTCGATGCGCTGGGGAAGCTCGAGCAGCGTATACTTGCCGCGTTCGGCGTTGTAGCGGCTTTCGAGACTCGGGGTGGCCGAACCCAGCACCACGGTCGCGCCGGCCGCCTGCGCGCGCACGATGGCGGTGTCGCGGCCGTTGTAGCGGGGTGTTTCTTCCTGCTTGTAGCTGCCGTCGTGCTCTTCGTCGATCACGATCAGGCCCAGGTCCCGCACCGGCGCGAACACTCCCGAACGGGTGCCCACCACCACCCGCGCCGCGCCCGAGCGGATGCGCCGCCACTGTTCGCTGCGCTCGACGTCGGTGAAGGCCGAATGCAGAATCGCCACGCGGTCGCCGAAGCGGCGGAAGAACTGCCCCGCCACGGCCGGCGTGAGGGCGATTTCGGGAACCAGCAGCAGCGCGCCGCGGCCTTCTGAAAGCGCCGCGTCGATGGCGTGCAGGTAGACTTCGGTCTTGCCCGAGCCGGTCACGCCGTACAAGAGAAACGTGTGGAATTGTTTGGCTCGGATGGCGCGCCCGATGCTATCGGCGGCGGCCTGCTGCGCCGGGTTGAGGATGTGCGGCGGGCGTTCGGCGGCGGCGCGGATGGCCAGTGGCTCGGTGGTCAGCGCCACCACCCCCTTACGCGCCAGCGAGCGGGCGGCCGCGCTGGCGCCGTTCACGGTGCCTTCCAGATCCTTGAGATTGTGCGAGCCTACGTGCAGTTCCAGGAAGGCCTTCAATTCGCGCTCGGGCTTGGAAAGCTTGGGAGTAACCGCTCCCTCACGGTCGCGGCTCTGACTCGGAGTGTGGCACCCGGGGGCGTGCGGCGCGGCCAGCTCGATACGCAGCCGCGCGGCGGGCGCTCGCAGCGGATCGCGATCGCTCTCCACCTGCTCGGCCACGATGAAGCCCTTGCGTTCCAGCGAGCGCACGGCTTTGTCCGCCAGCGGCAGCGCCCTGGCCAGCCAGGCCGCCGAAAGCGGGCGTTTTTCGAGCATCCGGAGCACGGCGGCTACCGGATCGTCGGGCCCGGTATCGAGCAGAAGCTGGCGGGCCGCGTCGCGGCCGGCGTCGGTCAGCGACCAAACCTTACCTTGGCGGATTTCGGCCGCCAGGGGCAGCATGCCGCGGAGCACTTCGCCCAGCGGCGCGCAGTAATACCCCGCGATCCAGCGCCCCAGCGCCAGCAGTTGCGCGTCCAGCACCGGCTCGGCGTCGATCAGCCGCAGCGCGTCGCGAATTGCCATCGCCGGCCGTTCGTCGTGGCAGCGCAGGATGACGCCGGTGAGCTTTCGCGTTCCGAAAGGCACCACCAGGCGGCTGCCCTCGCGCACGCGGTGGCGCAACGTCTCCGGCAACGAATAGGTGAACGGCTGATCGAGCGGCACCGGCAAACTGACGTCGCAGTAGAGGTAGGAACCCGCGGGCATCGAAATCCCAGCATAGCGGAACGGGCCCGGCCGGCGCCGGGGAACTCGGTAAAAAGCCTTCCACCTGATATCCAGGGTTATGAGACTAGTTCGCCCGCAACAGGTACGCCCGGAACTGGTTTTGCGCACCAAGTGGGTTCAGCATGGAATTGTAACGGAGGAAACGAAAAAATATGACGATTCAATACTCGAACGGAATCCAAGTGGAAGCGATTCTTCTTTCGCGGGACGGCGAGCGCATGCGCGTGGCGGTGCGGGGCACCTCGGAAGCGCTCGAATTTGTCCAACACGGCGGCATTTGGATTTCCGAGGAATGCGAGCCGGTCCGGATCGAGTTCGCCTGGCAGCGCAAGACGCGGCGGGAGATCGTCCGGGAAGCCGACTGCGTCTGCTCGCGCGAGTTGGCTTCCCATCTGATCCATCTCCTCCTTGCCGGCGAGGAGCAGCCATCGGCAACGTGGCCGGCCGCTCCATCCGATCGACCGGGGCCCGTGGCCACGGTCTAAGAGCTTGGCGGGCGGCCATCGCCGCCCCCTTGCCTATTGCACCTGCACCGTCACGCCGCTCTGCGTCACGTACGTCGTGCCGCCGGAGCCGAGCGTGATGAGAATGGGTTGCGCCCCGCTGGTGAGGCCGGACGGAATCTGCACGTTGACCTGCATGACGCCCTCCACGTCTCCCGGCGCCGAACCGGAATAAGCCACGTTGGCCGGCAGGCCGCCGATGGTCGCGCTCACTTTCAGGGCAATCGTCTTCAGGCCGGTGCCATTGTTGGGAATGACCGCGCCGGTGGTGCCGGGCGGCGCCGTGTTGCCGGTGCCCGAGAGGTAGACGGCCACGTAAGAACCCGCCGCCGCCGGTTGGCTCGATCCATTCACCGTATAATTCTGATTTAGAATCGATCCCGGACCGGTTCCTTGCGAGTTCTGGGTATAGACGCCGGGGACGGCGGCCGATACGTTGTAAGAAATCGCCGCCGACTTGATGCCGTAGTAACTCACCTGCAGCGTCGTCGTCGTGCGTCCCGCGATTTCAAACGGCACGATCACGCTGGTTTGCGTGGCGCTGACGTAGACGACCGGCGCGGCGATGCCGTCGAAGGTCACCTGGGTGTTGGCCACCGTGGTAGCCACCGAACCGGACGAGGTCACCTGCAGGCCGGCCAGCGTGGCTGGCCCGAGGCCCGTACCGAAAATCACGATATTCTCCCCGGGCGCCACCGAGCCAGTGACGTAACTGCCCGCGTTGGCCACGCCGCCGATAGTGGGCGTGGGTACGGCGGCCACCGTCATGCTCACCATCAGCGTGGCCGTCTGTGTGGCGCTGGTGGAAGCGATCGTGACCGTAGCGGAGTAATTGCCGGCCGCCAGCCCCGTGGTAACGATGCTGAAGGCAAGCGTGGCCGGCGTCGTGCCGCTGGTGGGTGTTACCTGCAGCCAGGTGCCGCCATCGGCCGTCTTGGTGGTGATGGTGAAAGGAGCCGACCCTCCACTGGAGGTCAAGGTCGCGGTTTGCGCCGCCGGAGCGGAAGCGTTCAGCACATAGTTGAAGGTGAGGCTCGACGGGCTGACCGCCAGAGACTGCGCCGGCACCACCGTCAGGGTCACTGGAATCGTGATCGGACTGCCGGTGGCGCCACTTCCCGTAATGACGACCGAACCGGTGTAACTGCCCGCTGCCAGAGCCGCACTGCCGGCCGAGACGGTTACCGTTCCGTTAGCGCCAATCGCCGCGCTCAGCCAACTGGCGGAGGCGCCGCTGGCCATGGTTACCGAGACGCCATAAGTCAGCGTGCTGGGTGTAGCGGTTACCGTTACCGTCTGGGTTGCCGCCGTAGACGTCCCGGCGGCCTCGGTGAAGGAAAGCGACGTGGGCGACGCGGAAATCGTGCCGGCATTCACCGTGAAGGTCACCGGCACGTTCACCGGCGCCGTATTCGGGGCCGAAACCGTCACCTGCCCCGGGTAAATGCCAGCCGGGAGGTTGGAGCCGTTGGCGCTCACTGTCAATGTGGATGGCGTGGTCCCGGTGCCTGGAGTGACCGAAAGCCACGTTGGAATCAAAGCCACCGTCTGGGTAATGCTCGCCACCGCCGTAAAATTCACCGCGCTGCCGTTGGTCGAAATCTGCAAGCTCTGCGAAGCCGGCGACGCCGCTCCCACGGTCTGCGTGAACGAAAGAGAAGTGGGATTGGCGGCGAGCGTGGCGGATGTCACCTGGAACGTCACCGGGATCGTCAGCGGGCTGTTGGCCACCGTGGCGCTTCCCGTCGCGGAAATGGTAATGGTGCCGGCATAAGTTCCGGCCGAGAGCAGGCCCGGAAGCACGGACACGGTGAGCACGTTCGAGCCGGAAGCTGTGGAGCCGGTATCCGGGCCCACAAACAGCCAACTGTTGCCGCCACTCGTGGTGGCAAACGTCAAACCGTAATCGAGAACTGCAGTGGGATCGGTACTGGACAGCGTAATCGTCTGCGCCGCGGGAGCCGAGCCGCTCACCTGGGCGGTGAAGCTGAGCGACGGTACGCTGGTCACCAGCAGCGGATTGGCGCTCACATACAGCGTCACCGGAATGGTGAACGGGCTGCCGGGCGCCGCCGCGCCGCTGGCAGCGTTGGTCGCCGTAACCGTAATGGCTCCGTCGCACGTACCCGCCGTGAGCCCGGTGGTGGCGACGGCGGCCGTGATGCTGCCGGTGGTCGTCCCGCTGACGCTCCCGCTGGTGCCGCCGCTCAAGCTCAGCCACGATCCGCCGCATTTCGTGGAGGCCGCTGTAACGCTGTAGTTGAGCGCGGCGCCGGTGCTGGACGCGATCGACAGGTTTTGCGTCGAAGGCTGCGACTTGCCGATCTCATAAACGAACGAAAGCCCGGTGCTGGCCGAAGGCGTGAACACCGGTATCGCGTCGTTGGCCACCGTAAGCTGCACGGAAATCGTCTGCGCCGCGTTCCCCGCGCCGCTGGCGCTCACCGTAATCGTGCCGTTATAAGTTCCCACGTTCAGGCCGGCGGGATTCACCGATACCGAAAACGGCGTGCCAGTAAAGGTGCTGGTCGGAGCTACGGCCAGCCAATTCCCGGTGGATGTGGCGCTAATCGTAATCGCCATCTGCCCGGTGGCGGAGCTAGGCGGCACGTTGGTCGAATCCGCGGTCACGCTCTGCGCAGCGGGCGTCGCGCCGGTCACTTCGTAGAGAAAGCTCAGGGTACTGGAAGGCACGCTCAGCAACGGGAAGTTAGAGACCAGCAACGAAACCGGAACCGTCGGCGTGGACAAGATTGCGGTGGGTGTGCTGATGGCCAAAGACCCCGTGTAAGTGCCGGCGCTGGTGAAGGCGGTGCTGTCGTAGGTATTGAAACTTACCGTAACCGGAACACTGCCTCCGCCGGGGATGGTGCCGCTGGAAGGATTCACCAAAATCCAATCCGAGCCCGAAGGGTTATTGTTTACCGATGGCACGATCGAATAAGGCTGCGCCGCGGAACCTGTCGCGCTCAGAGTGACCGTCTGGGAAACCAGGTTATTTGCCCCGCTGATCTGGTAGTCGAACGCGACCGAGGAGGTGTTCACCGTTACGGTGGCTTCGGCAGCCACGGTTAGCGTGACCGCAACCGGAATGGCCACTCCGGTAGCCGGCGTAATGGTGACGGTGGCATTGTAGGTGCCGGCCGCCAGCGCGCCGGCCGCCGAATTTAGCGACACCCCGACCGCGCCCGGCACAGTGCCGCTGGACGTCACCGTCAACCAGTTAGCGGAGGCGGAAGCGATATACGTCGTCGCCGTCCCGCTCAGGGTGATCGTCTGCGTGGCCGGAAGCGTGCTGCCGAGCTGATAGCTGAAGCTCAAGGCACTCGGGCTGGTGCCAACCGCGCTCACCACCACGGTCACCGTCACATAGACCGTGTTGCTGGGGGTATTGACATTGATAATTTCGAGAGTTGCGGTGTTGTAACCGGCCGCGAGCGACGCGGGATTCACCGTCACCTGGACCGTCGAAGGAGTGGACCCGCTGCTGGGCGTCGCAGTTAGCCAGGAGACGTTCGGAAAAACGGCGAACGTAACCGACCCGCCGCTGCTGGTCACATTAAGAGGTTGTTGCTGACTCGCCCCACCCAGCGCCGACGAAAAGGTGAGCGAAGTCGCACCGACGCTCAACGTCTGCGCGGCCAGGGTACCGGCCAGCGAGATTAGAGACAGAACAAGCACGGAAAGAGAACGGGAAATACGCATGGAAATCCTCCAAGGGGGGCAATCCGGACGGGTAGACGCCTTTAACCGGGTTTATCCTTTGCACGCCGCGTGCCACCGGAAAACCATCCCCTCACATAGTGCACCTATTACGCCCCGGACGCAACAGATGCGCGGGCTTGCGCGATTTCACGCCACCCGGTCCGCGCCCCCGATCGGCGGCGAATACGCCCCCGCGTGACACACCCACTGTTCCCGGAGGCCACGCGGCGCCAAAGCTGATTGCTGAAACTTCACTGGCCAGCCGACAGCGTTTTCACCAGCTCGTACAGGAACTCCTGCCCTTCGTAAAAAGAGCGGACTCCGATGCGCTCGTCGCGGCCGTGGGCGCGGACGTCGTCGCGCTCATAGAAGAACCCCTGCACGCCGTAGGTGGGAATGCCGGTGGCGCGCAGCGAGCGGCCGTCGGTAGCCCCGGTGCTCATCGTCGGCAGCACGATCACGCCCGGCCACATGCTGTCGGAGATTTTCGCCATGGCCCGCATCAGGTCCGGACGCAGGGCCGAAGCCGGCGAATTCTCCTCTTTGTTACTAATCGATATTTTTACCTGATCGTCCGCCACGGTCTTTTTCAGTTCGCCCAGCACATAGTCCAGCGAATCGTCCGGCTGCACGCGGCAATTCACGTTGGCCGCGGCCAGTTGCGGCAGCGCGTTGGTGGCGTGCCCGCCTTCCAGCATGGTGGCCACGCAGGTGGTGCGCAGCATGGAATTCCAGGCGGGAGACGCCGCCGCGATGCGCTTCATCGCCTCCGGGTCGCCCGTGGATGCCGCTTGCAGGTCGGCTTTCGCGCCGGTGGTATCGATCTTCGCCATGCCGGCAAAATACGCGCGGGTGACGTCGGTCACCTTCAGCGGAAACGCGAACTGGCTCAGCCGCACCAGCGCGCCGGCCAGGCGGTAGATGGCGTTATCGGGCACCGGCAGCGAGCTGTGCCCGCCCTTGTTGCGCACTTCCAGGCGAACGTCCAGGTACCACTTCTCAGCGGCCTGCATATCGTTGGAAAGGCGCTTGCCATTCACCATCGAGCCGCGGCCGCCTTCATTCAGCGCAAACTCGGCATCGATCAAGTCCCGATGATTCTTGATCAGCCAGTCCACCCCGTTGTACGGGCCGCCGCCCTCTTCGTCGGCGGTCAAGGCCACGATCAGGTCTCGGTCCGGCTGGAAGCCTTCCCGCCGGTAGCGAATCAGATTCTCCACCCAGGCCGTGACCTGCGCTTTATCGTCCGATGAGCCGCGGCCGTAATAGTAGCCGTCTTTTTCCAGGAAGGTGAACGGGTCGACGCTCCAGTCCTCGCGCTTGGCTTCCACCACGTCGGTGTGGGCCAGCAGCAACAGCGGCTTCCGTTTACCCGTGCCGCGATAGCGCACCACCAGGTTGGCCTTGGTCGGGATGGCGCCGCCGAGGAACATGTCGGCGCTGGAAAAGCCGGCCGCGCGCAGCCGCTTCGCGATCGCCTCCACCAC
Source organism: Bryobacterales bacterium (assembly GCA_003164035.1). GTDB lineage: Bacteria > Acidobacteriota > Terriglobia > Bryobacterales > Bryobacteraceae > JBEKYD01. The sequence goes on along the minus strand of PLRS01000169.1, from coordinate 17,050 downwards.
CGGTGTCGTCGCGCCGGTCGTGAATCCGGACTTGATCTCGATGACCTCCTTAAATATGTCGCGGGCCAATTTCTGGTCCGCCTCGGGCGGCATATTGGCCGCCGCAATGCAGGCGAACGGAACTATAGCGAGTGAAAGGAAACGCAGCATGGCCCATTATGCCATGGGGCAGTCAACACCCACTGCTGATAGCGATTGCGCTGGCAAGGGCCAGCCTCTACCTTCTCGGTTTGGCGCCTCCCGACACGCCATTTCGGCCTTGCTTTCTTCGGGCGGAAACGCCAAAATAGCTGTGGGCGTAGAAACGCAGCCTTTGGCGAAAGCCCGAGGTTAGGCCTCGCGGGTAGTTGACGCTATCAGTGAGGCTATTTGATCTGGAACCCCTGGCCGGATTCGAACCGAGCGACCTCAAGCTTAGCGGGCAAGCGCTCTGACCATCTGAGCTACAGGGGCTAAGGACACAAAAGGCCATCGGATTCCGTTTGGCGACTGGGTTCCGATGGCTTTTTGCTTTTGGCATCAATCCATTATCTAGTTTTATATATGTCACGTCAAGTCGAAACGCTTCTTTGCACTATCTAGTTTTCATGATATTATATGGCTTGGGAAGTATACGTATTTCTAGATAAGCGGGGCCACCGCGTGATCGTCCATTGGGTTCGGAAGAGTCGAATTCAGAGGAGAGCGAGAATTCTGCTCGATCAGAAGGTTGATCTTCTTAGGGAGCATGGACCTGACTTGCCGCCGGAACTGCTATCGCCAGGCCCGATTGATGGTGGCCACATCTACAAGCTCAAGGTTCGAGGCCCGGTCATGCTCCGCCCACTCCTCTGCAAGGGCCCATTTTCCATGGCTGATGAATATACGCTTCTCCATGGAGCAATTGAGCGCGGAGGCATACTCCCGGTGGGAGACGTCGAAAAGGCTGAAGAGAATCGTCAGGAACTTCTCGCGACTCGAGATAGGAGGCTGCCCTATGAGGGATGTAGTTGGTCGGCTTAAGAGGGACTTCAAAGATCCAGAGTACCGGCACATATATGACGAGGGATTTCTGAATTCTTCCCTCGCCACACAACTGAAAGTGCTTCGGGAGGAGCGCGGCTGGACGCAAGCTGCATTGGCCGAGCAGGCTGGGATGAACCAGTCCAGGGTGTCGGAGCTTGAAGACGTGAACTTCAACTCGTGGACAATTCGAACCCTCCGAAAGCTCGCAAGAGCGTTCGATCTTCGACTCAAGATATCATTTGAAGAGTTCGGCACGCTCTTGGATGACTTCCGCGGCCTGAACCGACAGGGACTATCGAAGCGTTCCTTTGCCGCTGATCCGGCGTTCTTCGTTGCTGCGAAGAACGTTCCGGAACCGGGCCACCTGGGTTACCTGGGCGACGGGGCGGCGGGTCTTAGCTGCCCCTCCTCAAACCGCCGCCTGGTCCAGCCGGAGTGCGCCACCAGCGCTGCAGCCATGGCGGCGTCGCTGAGACAAGGACCGAGCGTAGGACAATCGATATGAAGCTGATCCACACACGGCTGGCTCGGTCTATTTGGCTCTTCGACATTCGTGATCTCAACCCCAAGGGCAAGGACTTGCTGGGCGACCTGGTCGAATGGATTAAAGACAGCTACCAGTTCGCTGTGGCTCCCGACCCCAAGAATCCCGTGCCATCCGGCCCGTCAAATCCGGTGCCGCCGGCGCCAGTGCAATCTCCGGCCCCTCCGCAGGCGCCGGGTGGCCTTCTTTTCCAGAGGGGACACTTTCAAGCCCGAAAAGAGGTCTCTGTCGAGATCAGCAACCTCACCATCTACAACGATGGAATCGTCGTCGACGCAGCATCATCAACAGAGGACGGCGATCGCCTTGCTGAGGATCTGCTAACTTCTGCAGCCCGCGAGTTCGCGCTATCGTATGACGCGGAGACCGTTCGGAGAAAGCTCTATCTGAGCGAACTCATCGCGCGGTCGGATCTTTCGCTCGAGGCCATAAACCCGTCACTCAACGTTTTTGCTGACCAGCTTTCGAAAGCTTGCACTGATGGCTTACGGCCTCAATATAGGCTAGGGGGGATCTCCTTCTGGTCTGAGCCGAACGACTCGGGAATCCACAAACTATTTATACTGGAGCGCCAAGCTGGCAAATCGCTCGCCGAACATCGCTACTTCTCCCAAGCCCAGCTCCAGACTGCCGCCCACTACTCGCTCCTCGAAGCGTTGGAGCGTGCTATCGCGGGCGCTTGAGGAAATCGTCTCCGCCCCTTACTCATTACCCGCCGGTTTTACCCCACCCCGATCCGATGCAGCTTCATCAGGTTGGTAGTGCCGGGGCGTCCTACCGGCTGGCCGGCCAGAAACACCACTCGCTGGCCGCGCTGCAGGTGGCCGCCTTCCATCGTCACGCGGTCCATTTGCGACAGCATTTCATCGGTGGAGGAAACGTCCGGCGCCAGCACCGGAAACACGCCGTAGTTGATGGCAAGCTGCCGCGCCGTGGTGTCGTGCGGAGTGATGGCGATGATACGCACCGGCGGCCGGTAGCGCGAAACCAGCCGCGCGCTCGATCCGGTGGAGGTATACACCACGATGGCCGCGGCATGCGATTCCCGCGCCACGTGATAGGCGGCATCGGCCAGCAGCTCCGCATGGGTGGGGTCGGGCGAGTGCGGCGGTTCCTGGTAACCCCGGTTGCGCAGCGACGATTCCGATTCCACCGCAATCCGCGCCATCACCTTCACCGCTTCCACCGGATACCTGCCCATCGAAGTTTCGGCCGACAACATCACCGCGTCGGTGCCGTCGTAAATGGCGTTGGCCACGTCGCTCACTTCCGCCCGCGTCGGCGTGGCGTGTTCGATCATCGACTCCAGCATCTGCGTGGCCGTGATCACAAACCGCCCCTTGCGGCGGGCGCGGCGGATGATGGATTTCTGAATGCGAGGCACTTTTTCGAGCGCCGTCTCCACACCCAGGTCGCCGCGCGCCACCATCACGCCGTCGCTCACGTCCAGAATCGCCTCGATGTTTTCAAAGGCTTGCGGCTTCTCGATCTTGGCCACGATGGCGATCGGCCGGCCGCCCAGACGGTCGCGCAACTGCCGCACGTCCTCGGCCGTGCGCACGAACGACAGCGCAATCAGGTCCACTCCGGCGTTGAGGCCGAAATGCAGATCCGACAGGTCCTTTTCGGTGAGCGAGGGAATGCTCACCTGCACGCCCGGCAGATTGATGCCCTTGTTGTCGCCGATCGGGCCTCCGTTCAGCACTTCCGTCGCGACCGCGATGCCGTCGCTTTCAAGAGCGCGCAGTTCGATGGACCCATCCGCCAGCAGGATGCGGTCTCCGGCCTGCACGTCGCGGGCGAAATTCAGGTAACCGGTGGAGGCGCGCTCCGGGGTACCGACCAACGGCTCCGTGGTGATCGTGAACCTGGAGCCGGCGGCCAGCGTGCAACCTCCGTTTTCGAAACGGCCCAGGCGGATTTTGGGACCCTGCAGGTCCAGCAGAATCGCCGCGCGCGATCCCGCTTCACGCGCCGCCGCCCGAACGGCCACGATGCGCGCCTCGTGCTCCGCCTGCGTGCCGTGAGAAGCGTTCAGGCGAAACACGTCCACCCCGGCCGATAGTAGCTGCGCCAGCACTCCCGGCCCGTCCGTGGCGGGGCCGATGGTGGCGACAATTTTCGTATTGGGCATCCCGCGTCATCCTCTATTGTGCCAGACGCGTCCCGGCTGCCACCGGCGGAAAGGGTGAATCGAGAAATTAGTTTTTTCAGCCGCGCCGAAAATTAATTTTCCCCCGCCAGTTTCTCCACCCGGTCGACGATCAGCATGTCCTGAGGAGCCTTGCGCATCTGCAGGCCGAGCCCTAGCTGTTCGTTCAGAGCGACGAATAGCGACGCGTTGGGCGGCGCCGCGCCGGCCGCAACCTCGGCATGCCCCGGCGACCAGTCGAGCCAGACCGCGAAGGTGCCCTCCACTCCCGTCTCGTCCACCACCGGCTGTCGTAGCACCTCGGAAAGAATGCCCGCGAGCTGCCCCATGGTCAGGCTTTCGAAGTGGATATGGCCCTCGTCTTGCCTGCCCCTCTGCCCGGGCGCCGCGCCCGCCTTCGCCGCCTGCATCTTCATCCCCTGTTTCGATACGATCAGGGCGTACACCTCCAGCGCTTTCGATTCGCGATGCACTTCGAGATGGAAGCGGTCCGCCAGCAAAGTCTTCAGCATCGGCATCATTTCGGCGCGGCGCCGCACCGATGCCGGCGACTTGGCAACGATATCGTACCGCTGGGAGCCGATCCAGTCCGGAGCCTGGAGCCGAAAGTCCTCCACCCCGTACGCCTCCAGAATGATGTGGCGAAGACTTGTATTCTGGACAGTCAACCGCCCCGGCGTCACCGCGAACCGCGGCGCGCCGCCGTGGCCGGGATGCGCCGGCCGCACGCTGGCCAGCTCAAAGGCGGGCGCTGCGTCGGCGGACTGCGCCGGCGCGCGAAACCACGGAAGCAGCGCCACTGCCAGCACCGCCGGAATCCGTTTCAAATTATGTGCCTCCCCACCGCCGACCATTCTGCCACAAACCACTCCCTGGCAAGCTGTAAAAAAAACCCTCCGAAACGCGCTGAGCAGGCGGAACCGCCTGCTCCACCATTGAAAACAATGCATCTGCTTTGGTGGCGCAGGCGGTTCCGCCTGCGATTTGTGATTTTTTCACAGCTCCTGGCGGTCGCGGCTCGGTTACGGGTACCGCCGCGTTTGCAGTCGCTTACCGAGGCGCGACCGCCAGGGAGTGGTTCCTCAAACAATCGCCGGCTTCTTCATCTCGGCGCCTCGCCCAGAAGCCTGGCGACCGTCTCCACCGACGCGCTCAGCTCGGCCTCGATCCGGCGCCCATCGCGGCGCACCACGGCCTGGTTCAACGCGCCGGCCAGTTCGGCGTGCCGCGCTTCCGCCATCGCGGCCAGCGAAAGCATGGCACGCAAGGTTTGTTCGAAGCGCCGACCAGCCGCCTCGCCGCGCGACTCCGCCGAAAGCCGAAGGTGGCAATCCCCGGCCAAACGCGCGGAGAGCGAAACGTACGTCACGTCGGCCAGCAGCCGATTGAGATTGGCGTAGTTGCCGGAGAGCGGAAGCTCCGCGCCGGCGCGCGCGGCGATCCACAGCGCGCTCCCGGCCGCGTGGGCGACCGCGAATTCGACCAGCGGTCCGGCCGCGTGCACCGTCCGCCAGCGCCCGGCCGCCTCCGCCATCAGCCGGCCGGATCCGGCCTCCGCCACGCCCGGCGCCAGCCAGCGCCCGCCTTCCGGCGGCTGGGAAAAGTTCCCGCGCGCCAGTACCAGCCATTCGTTCCGCGCCGAGGCCACCAGCAGCCGCGACCCCTGTTGGAACGGTTCCACCAACCCGGGCGGAGCCGCCCGCCACAGCGGAGTGCCCCGCAACTGGTCCAGATTCGCTCCCGCCACGATCGCCGCGTCGGCCGGAATGGCCCCCTCCAGATCCGAATCGAGGTCCGCGCGATGGCCACAGCCCACCAGCACCGCCAACGCGGCGAACCCAACTGCGGCGGTCTCCCTGGCCGCCCCGCACTCCACCCCAAAAATCCTCCGCGCCGGTTGTGGCCGACGTACTTCGTAGCGCCGGCGATCTTGTCGCCAGTGTCTTTCGGTTGCTCCTCCGCTGCTCTGTGGGGCAGGTTGGCAACCTGCGGAACGATTGGGGGCGCCCCCTGGGCCCGGTCCAGCCGAACCCAGCCCGGCCGCACCCCGACAAGCCCGCTTGCCCATCCCCAGGGCCCCACAGACCCTCGACATCGCCCTCGCCACGCCGCTCCGTACCCGCCTCACAGCAGCCGCCGCCCGGTTTCCCTCGTGTCGTAACCGCACAGCATTTCCAGTTCGCGGCGCACAGCGGTTTCGGCCAGCGTCTCAAATAACCTCCCGACAGCGGCGATCTGGAGCGATTCGGTGCGCAGTACCAGGTCGTAGCGATTGCTTTCGAGCGGCACAAAATCGAGCCCGAAGGCGCGCGCCGCCGAGCGCGTAGCGATGCAGCAATCGGCCAAACCGGAATACACGCGCCAGGCGGCGGGTAGGTGGCCCGCGGCCGGCGGTTCGCCGTAGCCGGCAATCCGCCCAGAATCGATCCCGGCCGCGGCCAGGGCGCGGTCCAGCAACTGGCGCGCCCCGGAGCCGGCCTCGCGGTTGGCCAGCCGCACGCCGCGCCGCGCCAGGCCGGCCGCATCCCGCAGCTCCTTGGGATTGCCCCGCGCCGTTACGATACCTTCTTCCCACACGGCAAACACGAAAACCGCCGCGCCCCGAAACCGCGCCGAGGCCGGCGACGGGCCGGCGCGAAGATGCGTGCCGGCCACGTGTACCAGCCGCTCCCTCAGCAGATCGAGCGCTACCGAGCTGTTCACCGCCGCCGCCACCAGTTGGACGGACGCTCTCTGCAAGTGGCGGGAGAGCACCGAGACCGCCGGATCGCAGCCGGCCACCAGCAGCCGCGCCTCGCGGTCGTCTTCGGCCAGCCGCTGCACCAGCCCGCGCGCCGGGTCGGCCACCACCGCGTCGGCCGGGGGTAGTTGCCAGGGCGCGGCCACCGCCGGCACGCCCACCCACTTTTCACCCACCTTACAAAGCTGCACCGGAGTGCCCTGGCGACACTCATCCCCTCCGATCAACCGGGCCCCGACCAGCCGCGGAGCGGGCGTTTCCGCGTCCAGTTGGAACAGGTCTTCCACCGCCATTTCGAGCGCCCGCGCCAGCTTCAGCGCAATCGCCGTATTGGGCACGTATGTGCCCGCTTCAATGGCGTAAATCGTCTGGCGCGTCACCCCCGCCGCTCGCGCCAGCGCCACCGCCGCGACCCTCCGCGATTGCCGCGCTTCCGCCAGTCGGCTGTGCACCCGCGCGTCGCCAGCCTCTTTCGTATCGCCACGCTTGGTCGAAACCATCGCAGACTCATTCTACCCTCTCGAATTGAGCGGCGTTGATTCCATCCGAGGCCGGTTGTATCATTGTCGTTTGTTCCGGACGATGTTTGTTTTCCGCGACGCCCGCGCGGCGATCGCGATCCTCATCCTGCTCGGCGCCTGCTCGCGCCCTCCCAAAACGGCTTCGCTGAGTATCGCCGCCGCCGCGGACCTGCGCTTCGCCTTCCCGGTTCTAGCCGAGCGTTTCCAGGCCGCGCATCCCGGAACCACGCTCGCACCGGCCTACGGCTCGTCGGGCAATTATTACTCCCAGATCCGCAACGGCGCGCCCTTCGACGTGTTTCTTTCCGCCGACGTGGAATATCCGAAGCGCCTGGCGGCGGAAGGAGCGGCCGTGCCGGATTCCCTCTTCCTCTATGGCACGGGACGCATCGTGCTTTGGGTCCCGGCGCAGTCCCCGCTCGATCTCGATCGCCTGGGAATCCGCGCCCTAGAGGACCCTTCCGTTCACCACGTCGCCATTGCCAATCCGCTCCACGCGCCGTACGGACGCGCCGCCGAAGCCGCCTTGCGCTCGCTGGGCGTTCATGACAGCGTCGCGCCGAAGCTCGTAATCGGCGAAAACATTTCCCAGACTTTCGAGTTTGTCGAAAGCGGCGCCGCCGAAGCCGGCCTGGTCGCCAAGTCTCTAACCCTGGCGCCGGCCATGCGCGGCAAAGGCCGCTCCTGGGAGATACCGGAAGGCTCCTACCCGCCCATCGAACAATGCGGCGCCATCCTCAACCGCGCCAAATCCAACCCCGCCGCCGCCCAGTTCCGCGCCTGGATGATGGGCCCCGACGCCCGCACAATCCTGACCCAATACGGCTTCTCCGTCCCGGGCCGTTGACCCGAAAGTTATGATGCGGTCATGGCGGGATTTGCTGGAGGGAAGGTATGGCTGCTACGTGGCCATACATTTCGGGAGCGGAAAGTAGAGCGACGATGAGAATGGAATTGCTGCGTTTCAACGGCGCTGTCGAGCGGGATCCCGCCATCGATGCGTGGATGAAAGAGCATGCGGGTGAACTGGGAGCCATCGCGCATCACTGGTTTGAGGCGATGCGAAAGTGCGGGGACGAAGTCCGGGAACTCTTGCACGACGGCTGTCCGGTGGCATGTTTGGGAGATGCGCCCTTCGGCTACGTAAATGTATTCACCTCGCACGTGAACGTGGGATTCTTTCACGGCGCGGCGCTGCCGGATCCGGCCCGCTTGTTGCAAGGCACAGGCAGGTTCATGCGTCATGTGAAGCTGAGACCGGGGACGGCCTCAAATGCCGCGGCGCTAAGCAGGCTCATCGATCGAGCGTACTCGGATATAAAGGCGCGCGTCGAAAACGGCTAGCCCAGATTCCGGGTGGAATGCGGGGGAATGCGGGACGGGGAATGCGGGACAGAGGGAATGCGGGACGAGGGAATGCGGGACAGGGAATGCGGGACGGAATGCGGGACAGACGGAGCATTCCCCGATTTCCCGGCCGCCGAAATCTGAGAAAGCTCCGTCTGTCCCGGAAATTCTCCCGGAAATCCGTCCCGGAAATCCACGAAGACGCCAGTCCCGGCTCCAGTTGGCCACTCTGTCCGGGGACCTCCACTTGCACCTAACAATGTTTCGGCTGCTGGCGATCAAGATTGGTTTTTAAGAATTGTCCCCCAGGCACTTAGAGGGAGCAAAGTGGTGGCTGCTGCGGTTCTGAACGCGCAGTTAACCAAAATAAAAGCCCCCGGCTCCCCGGAGGCTGTGTGTTTCTGAACGTTATTGCGCTAGTGGCGACGCTGTTTAGTCGTCACGACATCATAAGCTAAGTACACAGCTTCATAAGTTCGCTAACGTATTTCCGGGCAACCGCTCCCTGACGGTCGCGGCTCGGAAACAAACGAAACCGAGCCGCGACCGTCAGGGAGCGGTTTTCTTGATACGTGGCCGTAATTCCGAAATCAGGTACTAAGCGGCCGCTAGTGCTAGAAATAATAACATTTTGTGACTTGTCCAAAATGTACACTTGCTGAACCTTCGGAGACCTTTGACCAAGGTACCAGATAATTAATGCCAGTATTAACTCTCTCAAAAATGTCAGAACAGTTTGGAGCACCAGCAATGTTTTTGATCCGCGCTCCGAATCCGCCCAAGGTGCCGTTGACGGCCGTCGCGACTCTAGTTTTGATTCGCATGTCGTCTTCTGTTCTGCAGCATAATATATATATAACCACCAAGGTATCTACTGTGTAGTGATACCTGGTCCATAGCTTACCTCAAGATTTTTTGTGCTTATATTACCAATCAAGAAATAAGCCATGGAACCCAGATTCCGGCCGCTAGTTTTGAGTGAGCCAGGTGGCCCAGTACCAAAATACTTGCCTCTAATCACCGTCATCGTCTTTCTCCTTCAACAACTCAAAACGCCCTAACGCTCCGGGCAGCGCTAGTGTACCACGGGCGCGCCAGCTAAATCAAGGCGTTTTCTCAAATGATTCGCGCGGCATCTGTGGAATGCGGTGGAATGCGGGACTGGAATGCTGGAATGCGGGACGGACGGAATGCGGGACAGACGGAGCTTTCTCAGATTTCGGCGGCCGGGAAATCGGGGAATGCTCCGTCTGTCCCGGAAATCCCCCGTCTCTCCCGGAAATCTGTCCCGGAAATCTCCCTGTCCCGGAAATCTCCCTGCCCGCGGAAGTACCTCCGCCAGTCGCGCTGTGCAGCGCATGGCCGGACATGGAAGTCCCCGACTCTACCACCATGCAGTCATCAAACCGTCAATTTCGTCAAAATGCCGATCGCGCGTGACCACAATCAGTTGAAGACGATTGGCGGTGGCCGCAATCCAGAGGTCATTTTCCGGCAGCGGCTTTCCTTTCGCCCGAAGATCCCGCTTCAGCCGTCCGTACTCGCGAGCAACGTGAAGATCGCAAGCTGGAATCGAGCTGCCGGCAGCGAACCGATCCACCTTCGCCGCGTTCTCAACGGGCCGGCCCGACTTCGCGGCCCCGAAGAGCAATTCCCCGAGTACGACCGCCGGAACGAACACCTCGGAAGCGAGATCGAGGTTTGCGACCACCGTTTCGTCGCCCTCGAACAGAGCGATCACGATGTTCGTGTCGAGAAGGAACCTACCACTCGCTGGCATCCACCCGCTCGCAATCTTCTTCGATCGCTTGCGCCATCTCCCTGGCGGAGACCCGGTCAAGACAGCCTGCGAAGTGACGCAATGCGGCCCCGTTCGCTCCCTTTGGCGCGGGCGCAGCCAGGGAATCCACGAAGTGCAGCACTTCCTCCTGCATTTCGGGCGGCAGATTGTTAACTCGTGCGGCGATCTCGGCCTTGATATCCACGGGGAGAGCCTCCACTCGCAGGATACATCAACCTGACGCCAGATGAAGCCCGAGGACAGACGCAACGTTTTCCGCGACCCGAAACTCCCCGAAAGCGCTCCGCCTGTCCCCGCCCCTCCCTGCTACTCGGGGCTCCGGCGACCCTGCGAAGCATCTTTGCCTGTGAAACAATGAGGTCATGAAGCGACCATTTGCGGCCACGGTTTGGCGCGAGGGGAAATGGTACGCCTCCCAGTGCCTGGAACTCGACGTCGCCAGCCAGGGCGAGACCGAGGAAGAGGCCCTTGGCAATCTCAAGGAAGCCATTGAACTGCACTTCGAACCCCCGCGGGCCACACGCCCGCCTCAGGTCCGCGTGGTCGAGGCCGAGGTTGGGGCGGCTTAAGCTGCGAAGTCAGGCCCACCTCAGTCCCGACGGCTGGGACGATCTCGCCTAAGCGGCTGAGCCAAGCCGGCCGGTGCCGTTGCCGGACACCGCCGTCGAAAGTGTGCAAAAATTGCGGGTTAAGTAACCATATGGATTGGCAAGCCATCTTCCTCAGCCTCAGACTGGCCACGCTCACCACAGGTTTGTTGCTGGTGGCCGGCGCGCCGCTGGCTTACTGGCTGGCCTTTTCGCCGCGCCGCTGGAAATTCGCGGTGGAAGCCGTGGTGGCGCTGCCGCTGGTGCTGCCTCCCACCGTGTTGGGGTTTTACGTTCTCGTCGCCATCGGTCCGCATAGCCCCATCGGCGCGCTGTACCAGAAGCTTTCGGGCGGCACGCTGCCGTTCTCGTTCGGCGGCCTGTTGGTGGGGTCGCTGCTCTACAGCCTGCCCTTCACGGTGCAACCCGTTGCCGCCGCTTTCGCCGGCGTCGACCGGCGCCTGATCGAAGCCGGGCGCTGCCTGGGCGCCTCGCCCTGGAAGATTTTTATTCGCGTGGTGGCGCCTTTGTCCCGCGGCGGCATCGCTACCGGCGCCATCCTCACCTTCGCGCACACCGTCGGCGAATTCGGGGTGGTGCTGATGGTGGGCGGAAACATCGCCGGGTCTACCCGCACCGTCTCGATTTCCATTTACGATCAGGTCGAGGCGCTCGATTACGCCGCCGCCTGGCACACCTCGCTGCTGCTGGCCGGGTTTTCCTTCGTGGTGCTGGTGCTGGCCTATTCGATGGGACGCCGCGGGGGCTCGCTGTGGCCGGCGATCTGATCTGCCGCTGCCGGAAACGCCTGGCGCAAGGCTTCACCGTGGAAGCCGATTTCACCATCCCGCTCGACCGCGCGCCCGTGACGGTGTTATTTGGGCCTTCCGGCGCCGGAAAAACCACCCTGCTGCGCTTGCTTGCCGGCCTGGAGAAACCCGATGCCGGAACCATCGCCTTTCGCGGCCGAACCTGGTTCGATTCCTCCACCGGTGTCTCGCTGCCGCCGGCCCGCCGCCGCGCCGGCTTCGTGTTTCAGGACTACGCTCTGTTCCCCCACCTGACCGTTACCCAGAACGTCGAATTCGGCGCGCCCCGCAACTCGTCCGCGGCCGTGCTGCGCCAGTTCGGGCTGGCCGAATTGGCGAACCGCCTGCCGCGCCAGCTTTCCGGCGGCGAGCAGCAGCGGCTGGCCCTGGCCCGTGCCGTGGCCGCCGCGCCCGAGCTGCTCCTGCTCGACGAACCGCTCTCGGCCCTCGACCTGAACTCGCGCGTAAAATTGCGCCATGAGCTGCGCCGCATGCTTTTGGCCGCGGCCGTACCCTCGCTCGTGGTGACCCACGACCGCGCCGAAGCCATGGTGCTGGGCGATTTTCTGGCCGTGATGGTGGAGGGACGCCTACGCCAGCTCGGCCCCGTCGAAGAGGTTTTCCGCCGGCCCGCCGACCCCGAAACCGCCGTGGCTCTGGGGATCGAAAACGTGCTGCCGGCCGAAGTGGAATCGCGCGCGAACGGGTTGATCCAATTGCGAGCCGGTCACGCCCGCCTGGAATGCGTGGACCGTGGCGAGACCGGCGCCGTGTTAGCCCTGTTCCGCGCCGAGGATGTCACCCTTAGCCGCAATCTCGCGCCGGGAAGCGCTCGCAACCATCTCCCCGGCCGCGTGACCGGCGTTGCCCGGGAGGGCCCCGTCGCACGCGTCGAGCTCGATTGCGGCCTCCCGCTGGTGGCGCTGGTAACCGCGCAATCGGTCGCGGATCTCGATCTGCGCCTCGGCCAAACCATATACGCGTCGGTGAAAGCCACCGCCATCCACCTGCTCGGTGGCGCAGGCTGTCAAGCCTGCTGAGCCGAGAGTCGTCTCGGCTTTTTTTGTTTGAGTGAACAGCATTGGGCGACTGGCTGCATCTGAGCAGCCTATCCCGGATCGCGACTAAAGTAGTAGGAGAACGGGAAACGAACCGCTCTCGCCATGAAGACCAATGCCGCCCGAATTCTGGACCGCGCGGGAATCGAATACGAGCTACGCGAATACGCCGTCGACGAAACCGACCTGAGCGCGCCGCACGTGGCCGCGGCCATCGGCCTTCCCGCCGACCGGGTGTTCAAGACGCTGGTGGCCCGCGGCGACCGCTCCGGCGTGGTGCTGGCCGTGATTCCAGCCAACGCCGAGCTCGATCTGAAGGGCCTGGCCGCCGCCAGCGGTAACAAAAGTATCGACATGGTTCCGCTAAAGGAAGTAGTCGTGCTGACCGGCTACATCCGCGGCGGCGTCTCGCCGATAGGCACCCGCAAGCCCTACCCCGTATTTGTGGACGAGACCGCCGAATTGTGGGACCAGATCGCCGTCAGCGCCGGCCGCCGCGGCTGTCAACTGCTGCTCGCCCCCGCCGCCCTGGTCCGCGTCACGGAAGCCAAGGTCTGCGCCATCGCCGCCTTTTGACCGGATTCGCGATCGTTTGAAAGCGGTTCCTGCCACGGGCTAGAACACCAACTTGACCGCCAGTTGTATCAGGCGCGGCGAGCCCGCCTGCAGGATCTGACCGAACGCCGGAGACTCCACGTCGTTCACGGGCAGCCCGAAATTCGATGGTTGAGCAGGTTGAAGCATTCCGCCCGGAACTGCACGCGTCGCTTCTCGTCGATATGGAAATACTTGAACAACGAGACATCGGCGTCCTCGATCCCAGGCCCGCGCACCACATTGCGGCCCTCATTGCCGAACTGGCCCGCCTGCGTTACCGGGTTCAGTTGCAGAAACGGCGCGCGGCTCACCCATTGGTTGGCCGTGTGCGGCTGTCCCACGTTCGGATTCGCAATCAGGTCGGGCTTCGTGAATCCAGGCCTGGGCGGCTTTCGAATAAGGGCAACTCGCCAGGCAGATGCCACAGCCGTTGTCTGAGGTTGACGTAGGCCTCGTTCATCGGCGCGACCCCGACCAGGCCGGCGCCGTAGAGCCGCGCCGCGGCTTTCACCGTTTGCGCCATCTCTTCGGGCGAAGCCGTGTGACGCTCCACGCCCAATTCAGCCGGTGTGCTTACGGCGATGCGTGTCCATGACAGCAGCCCCGCGCCCGGTTTGGCGCTCTTCATCAAGGTCCAGGCGCCCTCGCTCAACTGGTGGTCGGGCAGCCGGTAACCGGGCTTCCTCCCCCGCATCCACCCGGCCAGGCGTTTGGCTTTGGCCGTTTGCTCGGCTTCGAACGAGCCCGCTCCCTCGCGCTCGGTCTTCAACTGCCGATAGATCTCGAAAATGTTGGCGCCGGAGAAACGCTTGAAATCGGCGGTTGTCTCCCCTAAGGTGGGCCGGTCCACGGCCTTCACCCACCAGGCCCACTTCCGCGCGCCGCCGCCGGCGTTTCTCTCCAGCGCCGAAACGGCTGCCGGTACGCCCGCGGCGGCAATCAGTCCGGCTGCCGTCAACAAGGCGCGCCGGCCAGTCTGTTTGCGTTCTATTTCCACGTTGTTGTTCCTATCCGCGCCCTGCATTCGACGCCGGGGCGAGGGCTGGACATTCACTTGTAACTCAGACAGAGTTACTCGATCCGGCCATAAACTCAGTAAGTCCGGCCCTGCGAACACACCAATCCCCTGCCGCCACGGAGGGTGCCCGGCGTGGTGATTACCTTTCAGTACCTCTTAGCGCGAGACTGACAGCCGGCGCGGAATCGTTCACCGAGTTTTAGTTCGAAGAGTATCGTAAGGCATAACTCCGATTCATGGCAATAGCAGGAATGCATTAGGCTTGATGCCGGTTTTCGCGCCGCGAAGCGGGCGAGACGTCTTGCAGTGAACGACACCGCGGCGCAGAGCGGTGGCGCGTTGCGTGACGCTCCTGCGCCGCCTGGATCGATTCTCGCCGGGCTTTTCGGCGTGCTCCGCTACCAGAAACTCCACCGGGCCTTTTGCCGATTCTAATTTCAGGCCGAGCTGTTTCGGCAGCGCGGTGAAAATATCGGAGCAATCCGGACCGATCGCCGGTCCGCCACCATCCGGCCCCTTCAACTGCAGCCCGTCCGGCATGAATTGCAGGTTCACGTCGTAGCGGCCGGGGAGGCCGGTTTTGTCGATCACGCTACGGTCCATGGAGCGCGACAACGTGAAGGCGAAATAGTTCATGGTTGCGTTCTGGCCTCTAAGGCCGGGGCACATACTCCCATCGCTCCCCCTGATCATCTGTAGGCCCATCGGCGGATGGTCCTTATCTTCCGGGTCGTGTACCGGCATCTTCGAACCGCCCTTGGCGACCGCGAGCGCCCACACCGGTTGCGCCCGCGTCTCCCGCCGCAGCTTCAGATTGAAACGCTCTTCCAGCAGATGCTGCAGCATCACGTGCAACTCATCGCTGGTGCGGGGACGCTCGGCTTTTGCCTCGATATCGAACCGGTCCGTGCTCATCCACGAAGGCCCGCCGGAAATCTGCCGGTCGGTCACCGTGTAGGCAACCGTCATGAGCAACCGCAGCGTCGCACCTTCGGCGTGGTATCTCTGGCTTCCCGGCATCTGACGGATGAGGCCGCACGCGGGCGGGCAGCCTGCGCTCGGCTTCACGGACGCGACCTCGAAAGTTAACGGGTCCTTCTCGTCAGTCTGCGATTGAGCACGCAGGCCGAGGGTAACCGCGGCGCAGAAGGCAGCCGCAAACAGCGCCGTTCCGGTGGCTGACTGGTGCGAGGTCATGCAATCCCTCCCTTTGTCTCAGTCTACTGGAACGGACGGTGACCAGGACCGGGGCTTCCATTTCTGACTGCCTCACTGAAAATCGGAAGACGCTTTGCCGGTTGGACGCGTGAACTGCTTTCGGGTTGAGGGGTGGTTTTTCGAAATTCGAGCTTACGGTTTAGAGTTCCGAAGCGGCTACATGGCGCTGCCGGCGGAGCGCCTGCGCCACGAAAGCCGGAGGGCGACCTCGGGGGACTGTTTGAACGCCTATGGCGGGCGGGGCGTCGGCCCCAGCTTAAATTAGCCCAACTGCGGACAATCCACTTGCCCTCAGTGACGCTGGCCGGACGTTAGCGCAGACGCTTGGTTGGCGGCCTTGTCCGGGCGGTTCTCCTCATCGACGTCGGGTTTGACCAGGTAATGCACGATGATCGAGATGCGGCGGTTGGAGGCGTCTTCGGGAGACTCGGGCTGGTGCAGTTGCTGGTCGGCGTAACCGCGGACCTGGGTTACCTGGCGGGGGCCGAGGCCGTTCTCCTGCATGACGCGGCGGGCGGCGTTGGCGCGGTCGGCGGAGAGCTCCCAGTTCGTGTAGTTGCCGCTGGTGGCGTAGGGCTTGGCGTCGGTATGGCCCTCGATGGAGAGGGTGTTGGGAAGCTTGCCCACTTCGGCCGCGAGCAGGGACAGCAGCTCTTTGGCCTCGTCGTTGGGCTCGGGGACGCCGCTGGGGAAGAAGGCTCCTTTGTCGGTTTCCATGAGCTCGATGCGCAGTCCTTCGGCCGTGATCGTCATGGCGATCTGGTGCTTGAGCTTTTCGGAAATGTTCACTTTGTGGACGGCCGTCTGCAGTTCGTCCTTGATTTTGTCCATGTTGTCTTTGGTGACGGCGAAATTCTCGCCCGAACCGATCTGGCCGCTACCCACCTTCTTGGAAGTGCCGGTGGGGTCCTTGAAATAGCCGCCCACGGCCACCTGGATCTGCTTGCTGCTGTTGAGCAGCCAGAGCACGATGAACAGGGCCATCATGGCGGTAACGAAATCGGCGTAGGCAACCTTCCAGGCGCCGCCGTTGTGGCCGGCGTGGACGGCTTTTTTCCGGATGACGATGGGCTGAACGTTCGGCATAGGGCGGAAGAGCTAGGCCGCGGCGCCGGCGGACTTAGGCGGTTCGGCCGCCGCGGGACCTTTGGCGCGGCACACTTTTTCGAGTTCCAGGAAGGTGGGCCGCACATGCCCCGGTACGGCGCGCCGGCCGATCTCGACGGCGAGAACGGGGGCCAGTCCCTTGATAAACGCCATCAGGCAGACCCGCAGCACGTGGTAATAGGCGTGCTCTTCGTCGGCCACTTTGGCCATGTGGCCGGCGACCGGCCCCACCAGGCCGTAACAGAGCAGAATGCCGAGGAAGGTGCCGACCAGCGCCGACGCCACCTTGTGCCCGATCTCCTCGGGCGGACCGCCGAGGGCACCCATGGTGATGACCACCCCCAGCACGGCGGCCACGATTCCCAGCCCGGGCAGAGAGTCAGCCATGGTGCTCAAGGCCGCCACGGGCTGGCTGGCGTCGTGATGGTGCACCTCCATGTCCAGCTCCATCATCTGGTCCATGTCGAACGGCTCCACGCCACCAGTGATGGCCATGCGCAGCGTGTCGCACACAAAGTCACGGGCATGATGGTCGGCGAGAAACTC
>PLRS01000140.1:28586-128551 GCA_003164035.1 Bryobacterales bacterium | reverse complement strand
CACATCGGTCTCCTCCTGCGACGTGTCCATGCGCCCCGGCGAGAAGGGAACCTTCACGTCGTGGCCGGCCTTCTTCGCGGATGCCTCGACGGCTGCGCAGCCGCCCAGAACGATCAGGGCGGCAAGCGAGACCTTCTTCCCACCGGACTGCGCGCCGTTGAAATCCTTCTGGATCGCCTCCAGCGTCCGAAGAACCTTCGCCAGTTCCGGCGGCTGGTTGACGTCCCAATCCTTCTGCGGCGCGAGGCGGATGCGCGCCCCGTTAGCCCCGCCGCGCTTGTCAGTGCCGCGGAACGTTGCAGCCGACGCCCAGGCCGTCGTGACCAGTTGGGAGATGGAAAGTCCGGATGCGAGGATCTTGGCCTTCAGAGCGGCAATATCCAGCTCCCCGATCAATTCATGATCCACGGCGGGAACGGGGTCTTGCCACAGCAAAGGCTCCGCGGGAACCAGCGGGCCAAGGTACCGCGTAACCGGCCCCATGTCGCGGTGGGTCAGCTTGAACCAGGCCTTGGCGAACGCGTCGGCGAATTCCCCCGGGTTCTCGTGGAAGTGCTTCGAGATCTTCGCGTAGGTCGGGTCCAACTTCAGCGAGAGGTCCGTCGTGAACATGAACGGGGCGTGCCGCTTGGCCGGATCGTGGGCATCCGGCACCGTGCCCGCCGCGGATGGGTCCTTGGGAGTCCATTGGTGAGCGCCGGCCGGGCTCTTGGTGAGTTCCCATTCATAACCGAGCAGGTTGTCGAAATAGTTGTTGTCCCACTTCACCGGATTGGTGGTCCATGAGCCTTCCAGCCCGCTGGTGATCGTGTCGGCGCCTTTGCCGCTGCCAAAGCTGTTTTTCCAGCCAAAGCCTTGCTCTTCGATGCCGGCGCCCTCGGGTTCGGGACCGACATACTTGAGCGCTTCGGCAGCCCCATGGGCCTTGCCGAACGTGTGTCCGCCGGCGATGAGGGCCACCGTTTCCTCGTCATTCATCGCCATTCGAGCGAACGTTTCCCGGATGTCCCGCGCCGCGGCGAGCGGATCCGGCTTGGCGTTGGGCCCTTCCGGATTTACATAAATCAGGCCCATTTGCACGGCGCCGAGAGGATTTTCGAGCTGACGGTCGCCGCTGTAGCGCTCGTCCGCCAGCCACTTGCCCTCAGGCCCCCAGTAAATGTTGTCTTCCGGCTCCCAGATGTCTTCGCGCCCACCGCCGAAACCGAAGGTCTTGAGTCCCATCGACTCCAGCGCAACGTTGCCTGTAAGAATCATCAGGTCGGCCCAGGATATTTTCCGGCCGTACTTTTGCTTGATCGGCCAGAGCAGCCGGCGTGCCTTGTCGAGGCTTACATTGTCCGGCCAGCTATTGAGAGGCGCAAATCGTTGTGCTCCGGAACCCGCGCCGCCTCGACCATCGGCGATGCGGTACGTGCCCGCGCCATGCCACGCCATACGGATAAACAGCGGCCCATAGTGGCCGTAGTCGGCGGGCCACCAGTCCTGCGATGCCGTCATCAAGGCATGCAGGTCCTTGATCACGGCATCCAGGTCGAGGCTCTTGAACTCCTCGGCGTAGTGGAACGCCTCGCCCATCGGGTTGGACAGCGGGCAGCGTCGATGCAACATCTTGAGGTTGAGTTGATTGGGCCACCACTGTGCGTTGGTTGGGGCTCCAGCCATGGTGTGTTTGCGAGCGCCGCCCGAGAACGGGCACTTGGCTTCGGCGGGCAAGTTTTGCTCCTGATTATCGGGGACAGGCTCCCCCACTGCCTTGGTGAATTGTTTTTCCATGTGTTTGTCTTCCTTCGAGTTAGCAAAGAACTATGACGAACTGCAAACCTATCCTGGCTTTCCCACGCGCGCCATCGCTGCCAGCCGCGCTTGCCGACGCGCGCCATTCATCCGGTATCCTAACTCCTGCGACGCTCAACGGGAAGCGTGCCGGGGAGCGCACTTCGCGCAGAGCCCCCGGAAAATGACTTCGCATTCGCGAAGAATCCGCTTATCGAGGGAGCCCGAGGCAGGCCTGGGCACGTCGTACCACTCAATGTCCTCCACATTGCCGCAGCGGTCGCAGATGAAGTGGTGATGCCGCATGCCTTTCGCATCGAATCGCGCGGCGCGGCCCTCCACGGCCACTTCACGCACCAAACCCGCCTTCACCAAGTCCCGTAGATTGTTATAAGTCGTGGCTCTTGAAGATCGCGGATCCACCTGGTTCACGGCTTCGAAGATTTCCGCGGCCGTGGGATGACTGTTATTTTCCATCAGGAACGCCATCACCGCGTAGCGCTGGGGAGTGCACCGCAACCCGCTGCCTTCCAAGGACCGTTTAATCGCCTCCGCGTCCATCAAGTAATTTAGACTATATCTAATGTTATATTTTGTCAAGACCCTGTCTTGGCGTATCGGGTACGCTTGTCTCATGTCAGCATTGGAAGGGAGCAACACAATGAGTAAAGCAAAGCTAGGCGGCCGGTTCACGTTTCCCGGCACGTCATTGACGGTCCACCGGATAGGCTACGGCGCGATGCAGTTGGCCGGCCCCGGCGTGTGGGGGCCTCCCAAGGACCCGGACGGTGCCGTGGCCGTCCTCCGCGAGGCCGTCGCGGCCGGCGTGAACCATATCGACACGTCCGACTACTATGGCCCGCACGTCACCAATCGGATTATCCGGCAGGCTCTCGGTCCGTACCCGGCGGGATTGGTGATCGTCACCAAGCTCGGAGGCCGCCGGCCGCCCGACAAGTCGTGGCAGCCGGCCATCTCGCCCGAAGAGCTGACCGCGGGCGTCCACGACAATCTTCGCAACCTGGGCCTGGAGGCGCTCGACGTGGTCAACTACCGCGTGATGGGGTCGGGGCACGGCCCCGAGGAGGGGTCCATCGCCGCGCAGGTGACGGTGCTGGCCGACCTCCGGCGCAAGGGGTTGATCCGCCACATCGGCGTGAGCAACGTCACCGCCGCCCAGGTAGCCGAGGCGCAGGCGATCACCGATATCGTGTGCGTGCAGAACAACTACAACCTGGCTTACCGCCACGACGACGCCCTGATCGACGATCTGGCCCGGCAGGGCATCCCGTACGTGCCGTTCTTCCCGCTCGGCGGGTTCACGCCGCTGCAGTCGTCCACTCTGTCAAACGTCGCCGGCCGGCTCGGGTCCACGCCGATGCAGGTCGCGCTGGCGTGGCTGCTGCACCGGTCGCCCAACATCTTGTTGATCCCCGGCACATCGTCGGTCGTCCACCTGCGGGAGAACCTGGCCGCCGGGCAGTTGACGCTCTCGCCGGAAACCTTGGCGGAACTGGACGGCATCGCCGCCGAGCCGGTGCCGGATTGATCGCGGGAGCCTACGCATCGAAGCTACAGAATCAGGAGAGAGCCAAGAACGACTTCCGCGGATCGGCGAGAAACTCAGCTATCTCCGGTCAGCCTCACGTCAGGCTGTCCCTTTCAGGCCCTCTTTCAGGCCCTTTCAGGCCGTCCTTTCAGGGGCGCACGCCAGGGGGAGTCGCCGCCAATTGGGCTGTGTTATACTCGCGGTTCTTCAGTGAGAACTTCTGTCATGTGCGTCGGTCTGACGCTCGGGCTGGCAGTGGGCGCGACGTCCTCCGGGCTCGCGGCGGCGGAGTTTCCGCAGATCCAGATTTCGAGCGGCACGGTTCGCGCCACCATTTACCTGCCGGATCCGCAAAACGGTTACTACCGCGCCACCCGGTTCGACTGGTCAGGCGTGGTCGCCAGCCTCGAATCCGGCGGACACACGTATTTCGGCAAGTGGTTCGACCGGTACGATCCGAAGATCCACGACGCCATCATGGGCCCGGTCGAGGAGTTCCTCACCAAAGGCGCCGGGCTCGGCTACGACGCAGTCGCACCCGGCGGGAGCTTCGTCAAAATCGGGGTCGGCGCGCTGCGCAAGCCGGACGAGCCGCGGTTTCAACAGTTCCATACCTACCAGATCCTGGACACGGGCAAGCGGACTGTCGATAGCGGGCGGGACTGGATCGAATTCGCGCAAGTGCTGAGCGACGTGAACGGGTACGCATATGTGTATCGCAAGAGACTGAGCCTGGCGAAGGATCGGCCGGAGCTGGTCCTCGACCACAGTCTCAAGAACACCGGCAGGAAGACCATCGAGACCAGCGTCTACGAACACAATTTCTACATGCTGGACTCCCAACCGGCGGGGCCGGACTATATCGTGAAGTTTCCGTTCGCTCCGCGCGCCACCGGCGACCTGGCGGGGTTGGCGGAGGTTCGCGGAAAAGAAGTCTTGTTCCTGCGGGAGTTGACGACGGGCCAGAGCGTGTATACCGGCCTGGAAGGGTACGATGGCACCGCCGCCGATTACGACATCCGGGTGGAGAACCGCAAGACGGGAGCCGGAGTCCGGCAGAAGGGCGACCAGCGCCTGGCCAAGGTAGTTTTCTGGTCGAATCCCAAGACAGTTTGCCCGGAAGCGTACATCGACTTGCACCTCGAACCCGGCCAGGAATCCAAGTGGCGGATCGCTTACGAATTCTACAGCCTTCCCCCGGCGAAACAATGAGGGTATGCCCGCTTTCCGCGGGCGTCAGAAAGGGAGTTTTATGAAACGCACGTTATGGATGTTGGTTTTCGCGATTCTGGCCGTAGCCGTTTGGCTGATGGCGCAACCCGTGGGCGATCCCTTGATCGAGGGCTTCCGCATGGTCGAGGTCGCTTCGGTTTCCGATGCCATGGAACAACTGTACGGGCAGAAAAACTACATGTCGCACGAGATGCGGCCGCTGGCCGCCGCCAAGTTCGCCGGCCCCGCCGTAACCGTACTGTTGAAGAAGGAAGAACACAAAGAAGGATCCGCGGCTTCCGCGGGCATGCTCGACGCCATCGACAACGCCAAGCCGGGATCGGTCTACGTGATGGTGCTGGAGGACGGCGCCGACTACGCCGGCATGGGCGGCCTGATGGCAACCGCCATGAAGTACCGCGGGCTGACGGGGGCGATCATCGACGGCGGTGTGCGCGACACGCCCCAGATTCGCAAGCTCCAGTTCCCGGTCTTCAGCCGCGGCGTTGTGCCCTCGACCAGCGTCAATCACTATCGGTTTGCGGGCGTCAATGTTCCGGTCACCTGCGCCGGAGCGCACGTGGCTGCCAACGATATCATTGTGGCCGACGAGGACGGAGTGGTGGTGGTGCCGCGCGCGCATGCCGAAGAGGTCCTCAAAAAGGCCGAGGCTCTCGACAATACCGAGCACAGCATGCTGCCGTTCATCGAGAAGTTCAAGTCGATCAAAGAAGCCGTGGCCAAGTTCGGCCGAATCTAAGCTGTGATTCTTTGTGGGGCAGCCAATCGTGGCTGCAGCCGCCTTTTCAGGCGGCTCTTCCCGCCCGCGGCCGCTTCACCTCGGATAAGCCCCGGTGATCTTCTTCACCAGTCCGTGCAGGCGATGGAACCAGGGTGTACCCGGAAGGAACATGAACGGGCACTCCCCCGGCACCACCGAGATTCCTTTCGCCGCGCAAAACCCGAGAGCGTCGGCGCTCACCGCTCCAGTTCCCCCGGCGCGATACATCCAGACCCGCCCGATTCCCGCCTCCGCGCAATCGCGTACCACCTGGTCGGTAACGCCCGGAGCCGTCAGCAGCAGCGCTCCATCGGGGGGCGGATCGATGTCCTGCAAACGGGCGAAGCACTTTTCGCCGTCGATTTCCGCGACTCCCGGATGAACCGGGATGGCGTCATATCCGCGCGCGCGAAATTCGCGAAACAAGTTCCGCGAGAACTCCGCCGGCCGGCTCGAAACACCCACGAAGGCCAGCCTCTTCTGTCCCAGGAAGTCCTGAATTCGCTCCATTGCGGTCATTGAAATCGGTGCCTCCTGTCCGATACTAGCAGCTCAGGCCCAACTCCGCTGCCGCCGCGGCGAGTTTCTTGTCGAGAGTCCAGAATCCGCAACGGGACAGCAGTGCCGAGGCCAGAAGATGCACGTCCACCCAGCCCAGCCCGCGTCCCCAAAGGCACCGGTCTTCGATCAGCCGAAGGACCTCCGCGTGAGATGCCAGTTCGGCCGAGGGCAAGGTGTTGAGGTCGGAGAGAATCGCCCCGCGGCTTTTCAAGTTGCCGCACGCCAGTTCACCAGAGACGAAGGGATGCATCAGAACCAATCCATCGGCGAGTTGCGCCCCCAAGGCCGGCTCGCCTCGCCTGAAGTGCTGAATCCAGACCGAGGTATCGGCCAACACCATCACGCGTGCCGCCGGCGCGGAATACTCGCCATTTCGGGCTGCGAGCCTCCCAGCGCCGCCAGCCGCTTGCCGGCTTCACGCGCAATCAACGCCTCCAGGCCAGCCCGTACCAGCGCGGTCTTCTCCCGAATGCCCGTCAGCTCCCGAGCGCGCTCAAGCAGATCCGGGTCGATAATGATGGTCGTCCTCATATGCATCAGTAAGCCCGCGTCGCCGAAACCCGCCCGGTGGCGCGCCGCGTCATGCTGGCGTTTCTATCGCTATTCGTGCTGCTGCCTTGGTTCGTAGTGGGCGCCTGGCGAAGCGGCGCGTTGGAGGCATTGGCTGCCACGGCGTACGTGGCCGCTCTTTCGGTTTCGCTCATCGAGCTGCTGCTGGAGGGCTATCGCAAGATGCCGCTGGCCTGCCCCACGCCCGGTTTCCGCGACAATCTCCTCATGCTCTGCCTGCTGCAGTTCCTGGGATTCGAGCTCTTCACCCGCGCCGGCGCCGCGCTGGGAACCTGGATGGTGAATCAGCCGCTGAGCTTGTTGTTGCTGCCCGCCGCCATGCTGGCCGCCCGCGAGTGGAACCGCCGCCGCCGCAACGACGCGCGCGAAGCCGGCGAGTTGCTCGAAGGGCTGACCTTCGATAGCCTCCCACCCCCCACCGTCGAGCGCCTGGACCTCAGCGGCACCGGTTAGCCGCCGCCGCGGGCCGTAGAGGGTTACCAATTGGAAAGTGACCCAGAGGTGGGACAGACGATCGTTGTTTGTCGTCTGTCAGGCGGTTACGGCTCGGCGCACGACAGACCACGAAAGACGATGGTCTGTCCCACCTCCTCACCGCCGCAACCCGGCTCGCCGCGGGCCTCATTCGGGCGACGTCAGAGCCTTCAGATACCGATAATAGAACTCGACGCCATCGTAGAAGGAATCGGCCCGCACCCGCTCATCCTTGCCGTGCGCCCGAACGTCGTCCTGATCGATGGCCACTCCACCGATGCCATAACTTGGCAGGCCGGCGGCTATTGTATAAATGCTATCCGACGCTCCGGTTTCCATGTCGGGGATCACCGGCACTCCGTTCCACATCTCGTCGGCGATCCGCTGGAGTGGCTTCAGGATTTCGTCGGGAGGCGGAATGGGAGGAAACGCTTTCTTCTCCGGCGTGCGATCGTAAACGTTCCCGGCGTCGTCCACGTACCGCACCACGATCTTCGGGTCGCCAACGATTCGAACCAGCTCTTGCCGGATCTCTTCGGCCGAATGCCCTGGCAGAATGCGGCAGTTGACGTTCGCCTGGGCAAGCTGCGGCAGCGCATTGTTGGCGTGACCGGCGCTCAGCCGCGTGGCGACGCACGTGGTGCGCATGGTCGAGTTGAACCGCGCATCGGCGGACAGGCGGGCGACCGCGGCGCCGTCGGGCGGTGTCCGCAAAATCGCTTTCATATCCGCCGCCGTCTGGCCCGTCTCGAGCGACGCGCGCCGTTCGAAATAGGCACGCGTCACCCCGTTCAGCTCGAACGGAAACGGCGCCCGCTCCAACCGTCCCAGCGCGTCGGCGATGTGATAAATCGCGTTATCCGGGACGGGGAGGGAACTGTGCCCGCCCGGGTTAGTCGCCATGAGTTGATAATCGGCGTACAGCTTTTCGCTCGCTTCCACGTCCACGTTCACCGGCTTCCCCTTCACCGTGGTCACTCCGCCCGAGTCGGCATTCAACACGAATTCGGCGGCGATCAGATCGCGATGATTCTTCAGCAGCCAATCGACGCCATTCGACTTTCCGCCCTCCTCATCGGCCGTCAAGGCGAGGATCAGATCGCGGTTCGGGCGGTAGCCTTCACGATGGAGCCGGATAAATTCGGTGACCAGGACGGCATCGTTCACCTTCATATCCTGCGTCCCGCGTCCATAGAAGTAGCCGTCTTTTTCGACAAAGCGGAAGGGGTCGGTTGTCCAATCCTCGCGTCGCGCCTCCACCACGTCCAGGTGGCCGATGATCAGGATCGGCTGGCGCCCCCCGCCGCTGCCGCGAAGGCGCGCCACCAGGTTGCCCTTGCGGTCGTTCGGGCCCAGAACCTTCACGTCGTCGGCGGCAAACCCCGCCTCGAGCAACCGCTTCGCCATGGCTTCGGCGGCGATCGTCGTGCTGCCCGCCGAGTCCGTCGTATTGATCTCGACCAGTTGCTGAAAAATGTCGTGCGCCAGGCGGCGCGTCCCTTCGTCAAGCGGCGCGGCCGGAACGGCTCCCAGCAGCGCCACTCCGGCGAGAGCGCCGAGCCAGTGATTTTTCATAAATTTGCTTTGAGCGTTGGACCCGTGCAACGCCGCATCCGGCGCCACGGCACATATTGTCCGGCCATCGCCGTGAATACGTTGCCCGATCCTCTATTCTATCGCCGGCGGCTTCTCGAACGCCCGGAATCGTTCTTCCAGATCCTTCCGCAGACGCGCCTTTTCGGCTTCTTCCACAAAGGCGTATTGCAGGCTGTTGCGCGCCATCTCTTTCAATTCGGCGTAGCTCAGCCTGTAGTCGATCGCGGCGCGCAGCAACTCCTGGGTCAGGTGGGTGCGCGACACACCCTCGTCGTCGGTCGAAATCGCCACCGGCACGCCCGCTTTCAGGTATTCCGGCAGCGGATGCTGGTTGCCGCGCACGCCCAGAATCAGGTCGTTGCTGGTCAGGTTGATCTCCACCAGGATGCGCTTGCGCCGCATCAGTAAGAGCAGACCCTCGGAATCGGTTTCATACGCCAGATCCACGCCGTGGCCGATGCGCTCCGCCCCGGCGATTTCCACCGCCTCGCGGATGTGGAACCGCAAACCTTCCGGCGGCACCAGCCCCGGCGCCAGCTCGCCGGCATGCAGCGTCACGTGTATCTTTGGATAGGTCTTGCGCAGGTATTCGACGATGCGCATGTGCAGATGGTAATCGCGCATCGAAATCGCCCCGTCCTCCGGCTGCACGAAACTCACGCCCACCAGCAACGGGTCGACGGCGGCCAGGCGGAAACCCGCCAGCGCCTCCGCGAACACCTGGTTGGCCGGCGATTCGCGGAGCACCTCGAACAGGTACCGCACCGCCACGCGGCAGGCCGGCGAGTTCGGCTCGGCGTCGCAGCCCAGCGCCGCGCGCCGCGATTTCTCGGTGTCGTCCAGGCGCGCGTGAAGCTGCTCGACGACGGCGTCGAGTCCACCCGCCAGCAGTTGCTCCCGGCCGCGGTCGAAATCGGTGTTCAAGCCGATTTTGTCCGCCAGCGGGTTGGCGGGCTTGCCGTTGATCGCCATCACCTCCAGGTACGATTCATTTTGCTCCGCCGCCCGGCGGGTCAATTCGGCCAGGAAGGCGCCGCGATGGCCGGCCTTGACGGCGTTGAATTTGGCAAAGGCGCCGAAGAAATGATCGTGGGCGGATTCGGTGCCGGGCACGAACGCGCGCATCGAGAAGCTGTCGATCAGCTCGTTGCGGAGAGCATTGTCGCGAGCGGCGCGAGCGGCCGGCACGTCGCCCTCGGCGCAGCCGCCATCCTGGTTCGGCAACACCAGCGAGCCGGCCCGAAGGTTGGCGCACAAGCCGTCTTCGGCGGCGGCATCGAGGTAGCTTTCGGCGTACACCGCTCCGGTCAGGTGGTTGTGCAGGTCGCCGCCCTTGGGCATGCGCAACAAGAAAGCGTAGAGCGCGGGCGGATTGGCGCGCAATTGCGCCAGCCGGGCCTCCATCGCGCCGGACGGATCGGCAGCCAGCAGCAGCGCGGGCCACAGCAGCGCGGCCAGGCGGAAAGTCGAAGAATTCATAGCGGCTCCAGCACGGTTCTCCCTGTCACCCTACCACGCGGCGCCGCCGCGAGCCGCAACCGCTTGACTTTGGCTCGTCCCGTCCATACCATAAGCTCTTGCAAACGCTCTCAATTTAGCGGCCAAGCCCATGCCCTTAATGCCCTGTTTGCTCCTGGAAAGCGCGCCTGGACGCCTGCTTTCGCTCTCGCCGGTGGATCTCGCCGTCATTATTCTGTACTTCGTGGCGGTGATCGGCATCGGCTTCTACCTCAAACGCTTCACCAAGACCGGCGAGGATTTTTTCCTGGCCGGCCGCGAAATGACGGCCTGGGTCGCGGGACTCAGCTTCGTGGCGGCCAATCTGGGAGCGCTCGAGCTGATGGGCTGGGCCGGCTCGGCCTATCAATACGGCATTCTGGCCGCCCACTGGTATTGGATCGGCGCCATCCCGGCCATGCTGTTCCTGGCGCTGGTGATGATCCCGTTTTATTACATCTCGAAGACGCATTCGGTTCCCGGCTATCTGAAGCTGCGCTTCGGCGAGCCGGCGCGGGCGCTGTCGGCGGTTTCGTTCGGCTTCATGACCGTGCTCATGTCGGGCATCAACATGTTCTCGATGGCGCTGGTGATGAAGGTGATGCTCGGCTGGGATATCAACGTCAGCATCTGGATTTCCGCGCTCACCGTGGCGGCCTACGTCTTTCTGGGCGGCCTGCGCTCCGCCATCTTCAACGAAGTGCTGCAATTCGTGCTGATCTGGCTGGGCGCGCTGCTGGTTGCCATCATCGGCCTGATCGAAGCCGGCGGCTGGAGCGGCGTGGTGGCGCGCATTCACCATCTCAACCCGGGGCAGGATTATACCCACATGTGGCGCTCCGTCGGCACGTTCACCGACAACCCCATGGGCATCAATTGGATCGGCGTCGTGTTCGGCCTGGGTCTGGTGATTTCGTTCGGCTATTGGACCACCGATTTCCTGGTGGTGCAGCGCGTGATCGCGGCCAAGGACCTGCGCACCGCCAAGCTGGCTCCGGTCATCGGCGCCGCCTTCAAGATGTGCGTGCCGTTCATCGTGATTCTTCCCGGCCTGCTGGGCCTGGCCGTGCTGCCCATGAAACTGGTGGGCGAAGACGTAGCCGCTGTAACCGGGGGTCATAGCTACAACGAAGTGCTGCCGCTGATGCTGGCGCGTTACTGCGGGCCGGGTTTGCTGGGGCTGGGCATCACCGCGCTGGTGGCCGGCTTCATGTCGGGCATGGCGGGTAACGTGAGCGCCTTCACCACCGTCTGGACTTACGACATTTACGC
This sequence comes from Bryobacterales bacterium, assembly GCA_003164035.1. Lineage (GTDB taxonomy): Bacteria > Acidobacteriota > Terriglobia > Bryobacterales > Bryobacteraceae > JBEKYD01. Next base: position 117,263 of record PLRS01000140.1, on the reverse strand, counting down.
CGCCCTCATCCGCAAGAAAGCCACCGACGCGCACTACCTGGCCATGGGCCGCTGGTGCACCGTGCTGGGCGTGCTGATTTCGATCGGCACCGCCTACCTGGCGATGCAGTTCCACAGCATCATGGATTACGTGCAGGCGCTGTTCAGCTTCTTTATCGCGCCCCTGTTCGGCACCGTGATCCTGGGCATGCTGTGGAAGCGCGCCACCGGCGCGGGCGGATTCTGGGGCCTGCTGGCGGGCACGGGTACCGCCGTCGGCCTGTGGGGCTGGGTGAAAGTGGACCATTCGGCGCTGCGCTACGTGGCCTTTTCGATGAACGCCAAGGCCTTGGCCGAGGACATGTTCCGCGCGCTGTGGTCGTGGGGCGTATGCATGGTCGTCACCATCGTGGTAAGCCTGCTGACGAAGCCGAGGCCCGAATCGGAACTGGTCGGGCTGGTGTATGGCTGCACCGACGTGCCTTCGGAAGGCAATCTGCCGCTCTATCAGCGGCCTATTTTCTGGGCCGGCGCGGTGGCCGTGGTGTTTGTCGTACTGCAAATCATATTCTGGTAGTGAGGTATCGTCCATGAGCAATCGTTCGATGACGTTCGGCGCAATCGTCGGCAATCGCGGCTTTTTCCCCGGTCACCTGGCCAAGAGCGGGCACGCGGAAATAGTCGCGGCCCTCGAAAAAGCCGGCTACGGAGTGGTGATTCCCGGCCCTGAGGACACCAAGTACGGCGCGGTGGAAACGCGCGCCGAATCCGCTAAGTGCGCCGATCTGTTCAAGCGCCACCGCGAGGAAATCGACGGCATCATCGTCACTCTGCCGAATTTCGGCGAGGAGCGCGGCATCGCCGATGCGCTACGAATGGCCGGCCTGAACGTGCCGGTTTTGATTCAGGCCACGCCAGATACACCCGGCAAAATGCTGATTGCCGACCGGCGCGACAGCTTCTGCGGCAAAATGAGCGCCTGCAATAATCTGCGTCAATATGGCATTCCATACTCCTTGACCACGCTGCACACCGAAGCGCCCGATTCGGCCGAATTCGCGAAAGATTTGGCCTGGTTCGCGGCCGTCTGCCGCGTAGTGCGCGGCTTGAAAGGATTGCGGGTGGGTGCCATCGGCGCGCGGCCGGCGGCCTTCAATACCGTGCGTTTCAGCGAAAAGCTGCTCGAGGCCAGCGGCATTTCGGTGGAAACTTTCGACCTTTCCGAAGTGATGGGCCGCATCACCCGCATGAGTGACACAGATCCGGCCGCGGTCGAAAAGCTGGCCGCCATCCGCCGCTATGTCTCGACCGAAAGCGTTCCGGAACCGGCGTTGTTGAAGATGGCCAAGCTGGGCGCGGTCATCGACACCTGGATGGCGCAGACCCAGGTTTCGATCAGCGCCATTCAATGCTGGACGTCGCTCGAAGAGTTCTTCGGCGTGGTGCCCTGCACCGTGATGAGCATGATGAGCGACAGCCTGGTGTCGAGCGCGTGCGAGACGGATATCTGCGGCGTGGTCGGCATGCACGCCCTGCAACTGGCGTCGGAAACCCCCAGCGCGCTGCTCGACTGGAACAATAACTACGGCGACGACCCCGACAAGGCGGTCTGTTTCCACTGCAGCAACCTGCCCAAGCACTTCTTCAAGAGCGTCAAGATGGATTTCCAGGCAATCATCGCCGGCACGGTAGGGCGCGAGAATACCTACGGCACCTGCGTTGGCGTGGTGAAGCCGGGCCCGATGAGTTTCGCGCGTTTCTCCACCGACGATACCGCCGGCAAAATCCGCGGCTACGTCGGCGAAGGCGAATTCACCGACGACCCGCTGACCACCTTCGGCGGCGCCGGCGTGGTGCGAATTCCGCACCTGCAAAAACTGCTGCGCTACATCTGCGAAAACGGCTTCGAACACCACGTAGCCGCCAACCTGTCGCAGGTCTCGTCGGCAGTGCGAGAAGCCACGTCGAAGTATCTGGGATGGGACGTGGTGGCGCACCAGTAGCGGGAAGTGTGGCGCACGCACTCATGCGTGCCGTGTCGAGACTCCTCTCGACACGTCTTCGCACGAAGATCAGGCGTCGCCCAGAGCGGCGACGCGGCACGCAAGAGTGCGTGCGCCACAGAGGCGTCCGTCAAGTTACATCCAGATGAGAGCGCGATGCTAACCTACGTTGAATTCCGCTCCGACAGGTTCCCGGCCTACGACGGGGAGGAGGGGCAGATCAATCCCGAAATGTGGGGAAAAAGGCTCGCTGAGTTTCTCTGTGATAAGCTCCTCGCCGAGGGATTCAAAACCGAAGAGCCGCTTGCAGAGGATTGGGGTTGGCGCGTCGGTGTTGTAAATGAGCGCTTCGGCCTTTGGATCGGCTGCGGGCACTGGTTGCAACCGTTTCAGCTTTATTCGTTCGCGGCGGACTTGTGCAAGGTCGTACTGGGCCTGTTGCACAAGCCAGCCTTGTTCGCTTCCGCCGAAAACCTCGGACAGCCTCACGGCCATTTCGGGAGATATACCGCGCTTCCCGTCGACGAGCTCTGAAAGCGCGTTGCGCGTCACTCCAAGGGCTTCGGCTGCGTCCGTGATGGTCAAGCCCAAAGGCTCAATGCATTCCTGCAAGACGACAAGGCCGGGGTGAGGCGGGTTTTTCATGGTCATGGGCTGGGAGCGAAGGTCGTTCTTACGCCAACCCGCACGGACCAGAAGCCGTCGACTCTCTTGAAGTGTAGGAGGGGTGGCGGGGATCAGCCTTCAAGAGTGCGAACGCGCGGTCGGCAACGCTTTGGGTCTGTGCAGGGAGCGATCGGTACGAACCCCAGAAATCCGGAGCGGATCGGTGGGTCACAGAAGCGAAGAGCGGCCGGATTCGTGATCGCGAAGCGCTCGCTCCGCGAGTGAACGGAGCTTGCCATTCTTCGCATTGGATTCGATCTGGGCATCCCATGCCTCGGCATCAAAACTTGCGAACCAAATCCCGAAACGCTTTCAGCTCTTCCGAGTTCAGGCTCTTCACTTGGCCTTCGAGGGTTTCGATCCGATTCATACCGAACTCCATGTCTCGATTATACCGGACCGGCACGCGACCGCTTCTTGCGGTCGCGGCTCGGAAAGCGTCGGTTGACACCGCGGGACTTGTTGCCCGCCCCCCGTGTCCGCTCTCCGCCCGCGATTGTCGTCACCGCGCCTCCGGCCGCCGGAACGCGCCCCGCCTCCACTCCAGCTTGGGCGGCCTCGATAAAACGATACTCACAATATCGAATCTCGCCCGCGACCACGGCACTTCCGTGCGCCGCAGGTAGTCTTCGGCGGCGCGCAGCATGCGACGCTGCTTTTCCGTGCCGACGTTGCGTTCCGGCGCGGCAAAGTCGGCGCTCGTCCGGGTTTTCACTTCCACGAAGGCCAGCGTTTCCCCATCCCAGGCCACGATATCGATTTCACCCGATTCCGACGGGGGCCGGTAATTGCGCGCCACCACCGTGCAGCCGTGAGCCCGCAAATAGCGGTGCGCCATATCCTCGCCCCAGCGGCCGATCTCGTCCGGCCGAAAGTGCCAACGCAACCGCGCCGCTCCGCGCCACAGCCAGCCCATCATCGGCCCAACCTCACGCCTTCAGGACTTCGAACTCGAATTCCATCGCCTTGCCCCGCACCACGTAGCAAAGGTAGTATTCCCAAAAGCGCCGGTAGCGCGGAAAGCGGTTCACCAGAAATTGGAATCCCAGCCATCTCCAGAAAGCCAGTAGCTTGACGCGCACGGAAATCTCACGAAATTTCACCGGCGAATAGTAGCCGAAGCCGGCATTGTCTTTGCCGAAATAGCGGAAGCTGAAGCTGGTCAGATGGTGTTTGTGGGTGGGATCGCAGAACGAGCTGAAGTCGGTGTAGTGCGGCGTCTCGATCCGTACCGTGCCGCCCGCCCGCACCAGCCGGTGAAATTCCTCCATGGTCCGAATCACGTCGTCGACATGCTCGATCACGTGGATCGCCGTCACCCGGTCGAACGCATTGTCGGCGAACGGATACGGAAAGCGGTCGAGATCGGCCAGCACGTCGGCATGGCTGGCGGGGTTTCGGTCCAGCCCGATGGTCCCCGGCTGCCGGTGAATGCCGCAGCCGACATCGAGGATTTTCACGGGCCGGCCGTTGGCCGCGGGCGCATTTCTCATATCCCTAGTGTCGAGAGACCGACGAGCTATGCCGGTAATTGGTAGACGTAGGCATCCTCGACGGCAACAGCCGGTTGCATACGGCTGACTTCGGGCCCCGCGATAAGCCGGCCCGGGCTGGAAATGATGTCCCGCAGGTTTCGGTAATCCTGGCTGGCCGAACCGTATGCGGCGATATCGGTCAGTGTTAAGAGAGAAGGTTTGGTGGTTGCCAGCACCCGCTGAATGCGCTTATACGCTCGGAGCGGACCGATGCGATCGACGACCGGCGAGACGATTACGAGCCGCCATTCCATCGATTCCGGGAAGTAGCTCCAGAGCGCCGCAACCATCGGAAAACGATTTCGCGCCAAAGCCTCGAGCAGCCGCTGGCCCTCAACCAGTAGTTCGTTCACCAATACTCTCTTAAACATACTTTGAAACAGAGCCTGAGCGTCCTTCAGCCGCGCCTCGGCAAGGGCTTGCAGTTCTCTTCGATTCACCGTTCCCTATCGAGACTATAGCAATTCCATTCCCAGTTTGAGGCAATCTTCGATCGTCTCCATCGCAAAGTCGCACTGCTCGCGCGTCACCACCAGCGGCGGGCAGAGGCGAATGGTATTCTCTCCGGCGCCCAGAATCAGCAGCCCGCGTTCAAACGCCAGTTCCACCACCCGGTCGCGCAGGGCGGGATTGCGTTCCCTGCTCCGGCGGTCCCGTACCAGTTCGACGCCGATCATGAGCCCCAGCCCGCGCACGTCGCCTACCGTCTCGTACCGTTCCGGCCACTCGCGCAGCCGTTCCATCAAATAGGCGCCCATGCTCGCGGCGTTTTCGATCAGGCTTTCCTCCAGCAGGGCGATGGTCGTCAGGGCGGCCTGACAAGCCACCGGGTTGCCGCCAAACGTCGACGCGTGCGCTCCCGGCGGCCAATTCATGATCTCCGCCCTCGCGATGGTGGCCCCCAGCGGCATTCCGCTCGCGACCCCCTTGGCCACCGCCAGAATATCCGGCACCGCGTCGAAATGGTCCGCCGCCCACATCCGCCCGGTCCGCCCCATGCCGGATTGGACTTCGTCGAAAATCAGAAGAATACCATTTTGTTCGGCTACCCGCGCCAGTTCGTCGAAAAACTTGCGCGGCGGCACCACGTATCCGCTTTCCCCCTGCACCGGTTCGACGACGATGGCCGCGGTTTCCTTCGCCGGTGCGATGGTCTTCAGAATCGTCTTTTCGATGTGCTGGACGCATTCCACCGCGCAGGTATCCGGCGTCCGCCCTTGCGGGCAGCGGAAGCAATAGGCGTAGGGCGCATGCACCACCCCCGGAATGAGCGGACCGAAGCCGGCCCGCTGCACCGCCCTGCTCGCCGTTAGCGAGAGCGCACCCATAGTGCGGCCATGAAAAGAAGAATAAAAGGCGATGATCTTGTCCCGCCCGGTCGCATAGCGCGCCAGCTTGATAGCGCCCTCGATGGCTTCGGCGCCGGAGTTCCCGAACGATACCCGCCGCGCCACCCCGCCCGGTGCGATCCGGGCCAGTTCTTCCGCCAGCGCGGTCAGCTCTTCATAGTAGAAATCCGTGCCCGACATGTGGATCAGCCGCGCCGCCTGCCGCTGAATGGCCGCGACCACGCGCGGGTGGCAATGCCCCGTCGCCACCACAGCGATACCGGCGTTGAAGTCCAGAAACCGGTTGCCGTCCACGTCCTCCACCATCGCGCCTTCGCCCCGCGCGGCCACCAGCGGATAGCCGCGCGTGTAAGAAGTGGAAACCACCGCCCGGTCGCGCTCGATAATTGCCCGCGCCTTCGGCCCCGGCAACGCGCCCGAAAGCTGTGGCAGATCGGGCCGCCCTAATTCGAGAGTCTTCCCCATCGCATTACTCCTTTATATTCAGTTGTTGTTTGGAATCGCCATGCGCGCCTGTAGACAAACCGGCGCGCGCCGCCAGAGCGCGGCGGGAAGCTTAGTCGGACGCGAACAGACCGGGACGAGATTGGGAGGGAACTACCTGCATATCCTGATTCTACGCCATCCAAGGTCGGCAGCGGGAGGGCATCGGGATGTTATGATGGCGGCCGTGGAGACACCTCAGGCAAGCAGAATCGCGGAGCCCTGGTATCGCCCTCCAACCGACGAACTCCGGTACCTGCCCGAGTGCCCGCGGCTGCTGCGAAACCTGCCCGGCGATGCCCCGGTGGTGGGCTGGGTTGCCATTCAACACGGGCCGGAACGGACCGATGGTAGCCTGAACCTGCTCGATCTCGAGACCCGCCGCAACACCAGCATTCCGCTGCCGGGCCGCCCCGGCTTTTTCGTGGAGACCACCCGCCCCGGCACCTGGCTGGTCGGCATGGAGCGGGAACTGGTGCTGATCAAGGTGCCGGGCGGCGAGATTGCCAAGACCGGGATCACCATCCCCGGCAACCGGCCCGAAGTCATCAACGAGGGCATCGCCATTCCCGGAGGCCTCGTGTTTGGCACCAAGCACGAACAAGTGCGCGACCCGGTGGCCGCGCTTTATCGCTTCGATTGCGCCACCCACACCCTGCGGGAAATCGTGGGCCACCAGGTGTGCTCCAACGGCAAGTATTTTCGCTGCTCCGACCAGGGCCTGGACCTGATCGATATCGATTCGGTGCCGAAGACGATCGCCTGCTATCGCTTTACCTCCGGATTTCGGCAACTGGTCTCGCGCCGGCTGCTCGTCCCACCGTCGGCATTGCCGGCCTTGCCGGACGGCTTGCGGGCCACGCCGGACGGCGAAAGCATCGTAGTGGCATTCTACAACCCGGAAGCGGCCGGCGCCGGCGTCGCCCAGGAGCTGCGGCTCGCCGACGGAGCCGTGCTGACGGAATGGATTCTCCCTGGCTCGCCACGCGTTACCTGCCCGGAATTCGTGGAACTCGATGGCGGCATCCGCGTGCTGTTCACCACTGCCGTCGAAGGGATGCCCGCGGAGGCACAAAGACAAGCGCCGCACGCGGGATGGTTTTTCTGTGGCGCCACCGGCCTCGCCAGGCTGCCGGCGCCGCCCCCGCTTTTCCCGGTGGAATCGCTCGCGTAGCGGCAAGAAAAAAAATTCCCTCGAATCCGCCTCGAACACCGCCGATGTGAAACTTTGAGAACCGTCCGCCGAGCGGGAGGTGTTCCATTATGGAAGTCGATGCGTTAAGTCGATTGGGAGTCAGCGCCCCGCTGAACTCCGTGCCGATTGCGCCGGGCGACAGCGCGGCCAATCGCCAGATTGTGAAGGCGGTCCAACAGGTGAACCAGTCGGAGTTGCTAGGGCAGGACCGTGAGCTGACTTACCGGCGGGACCCAAGAACCGGCCAGTTCGTGGTCCAAACCGTGAACCGGGAGAACGGAGACGTGTTGGATCAGATCCCGCTTGAGGCTTTGCTGCGGCTGCAGGCGGAATTGGTTCAGGAAACCAGTGCTACCTCGCCGCCGGACACGGCCAATACGGGATAGAGCTCATTGTCCCGCCGGACTCGTGCCAGCCGCCGCCGGAGGGGCTGGTTTGCCGGCGTCCAGGTGGTCCCAGTTCAGGATGGCGTTGAACGCCAGCATGAAGGTTCCCTGGGTTTGCCAGCGCCAGAAAGGACGCAAGGCGAACATCACGATGTGGCCCTTGCCGAGAGGAACGTCCACCAGCGCGGCCCGGCCGGATATGGCGGCGCCGCCGGCGATGGTGCCGGAAAGCAGCATGTCGCCCGGGCTGGTGGGGAATTGCAGAATCACGCGGGGGCGGCTTTCGCTCGGGCCCGCTCCGCGTCCGCCCCGTCCGCCGGCTTCGGCAGCCGCTCCGCGTCCTCCGCGCCCGCCGCGTCCGCCGGTACCTGGCGCCGTTTCGGCGGCTTCGCCCGGATCGAGCGGAGAGACGCTCATGGTGGTCACGTTGGGGTATACGTTCTGCCCTTCGCCGCCGTTCACCGGGCCGGTCTGCCCGCGTCCTCCTCCCCCGCCGCCGCCGAATCCGCCAAACGCACCCAACGGGGTGGCCGCCGCACTCAGCACCGGGTCCTGGTTGAAATACACCGGCAGATCCTTGCCGTCGTAGCCATACGCAATGGGGCTGGCTTTGTCCGCGAAAACGCCGCGCAGAATCGATCCACGGGCGAAGAAGTTGGCCGGATGTTCGACGGCGACGCCGCCGGCCAGGTCGTACTCGGCCATCAACGCCGCCGTCGACCCTTCGGTAATCAGCAGCCCACCCTCCTGCACGAACTTCGACAGCTCCTCCAAGCCCTCCATCCCCATGCCGCCGCGAATATCGTCGGCGGAATCGAGGATGCCGAAGCTCGGCGTCTCGGCGGTCTTCTTGTAAGGGATGGGCGTATTGCCGGTCATGGGAACTCCGGCGACGATGGACTGCGACGTGCCCGTCACATGGGGGAATACGATCACGTCGTATTTGGCGCGCAGGCCGCCCTCCTTCAGCTTCTTATCGGCGAAGTAAGTGTACGGCACGCCGTAACGATCGAAGGCGGCCCGCACCCAGCCTTCATCCTGGGTGCGCGACCACGAATGTACGTATCCGATGCGCGGCGTGGTCAGCGGATGCGTCTTCACCTGCGGCGCCGAAGCCGCCGCCCACGCCGAAAGACCGAGGTCCTTGAGCTGCGGCTCCAGGCGGGCGCGGTCGGCATTGGGGAGAATCATGGCGCCGGCGCGGAAATGGTGGCCGTCCAGCTCGAAATCCTCCTCCGCCGCCAGCGCCTGGATCGCCGGATTCAGCATGCGGAAGCGCATCAGGTTGTTATCGCTGGTATGATCCACCACTAGAACCCCGCCGCTTCCCGCTACCCCGCCGGCGGCCTTGGCATCGGCCGTCAATAAGTTCATGGGGTGATCCAGAATGGACTTGTCGTGCACCGCCGTCAGCTTCACGTCGCGCAGGTATTGCATGGTCCAACCGGTGTCGTCGTAGGGCCGGGGATTGGTTGTCGCGTACGCCTGCACGCTGGTGTACATATCCACCAGGGTGCGGTAGGGCTGGTCGCCGCGAACGATGTAATCGCCCGCGGCCACTGCCAGCTTGCCGGCTTCGAAAGCGGCATTGGCGGTGTGCACTTCCACGCCCTGGCGGCGCAGTTCGTTGACCATGTCGGCGGCTTCGGCCTTGCGCCGCTGCGCGGCCGGTATCACCCACGCGTTCGGGCTGTCGGTGCCGTTCTTCCCCTTGTCGATGGACCGCTGGTTCTTCAGATAGTAGTTTTCCAGGTACAGTTCGCGGTTCCTGCCCACCTGGTTCAACGCCAGCAGGATGGCCGATTCCTGAATGTTGGTATTGTTGCGCGGTCCCCATTTCACCGAAGGCAGCGGCGGATTCGGCCGGAACCATTCGCGGCTGGTCGCGCTTGCCGGCATCTCGAGGTTCGGCTGAAGGTCCGGGCCGTAGCTCTGCACTTCATAAAAACGGCCGAACGAATTGTGCGTCAGCGCGATCCAGAACAGGTAATTCGGCACCCAGCCGTCGTAATACCCGTAGGTCCAAACGCCGGGCACGCCGCGCTTGGCCAATTCCATGATTTCGGTTTCGCCCAGCAGCCACCATTCGTCGATCGAAATCGGATCGAGCGAAACGTTGTACGGTCCGGTGCCGGTGGAAATGTACAAATAGGGCTCGCTTTCATGCAGGTCGTGCAGAATGGTGGGGTGCCATTCCAGCACGCCGCGGGTGAAGCTCCGGGTCAGCTCCAGGTACTGGCCCATGCCGTCCCGGTTGTTATCGTGCTGCACGTACTTGCCCCAGTACATCATCAGCGAATTGCGGGCCGCGCCGTGCTCTTTGCCGTAGTAATACGCGTCCACCACTTTCTCGCGGCCGTCCACTTCCAGCACCGGCGTGATAAAGGTGATCACGTTATCGCGGATCTGCTGGATAAGAGGAGTCTCTTCGACGATCAGCCGGAAGGCCAGCTCGATGAGCATTTCCGGGCCGCCGGTTTCGGGCGAGTGAATGCCGCTATTGATCCAGTAGATGGGCTTGGCGGTGTGAATCGCTTGTTTGGCTTGTTCGGGCGTAATCTTGCGCGGATCGCCCAGCTTGGCCAGCATGTCTTTGTACTTGTCGAGATCCTTCAGCGTGGCCTCGTCGGCGATGGCCAGCACCACGATGTCGCGGCCTTCCTCGGTGGTCCCCATCTTCCAGAAGCGGGCGCGCGGAGAAGCCTTGGCCAGCGCCTGGTAGTACCGTTCGATGTCGGAAGCGTGGGTGAGCTCGCCCGGCTTGCCGGGAATCCGGCCCAGGAACTTGAGCGGCGAGGGCACGGTGTCGGAGGCGGGCATGTGGTCCACCAGCTCGGTGGAGAAACGCGCGTCCTGGAGGTACTCGTGGATCAGCCGGGTGTATTCTTCGTCCTGCTTTTGGGGAGCGGGCGAGGCCGCGCTGGAAGCCGAGGGGGTTTTGTCTTTCTTGGCCGCGGCCGATGCCTCCCAGGCAAGGAACAGTACCGCGAGTGTGCCGCCAATGGCGGCGGAACGACGAATCATTGCGCAAGAACCCTTTCCCGAAGCACCGGCTCGAGTTTGCGGACCGGCTCTAAGCATTTATACCGCATCGCGGGGGCGCACGCGGGGCGGACCCCCTGCGTCGGGTGCTTAACCGATCTTGGGGAAATCCGTTCCGGGAAACCGCTCCCTCGCGGTCGCGGCTCGGTAAGTGACTGAAAACACGCGGTACTGTAACCGAGCCGCGACCGCGAGGGAGCGGTTTCCGCGCCTAAACCGTGAAATCTCCAGATCGGTTAAGGACCCCCCTGGTCCGCAGCATTGGCTTAAGGACAGACGCCGTGGCTCCCGCGGGGCCAAGACGCATCTCTCCCGCGCTCCCGATCGTCAGCACCTCTCCGTATAGACGACACCGCCAAGTGGATGCCGGCCTCCCGTACCCGGGCGCGCGAACGGCCCTTGTCCGGCCAGGTGACGGGCGCCGAAATGACAATGCAAGGCGCGGAGCGCTAAGTTCTGAGTGGGTTCAGCCACCGTAGCTCCGGGAAGCGGCCGAAGTCCTGGTCGGTCGACGCCAGAAGGGCTCCGTGTTCCATCGCGAGCGCGGCAAGGACAGCGTCCGTTACCAACGGACCGGCTGCGCGTTGTTCACTGACGAGCTTTTCCAGAATTTCAGCATGAAGCGGTCCAGGATTCAATGGAACGACGCCGGGTTGCCTCAGCCATTCGCCAACTATGGCAAATGTTTCCCCGGCAGATCTCGGATTCGCCCAGATTCTGGAATTGGTGCTGATGCGAATAAATGCCCAGATCGTGATCCATGGCAGGCCGATTATCTCGCCACTCTTGAGCAGCCCTTGAAGCCAGCGTGCAGATGCCTTCTGCTGCGGGGCATCGGCGTTATAGGCGTACAGGAGCAGGTTGGCGTCGATGATGGTCATCGATGTTGGTCGCTCTCGCCGTACTCCAGGAGCGACTCGATGTTGTCGTAGTTCAGCCCCGGTCTGTACCCCATGTGAGTGGGCTGAATTCTAAGCGCACGGCGGCGCGGCTTGTAGTCGACGCCCAACAGTGCCGCTCGCAGCAGATCGTTGAGGGTGTCCCGGAACGAAGCTCCCCTGGACAGGCTTTCCCGCCTAACGCGCGCCACGACATCTTCATCCAGTGTGACCGTGGTTCTGATGCTCATGCTGTGTCAAGTTTAGCATCAGCCGCATCAGCAGTTTCGGTCCCTACAAAGGCGCTGGGGGGAGGAACTTGGGGACGGACAGGGGGAACGTTATCGGAGTATTTCGGGTCGCGGTGAACGTTCCGTCTGTCCCCTAGCTCCCCGTCCCCTAGCTCCCGTCCCCTAGCTCCCCTAGCTCCACCGTCCCCTAGCTCCACCCCCTAGCTCCACAACTGCGCGCCGAGGTTCATTCAAATGGTAAACTGGACCGCTAATGTCGATCCTGCCGGATTTTTGCCTGGAGACCTACTTTTCGCAGTGGGAGTTCAAGGCGCGTCACCACATGACCGCCAGTGACGCTCAAACCATCTCGCTTTGCGACCTTTTGTCGCTGGCCGAGCCGGAAGAGCGCGAAGCCTGGGACAATCTCACGCTCGGCTATACCGAGACATGGGGTTCGCCGGCGTTGCGGCGCGCCGTCGCCGCCACTTACGCGGGGCTCGCTGCGGAGGACATCCTCTGCTTCGCCGGCGCCGAGGAGGGGCTCTACTGCGCGATGCTGGCCTTGCTCGACCCGGACGATCACGCCATCGTGACCGTGCCGAACTACCAGTCGATGGAGACGGTGCCAGTGTCGATCTGCGGCTCGGTCTCGGGCGTAGCATTGCGGGCCGAAAACGGATGGGCGCTCGATCTCGACGACGTGCGCGCTGCCTTGCGGCCCAACACGCGCCTGATTGCCGTGAATTTTCCGACAACCCGACCGGTGCGGTCGCCAGCCGGGAGACCTTCGACGGCCTCGTCGCGTTGTGCGCCGAGCGCGGCATCCACCTGTTTAACGACGAGGTCTATCGCGGGCTGGAGCGCGACCCCGCACGCCAACTCCCACAGGCGGCGGAGGTCTATGACCAAGGTGTTTCGCTCAACGTAATGTCCAAGGCCTATGGGCTGCCGGGCCTGCGCATCGGCTGGATCGCCTCGCGCGATCACGCACTGCTGGCGCGGATGGAGCGTATGAAGCACTATCTGTCGATTTGCAACTCCTCGCCCAGTGAGGTGCTGGCGCGCATTGCGCTCAAGGCTCGCGACCTTATCCTCCGGAAGAATCGAGATCTCTGCGCCAACAACCTTGTTTGCCTGAGGCGTTTTTTTGCCGACTACCCTGACCTCTACGACTGGTCCGAGCCAGATGGAGGATGCGTCGGCTTCGCTCTATACAAAGGGAGTGATGGCGTCGAAGAGCACTGCCGGAGTCTCGTAGAGGAGTCCGGCGTGCTGTTGCTTCCATCGCCGCTATTTCACTCTGAGCTGTTGTCGGTGCCTCCGGACCGGTTTCGGGTCGGCTTCGGCCGCAAGGATATCGAGATCGGCTTGAAAGCTGGCCCATTGGGCTATTTGGCCGCTCAAGATGAGCCGTGAGCCGTACGTATTTGGCAAGGACGACGCCCTCCTGCGCGGCGGCAAGCCGCTTTGGGAAGCTGGAGGGCCTGCAAAGGGCCTTGGTCCGCAGCGAAAAGGCACCCGACCGGGCAAAGTCTGACTCTGGGACAGTGCCGAGTGTCACGAATCGGGAATTTGCGTCGGTGTCGCTTCAGACTGTCCCGGCAGGAGTGGTCCCGGCAGGAGTGGTCCCAGTCTGTCCCGGCAGGAGTCGTCCCGGCAGGAGTCCCTGTCCCGGCAGGAGTCCCTGGTTTATCACAGTGCGGGAATCGTGATTGCCTGCAGTTTCGTCACGGGCTCGTGACTAAAACGAACCGAGACGGCAGGGGCAGCGCCGCCCGGATTGACTTGCAGCATCGCGCTCGGAAAGCTCGCCGCCAGTTCCGCAAGACGATCCCAAGCGCGTCCTTCATTGCCGGGCAGTAGCACCGCAAACCACCTTGTCATACTGGAACACAACTGGAACAACGCTAGAAAGAATGTTCCCATTCCCCCGGCGTGCAACAGGCGAACCAAGGCCGCACTAGAAAGTTCCGCGTCGGGATGGGCCTCCAGAATGACAGCACTGGGAACCGGCTCACCATTGAGTGCACGGCGTATCTGTGATCCGCCTTCGCTCAGCGCGAAACCGTATCCGAAATACGCAAAGGCCGCGAGGTAGCCGACGCGGAGAATCGCGCGGTAGTAAGGTTCGGCCATGAATCCGAGCTTCAACGTGAAGTTCAGTGTGCCACCCTCTCTTATGCTGTCGCGAATCGCGCTCACGCCCGCGGGACTGCTCGCTTTCCCCACAATCTCGATTTGAGTGGTGCCGTCAGTGCGCCATTCAATATTGGCCGACACGTGTCCGCACTCGTTACGAAAGACGGCCGGAGCGGCTCTTTTGCCCTCCAGCGAATCCAGAGCCTGCATCGCCTTGACCAGGTGGCTCTCCAGGGCCGAACCGTGGGAGTTGTTGCACTCTGTGCACGTAATCGCTTCAAGCGTGCCGCCGAGGGCCGAGGGAATGATGTGCTCAACGCTGAGGCGGCGTTCGGCTATCGCATCGAACGTGAACGAGCGCATGCAGAGCGGACAGAGAATCGCATTTTGGAATTCCGGCCGCCTTGCGGAGAGATCGGCCGACAACACCTGAAACATCTGCTCGATGCTGGGCACGGGGGTGATTTGATTATAGCTGTTGGAGCGATCCGGGATCACGACGAATCGGTCTCCCAGAAGTGCCAACACCACGCTCCCGCGAAGCGGCGTTCGGGGAAGCGCGGGCCGGTGCTCCGGGCGTATCGTCGGCCACCCGGAAGCCGCTCCGAGCCAGTGTTCGCCGTGTGCTGGGTCGGATTGGGGGCGGGAGGTCTTCCTGGCGACGGTTAATGGGGCAAGCCGCGGCGACGTGGCGAAGAATGCAGTACAGGCTGAAGTGCGAGCCCGAATTCCCGTCGGGCTTGCCTTAACGCCATGCTGGTCCGCGGCCGGCCCCTGGCCGGATTGCCCGAGAGGTGCCAAGCGCTTGATTGTTCAGGCGAAAAGCGGGTCCAGGGGGTCCGCGCCTCACCAATCTTGCTTACGGCTCCAATCCGACGCGGCGCTCCAGCGCGATGAAACGAGGGTCGCCGTGAAGGCTGTCGAAATAGGGCGTCCGTTTCATGGTCGTCGCGCCGAAGTCGTGACGATCCACGGCTTTCTCCAGGTACTGGAGCGCGGTGTCCTTATCGCCCAGATAGGCGTATCCCTGGGCTGTCTCGATGGCCGGCGGCTTGGGCGCTCCGGCCTGGCGGGTAGCGATGATCTTCAAAGCTCCCGCGCGGTCGCCGTTGCACACCATTACCGCAAAGCGCACCGACCCGGTTCGATAGTCGGCGGGTGAAATCCGCGTCATGCGCGCGGCATATTCGCCGGCCTTGGCGCAGTCCTTTTCCCACGTCGCGATGTACGCCAGAGCCGCCAGCGCGGAGGTTTCGTTGGGATTCCGCCGCAGCATGGCCAGATATTTTTGTTCGGCTTCCGGGAATCTCCGTTCCCATGCCAACACACCGCCTTCGAAGAACAACAGCTCGGCGTCGAGCGGCGCCAGGTCTTCGGCCATCCGCAAATGTTCGTGACTCTCCGCAAATCGTCCCTGGTCGGCGAGGCTCATGGCGTACAGTTTGTGCGGCTCCTGGCGGTTGCCAAGCTGCAGCGCCAGGCGAAATTCGCGCTCGGCACGATCCCAGTCGTAGCCGTATTCCCAATCGAGGTAGGCGAGGTCGGCGTGAGCCACCGCCATTTGCGGGTCGAGTTCCAGGGCGCGATCGAGACCCGAGCGGACCCGGTCGGCCAGGCCGGGAGTCCAGCCGCCCAGATATCCCATGGTTTCCAGCATCTTTGCCAGCGAAAACCAGGGCGCGGCATAGCGGGAATCCCTGGCGATGGCGGCCTGCATCAGAGAGATGGATTTCTCATACCCCTGGCTGGTGCCGATATTGGCCGCCTCCAAGCCGCGTAAATAGAGGTCGTGCGCCTCGGGATCGGTGGTCGCCCCCGGCGGGATCAGGCGCGCGTTGCCCTCCTTCGACCGGCTCGACTGCAGGTCGTCGGCAATCGAGCGGGCGATGTCCTGCTGCACCGTGATCAGGTCGCTGAAATGCACGTCATAGGTGTGGGACCAAAGGTGGGAGCCGTCCTGGGTGCGGTTGAGTTGGGCGCGAATGTGGACGCGGTCGCCGGCGCGCACGATGCTGCCTTCGAGCACGGTTTCGACATTGAGCTGGCGGCCAATCTGGCGGACATCGACGGCGCCGCCCTTGAACAGAAACGCCGATGTACGGGCAATCACCCGCAGCCCGTTCAGATTGGCGAGGTCGCTGGTGAGCTCGTCGGTCAGGCCGTCGGCCAGGTACCCGGATTGGCGATCGGCCGAGAGATCGACGAAGGGAAGCACGACCACCGAATCCAACCGGGCCTGCGCGACGGGGGAAAATCGCCAGGCCAGAACGGCGCCGGCGGCGGCCAGCACAACCAGCGACACGGCGGCCAGGCGCCACCCAAACGCCTTCGTGGCAACCGGATCGGCGGCGATTTCCGGCGCGGCAGCCGGCGCGGCAGCGAAGCGGAAGACCGGAAAATAGCCTCGCGCCGGCAGACCGCTGCGAATCCGGTCCGCGGCGCCGGCGCCGGCATAATAGTCCTTCAGATTCTGTCGAAGCCGGCTGATTTCGGCGCGCACCACCGCATCCGCCTTGGGATCGAAGCTGGCGGGCTTTTCGAATACGTCGACGCCGATGGCGTACTCGTTGATCCGCTCCGCTTCCCCAGCCAGACTGCGATCGGTGAGGTACGCCAGCAGCCGGGCCCGTCGGGCCGGAATGCGGAACTCCGGGGACTGCAGCAGGCGGTCCACCGAGGCCCGGATTTCGGCGTGGCTGGGTACGGCTGACGAGCCATTCT
Source organism: Bryobacterales bacterium (assembly GCA_003164035.1). GTDB lineage: Bacteria > Acidobacteriota > Terriglobia > Bryobacterales > Bryobacteraceae > JBEKYD01. The sequence continues at coordinate 100,654 of PLRS01000140.1, read as the reverse complement.
CCCTCGGCGCTGTCTCTGCCCCCACCCAGTCAACCTCCCGCTTCGGGTTTTGAGTATACCACGAGGTACGTTGTTCAAAACACGGGATGTACCTTTGTTGCCTCTGGGTACTTGCGCACCTTCCGCGGCGAAGCCAATACTCGCCCATGCACCGGCATCCGGTTCCTCCGGGAATTGGGGCTCGGACTGGAGGATCCATGTATTTCTTGCGCGCTCCGTTACGTTTCGCGCGATGGCGCAGCCTGCCGCTGGCCATCCTGATCGCACCCGCCGCCTGGTGCCAGACGCCCGTCATCGCCGCAGTGTCCGACACCCTGGGGCGAACCACGCTCTGCCCGGCGGCGAGCGTATTCGCATACGGCACCTTTCCCGCCGACAATCTCGGCAGTTTCAGCGCCACCGTCGGCGGAGAGACTGCGCCCCTCCACCTGATCGTCACCCAGGCTGGCGTGGGCTACGAGATCAATCTCATCATCCCGATGGATCTCGCGCCGGGACCCTCCACCGTGGTCATTTCCCATGACGGCACGCCTTCCAATACTTTCCCGATCACGCTTCAGGCCACCTCGCCAGCCATTTCCGCCGGCGGTGGCGAGGGCAGCGCGTTCCTTCACTCCAATGGCGCCCAGGTAACCAACTCCTATCCGGCGGCTCCGGGAGAAACCATCCAGCTCAATCTGGCCGGCCTGGGCGCGACCAGTCCGGTGCAGGCCCTCGGCAGCACCTCATCGAGTCTTTTGCCGGCCGCCGTCACACCCACGGTCACCGTCGGCGGCATAAAGGCAACGGTCCAGTTCGCCGGGCAGCCCACCACAACGGTTGGCAACGGCTATGCGATTCTGTTCACGGTTCCCGCCAGCGCGCCCGCCGGCGCGGACACTTTGGTGGTCACCAGCGGCGGAGCGGCGTCCAATGAAGTCCAGCTCCCGGTGGGAACCGTGCAGCTCCCCACCGCGCCCACCATCGCGGCGTTGGTGAATGGCGCCAGTTTCGCGCAGGAAGCGGTGGCCCCGGGATCGTTTCTCACCATCTACGGCACCGGGTTTCAAGGCCCGGACAATCTCGCCGCGTTTCCGGCCACAACCGTAAACAACCTGTCGGTCGAGATCGGCGGCGAACTGGCGCCGATTTCCAGCCTGATCGCGTCCCAAGGGCAGATCAACGTTCTGGTGCCGTCCGATCTGCCGGGGTATGGGGAATCCCTGCCGGTCACGGTCCTGTCGAATAACGGACCATCGGCCGGCAACGCCGTGCGGATGGCCGCCGCCGCGCCCGGCTTCTTCCTGGTTGCGGATCCCACCAATAGCTCCCGCCGGGTCGCGGCCGCGTTGTTCGCCAACACGGCTTGGCTCGTGCTGTCCACGGCGCAGGCTTCCGCGCTGGGTCTTCCGCCATGTACTGGACAGAGCGCGACGGCCACCTGCGGCCAGCCCGCCAAGCCCGGCGACTACGTGGAACTGTTCGTCACGGGATTGGGAGCGGCCACCGCCGGCGGCACGCCTCTCGCCACCGGCGTAGCGCCCCCCGCCAGCGGCAGCCCGCTTTACTATACCGTCCTCACTCCCACCCTTACCGTAAACAAAATAGCCGCGGCCGTGCTGGGTTCGGTGGTCGCGCCCGGATTCGCGGGCCTTTACCAGATCGACTTCCAGATTCCAGCCGGCACACCCGCCGGCGACGCACCGATCGAGATTTCCGTCGCAGGCAACAGCGTGACCGATACGGCGGTGGTGGCAGTTCAATGACCCGGTTAGGAGGCAGCATGGGTGCATTCTTGGTGGGGCAGACCCTCGGTCTGCGGCGGCCTCCCAGGCCGCCCCGCCACCGCGCATTATCCAAACATGGTCCTGGAATGGACACGTGGCTTTTCGCCTGCTGGATCCGTCTGGCCGCGGCCAGGCGGCCTGGGAATTCGCAGCAGGCCGCGGGTCCGCCTCACCCGCTGTTGTTCTTATTGACGGTGCGAAATGCTGGGTTGGCAGCCGCGCTGGCTTCCTGCTTTTTGTGTACCGCGTTGGCGCAGGCTCCCGCTTACGCCATTGCCACGGTCGCCGGCACTGGACCGTATCCGTACACCGGGGAGGGCCAGCCGGCGGCGAACGTGCTGCTGTTCAGTCCCGGCGGCGTCGCCGTGGGCAATAACGGAACGATCTACTTTTCCGATTCCTATTACCAGCGGGTCTTCCAGGTGACTGCGCAAGGCACATTGACGACCGTGGCGGGCACGGGCCATGAGGGCTTCAGCGGCGATGGCGGCCCGGCCACCGCCGCGCAACTCCACGGGCCGGCCGGCCTGGCGGTCGACGGCGCGGGCAACCTCTATATTGCCGACGTTGTGAATGAACGAATCCGAAAAGTGACGCCGGCCGGCATCATCGCCACGGTGGCGGGCAAAGGCAGCTATGGATTCTCGGGCGACGGCGGGCCCGCTACGTCGGCGGATCTAAACACTCCGGCAGACGTGAAGCTGGACGCGGCGGGCAACCTCTATATCGCCGACCAGGCGAACAATCGAATTCGCAAGGTAACTGCCGATGGGCTGATCCACACGATCGCCGGCAATGGCCAGGTCGGATTTAGCGGCGATGGGGGCCCGGCCACCGCGGCCCAACTCCAGTTGCCCGCCGGCGTGGCGCTGGACGGCGCGGGGAATCTCTACATCTCGGACACTTCCAACTACCGGGTCCGCAAGGTCGCTGCCGCCAGTGGAAACATCTCGACCATCGCGGGAACCGGCGTCACCGGCTACAGCGGCGACGGCGGCCAGGCAACCCTCGCCCAGCTTTCCGACCCGCAGGGGTTGGCTCTCGACGCCACCGGAAATCTGTATATCGCCGATGCCATCACCGGCAAATTGCGGAAGGTAACTCCGAATGGGGTCATCAGCACGATTGCGGGGAATGGTGCGCTGACCTTGAGCGGAGGAGACGGGAAAAGCGCCGCGGCCGCCAGCCTGCTTTTTCCGGCGAGTGTGGCACTCGATTCTTCCGGCAACATCTTCGTGAGCGAGGAGGAAGGACGGCGCGTCCGGCGCATCGATGCCGCCACATCGGCGATCTCGCGCGTGGCGGGCCTGGAAGTTACCGGGTCGATTATCGGCGACGGCGGCAATCCGCTCCAGGCCTCGCTGTACGATCCGTACGGCGTCGCCATCGACGCCCAAGGCAATCTGCTGATCTCCGACACTTTCGATTTCCGCGTCCGCAAAGTCTCGGGCGGCGTTATCACGACGATAGCCGGCAACGGTTTGCCCGGCACCAGCGGCGATGGAGGACAGGCGACCGTGGCAACCGTGAACAGTCCCACCAGCATGGCGCTGGACTCCAGTGGCGACATCTACCTCGACGCCGCCTATGAGGTCCGGAAGCTAGCCGTCGACGGAATTATCTCCCAGGTCGCCGGAACGGGCGCCCAAGGCTACGGCGGAGACAATGGGCCGGCCGTGGCCGCGCAGTTATTCGAGTGGCAGTCCCAGATTGCGCTCGATAAGTCCGGGAATCTTTATATTGCGGACGCTTCGAACGATCGGATTCGGATGGTAGACACGCGCGGCGAGATTGTGACCATAGCGGGTACGGGAACGCCGGGTTTTTCGGGCGATGGCGGCCCAGCCACCCTCGCCGAGTTGTTCCATCCATCCGGCGTGGTTGTGGACGCGGCCGGAAATATCTATATCGCCGATACCGATAACGACCGGGTTCGCCGCATCGGCACCAATGGAATCATCGCCACCATCGCCGGCACCGGCGTTCAGGGCGCTACCGGCGACGGCGGCCCGGCTACCCAGGCGGAGCTGTCCGCGCCCGCGACACTGGCTCTCGATTCCAGCGGAAACCTCTACGTCTGCCTGCCCGCCCGGATTCGAAGAATCGACTCCACCGGCGCGATCGCGACCATAGCGGGCACCGGCACGGACGGTTATTCCGGCGATGGCGGACCGGCCACCAGCGCGCTTTTGAATGCCCCCACCGGCTTGGCCTTCGATTCGAGCGGCAACATTTATTTTGCCGATTCGGGCAATCAGGTGGTCCGCAAGTTGGAGCCGGCGCAGTTCTTCGCGGGCGGGGTGGTGAATAGCGCCAGCCTCCTGGCCGGGCCGGTGGCGCCGGGAGAAATTATCACCATTTTCGGTACCAGCATCGGGCCGTCGCAATTTGCTTTGCCGAGTGTGACTTCTTCCGGAAGTTTGAACACCGAGATCGGCGCCACCCAGGTTCTCTTTGACGGAATTCCGGCTCCCATGATCTTTGCATCGACCGGTCAAGTGAGCGCCATCGTCCCCTACGAAGTTGCCAGCCAGAGCCAGACGCAGGTGCGGATTGTCTACCAGGGCCAGCCCACCAACACCGTCTCGCTCCCCGTATCCCAGACCGCGCCCGCGCTCTTTACGGCTAACAGTTCCGGCACCGGCCAAGCCGCGGCCCTGAATCAGGACGGCAGCGTCAATTCGGTTTCGAACCCGGCGGGCGCCGGTTCGATCGTGGTTTTCTACGGGACCGGCGAAGGGCAGACCAATCCTGCCGGGCAGGACGGGGTGATCGCCACCGGCGTTTACCCCACGCCCGTGCAGGCGGTGTCGGTGCAAATAGGCGGACAAACGGCGCAGGTGTTGTACGCGGGCGCCGCGCCCGGCGAGGTGGCCGGACTGCTTCAAATCAACGCCCGTATTCCCGCCGGCGTTACCGGCAATGCGGTTCCCGTGGTGGTTTCGGTCGGCAACTCATCGAGCCGCGCCGATGTAGTGATCGCCGTTCAGTGAGACCGGAATTTGTGGGGCAGACCCGCGGTCTGCGGACGGCCTCCCAGGCCGCCCCGCCACAGCGCACTGCCCAAACATGATCCTGAAGAGACGCGGTGTCTTTCGCCTGCTGGACCCATCTGGCCGTAGCCAGGCGGCCTGGGAGGCCGCCGCAGGCCGAGGGCCCGCCCCACCTCCTGTGTCCGCGAATCCGTATTACACTCGTGAAAGTCCCAGGAGGACCGCCCTTTGTCCGCATCGGTTCGTCTATCCGTATTCTTCGCTTTCTGGCTGGCCGCGCTGGCGCCGGCCCAATCGCTCGATCCCGCCCTTTATTCGGAAATGCATTGGCGCTCCATCGGCCCCACCCGCGCCGGCCGCGCCCGAGCCGTCGCCGGCGTGCCCGGCCAGCCCAACGTGGCTTATATCGGATTCGATAACGGCGGCGTCTGGCGCTCCACCGACTACGGCTCCACCTGGGTCCCCATCTTCGACCACGAAAGCACCGGCGCCATCGGTGCCATTGCCGTCGCGCCCTCCAACCCCAACATTATCTATGTCGGCACCGGCGCCGGCATCATTCGACCCGATCTCGCCGTCGGCGATGGCGTCTACCGATCCACCGACGCCGGCAAGACCTGGGTCCACCTCGGTCTTCGCGATACCCAGATGATCGCCAATATCGACGTCGACCCGCGCAACCCCACCCGCCTCTTTGTCGCCGCGCTCGGTCACCCTTACGGTCCCAACCCCGAGCGCGGCATCTTCCGCTCCACCGATGGCGGCGCGCACTTCGAAAAAGTGCTCTTCAAGGACGATTACACCAGCGCCAACGACGTCCGCATCGATCCTGAACATCCCAATATCGTTTATGCCGGCCTCTGGCAGCAGCAACAGGGCTTCTATGAGAACGGCGCTTTCGGCGGCACCGGCGGCGGCGTATTCAAATCCGTCGATGGCGGCACCACCTGGCAGCAGCTCACCCGCGGCTTGCCATCGGTGATTGAAGCCAACCTCGCCATAGCTCCCGGCAATCCCAGCCTCATCTACGCCATGGTGGCTTCTCCCGCCGCCCCCGGCGCCGGGCGTGGCGGCCGCGGTGGCGCGGCCGGCTCCGTCGCATTCTACAAATCCACCGACGCCGGCGAGCATTGGAGCGTCACTGCCAACCCCGAGGACCCCCGTCCGCTTCTCCGCATCGGCGGCGGCGATCTGCCCACCATTACCGTCGATCCCAAGAACGAAAACGTCGTCTACAGTTCCTCCATCGTGTTCTGGCGCACCGGGGATGGAGGCGCGACCTGGTCGGCCGTGCGCGGCTCCCCCGGCGGCGACGATTACCAGAAAAGCTGGATCAATCCCGAAAATCCCAACATCATCCTCCTGGTTTCCGACCAGGGCGGCGTCGTTTCCGCCAACCGCGGCGAATCCTGGAGCAACTGGTATACCCAACCCACTGCCGCCATGTACCACGTCACCGCCGATAACGCCTTCCCCTATCGCCTCTGCGGCGGCCAGCAGGATTCCGGTTCCGCCTGCGTCGCGAGCCGCGGCATGGATGGCGAAATCACCTTCCACGATTGGCACCCGGTCGCTATCGAGGAGTACGGCATGGCCGCTCCCGATCCCAAGAATCCCGACCTGGTCTACGGCGGAAAAGTCAGCCTGTATAACCGCGCCACCGGACAGAAAACCAGCATCGGTCCCCCACGCCCCGGCCGTGGCGCACCCGCTCCAATTGTGCCGGGAGAGCCCTCCGCCCGCACCGTTCGCACCCAGCCGCTCATCTGGTCGCCCAAGGACCCCAATATTCTCTACTTCGCCACCGCCGGCGTCTGGAAGACCATCAACGGCGGCCACAACTGGACACCTATCAGCGGCGACCTCACCCGCCAATCCTGGGACGTGCCTGGTAATGCCGGTAAATACGCTTCCACCGTGACCCCTTCCCCGCTCGGCACCGTCACCGCCCTGGCGCCCTCCCCGCTCGACGTTAACGTGCTGTGGGCCGGCACCGGCGACGGCCTCATCCAGGTCACCACCAACGGCGGTGCCAAATGGACCAACGTCACTCCGCCCCAGATCAGGCCCTGGACCCGCATCTTCAACATGGATGCCGGCCACTTCGACACCCGGACCGCCTATGCCGCCGCCAATACCCTGCGCCTCGACGACATGAACCCGCACTTCTGGCGCACCCACGATGGCGGCAAGACATGGACCGAGATCGACAACGGCATCGCCGCCGGCGCCCCCGCCAATTCCATCCGCGAAGATCCGCGCAAGAAAGGCCTTCTCTACGCCGCTACCGAAACCCAGGTTTGGGTTTCCTTCGACGATGGCGACCATTGGCAGTCGCTCCGCCTCGATATGCCGGCGATCTCCGTGCGCGACATCGCTATCAAGGACGATGCGTCCTGTCTCTGCTCCGACCTGGTCGCCGGCACGCACGGCCGCGGCTTCTGGATTCTCGACGACGTGACCCCTCTACGCCAGGCCGCCGCGGCAGCCGCGGCTTCGAACGCCTATCTGTTCAAGCCCGCCACTGCTATCCGCATTCGCTTCGCCACCAACGATCCCACCCCCTGGCCGCCCGAATGGCCGGCCGGCGAAAATCCGCCCGAGGGCGCCGTCGTCGATTACTACTTGCCCTCGGCCGCAACCGACGTCAAGCTCGAAATCCTCGACGCTCAGGGTAAGGCCGTTCGCACTTACTCCAGCACCGATCCGGTCAGAACCCCCGATCCCGTCACCGCTCCGGTTGCCTACGAGAAAATGTGCCAGCAGAAGCCCACCGCGCCCGATTGCGATCTCCCGTTCTATTGGCCCGCTCCGCAGCGGGTGCTCAAAACCGGCGCAGGCATGCACCGTTTCATCTGGGATATGCATTATGACCCCATCCCCGGCACCGCCACCGGCGGACGCGGCGATGGCGGCGGCAACGACCCCGTCCCCCATCGCACCTACCCATCCGTCGATTCGCCCTGGGTCGCCCCCGGCCTGTACTCGGTGCGTTTGACCGCGAATGGCAAGAGCCAAACCCAGCCCATCGCCGTCAAATTGGATCCGCGCGTCAGGATCGCTCCCGAAGTCCAGCGGATCTTCACCCTCACCACCGAGATCGAGAATCAAGCCCGCGCCGCCGCCGGCGCCTACGCCGAAGCCCGCGCCTTAGCCGATAAGCTCAGCTCGCGGCCCCAATCGCCCGCGACCGAAGCTCTCATCAAACAGGTGGACGAGATCGCGCCGCCCGCGCCGGTGCGCGGCAATGAAAGTGGCGGCAGAGGCGGCCGCGGCGGTGCGCCCGAACCCGCGCCCCCGCCCAATCTCGCCAACATCGGCGCCCAACTGGTCGCCGCCGCCATGGGCATGCAAGCTTCCGAAATGCCGCCCACCGCCGCCGAACTCCAGGCCTGCAGCCGGCAACAAGCCGCCTACGCCGCACTGATGACGAAATGGGCCGCCCTGAAAGCCAAGGCTCGCTAAGCCCCTGTCGGGATGCGTGGCGCGGACTCTCAGTCGAATGCCGCATACTTTTTCATCCCGGCTGGGTCTCCGCGCAAACTGTATTACCGCCCGTCGGATTCTTCTCCCTCCGCGGCGACTTTTTCGTGGAGCGGACTCTTAGTCTGCCACGCCGGGACTCCTCCCGGCGCTCTTCCCTGCGCCTATGCTGCGCTGTGGGGCAGTCAGAAGTTCGACGCGGCGTACTACTGGAGTGCTTTTCAGTGTGAGTGGGCCACCGATACTCTGTTCCGGCCGGGCGCTCTCGCTCGCCTGGAGCCGCTGCTGTTGCGCCATGGTTTGTTGAATTTTTCCAGCGCGGACATCCTGCGATTCCTGGGCAAGCGCCTTTCGCTGACCGGCTCGGTACCGGATGGGTTCACGGGGGAGATCACCACCAGCCTGAAGCGGCGGGTGGCGGGCGAGCGGCTGAAGCACTGGATCCAGGGCAATTCCCTGAAGTGCTATGGCAAGGCGCACACCCCGGTGGGCGACGTGTTCCGGGTGGAGACCATGACCGCCAATGCCCAGGTGTTCCGCGCCTATCGGCCTGTCGAGGGAGGCCCCGAGGACGAACTGGCGTGGCGGCCGATGCGCCAAGGGGTGTGCGATCTCTACCGCCGGACGGAAGTTTCGCAGAGAGCCAACGAACGCTACCTGGATGCATTCGCCGCCCTGGACGATACCACCCGAATGGCGGAGTTAATCCGTCCCCTGCAACAGCCCTGCCAGTATCGCAACCGACGCGTCCGTGCTTTGCGCCCGTTCGCTGACGATTACGCTTTATGGGAGGCGGTCAACCGTGGAGAGTTCATGATCAACGGTCTGCGCAACCGGGATTTGCAGCGCCTGCTCTGGCCTGCCGGCCCCCACCAAGCCCCGCCCTTGGACCTCAAGGAAAAGCGTCGGCGCTCCGCCGCCGCAAGCCGAAAGCTGCGCATGCTGGTCGCGCATGGTTTGATCCACAAGGTACAGAAAACCCATCGTTACCAAGTCAGCGCATCCGGACGTTTAGCCATCCAGGCCATTCTGACCATCCAGCAAACCAGCATGGCTGCCCTCTCCAGAGCCGCCTGAGAAAATCGTCGCGACATGCAAACAAATTCATGGATAGTAATACAACCTATGCAGACTGTCCGCGACGAAAAAAGTATGTGGCGCGGACTCTCAGTCTGCAGAGCCGACGTTCTCGTCTTTCGTAGCGCCGGCGATCTTTGTCGCCGGTGTTTTTGGGTTGCCGCTACCAGCAGGCCTCCGGCAGGCCGCGTCCCCCCTGACCGCGTGATTTAGGTTAGGGCTCGCGAACCGCGACCACCCGGTCCGCCGCCACGTCGTGAAGCTCCTCGACCTGCCCGCTGGGCCAGCGGATCCGGATCAGCTTTGCCACCGCTTCTCCACCCAGGCCAAAACGCACCAACGGCTCGCTCGAGGATGCGTAACCCACGCTGGTGGTGCAGTGGTTGTACAACCTGCGTCCGCTCCCGAGCGTGACCGCCACCGCGGCTCCAATGCCGTCGCGGTTGCTCCGCGTGCCGGTCAGCTTCAACGCCAGCCAGTGTCCGGCGTTGGGAGTAATGTTGCGGTACAGACGCGCCGGCCCATTCACGTTCGCTACCACCGCGTCCAGCCGTCCGTCGTTGTCGAAATCGGCAAAGGCAACGCCTCGATACTGTCCCGCAATCTGAAAATCCGGCCCGGCCTTCTTGGAGACGTCTTCGAACCGGCCGTCGCCCCGATTGCGAAACACCGAGTTCGGCAGCGATGTCTCCGCCGCCAGCAGCGTATCGAGCCCCGGAAAATGCGCGTTCGCCGTGAACACGTCTTTGAAGCCGTCGTTGTCGAAATCGTACATCCCGATGCCCCAGCCTGTCAGGTTGCGCGTCGCCACCGCCAGCCCCGCCCGCGCGGTGGCGTCCTCGAATGCCGGCGACCCTCCCACGTTGCGAAACAACTGGAAAGTGTCGTTGAACATCGCCGTAAAGATCAGGTCGGGCCGGCCGTCGTTGTCGAAGTCGCGAAAATCCGCCCCCATGCTGGCCACCGGCCGCCCATTGTCGTTCAGCGCCACCCCGGCCAGCATCCCCACCTCTTCGAATTTTCCGTGGCCCAGATTATGGAATAGAAAGTTCGGCACGCTGTCGTTGGCCACGAAGATATCCATCAGTCCGTCGCCGTCGTAATCGGCCACCGCCACGCCCATGCCTTTGCCGAATTGCGCGCCCAGGCCCGAGGATTCGGTGATGTCGGTAAACGTGCCGTCGCGATTATTGCGAAACAGTTGGTTGGGAGTGTCGTGGTATGCGTTCGGCGTGCAGTAGAGCGGCCTTTGCGGCGTGCCGCAGGTGGGCTCTAGCTTCGGGTCCCATTGCACGTAATTGCTCACCACCAGGTCGAGCCAGCCGTCGTTATCCACGTCCACCCAAGCCGCCGCCACCGACCACAGCTTGCCGTAGCGCGCGTCCACCCCGCCCAGGTGCGCCTTCTCGGTGACATCCTCGAAAGTGCCGTTGCCCCGGTTGTGATACAAAATGTTTCGGTTTACCCCGGCGACAAAAATATCCGGATAGCCGTCGTTGTCGTAATCGGCCACGGCGACGCCCGCCGAATAGCCATCGCCCGCCACTCCCGCTTCCGCAGTCACGTCCGTAAACCCGCCGTGGCAGTCGTTGCGAAACAGCCGGTTGAAATACTGCGGGCCGGTCTTCTTCAGCGACGGCATGGCCGCGCCGTTGGTGAAAAAAATGTCCATGCAGCCGTCGCGGTTGTAATCGAGAACCGCCACCCCGCCCAGCATCAGCTCGGGCTGGTGAAAAGCGCCCATGGCGCCGTTGTGCAGCTCGAACTTCGGCCCGGATTTTCCCGCCGTATCTTCGAAGCGAATCTGCGCGCGCACGCCGATTGCGGCCGTCGCGAGCGACACGGTCAGTGCGATTGTGTGCGCCGTTGGTAGTCGCGCAGCCATTCCGCCTGTTGCGCCGCCTCCTTGGTGCGGCCGAGCATCTGGTAAATCCGGATCAGCAGGTTGTGCGCCGCCGTAAGCTGCGGCTGCAGCCGGATGGATTCTTCCGCCGCCGCCGCCGCTTCGCCGGTGCGCTGAAGTTGCAGCAGCACCTTGGCCCGCCAGAAGTGCGCCAGCGGGGCGTCCGGAGCCGCCGCCACGGCCTCGTCGATCCGCTTCAGAGCTTCCTCCGCGCGCCCCGTTTCCGCCAGCAGCTCGACAAACGCAAGCTGCAGGTCGACGTCCCGGTGCGCCGCCGGCTCCCGGAAAAGCGCCTCGATGGCGGCTTCGGCTTCGCGCGTGCGCGCCAGTTTTTCCAGACAAATGGCGCGATCGATCTCGGCCGTCGCCGCCCACTCCGCCCCCGGCTCCAGCCGCAGCGCCTCTTCGAAATCCTTCAACGCCGCGCCGTAATACTCGCTCCGATACTGAACCTGGCCCTCCAGAAACCGCGCCCGGGCCTCGCCGCCGCCATCGCCCGGATCCTTCGCCTCCACCTCGGCAAGCAACTGCTGCGCCGAGCCGTACTGCGGGTCGTCACGCGGGATCGTCTTTAAGATTTCGCGAGCCTCCCGATAGTCGCCCTTTCCCGCCACCGACCGCGCCAGCAGGTACCGCGCCGGTATCGCCGGTTCCAGCTTCAAGCTGGCGCGAAATGCCGCCGCCGCGCCAGCCATATCGCCGGACAGGAACCAGAATTTCCCCGCCGCGAACTGCTGCCCCGCGTCGTCGGAATTCAGCTCGGCACGCGCCCTGTATAGCGCTTTCGCTTGCTCGAAACGGGCGCCATCTTCGCCGGGAAACGGCCTCACCCCCATGGCAACCAGCGCGATGCCGGCGCTCATCCGCACCGTACGCACCGGATCGGAAAGCAGCGGCACCAGCTCCGGTGCCAGGGCTTCCCGCTGCGCCGCCCGAGGCTGAATGGCCGCCGCTGCCGTCGCCCGCACCAGCGGCTCCGGGTCGAGGAAGGCATGCCGCACGGCATCGTAGGCCGCCGGGTCGTTGGGGAAATTGCCCAGGTATCCGGCGGCATTAGCCCGTATCCACGGCCCTTCCGAAGGATCGGATAAAATTTCCAGCAGCGCCCCGATCGCCGCCGGATTGCCCGCTCGCGCCTGCGTGTACGCGTCGGCGCGGCGTATCGCCTGCTGGCGCGATTTGGCGCCGTACCACGCGTTCGTCTGCCGCGCCGCCCAACTCGCGTCTTTGTCCCGGTGGCACAGATTGCACGCGTTCGGAATGCCGTGCCCGATGGTATTCTCAGGCACCGGTATGCTCAGCGAGTGATCGCGCATTTGAGTCTTCAGGCCGGTTGCCGTGGCCGGCATGTGGCACTCGAGGCAGGAGCTGCCGGCGCTCGCCGGCGCATGATGGCTGTGCGCGGAGACATTGGCCGCAATCGCCTTGTGGCACCCCGCGCATAGGGCGTTGCTGTCCGGCCGTAGCGTTGGATTGCGCTCGACATCGGGATTGTGCGGGCGGGAGTGGCAAGTGACGCAGGTAGCGCCTCCCTTCAGAAAACACTGGCTCTGCCACAACCCGGTTGCCTCGTTCGAAAACCACCGCGGCCGCCCGTCGGCCCAATAGGCGGGGTCCCCGGATGCCGGCAGGCGGTACTCCATCACCGGCAAAAAGAAATCGTAGTAGTTCGCGCCGGCCGCAAACCCATCCGCGTAGATATCGCGCATCGAGTGGCACGGGGCGCAAACCATGCTGCCGCGCGCCGCGTCCAGCTTGGCCGGGTTGACGACCGTCGCGCCCGCCACCCGTCCCGCGTGCCCTTTTGCGGGACCGTGACAGCTCTCGCAATCGATCCCGAGGCTTCCCCACGTGGTGCTGTAACGAAGGTGCTCCGGGTCGAAGTTCTTCCGTTCCCGGCTTACGTGGCAGGAATAACACTCCTTGTTCCAGACCTCGCCGGCGCCCCCCGATGACTCTTCCGGATTGCCGATATCCAAATCGTGGACCCACTTCTTGCCAACATTGTCCCAGGCGACCGGTAGAACAACGATGCTGCCGTCGGCCATCGTAGCGAGATATTGCTGGATTCGCCGGCCGCCGAGCGTGTACTCCACCCTGTGTTCCCACGGCTTGCCGCTCAGATCGGACTCGGTAATGTAGTAGCCGCCATTGTCGTTCCTCAGCAGGTAAGCCGCGCCGCGCAACGTTACTTTAGCCCGCGCAAAATCGCCCTCCACACTCCGTTTCGTCGCCGGTTGCATCATCTTGTTGTGACGCGATTCGGCCCATTCGCGAGCCGCGCCCGCGTGACACTTGGCGCAGGCCTCCGCGCCGGCGTAACCCTCATTGGATTGACTATCGAGCGGCGGCACCGTAACGAGGAGCAGCGCGCTCACACTCCACGCCAGCGAAGTTCGCCCCAAGACCAGCCTCCGCTTCAATCTAACACAGCCAGAATTTCCAGCGTCCCTTCGCGGTCCGGTGGGGTGAGCTTAACCGATCTGTGCAGATCCGTTCCCGGCTCGGTGACGTATTTGGTGGGACAGGACTCCCGGCCTGTCGTAGCCGCGAAGCGGCTCTTCCGGCCAGCGACACGCCGGGAGGACTGTTCCACTCGGCAACGGAATACGTCGCGGTAATTACGAACAACGGTACTAAGGGCTCGTCAAGAAACAACTGTGCCATTTCGGCGTGGCGCACGCACTCGTGCGTGCCGCGTCGGCACTTTTGCCGACGCTCGGCGTACCGTACGCAAGCGGGTGTCGAGAAAAGTCTCGACACGGCACGCACGCGTGCGTGCGCCACGTCGCGCTCCAGGATCTGGCATGGTTATTTCATGACGATTCCTAAGCGACTGCAAACGCGCAGCACCGTAACCGAGCCGCGACCGCCAGGGAGCGGTTGCCGCGCATCGGTTAAGCACCCTCTCGGCGGCGCCATCGGCACGCCGCGCCCGAACGAAAAAAAAGGGCAGGCCGGGTTTGCCGGGCTGCCCTTTTCGCTCAGATTGGTTTGCCGTTTAGAAATGCACGCGGAACCCGAACTCCATGTTGCGCGGCGTGTTGGACTGGCTCGTGGTGCGTCCGAACGTGGACAAGCTGGTCAGCGACAGCCCACTCGAGTTCTCGATGCCGCTTGGGGTGCTCAACTGCACGTGGTTCAGGATATTCGTGAACTGGAACGTGATGGTGGCGCCCACCCGGTTTTCCTTCCACAGACTGAAATCCTTGGCCAACTCGGCATCCAGGTTCCAGGTGGGTAAACCGCGAATGTTGCCGTAACCGCCGCAGTTGGTATCCGTGCCCAGAACGCAGGGCCGGAACTCCGCCGCGATCGCCGCCGGGTTGGTGAACTGGTTCACTCCGGCCGGATTGTTGCCGCCGACTACCGTGCCGGCTGGAACGTAGGGGTTGTTCGAAGTGCTGGTCGAACCGCCGGCCAGGCCGTAGTTGGCCGAGCCGCCGCCCGTGTATTTCGACAGGAAGACCGCCTGGTCGCCGTAAGCCTCTTCGCCGCCCGAGGACGATTCGCCGAACGTCATGCAACTGGAGCACGTGCCTTGCGAGTAGCCAACCCCCTGCGGTGCGCCACTCTGAGCCGTGAACAGCGGAGCGATAGTCCACCCGCCGACTATCTTCGACAAAAGGGTGGTGCTGTGCTGGAACAGTGGCGGACGGTAGAACACCGCCGCGTTGTACACAAACAGGTAGTCGAAGCTGTTCGGCCCATACTGGGCGCCAATGTTGAACGGATCGACCACAGTATTGGCGCTGGTGGCCTGATATTGAGCCGCCGTGCCCATCGAACGGCTCCAGGTGAAGTTGGAGACGAAGGTGGCCCCGTGGTAATCGCGGGCGCGAACCGTCATGTATACGCCGTTGTAGTTGCCCCAACCCAGGCTGGCATTCAACGCCGCCGAGGTGACCTGCCCGGCGCCGCTGGCCATGGTCTGGCCCAAGGTCCACGAAGACGCTTTATTCATGGCGGCCCAAAGCGTGGAAGTCTCCACATACTTGAATTCGTTGATGGAGTTCTTCGATACCACCGCCTGCGTGCAGCTTGCGTAGCCCGCGCAGTACGAGGAACTGGCTCCGCCCAGGGCATTTTCGAAGAACGGCTGCGCTGCGACGGTGCTGTTGGAGGCGAAGTTCTGGTTGTAGAGCGACCAATACACCTGGGAAAACGCCGACGAGAAGGCTTGGCCGCCGAGAGTCATCATGGTCGGAACCGCGTCGATGTTGATCTCCGTATATTCGTTGCGGATGATGCGGCCTACGTAGCCCACCTCGAGGGTGGTCTTGGTGTTGAGTTCGCGCTGGATGGCGACGTTGAAGTTGTCGGTGCGCTCGGGCTTGTAATTGGGGTCGAGGGTATCCACGTCGCCCGCCGCCGCACCGTTGATATTGGGATAGAACGGCTGGGGCAGCGTGGTCGAAGGAGTAGGCAGCGGAGCCGAAAGCCCGTCCGCGCCGATGCGGAACGCCGTGGCCGGAGACACCCCGCCCGAACCGAGGCAGGTGCCGGCGCTGCTGGCGCCCGGGCAGCTCACGGCCTGCAAAACGCCGGGGCCGAGCAGCGGCACCAGAACCAGATCGACGCCGTTCAATCGGCCCCAAATGCGGCCGTAACCGGCGCGAATCACGGTTTTGCCGTTGCCCAACAGCTTGCCCAGCGGACCTTCCGTGAATCGCGGGTTCCAGGCTATCGAAACGCGCGGACTGAAACCGCCATAGAACGGATTGTAGGGGTACTTCATGCCGCTGCCCACGTTGCCCGCCAGGGCGTAGCCCAGAGTAGGGTTGTAGGCTTGGCCCTGCAGCGCCGCCTTTTCGCGCGCCGAAATGAAATTCGCCGCGCTGATGGGGTTGTCCGAAGAGTCCACCAGCACCACCTGGTTCTGCGACTGCGAGTAAGGTGGCATTTCCAGGCCGTACGACAGACCGTAGTTGATGGTGACGGTCGGCTTTACGTGCCAGGAATCGGAGAAGTAAAAGTTGTAGGTCGGAATCACGCTCTTATCGGTGGCTACCGAGCCCACCGGCTGCAGCGTCAGGGCGGACCCGGCGCGGGTGTAAGTTACCTGCGGCAGGTTCACGATGCCCCACACTTCGGCGGCCAGGTTCTCATAGGTGCTGGCGTAGGAACTGCCGACCGTGCTCGGAATGTACGAGCCGGACCCGGTCCCCCAATTCAGATAGCTCTGGCCGGAAATCTGGTAGACGATCTGGTTGTTGGTGCCGTTGCCGTTGTCCGTGCGCATGTGGTAGTCGAAATTCCGCTGGTACAGCGCGCCGTAGGTCAACAAATGGTTGCCGTGGATTTGCGTGATGTCGTCGCGCAGAATTTTGTCCTGCCCGTCCCAGAATCGCTGGCGGGTGTTCTGCGTGTTGACGTTGTACGGAATCAGGGCGTTGGTGCTTTCCGCGGTACCGGCCGCGCCTGCGCCGATTTCGAGCGCGCCGCCGAGACCGGGCAATTGGGCCGGAGAGTTGTTATCTTCCCACTGCCAGAAGTTGCGGGTGTAGTTAAAGCGCAGATCGTTGGTGATGGTCGGCGTCAGGTTGCTGGTCAAAGCGATCACCATGAGGTCGGGCTTTTGCGGGCGGGGAGCTTTTGCCACTGGAGTGCCCAGCGTATCGCCCGCGAACGCGCCGCCGATATCGACCTGGTTGGTGGTCAGAGAGATCAGGCTAAGATCGCGGTAAGTCGCCATGAGGCGGTTCTTCTCGCCGAAGTCGTGATCGATGCGTCCTACGTAGGTATTCGTCGTAAGTGGCGAGCGAATACTGGAAATGAAGCCCAGCGTGTTGTAATTGTCGCCGGAGCTGTAACTCGTGTCCGTTCCCGCCGGCATGTACTTATTGAATATTTGACTCACCAGCGGGTTCATGCCGAGGCCGCGCGGGTCGCACGCTCCGGCCGGGCAGGTCGCGGGAGCGATCGTGGTTCCACCCACCGTCACCGGCCCGTTGGTCAGGTTATACGGTTGATAGGAGCCGGAGGCATTGGGAACGTAAATGATTCCCTCGCGCATGGTGGCTGAGGGGACCAGGCGCTCGTAGGTGCTTACGTTGGGGAATCGCAGCCCTTCGTAGTTGAAGAAAAAGTAGGTCTTGCCGCCGGCAAACTTGGGCGTCATCGGGCCGCCGATCGCGCCGCCGAAGCGATCGCGGTGATTCGATACCAGCGGCGTATAAGACAGGCCGGCCGAGGGCGTGTGGTCGTTCGACCATGAGTTCGCCGCGCCGACGTCGGTGGCGAAATAGTAGCCGTAGGCCGATCCGTGCCATTGGTTGGTGCCGCGCTTGGTGACCATCTGGATCTGGCTGCCGATCGAGCTGTTGAAGTCCGATGTCTGGCCAAACGTATTCACCTTGAATTCTTCCACCGATTCCACCGGTGTGGGCAAAATGCCGGAGGGCATACCGTTTGTCTGCGTTCCGCCGGTCCCGGTCATATTGGTCTGGTAGGTAATGGTGTCG
Organism: Bryobacterales bacterium; assembly: GCA_003164035.1. Lineage (GTDB taxonomy): Bacteria > Acidobacteriota > Terriglobia > Bryobacterales > Bryobacteraceae > JBEKYD01. Next base: position 82,968 of record PLRS01000140.1, on the reverse strand, counting down.
CCGCCCATGTCGTCGGAGTTGTTGCCGCCGTCGAGAAGGAAACTGGTCTGGTCGCGCTGCGCCCCGGCCACGTATCCGCCCGGCATCACGCCCGGCTGAAGGGTCGAAAGCGTGGTGACGTCGCGGCCCAGGTTCGGCAGGTCCAGGAGCTGCTGCCCGCTCATGGTCGTACCGACCGTGGCGTTGGCGGTCTGTAATTCCGCGCCGACTGTAGCCGTGACTTCGATAGTCGTCGCCGTGGTCCCGACCCGCATCTTGGCATTCAGGGCGAGAGAGACGCCGACGTCTACCGCCTGGCCATTGACTTCGTAGGTCGAGAAGCCAGCCTTGGAGATGCTGATATTGTACGTACCGGGAGTTATGTTACTAACGACGTAACGTCCGGAATCGTTGGTGATCGTCGACAGGGTTATGCTCGTGGCGGTGTCCGTGATCTTAACGGAAGCCCCCGCTACCGCCGCGTTCTGTTCGTCGACAACTTGCCCTGCCATGGTGCCCGTGGAAACTGCCTGCGCCCAGACCTGCGCGGTTCCTAAAACCAGCAGTGCGCAGAGCCCTAATGTAGCTTTAGTCGTTGCGATGGACCGAGTGAGCCAATGGCTCAAGTTCATACACTATCCCTTTCTGTGTTGGATGTACTGTTACTGGGCTGACGGGGCCCTGCAAATGAATAATGCCTGAGTTTTAGCTAATGTGTGTGATTCTATGGTGTTAGGCCGGAAGGTGTCAAGAAAATAGTTTAGATAGCGGACATTCGGCTAGCTTCTACGGTAGGGTGGAGATCAGAAGCAGAGATTACAGAATTTCATAGCCATAGAGCCGTACCCCTGTGGAGTTTAACTACAAATTGACTGAAGTCCGAAACCGGCACTAGGGCTGGAATTGTAAATTCCGATTCCGGGAATCCCTGACGCCCACTTTAGGAGCGTTTCCCCGAGGTGACCTGTGGCTTAGATGGCACAGGAGACATCGGCAAATGTAAACTCCCGGAGGTCCGGCAGCCGCAACAGGATGCGATGCGGCTCACTCGGTTTGCAGGTAGGGCCGGCAAAGGGGGGGCGCCGGCCCTACCTCGCATTTCAGTCCTTTCCCGATTCGATCCGCATACCGTAGAAGCTGCGGTACACGAAAACCACCGAAACCAGGAAGAACGCGGCTGCCAGTATGGCGCTGAGGACCCAACCCTGCGTTCGGGTAACGCTCACCGCCAGCGACACCGCCAGCAAGCCGAACAGGGTGCTGAATTTGATGATCGGATTGAGCGCTACCGAGCAGGTGTCCTTGAAAGGATCGCCTACCGTATCGCCCACCACACACGCGTCGTGCAGCGGGGTGCCCTTGGCGCGCAGTTCGGTTTCCACCACTTTCTTGGCATTATCCCAGGCGCCGCCCGCATCCGCCATGAAGATGGCTTGAAACAGTCCGAAGATTGCGATCGATATCAGGTAGCCAATAAAGAAGAACGGCTCGACAAAAGCGAAGGACAAGGTGGTGAAGAACACCACGATAAAGATGTTCAGCATGCCCTTTTGCGCGTATTGCGTGCAGATGGCTACCACTTTCTTCGAGTCCGCGATCGAGGCTTTCTCCGCGCTTTCCAGCTTGATGTTGGCCTTGATGAACTCCACCGCTCGATAGGCGCCGGTGGTGACCGCTTGCGCGCTGGCGCCGGTGAACCAGTAGATTATCGCCCCGCCGGCAATCAGCCCCAGCAGGAACGGCGCATGCAGCAGCGACAGCTTGTCAATATTCTGCGTCAGCCCGTGAGTCAACGCCACGATGGTCGAGAAAATCATGGTGGTGGCGCCCACTACGGCGGTTCCGATCAGCACCGGCTTGGAAGTTGCCTTGAAGGTGTTGCCGGCGCCGTCGTTTTCCTCCAGGTTGTCCTTGGCTTTCTCGAATTCGGGTTTGAAGCCGAAAGTCTTCTCGATGTCGGCGGCAATGTTCGGTATCGTCTCGATGGTGGAAAGCTCGTAGACCGACTGCGCGTTGTCCGTTACCGGACCGTAGCTGTCGACCGCGATCGTCACCGGCCCCATGCCGAGAAAGCCGAAAGCCACCAGGCCGAAGGCGAATACCGCCGGAGCCACCATCAGGTTGCCCAGGCCGAGGGTGGAAACGCCAAAACCGATCGCCATGAGCGAAAGCATGGCAAAGCCGAGCCAGTAGGCGCTGAAATTGCCCGCCACAAATCCGGACAGAATATTCAGCGATGCCCCGCCTTCCCGCGAACTGGTCACAATCTCCCGCACGTGCCGCGAATTGGTGGACGTGAAGACTTTGACCAGTTCCGGAATCAACGCGCCGGCCAGCGTGCCGCAACTGATTACCGTCGCCAGCTTCCACCACAGCGAGCTATCGTTGCCCAGGGTCGGAATCATGAACGAGCTGACGATGTAGGTCAAGACGATGGAGAGAATCGAGGTCAGCCATACCAGCGTGGTAAGGGGAGCCTCGAAATTCATCTTGCCGGTCAAACTGCCGAAGCGGGCTTTGGCGATGGCTCCATTGGCGAAGTAGCCGATCGCCGACGAGATCACCATCATCACGCGCATGGAGAAGATCCACACCAACAATTCCACCTGCACCAGCGGGTCTTTCACCGCCAGCAGGATAAAGGTGATCAGGGCCACGCCGGTGACGCCGTAGGTTTCAAAACCGTCCGCCGAAGGCCCGACCGAGTCGCCTGCGTTGTCGCCCGTGCAATCGGCAATCACGCCCGGATTGCGCGCGTCGTCTTCCTTGATCTTGAAAACGATCTTCATCAGGTCCGAACCGATGTCGGCGATCTTGGTAAAGATGCCGCCGGCCACGCGCAGCGCCGCCGCGCCCAGCGATTCGCCGATGGCAAAACCGATGAAGCACGCGCCCGCCAGATCGCCCGGAACGAACAGCAGAATGAACAGCATGATCATGAGTTCGACCGAAACCAGCAGCATCCCAATGCTCATGCCGGACTGGAGCGGAATCTCGTAACAGGGGAACGGTTTGCCGCGCAAGGCGGCGAACGCCGTGCGGGAATTGGCGAAGGTATTGATGCGCATGCCGAAAGCAGCCACCGCGAAGCTTCCCGAAATGCCGACGACGCTGAACAGCAGGATGATGACAACCTTGTACGCCGCGAGTCCCTGGAGGAACCCGAAGTAGAACACGATGATGACGGCAATGAAGGCTTCCAGGATCATCAGGAACTTTCCCTGCGTGGCCAGGTAGGTTTTGCACGTCTCGTAGATCAACTCGGAAACTTCGAGCATTGCCGAATGAACCGGCAGGTTGCGCAGTTTGACAAACATGACAAGGCCAAAGACGAGGCCAAGGAAGCTGACGACCAACCCACCCATCAGCAGTGTTCGCCCGTCGATGCCGCCCAGAAAGCGGGCCGAATCCAGGGGGGGAAGTTTCAGGTTAGCCTCGCCGGCGGCCTCTTGGGCCATTGCCGGTAAAGCCAGCGCGAACAAAATCAATACCGCGGCCAATCGCGACCAGAAGCTGAACAGCCCGGTTTGCGAACGGGTCGAAACATTAAGCATCAACGAAAATCCTCCTATATTACATCGGCGGACTTGTGCCGACTGATTAGTATAAGGGATCTACATGTCGGAATTCAAACTTCCCAGCCGCGCCCGGCCTGGCTCCAAATGGGCCCATGGGGGCGGCCTAACCCGTTCCGGTTGTATGCGATGGGGGTCTGACCGGTTCGGCCGCCAAGCCTCGAGGAAACCGCTCCCGGTTGCACAAAAATGCACAAGTTGCACAAATTGGCTCCGCCGGCGGATTCCGGGCCGACTTCCGGGGAGCACCCATTCGGCGAGCCGATCATTTGATTTTTCAGGCCGGTGAAATGCCCAAAGACGCACAAAGTTGCACAAATTGTGCATTTCCGTGCATCCGCCGCCGCCGCTGGGTCCGAGTTCATTTCGGACATTTCGTTTGACGGGCCGGTTGCTAGAATGGCGGTACAGAGCGACGCATGGAACTAGGAGTGGACTTCGGCACTACTCGAATCGTGGTGGCGGCCGCGGACCGCGGAAATTACCCCCTGGCCGGCTTTGAGACTCCCGACGGGCAGATTCGCGAGTGGTTCCCGCCGCTGGTCGCGGTATGCGGCCAGACCCGCCTGTTCGGCTGGCAGGCTGCCGCGGTACAGGCAAACCGCGAGTGGACGGTGCTGCGGTCGCTCAAGCGAAGGCTCAAATCGGCCGGCCCGGCTTCGACCATCGAGATTGCCGGGCTCCGGATGCCGCTAACCGAACTGCTGGTGGAATTACTGGTCGCGCTGCGGCAAAGCCTGCGCCGCTCCTCCACCCTGAATCCGGACCGCGGGGAAGCTTTGCAGGTCACGATCGGCGTCCCGGCCAACGCCAACAGCAACCAGCGGTTTCTCACCGCCGAAGCGTTTCGCTCGGCGGGTTTTCAGGTGCTGGGAATGCTGAACGAGCCGTCCGCCGCGAGCATCGAATACGGCCATCGCCGGCAGGCCGAGAGAAAGGGCCAGCCGCGCCATTCCCTGCTGGTCTACGATCTGGGCGGAGGGACCTTCGATGCGTCGCTGGTGGACCTGGTCGAGGATACCCACACGGTGGTGGCGGCGGCCGGGTTATCCGACGTCGGCGGCGACGACTTCGACGAGATTCTGGCCGGGTTGGCTCTGGCAGGTTCCGGGCTAGCCACCGAACCCCAGCCACTCACCGAGGCCGAGCGGTTCCGGCTGCTGGAGGAGTGCCGCGAGCGCAAGGAGTCGCTCAACCCCAATACGCGCAAGGTGACTATCGATCTGGATCGGGTGCGGGAGGGTTGGGGCGAGGTGACGGTTCCGGTGAGCGCGTTTTATGAAGGCTGCCGCCCGCTCATCGAGCGCACCGCCCGGGTGGTGGAGCAGTTGCTCGCCAGCCGCGCCGATGGCCCGATCGAAACCTTATATGTCACCGGCGGCGGCAGCGAACTGCCGGCGGTGGCGCGCGTGCTCAAGGAGAGTTTCGGCCGCTCGGTGCGGCGTTCGTCCTATATGCGGTCGGCCACGGCGATCGGTCTCGCCATCGGCGCCGATGCGCGCTCCGGATACCGGCTGCGCGACCGCTTCACCCGGCACTTCGGGGTATGGCGCGAAGCCGAGGAGGGCCGGAAGGTGGTGTTCGACGTGCTGTTTCCTCGCGGGCTCGGCCTGCCCGCGTCCGGAGCGCCCGCGCACCGCGTCCTGCGGCAATACGCTCCCGCCCATAACGTCGGCTGTTTCCGCTACGTGGAAGCCTCCCACCTGGACGCGGACGGTGAGCCGGTGGGCGACCTGACTTTCTGGGACGAGATCCAGTTTCCCTTCGACCCCGGCTTGCGCGATGTGCCCGACCTCTCTTTGCTCGCGGTGGAACCGAGCGGCGCGGCGGCCGGCTGCCAGGTGGAAGAAGAGTACTGGTGCGACGCGGCGGGCATGCTGAAGGTGAGAATCGCCAACCGCTCGGCCGGCTACAGCCGGGAATTCGCCTTGGGACGCTGGTCGGAAAGCCCGCAGCCACCCGCCGGACTGGCCGCCGCCCGCCGCCACCGCCTGGAGCGGCAACGTTCGAAATAGCGGCTTGATACGCCACTTCATAAGTTCACTCACGTATTCGGGGGCAACCGCTCCTCGGATGCGCCATCCCGAAAACATGTACTACGCGACAGGCTACGGAATGCGGCTATTTGGCTCCATCAATGGCTTTCAGGCGTTTCTGAGCCAGCGCGTAGCTCGACGCCAGGATCGCCAGTTCGTTTTTCGGGCGCTCCAGGCGGCGGTACATGGAGGCAGCTTCCTGGCTCAGGCCATAGCACTCGGCGATTCGTCCGAAGACGTACCAGTCGTTGTCGTCAGGCTCGTCCTCGCCGAGCGCGGTAATGCGTTGCAGCAGCGTGGCTCGCGCTTCGGCGGGCTTGTCGAGCTCCGCATCCACGGCGGCTAGCGTATGCATCAAACCAGTGGCGTCGTTATTGCCGACCAGCATTCCTCGGTTTGCGAGCTCGAGTGTTGCCGTGGTGACCTTTCCGGCCATCAAAGCGGCCCAGGCGAGCTGGTTATAATCCAACGACTCACCCCGGCCCGAATCGACGATCTGTTTCTCGATAGCCGTGGATCGGTCCACATCCCCGAACAACATCGCAACCACGGCGGCGTCGCGGAGAGCTGTTCTGTCGTTCTTAAAGCGGTCCAGATACGCCGTGGCGATCGGCGCTGCCTTTTTCTCGCCGCCCTGGGCATAGGCTGCCCGCAAGGTCAGCCTATGCGCGGTCGCTGAGCGGGGCAGCTTTCGAAGCAGCGTTTCGGCGCCGTCTCGCCAGCCCCGGCCGCCAGCATGGCTCGCGCCGTTTGCATGGCGTGGAGCGCCTCGCTGGGATGGAGCTTGCGCAGGGCGGCGAATTCCGCAATGGCTTCCTTCACCTTGCCCGAGGCCAGGTCGGTTTCTCCGACTTGGTCGAAATACACCACCAACATTTTTCGCTTGCCGAATTCCACCACGGCGTCCCTCAAGGCTAATCCTTCCGCCGCGGTAAATCGCCGTTTCGGCATGACAAAACGGAGATCGGCCAGCACGGAGCCGGCGCTTTCGCTGGCAAAATGCGCCGTGAAGGTAGCGGGTCCAAGTTTCTCATCCAGCGCTTCCGGAAGCTGCCGGACCCGGAAGCCGGGCGGCGCCCGGACGACGTAGTGCCACTCGTAGGTGTAGGGTTCGGAGATGGCAAAATCGGCGGTCCTCGGTGGAGGCGACGGCTTGCTCTGATCTTTCTGGTTGTTCTCTTTCGGATCGGTACGGAAAAACTCCGGCAGGCGAGTTGTGAGCTGCGAAAGGCGGATAGCCACCGCTGCCTCCGTGCGCGCTGTGGTCCCGCGCTGCGTATCGGCGAACTCGAGTTCTAGCCGATATGGCTTGGTGAGATCCGCCGCGTCGGCAGCTTTGATTGTCTGGGTCTTCGCCTCGCCGTAGGTCCACTGGACGTAGTCCTTGAGGCTCTCCCGAAGCGCTTTCTCGTCCCGATCGGCAAAGCTGGCGCGATAGCCCTGGTCGGGAACTCCGAACAGCTCGCTGGTTTCGGTCACCTTGGCCCGTCCGAGCTCCGAAAGCTGGAATTCGCGTCTCTCGATCGTCCGGTTTTCTTCGGCCGTCGACTCGGGAGTGCGTACCAAGGCGGTGGTCTCGGGACGGCAAATCAATGCGTAGCGGCCCTGGTTTGAAGGCGGCATGTCGCCCAGCCTCAGGTACCGGTCGGTGGGATCGAGCCAGATCGCGGGCTGGCCGGGAACACAGACGATCGCGTGGTTGAAGCCGCCAATACCCGGCAGTTCGGGCTCGATGTCCTCGCCAGTTGAGGAATCGAGCAGCGCGACGTAGGCTTCCACGCCGATGGCCCGCAGCAGCGCGACCGCCAGGGTGGACTTATCCTTGCAGTCGCCATATTTGTGAGCCAGCACCTCGGCCGGCTTATGCGGAACCAGCGACGCTTCCGAGAACTCGATACCGGTGTAACGAATATCCTTGTTCAAGAGGTTTACGATGGCCAGGATTTTCGCCTCGCGGGTGGGAGCCTGAGGGTTGGGGAGATAGGACGAGGCATCGAAGCCGCTCAGCTGCTTCTCCACAACTTCGGAGTAGGCCTTGGCAATGGTGTGCCAATCGGGAGCGGTCGAAAAAACGATATGCGGCGAGCGGGGTTCATCCGCAGGGGGAAGCGGCGGCGCCTCTTCCAGCGGCTTCATGGGACCCTGGTCGAACCTGAGCTTTCGGATTCCGGATTCAGTTTTGTCCGGAACGACTAGATCCGGGAGCAGCCGCGTTTTGAACCGGAACGGAATTCGTGCGGGACCCTCGATGGTGACGATGGTGCGCGCGACTGGAACCGAGGTCCCGAAATAGAACTCTTGCACGGTTCCCGCTTCCAACGGGACCACGGTTTGTCTGGAGACGATTTCCTCCTCGACAATGGAATCCGGCGCCATCGCGGGTAACGGCGCGCGCACCGTGCGGCGATCGGTCAGCACGTCGTTATCGGTGGCGCTGGCTGGGGCGTCCGCGATGGTCCTGGCATCCAGCTCATGCACGGTCCCGTCTTTAGCGATTACGTGGGCTCTGATGGAGGGACGCTGTTCCTGCCAGGGCGCCCAATTGCGCTCGATCATGGCCCAACCTTCGGCGCCCGCCTTTGTCCATGCCTTAAAGATCATGCGGAAGCGATAGGTTTGGCGGCCCGCGGCATCGTACTCGAACCGGCCCTCTTCGAGCAGGATCGTGACCGGATGCGCTCCGCCTTCCATTTTTGAGAACGCCTCCTGAAGAGCTTGGGGGGACGCGGTGAACGGCGCTTGCGCCGGCGAAAAGGCCTGGCCGAACGCGACGCACGAGAGCAACGCGGGTATGACAACCCTCAAAGCGGGATGATGGCGCATGGGTTTGAACGCCAACTTTTTTAGCCCCCGGTGTAGGCGGCTCCCGAACCTAAGAGTACTAAGCCAGCCAACCATTGTTCTAACTCAGCCTCGGCCAGGAACGGCTTGCGCCCGCCGGACTGGCCGCCGCCCGCCGCCACCGCCTGGAGCGGCGGAATGCGAAGTGAGCCGGCTCGGAGCCCTACGCTTCCCTACCAGTTCAAGTCTTTCTCGTATCCGGCGGCCACTAGGAGGCCGCCGTAGCGAGCCTTGAACGCCCGCTTCATGCGATCGGTGAAATGATTCTGCCAATCGCCGGCGACGCCTTTGCGCAGGTGCGAGGCGGGGTCTTCCTGCCCCGGCGCGCGGCCGCCCGACAGCTTTTCGAAGCGGTTGTCGTCGATGGCTCGGGCCAGCCGCTCCCGCGAGATAGGCATCTTTAAGCGGTCGAGCAGAATCTCAGTCAACAAGCGGTGGGTGTCGAGGCGAAGGTCTTCGAACTTGGCGACAATCGCACCCGATTCGAGCCAGGAAAGTTGAATGGCCGCGGACTTCGGAAGGGAGAACTCGAGTAGCTGCATCATGCCGGATTCCTCGTCCAAATCATTCAGTTGGGCGCGCAGGACGGCCAGGCCGGGTTCGAGAACCGGATGGCTGATCTTGAAGCTGTAGTAGGCCGAGACGAGCGTATCGCGCAGATCGCGAATGACCACGAAAATGCGGCTATCGGGGGGTAACGCGATGCTTTCCATCTCCTGCCGGGTCAGGTACACGGTGGGATAAACCGCGCCCGGCTGAATCTGGGCGTAGCGCACCTGGGCCTGGTCCAGCAACGGGTCCACCACGCCCGCGGGGGCGCATTCGCGCAGGATCGCCAGCAGCCACTGCGAGCCGGCTTTCCAGTGGGTCACGTGAAACAGAGTCGGGCCGGCAGCGCTCTCCTCGATTTCCAACAGTTGCGCCTCGGCCACCGAAAGCTCCAGGGAACCGGGCAGGTTCACCAGTCCATGGTGAGGCACGCTGCCATCGGGGCGAGGCACCACCTCGATAGCAACGGCGGGCTGGACGCGGCAAAGCTCCGTCGAGCGGGTGGCGAAATCGGAATACGGCATCTCGCCGCTCCGGTACGCGCGCAACCACTCCGGATCTACATCTCCCAGGCCGAGAAACACGGTGTATCTTCCCGGGGCTATGACGAGCGTAAATGAATGGTGAAACCGCACCGCGCTTCCAGCCGGCACCGAGGGGATTATTTCCAGGTCGTATTGAAAAGTGCTTTTACCATGGATCACGGCGCCGGATTCGTCGGCGAAGCCTGCACCGCCGGTGGGCGAGCGAAGTTGCCTCGAAACCGCGAACTCATAGAAGAGGTGGACCCGGCAACCCTGCTTCAATCGCATGGTGAAGTTGCCGGCGCCGTCGCAGACCGCCAGTCTGACGCAGCGGATGCCGGGACGCGTAAGCTGGCGTTGCGACCGAAGGTCGATGAAGGCGAGATCGTCGGGCCATGCCGGCGGCTCGGCGGGTATTCCCGCTCTAGCGGCAAATCCCCTGCGCAATTGTAATGGCAAGGGTGATGTTCGGCTAGGCATGAGCTGAAGTGGAATAGACGATTCCAGTTGGAAACCTGTGTACCCAATTGGTTCCCAACGGAGCGTAAAAAGGTTCCATTTAGGGCGCGGCTCGGGTTTGAACTGGATTGGCCGCTTAGTGTACACTGGAAGTTCACTCCCATGGAGCCGAAGCATTTCGTGTGTTCCGGCGCCGAAGACTGAGGAATAGTATGCACGCAATCGTGGAAACGGGCGGAAAGCAGTATCGCGTCGCGGCCGGCGACGTCATCCGCGTGGAAAAGCTTGTCGGCGAGATCGGTTCCGAAGTGGAGCTTCCCGTGAAAGCCGCTTTTGGCGACGGCGGGGAATTGGTCTCCGGCGTTTCGGTGAAGGCGACCGTGGTGGGCGCCGACCGGGCGGATAAGATTCTGGTCTTCAAGTTCAAGCGCAAGAAACAGTACAAGAAGACCATTGGGCACCGCCAGAGCTTCACCGCGTTGAAGGTGAGCGAGATTTTGGCGTAAGCGGATAAGAGCATGGCACACAAAAAAGGCTTAGGCAGTTCCAAGAACGGCCGCGACTCGAATGCGCAGCGGCTGGGCGTGAAGGTGTTTGGCGGGCAACTGATCCCTGGCGGCTCGATCATCGTGCGGCAGCGCGGCACCAAGATCAAGCCGGGCAGCAACGTGGGTTGGGGCAAAGACGACACGCTGTTTGCCAAGGTGACGGGCGTGGTGGAGTTCAGGGACCGCGGCCGGCTGGGCAAGTTTGTCAGCGTGAACGCGGTGGCGTAGGCCGGTCCCCGACCGGTTCGACTGGCCGCAAATCCCCAGAATTTTTTTCCTCCGGGCCGCCGGTGGCAATGCCGGCGGCTCTTTTTTGTCGTCTGGTTTTCCATGTTGTTTCTCGACCAAGCGCGCATTCTCGTCAAGGCAGGCGACGGTGGCAACGGCTGTATGGCCTTCCGCCGCGAGAAGTACGTGCCGCACGGGGGTCCATCGGGCGGCGATGGCGGGCACGGAGGCGACGTGACGCTGGTCGCCAGCAATCACCACAATACGCTGCTGCAGTTCAGCTACAACCCGGAGCACAAGGCCGGGCGCGGGCGCCACGGAGAAGGCAGCGACAAGACCGGCGCCGACGGGAACTCGATCGAGGTGGAAGTGCCGGTGGGAACGGTGGTGTACGACGACGATACCGGCGAACGCCTGGTGGACCTGAGCGAACCGGGGCAGCGGTACCTGGCGGCGCGCGGCGGCCGCGGCGGTCGCGGCAATGCCCGTTTCGCCACCGCCACGCACCAGGCTCCCACCGAGCACGAGCCGGGACATCCTGGCGGCGAAAGGCGTCTGCGGCTGGAACTGAAACTGCTGGCCGACGTGGGCCTGGTGGGCTTTCCCAACGCAGGCAAGTCCACCCTGATTTCCCGCATTTCGGCGGCGCGTCCCAAGATCGCCGATTACCCGTTCACCACGCTGGAACCAAACCTGGGAGTGGTGAAGTTGGACGATTTCCGCAGCTTCGTGGTAGCCGACATTCCGGGCCTGATCGAGGGTGCGCACCTGGGCCACGGGCTGGGCACGCAGTTCCTGCGGCACATCGAGCGTACGCGGGTGTTGGCGCACCTGGTGGACGTCTCTGAAGAGAGCGGACGTGATCCGGTGAACGATTTCCACGTCATCCTGGCCGAGCTTGGGAGTTTCAGCCCGGAATTACTGCAAAAGCCCATGCTGGTGGTGGCCACCAAGATCGACGTGGCGCAGGATGCGGGCCGGGTGGCCGGCCTCCGCGAACTGGCCGCGCTTCGCGGCCTGCCGTTTTTCGAGATCTCGAGCGTAACCGGACAGGGGCTCGATGGGCTCATGCACGCCATGAGCGAGTACGCGCTGGCGCGCGGGCCGGACGACCGCTCCGTGTCGTCCGGCAAGCCTCCCGAGGCGTGAGGGGATGACAGGTGGCGGAAAACCATCGTCTGTCCCAACCGCGGCCGGCTTAAGCCTCGCGGCCCGCCTCGTTCACAGCCGGACCGGACGAGACGGTGCCTTCCCGGTAGATCACTTCCCCCCGCCGTACGGTGCAATGAACCTGGTTGATTCCGAGGTGTTGGGAAAGCTCGCGGTAGTCGGAGATATTGAGAATCAGCAGATCGGCGGACTTGCCGATTTCGAGCGATCCACTGGTGGCGGCACAGCCCGCCGCGCAGGCCGCGTTGAAGGTGGCCGCGGTCAAAGCCTCCTCCGGCGACATGCCCAGGACCAGGCCGGCCATGGCCATGGCGGTTTGCATGTTGAGACTGCTGCCTGTGCCGGGACGATAACCGGAAGCCAGCGCCACCGGTACTCCGGCTTCGATGAAGGCGCGGGCGGGCGCCGGAGGAGCCTTGTCGCTGAAGTACGAACCGGGCGTCAAGGTGGCGATGGCGCCGGTGGCCGCCAGTGCGCCCGCCATGGTGGCGGAGGCTTCCTCCAGGTGGGCGATTTCCGCCACCGGTATTTCAGCCGCCGCCCGAATCGCGGTTTCGGCAGCGGCGCCGTGCGCGTGCAAGTGAAGGGAGACTCCCATGGCGCTGGCCACGCGGAGTTGGCGCACTAACTCCTCCGGCGCTAACTCCTCGGGGTTCCAGGTCAGCCCCACCGCGGGAGCCTCCCGTCCCACCAGATACCGCCGCAGGACGGACTCCAGCGCGGCCGGTGAAATCGATGGATCGAGCTCCAACAGCAGCTCTTCGGACAGGCTCAGCGGCTCGTCCCGCAATGCCTGCAAGACGCGCAGAACCTTGGATTCCACTCTTGGGTCGCGGCTGCCCGTGGTCAGAAGTTGCGCGGCGGTGGTGCCGTGCCGGACCATGGCATGCATGAGTGTCCGCACGCGGGCGGCGTGTCTCTTCCAGGTGACCGAAAGCAGTTCCCGGGCAGTCCCGTCGGCGTCGCCCGACCATGGTGCCGCGGAAAACGGGTGGACGTGGCAATCGACAAAGCCGGGAATGACGACCCGGCCGGTGGCAACGATGGCGTTGGCACGGCGCGCCGCCGCCAGGTTTTCCACCCGCCGGCTGGGGCCTACTTCGGCGCAGACCCCGCTGCGAATCAGGAGCGCACCGTCGGAAATCGATTGGACCTGTTGCAACTCTACGCCGCGACGCGGACGTTGGGGACCGCGCAATGTGACTAATTGCCTGGCCCCGCGAATTAGGACAGTGTTTGTCCCCATTATGTGGGCAAGCTCCAGATCCAGAGTAAACCCTTATATGTGAAATGTGTAAAGTAATTCACGCTTGTAAAATGTTTAAAGTCAGTCGTAGTCGAAATAACCGGGAAGATCGCCCGCTGAAATCGCTCGATCGAGTGTTTTCCAAGGCGGGAGTTGCTTCACGGTCCGAAGCGCGGAGCTGGATTTCGGGTGGCCGGGTCCGGGTCAACGGTAAGTCGATCCGTAACCCGGATCATTGGGTGGACCTGGAGCGGGACCGGGTAACTCTGGACAATAAGCCCCTGCAGCAAGCCGCCAGGCGATATATCCTGCTTTATAAGCCTAAAGGGTATCTGACCACTCGTCGGGACACCGAGGGCCGTCCCACGGTCTACGACCTGGTGTCGGACGCCGGTATCTGGCTGGCGCCGGTCGGACGCCTCGATCTGGACACCAGCGGCTTGCTCTTAATGACCAACGATACCGGGTTTGCCGATAGGATCGCCGATCCGGAGAGAAAAGTCCCCAAGGTCTATCAGGTAAAAGCCGCGACGTTGCTCTCCGACGGCCAACTGGAGCAACTGCGGCACGGGGTTCCGCTCAACGACGGACCGACCCGGCCGGCCCAGGTGCGGCGCCTGCGCGACAGCGCCCGGCACACTCACCTGGAGCTGACTATCGCCGAGGGACGCAATCGCCAGGTTCGCAGAATGCTCGAAGCCGTTGACAGCAAAGTGCTCAAGCTGGTGCGGACCGCCGTCGGTCCGCTGCGCCTGGGCGAGCTGCCCATCGGCAAGTGGCGCGATCTGACCGTTGAAGAAGTGCGTCTGCTGGGTGGGTGAAGAGAAGGCGGAAGGGGAGAAGGCGGAAGGAAGGAAAGGCGGAAGGAAGAAGGAAGAAGGAAGAAGGCGGAACCAACTTCTACCTTCTACCTTCTACCTTCTTCTTCCTACCTCGAGTACCACTTCAGGCTGACTGCCACCGAGCCCAGATCGCCGCTCTGATAGTAGGTGGTCTTGGTGGAAGTCTTGTAATCGAAGAACTTGCCGCCTATGCCCAGCTCCAGTTGACCCAGGATACGGTAATTGATGGAAGCGTCGCTATCGACTATGGCGAAGTGGCGCGGGATGAAGAACCCGGAGCCATTGACTTCGAACCGCAGGCGCGGCCTGATGTAATAGGACACGCCCGCGCCCAGAGCCGGCGACATGAACCAGCGGGTGCCGGTCGTCTGGAAGGTGAGAGCTTGTCCGCTGGAGTTGGTGAGGGCGTTGCCGGCGGCGTCGTAGAGCGGCTGGGTGGGGGCGTCGAAACCGGTGCGGATAGTCACGTAGTGGAGCTGATAGAGAGTGTGCAGGCGGATCTTGCGGCTTTCGACCGGATAGGGCCAGGTGAGGTATTCAAACGAAAGCTTGACGTCGCGAAGCTGGTAATCGCTGGACATGAGCCAGCCGGAATTGTAATTCGAGCTCCAAAGCCTCAGCGGGGTGGCGGCGGTGAAATCGCCCGACGCGCGGGTTTCAAAACCGGAAAGGCGGAGGAAATTGTGCAGGCCGATGGCCACTCCGACTTCCGCGCCGATGGCATATTTCGGTTTGCCGGCCATGGTGACCTTCGACAGGGCGGTGTAATTGGAGCCGGTGCCCTTGTTGAAGGTGGGCTGTTGCTTGGGAATCCACCCCGTGATGTCGATCCAAAAGCCGGATTCGCCGGGAAGCCGCACATCGGGATATTTAGGCAGATCTGGCGCCGCCTGCACGATGGGGCCGCCGGGAGCGGTTGGAGGCTGCTCGGGCTGCTGGGCGGCGGGCTGCTGTTGGGGTGGGGTCTCGGGCGCGGCGGCGGACGGATCGATCGGGGTACTGGCGCCGGCATCGGCCCGGGCGTCGGCCTGGTCGAGACCGCGGGCGGGCGTCGAAGAAACCGACTGCGGCGCCGCCTGCAACCCTCCCCCGCCGCTCCACCAGAGCAGCGAAACACAGAACATGCCGTTTGCCAGAATCTTCACGTACGCCTCGAGAGTTTTCAGAATGTGCGGCCCTACCGGACTTTCGGAAGATCGACAGTGCATCTGTCCGTCCAAACCGCCCGCAACGGGGTGCCGCTCTCCTATTTTGCCTCAAGCGGCGGGTTTCCCGCTTGCCTTTAAGCGGCGGAAATCCGTGGTGAGCGCGCACAGGTGTGCCGGGGTGGGACAGACAATCGACTTTTGTCGTCTGTCGGGCCTTGGTGGCCCGGCGAGGCGCGATGGCCCATCCCACCGATCTTTTTTCGTAACCTTTTCCCCCAGCCGTGGTATCGATATCGTAAAGCGAAACTGATGGAGGACGAACAAATCATGCGGGAGGTGAGCGGCGGCGATGTGGCCCGGCTCGAAGTTCTCTTCGAACGGCACCACCGCGCGCTGTTTCAATTCTTCCTGCACCAGACGGGGAATCGCGCCACCAGCGAGGACCTGGTGCAGGAAGTCTTCTTCCGCATTCTGAAGTACCGGCACACCTGGAAGCCGGGAACGGGATTCCGGGCCTGGCTGTTTCAGATCGGCCGCAACGCCTGGCGCGACCAGGTGGGGCGGCATCCGGAGGAAATTGCAACACCGGACACAATGGAAGGCTTCGCCAGCGCGGCGCCTTCTCCGGCGCGCCAGGCCGAGGACCGCGAGGAAACCGAATTCCTGCGCCGGGCGCTGGCTTCCATGCCGGCGGAAAAGAAGGAAGTGCTGATTCTGAGCCGTTTTCTGAATATGAAGTACGAGGAAATCGCCGCCGCCCTGGAGTGCGAAGTGGGGACGGTGAAGGTGCGGGTGTATCGCGCATTGCGCGAATTGGGCGAGCGCTTTTTTGCGCTGCGCGGAGAACGGGCATGACGGATTGCGATCGATACCGGCAGCAGATTCCGGAATGCTTGGCCGGCTGGCTGGACAAGGCGGCGCGGGAGCTCCTGGTGGAGCACCTGGAAGGCTGCTCCGGCTGCCGCGCCGAGCTGGCGGCGATGGGAAGAGTGTGGAGAGCGATGGACGCCCTTGGGGGCGAAGAGCCGGGGCCGGAATTGGGAGTGCGGTTCCGGGAAACCCTGAACGCCTTTTCGGCGGGTTTGGCTCAGGCGCAGCGCGAGCCGCGGAAGCGTCCGCGCGGGTGGTGGTGGGGGTGGACCGAGCGTCCGGTCTGGCAGTTGGCTTCGGCCGCGGGGCTTCTCGCCATCGGCCTGGCGGGCGGACGGTTTCTGCCGGCCGGGCGAACCCCGGACACCTCCGTGGCACAGCTCCAGGGGCAGGTGGAGAACTTGCGCCAACTGGTGTCGCTGGCCATGCTGAACCAGTCTTCGCCCGGCTCCCGCCTGGAGGGTGTGGTTTACGCCCAGCAACTGGCCCGTCCGGATAACGACGTGGAGCAGGCGCTGGTGGAAGCCGCGCGCCGGGATCCGAATGTCAACGTGCGCCTGGCGGCGGTGGATGGGCTGGGCCGCTACGGCTCCATTCCGGCCGTGCGCCGCACCCTGGCGGATGGATTGATGGGCGAAGAATCGCCGCTGGTGCAAGTGGCTTTGATCGAATTCCTGGTGAACGCGCACGCGCGCGATTGCGCCGTGGAGATGAAACAGCTCGCCGCGTCGCCGGACGCCGAGCCGATCGTGCGGCAGCGGGCCGAGTGGGGCTTGAAACAACTGGGACTTACCCAAAAGGAGATCGGAAGATGAAGAAACTGGCTGTAGGTGGGACAGACGACCGCTTTTTGTCGTCTGTCAAGCAGTTGGCTTGGCGGGGTGTTGACAGACCACAAAAAACGATGGTCTGTCCCACCAAAACGCTAGCCATTCTGGCGGTAGCGCTGGCGCCCGCGCTGGTTTTCGGTTTTCATCACAACAACGACGACAACTGGAACCTCGAAGACAGGGAAACCGTGGACCGGTCCTTCACCGTCGGCGGTGCCGACGCCGAGCTTGCGGTCCATAACTTCATGGGTTACGTCCACGTGAACGGATACGACGGTAACGTCATTAAGATCCATACTGTGAAGTACATGCGGGCGGAAACTAAATTTGGACTGGAAGATGCCAGGAGGCTGGTTACGCCCGAAATGGCCCAGGAGGGTAACCAGGTGCTAGTGAAAACGCACTGGCCCGGCGGCGACGGCCACCACCATTTTTCCGTCTGGTACGACCACGACATCGAAGTGCCTCGGGGGGTTCGCCTGGACCTGAAAAACTTCAACCGCGGGACGGTGGAGATGCGCGGCACGCGAGGCGATTTTCGGGTGGAAACTTTCAATGGCGGCATCGATCTGGAGGACATCGAGGGCTCCGGCTCGGTGAAGAGTTTCAACGCGTCCATCAAAGCCGTGTTCAGGCGCAACCCGGAACGGGAAACCAGTTTCCGCACGTTCAACGGCAGCGTGGATGTCTACTTCGAGAAAAACTTGAACGCCGATCTGCGCTTCAAGACCTTCCACGGCGGAGTGTATACGGACTTCGACCTCACCATGCCCGCCGGGCAACTCACCGGCCGGCGGATTTGGGGCGAGGGCGGGTGGAACAGCGCGCGCATCGGCCACGGTGGGCCGGTTTTGAGCTTCGATGGCTTCAACGGCCCCATCCGCGTGCATGCAAAGAGTTAGGACGCGGGTAAAGACCGCTCCCTGACGGTCGCGGCTCGGTAAGCAGGCGGTGTTTTTTCGGGATTTTTATTAAAGCGACACTTTACAAAAGAATCGATAAGGCAATGAAAAAGAAAATTAGCCTGGTTGGGCTGTTAGTAGTAGTGTGTACCGCGGCACAAGCTCAACGAAGCATCGTCATTCCGGGGAACGAGGGCGGCCGGCCGGCGCGCCCGGTCGGCATCCACAGCTTGAACGGATCCATCACCGTGAGGGCCCATGCCGGCAAGGACGTGATTGTGGATACCGGTGAATCGCGCGAATCCAGAGACCGAAGCGGCATGCGGCGCATCGATCTGCCGCGCGGCATCACCATCGATCAGGACGGCGACGCCATCAAGATCGACTGCGGCAACAGCGGCCTGACGGTGACGGTTCCGGTCGAAACCTCGCTGACGCTCAAGGCGCTGAACGGACCGATTTCGGTGGAAGGGGTCCAGGGCGAAATCGACGTGGATTCTCACCAGGGCAGGATTCAGTTGACGAACGTCTCGGGAACGGTGGTGGCGCACACTTTGAACGGGGCGATCCAGGTGAGCATGGACCGTGTGGCGCAGGACAAGCCGCTATACTTCAGCACGCTGAACGGATCGATCGACGTCGCCCTTCCGGGGGATCTCAAGGCTCGGGTGAAGTTCGATACGCTAAATGGCTCGGTTTATTCGGATTTCGATATCACGCTCGCGCCGGGCGCGCGGATCGGCATGGGATCCAGCGGCGGACGGCTGCATACGGGCCGCGGACTGGAAGGGTCCATCAACGGCGGCGGCGTGTCGATCACCTTTTACACGTTGAACGGCACCATCCACCTGCGCAAGAAGTAGTGAGAGCATCTATCACACATTCACGCAATTGCCCGCCAGCCATTTGCGAAGCATTTCGTCCACCGCACCAACGCTAACCGGTTTGGCCAGATAATCGTTCATGCCGGCGGCGACGCATTGCCTGCGGTCCTCCTCCATGGCTCGGGCGGTGACGGCAACTACTGGGGGCGTGCGCGCGCCCAGGCCGGCACGGAGCTTCCGGGTGGCCTCGAAGCCATCCATTTCGGGCATCTGGCAGTCCATCAGGATCAGGTCGTAGGCGGTGGACAGGCCCATGCGAAGGCCTTCGACGCCGTCGGCGGCCACTTCCACCTGGCAGCCGCGCCGTTCCACCATGCGGCGGAGCAGTTTTTGATTCACCGGATTGTCTTCGACGATGAGCACGCGCGCACCGGCGAAGCGAGGCGGCGGGGGGGTGGCGGTCTGGGGAGGGGTTTGCTCCGGTTCGCGGCCGCGGGAAGGCCGGTAGGCGGCCAGTACGGCCGAGACGAGGCGGGCCGGCGTCAACGGCTTCAGCAGCCAGGTGGCGTTTCCGGCCGTCTTCTCCGGCGCGAGGCGGGAATTCGACAGGAGCAGCACCGGTAGATCCGATGTATTGGGATGCCCGGCGGTATTCCAATCGGCGCCATCGGCCAAGACTACGTCGCAGCCTTCGGGCGGGGGCTCCGGGTCCAAAAGCGGTGTCACCAGGGCGCCGCGCTGCCGCAGGGTTTCGATGAGGATGCGCCGGGCCGGTTCGCCTTTCGAGGCCACAGCCAGGGAAATGCCGGCAAGCGGAGTGGCGGGAGCCGGGTCTTCCGGAGCCAGCGCCAGCGGCAGTTCGAAATGAAATCGGGAACCGCATCCGGGCTGGCTTTCCACTCCGATTCGCCCGCCCATCAGCTCCACCAATTGGCGGCAAATCGCCAGGCCCAGTCCCGTACCTCCGTACTTGCGGGTGGTGGAAGCATCGGCCTGGGTGAATTTCTCGAACAGGCGCGCCATGGCGGACTCTCCGATGCCGATTCCGGTGTCTTCGATGCGGATGCGCGCCAGCGCGCGCCCGGCCTCGGGCGGGCCGCAGGCAATCGAAATCAGCACATGGCCGCGGTCGGTAAATTTGATGGCGTTGCCCGCCAGGTTGACGAGCACCTGCCGCAGACGCGCGGCATCGCCGTAGTAGCGCCGGCGCGCGGCGGGAGCGATGTCGAGCCACAGCTCGATTCCCTTTTCCCTCGCCCGCGCCGCCAACAGATCGACGACGCTCGAAGCCACCTCCTCGATATCGAACAGATCGGCGGCAATCTGCATCCGGCCGGATTCGACTTTGGAGAGATCGAGAATATCGTCGATGATGCCGAGGAGGCACTGCGCCGATCCGAACAGGATGCGCGCCAAGCCGGACTGTTCCGAATTGAGCGGCGTCTCGAGCAGCAGTTCGCAGGTGCCCAGGATACCGTTCATGGGGGTGCGGATTTCATGGCTCATGTTGGCCAGAAACTCGGATTTGGCCGCGGCCGCGCGGGTGGCTTGCGCGCAGGCGCGGTCCGCGGTGCGCCGCAGTGTCTTGAGCCAGCGGTTTTGCGCGGCTACATAACCGATTATGACGATCAGCCCGGCGGCGGCGATACCGAGCAGCACGGTTCGGTTGCGCTCCGCTTCCATCAAGTCGATGACCATGGTATCGGTGCTCGCCAGGTTCATCCAGGTAAAGTAGACGCTGGCGATCTCGCCGTCGCGCGACAGGTTGCTGATTTCCTCGCGGATGGCCATGGCCGCATACTTGGCATCGGGATTTCGCAGGGTGGCGCCGACTCCGGAATAGACCAGCGCCCCGGGTATATTGAAGTAACGCAACTCCCGGCCCTGGCAAGACGGGGGAGGATCGATCACGAAAGAGCGTCCGCCGCGATCCCAAATCAACCCGCCCTGGGAAGCGCCGGAACAGACAGCACCCAAAATATCGGTGGCGGACTTGGCCCGCAAGGTGCGAACGTGGGGCAGGAACAGGTGAGCGGAGCGCTCCTGCGTGCCGGGATAGAGCACGGCGACCGTCTTGCCGTCGAGCTCATCGAATCGCCGATAGCCGCTGGCGCGCGTCGCCACCAGCCAGAAACGCCGCGAGGACCATGGCTTGCTGATGAAGAACCGCCCGGCGCGCTCGGGAAAACTGGCGAAGATGGGCCAAAGATCGACCGCGCCGCTCGCCAGGGCGACTTCCGGACCGGCAGGCATAGGTATCCATTCCAGCCGGATACCGCAGCGTTGGGCGGCTTCGCGGAGGACCTGCACGGCGGGGCCTTCCGGCTGATTGTCGGGTCCGATGAACTGATTGGGAGGGCTGTTTTCAAACCCGATGCGAAACGTGCGTCCTCTGAGAACGGGCGTATGCCAATGCGCGAAGGCGGCAATGGCCAGGGCCGTGGCCGCGATGGCAAGCAGTCCGCTTTTTCGGGACACGGACATGGCGCAATAATCTCGCTTTATATATCGGCCGCAGCGGCCGAGAACTTGAGGTCCGCTTTGGCGCGGCGCAAACCGGGTGCTTACCCGCTCTGGGGATTTCGCGGCTTAGGCGCGGCAACCGCTCCCTCGCGGTCGCGGCTCGGTTACGGGCACCCGGCGCAAACCGGCCCGATTCCGGCGCCAACGCTACAATATAAGGTATGCGCATCCTGCTGTTCAGCGGTAAGGGCGGTGTGGGGAAAACCAGCCTGGCCGCGGCGACGGGGTTGCAGCTTTCCCGCCTGGGTTACCGGACCCTGGTGATGAGCGTGGATCCGGCCCACAGCCTGGCGGATGCGTTCGATCTTGAAACCGGGTTGTTCCACGCCAAGACTGGCGATCCGTACGCGATCGACGAGCGGCTGGCAATCCACGAAGTCAACATCCAAAAGGAAATTAAGCGCCACTGGAAGGAAATATCGGCGTACGTGGTGTCGGTGTTGCGCACCACCGGCATCAGCGACGTGGAAGCCGAGGAGTTGGCTATCCTGCCCGGCATGGAAGAGCTGAGCGCGATGATGTACGTCAACCAGTTCCGGCGCGAGCGGCGCTACGACGCGATTGTGCTGGACTGCGCCCCCACGGCCGAATCGATGCGCTTTGTGAGCATGCCGACCACGCTCGAGTGGTACATGAAGCACATCTTTCCGTTCCAGCGCGGGATTGTGAAAGCGGTGCGGCCGATCGCCAACCGCATGTCCCCGGTGGAGCTGCCGCCCGACAATTACTTCGCCAACATTCAGGAGCTGTTTGCCAAGCTGGACGGCATCGGCGAACTGCTGGAGGATCCCAAAATCACCAGCGTCCGGCTGGTGACCAATCCCGAGCGCATGGTGCTGCGCGAAACCCAGCGCGCCTTCGTTTATTTTTCCCTGCACGGCCTGACGGTGGATGGAGTGATCGTCAACCGGGTGCTGCCGGAAGCGGTGAAAGACGACTGGTTCGCCGAGTGGCGCGCTTCGCAAGGCAAGATCCTGGAGGAAATCGAAGCCTATTTTGCGCCGGTGGCGGTGCGTCAGGTGCCGCTGTTCACCCACGAGGTGCTGGGAAGAGAGCGGCTGGAGGATCTGGCCGCCACGCTCTATGGCGAAAAGACCGATCCGGCGGCGGTGTCGCGGACCGAAGCGCCCTACTCTTTCGGCAAGCGCGACGGGCACTACGAAGTGCGCCTGAGGCTTCCGTTCGCGGCCAAAGGGGAAGTAGGATTGTTCAAGAAGGGCGATGAGCTGGTGGTGGAGATCGGGACGCTGCGGCGGCACATCGGGCTGCCCACCTCGATGGCGTCGCTGATGCCCAGCCGCGCCCGTTTGGAGAACCGGGTTCTGACCGTGGAAATGAAGGAGAGCTGAAATGGAAGAAAAAACCGAAAGCGCCGCCACCGGGCAAGCCCAGGCCGGTCCCGGCTGCTTCTTTTGCACCACCGCGCTGCCGCTGCTGGAACGCTGCTGGTCGGAAGCCACCCGCGACCACTTCCGCAACTCGCGGGTGGAATTCCTGAAGGGCATCCGCAGCCTGCTGGATGAGCGAATCGCGGCTCTGTCGAAAGAAGAACGCAAAGGCACGCACGTCACGGTGGAGTAGGATCGGTGGAGTGGCTGGCTTGCCGATGCGCGGATTTGGCTAATTCCTGCGACATGGCCGCGTATCGCTGCTTGAGCATATCCAGAATCTCCGCACCGCCGGGAAGGTTCGGGTTCTGCTCGAGCGCCTCGGAAAGGTCCTCAATGGCGTGGGCTTTCAGTTCGGCGACCTGCGTCACCAGGCCGATCCCGTCCACGTACTCCTGGCGGGCTTCGGCGCCGCGGCCCAAATGGAGCAGCGCCAGGCCGCGATTGAACCGCACGGCCGCGTGCTTCGGGTCGAGTTTGATGGATTCGCTGCTGGCCTCGATCGAACGCTGCCATTCGCCGGCCCGGTAGTAAGCCCAGCCCAACTCCCACCAGGCCAAGGCGCCGTTGGCGGCGTCATCGGCCTGACGGTACAATTCCACAGCATGTTCGGAATGGCGGATCGCCTCGGGCCAGCGGCCGAGGCGGCCGGTCACAAAAGCGGAGCGCAGATGGGCCTGGGCGTCTTGGGGGTTTTTTTCGAGGGCCGCGGCGTAGCAGGCGGCGGCGCCCTGGTAATCGTCGTGAGCTTCGCGAGCCTGACCCTGCAACAGGTCGATTTCCCCGTCCGCGGGAGCGAGCGTTTGAGCGCGCGCGAGGAGGGCCTCGGCATCCGGAAATCGTCCCAGGGCAAACAGCGCCAGGGCGTGGTTCTTGAGCGCCAGGGGATCGGCGGGCGCCGCTTCTTCGGCCTGCGTGTAGTAGAGGGTCGCTTTCTCGAAATTGCCCATGTTGTGGAAGACGACGCCCAGGTTGAGGCAGACGCCGGCGTCTTTCGGCCGGATCTCCAGATACCTGAGGTAATGATACATGGCGCCGTCCAGGTCACCGTTATCCAGGAGCACGTTCCCCAGGCCTTGCAGCGCCCGCAGGTTCCGGTAATCGTACTCGAGCGCCCGGCGAAACTGGCTCTCGGCCTGTTCGGTTTGGTTGAGCTCGTAACAAACCTGGCCCAGGGCGGCGCGCAGATCGGCATCGCGGGGACTCCAGCCCAGGGCTTCCCGGTATTGGGCTAGCGCCGCGGACAGGTTGCCGTCCCGGTAGAATTGCAAAGCCACCGCCGCGCGCCGCTGCCTTTCCCACCGCACCCAGGCCGCCAGGGGTGGCAGCCATCGCGCCAGATACCCGATCGTTGCCACCAGGTTCGGCGTTCGCAGCGCCGAAATACTCATAGCTGCCCGCCCAGCCGGGGGAGTCTGTTCTGGATCTGCGGCGCCGCGCCCCGGGCCGGAGACCGGATTTGCCAGGCCGCATGGAACGCTTTGGCGTTGAGTTTTCCCTTGGCGAGTGACTCCACCAGGTACAGTTTGGTCTTGTCTTCCTGACCCGGCTGAGTCTTCTCCATCAACTGAACCAGAAACTCCAGAGCCCCGTTAGAATCGTCCTCGTCGATGGTCCCGGCATCGAACAACTCCAGCAACGCTTGGATCAGCGGTTTGAAGCGTTCCGCGGCCGCTATGCGGTTCTTCCTGTTATACAGGATTCTCAGCGAGCCTCGCTCGGGGGGTTGGAACACGGCGTACGGCTGTTGGGCCGGCTTCTGGTAGCTGGTATTGATTTGTGGAACCCTTTTCCGCAGATAGCCTTCCAATTGCGACACGTCTTCAAATCCCTGTTGAATGGCCTCCAGCAGGCCGTAGCTGAACGATCCGTGCTTCAGCGCGTCGATCTCGTAGGAGCGGTCCCTGGGGTCGCACGAGAAGAACGCGACGATACCCTCCTTGGCAACCACGTCGGCGCTGTCGGCGCCGAGCGAGACCGTCCCCTTCGCGCCGGTATCGAGCTCGCGGCAGGCATCGATGAACATGGCGACGTTCTTCGAGCCGGTGTCCTTGAGCGAACTTACCAGGCTCTCCACCGAAATGCCCAGGTTCTTCACGTCCCTGGCGGAGGCCTCGATGGGCAGCAGGTAGTCCTTGTTGCCGGCGTTCATACCGTGGCCCGAGAAATAGAAAAGCAGCAGGTCGTTCTCACCCACCTGGCCCGAGTCGCGGAGCTCGCCGAGTTTGCGGAAGATCTGAAGACGCTCCGGTTTCAACTCCGACTCTTCGTGGAATTCGAAAATGCACTCACTGGGAAATTCCAGGGTATCGCGCAAGGTGCGGCCCAACTCCACCACGTCGTTGCGGCAGTAGTGCAGCTTGGGAACGTAGGGATAGTCGTTGACGCCGATCAGGATCGCCCACTTTTTAGGGAAAGGGCAGTCGCCGGTGTCCGCCAGCGGCTTCGCGGGTGCGGTGTCCGAGGGGCCAGCCGCCGCGGGCGGTTTGTCGGGAGCGGGAAACGGCTCGAAGGAGTCATCTTTGATGTGCTCGTCGGTGAGGCGGAAGTCGTCGTGGTCGGGGGCAAAATTCCACTGACCCGAGGGACGAAAGGCCTTTCTGGGCCAGAGGGTGTAAGATCCGGTGGTGCCGTCGATTCTGATTCTGCCGGCGGCGTATCCGTGGCGCCGGTCCACCTTTTTCCCTTCGCTGACGTATTCCAGGCCGAACAGAGACGTCCCCTGGGAAGCGCGGCAGACGTCGGCGCCTCCCTCGGCGGACGACACATAGCGCGCCTCGTGCATGTGTCCGAAAAGGTGCACCACGAAATAACCGTAGCCGGTGATTTCGCCTCGCAGTTGCTCCCGCGCGGCCGGCGTCAGCCAATCCGGGGGCTGGTGCGTTACCAGCACGTTGGCACGGTGCCTCTTGACCCACTGGGGCCCGTCGTCCTCGCAGGCCTTCTTGAACTGCAACGCGTCGACGGCCAGCCGGCCGGTATAGTCGCCACCGGTCAATTGCAGGAAGGTGCTGTTCAGGCCGACGATGCCGAGCCTGGCTCCTTCCTTTTCGATGGTCGCCGAGAAATCCCCCGGCAGCATGCCGGTCCGGATGGCCGGTTTGTGGGGCGCGCGGTCCCACCACGCGCGGTAATTCTGGAAAGCCGCTTCGACGGTAGCGCGGTAAGGCGAGCCGGGATTGCTCCAGAACTCGGACTGGACATCGGGTTCATCGGCCCACTTACTCAGAAGCTTCACCTCCGGACTCTTGGCGTTGGGCCGCACCAGGTCGTGGTTTCCGGGAACGGCGAGAAACGAAGGCTCGCAACCGAACTCCCGGAAGCGGTCCCACATCTGGCCCAGAAAGATGTCCAGTTGCTGGAATTCCTCCACCTTGCCGGACTGGGTCAAGTCGCCGGAGAAGAGGACCAGGTCCCAGTCCCCGCACCGCTCGTGGAGAGACTTGAGATCTTCGAAGAACCGGTCCTTGAGAGCGGGCAGTAAGGAACTCTGCTCGTCCATGCCCAGGTGGAGATCCGTCAGATGGAGCCAACTGAACGTCATGGAGGGTTATTCAGCAGCAGTATACACCAGAATTACCGAAATCCCGCCATGAGTTGCCGAGTAAGAGCCTATTACCCATTGGAACCATCGCCGCGCGGCCGCGTTCTCAGGCCGGTAGGGCGACCTGCGCCTGGGTAATCACACTCGGACTTACGGTAACCGCGGTCTTGTCCGAGACAGGCTTGCCGCCCACCGTGGCGCTCACGGTCAGCTCGTAATGACCGGGCGTCAGGTTCAGCCGCACCCAGGTCTTGGAGCCCGCCAGCGGCTCATCGGCTACGACGCCAGTCGCGCCTTGCAGGTGGATTTGAATGGCCGCGGTATCCGATTTATCGGCGTTCGGTACGGTCAGTTGGATGGCGCCCGGCTGGTTGGCAAGTTCACGGGCCTGACCGGCCTTTTCGGTTTGCGCCTTGAGCTCGGCCAGTTGCGCGGCCACGTCCTTTTCAAGCTGTGCCATGTTGTTCTGAAACTCGGAAACCCAATCCTTGGTTTCCTGCAGAACCAACCCTTCCACGGCGATGCGGAAATCCCTGGCGCGCTGCAGCAGCGCCTGGACCTGTACCGGGCTGGGGTTCGGCCCCGCCTGCGCGGCCAGCATCTCCCAATCCATTTTGAACTCCTCCAGCGATTTCCGGATGTTGGTGGCGGCCATGACATACCGCGCCCATCCGCTGGAGAAGCCAAAGGCCCTGTCGAGTGCCAGCAAGGCCGCCGCCAGGCCCACCAGGACCGATGCCCACAGAGGGTTGTTCAACGCGGGAAAGTGCAGCAGTGGACCAAGCAGCGGCACAATCGCCGCCGCCGACGTAAGCACCACGGCAAGGAAGCGGATCCACTGAGATAAGAACGATTTCCCTCTCTTGTTCCTGAAGTACCAACTGAGAGACTTCTGCGCCTCTTGCTCGACATAGGTCAAGACGTGCTTCAGTGAGTCAGCCACCTTGGCGGGATCCCAGGTGAGGCTGCCAGGCCCGGAAGCTTCGATATTGTTGGACTTCATGGCGAAGAACTTCATGACGAGGCATTTTACACCAGGTGGAGCAATAAGGGGGGCAGGGTGCGGAGCCGCCGCTGCCCGCATGATAGACTTCAGACAGGGTGCCATGCGGCAAGTCAAAATCATCATCGAGAAGCACGCCGACGGTTATGTGGCTTATCCTCTTGGCCTGAAGGGGGTGGTGGTGGGCGAAGGCAGCACCTACGAGGAAGCCCTCGCCGATGTCAAGTCCGCCATACGGTTTCACCTCGAGACGTTCGGCGTCGAGGTACTGCCCGACGATTCCCCGCTGCTGGAGGCGTTCGTCGCGGAAGCGACCGTTCCGGCCTGATGGCCAAGTTTCCGATCGACGCTCCAAGATCGAGAGTAGTCGCCGCGTTCCGCGCGCTCGGATTCGAATTGGTGCGCGAAGCGGAGCATATTGCCATGCGGCGTCCGAGCCAGACGGGAGGTTCCGACTGTCTGACGCTGCCGAGCCACCAGACCATCAAGGCTTCGACTTTGAGAACCGTCCTGACGCAGGCCGGCATCGCCCGCGACGACTTTTTGCGCGCCTACGAGCAATCCTGAACTTGCCTAAATTTCCGGCAGCGGGATGCGCAGCTTGCCGGCGAAGATCTCGGCGAACGCGGCCAGGGTTTCGGCGTGCAACGCGCCGTTATCGGCCAGTATGTGGTCGGATTCGGTGACGCTGTGGGTGGCGCCGCGCATATCGGATACGCGCCCGCCGGCCTCTTCCACCAGCAGCGAGCCGGCGGCCCAGTCCCAGGGCTTCAATCCGAATTCCCAGTAGAGGTCCAGGCGGCCGCAGGCCACGTAGGCCAGGTCGATAGCGGCCGAGCCGGTGCGCCGCACGCCGTGCGAAGCCATCGCCAGTTGGTAATAGAAATGGATGTTGACGTTGTGGTGGCGCTTGCGGCTGGGAAAGCCGGTGGATCCCAGGCTATCGGCCAGCCTGGCCACGGTCGAAACATGAATCCGCCGATTGTTCAGATAAGCGCCGGCGCCGCGCTCGGCGGTGAACAGCTCGTCGCGGGTGGGATCGAACACCACCCCCGCCACGATTTCCCCGGCCCGCTCCAGCCCCAGCGTCACATTGAAATAGGGAAAGCCGTGAGCGAAGTTGGTGGTGCCGTCCAGCGGGTCCACGAACCAGCGGTATTCGGAAGCGCTCTGGTGTCCGCCGCCTTCCTCGGCCACGATGTTGTGGGTGGGAAAATGCGACCGCAGCCGCTCGACGACCAATTTTTCGCTGGCCCGATCGGCTTCGGTCACCAGGTCGAACTCACCCTTGGTCTGGTAGCCGATGCGGCGCTCCAGGTAGCGCGACACCAGCCCGCCCGCTTCGCGCGCGATCTCTACCGCCGTTTCCAGGTAGCTCATGGCGGAGGAGACTAACTCTCCTCCATGAGGTACTTGATATCGTGCTTGAAAATGAACAGGTTGGGTTCACCATGGCGGGTGATCCGGATGAAGGAATGGTCGTAGTATTCGATCACCCCCACCACTTCGGCGCCGCCGTTCAGTTTCACCCGTACCGGGGTCGCGGTCTCGGTCAGCCGCTTGAGGTATTTGATTTCCTCCAACGTCTGTTCCGGGGCGCGGCTGCTTTTTCCACCTTGTGCCGTAGCGAATTCTCCCACTATTTTTTCTTCACCAGTGGTTCCGTGGACACGCGAGCGCCCCCGGAACCCGTACCGCCAATCGCATCCCCATAATAGCCGTTACGCGCCGATACCTGCAATCCCGGAACCCTGGCGCGCAGCTCCAGCTTGTGAAAACGCTCCTTGGTCAACGGGACGCCGTGGGGATAATAACCCAACAGATAAGACGTACGCAGGTCATTGACAATGGAAGTGAAGGCGCGGTCCAACTCCGCCGCCGTGGCCGGCAGAAAGGTCCGCCCACCCGTCCCCTGGGCCATAAAAGTGAGGGCGTTTTCTCCGCCGACGTTGCGCCCGGCATCGCTGGTGATGGGCACGTCCACCACCGGATACATGCTCGTATCGGCCATTTGCACCGCCTCCAGCGCCTGGTGGGTGTTCTTGACGCTGGTGGTTTCTCCACCGTCGCTAACCACCACCATCGCTTTGCGGCCCTCCCGCGCCTCCAGCCCCTCGGTGGCCGCCAGCCAGATGGCATCGTATAAAGAAGTACCCGCCGAGCCGTGGACTTTCCTCAATTGCGTTTCCAGCAGGTTGTAATTGTGAGTGAAGTCCTGTATCAGCCTGACGCTGTCGTCGAAACTGTAAAGCGCCACCCGGTCCTCCGGGTTGCCTTCCCGCAGCAGGGCGCGCAGGAACTTGGCGGCGGCGTCGGTCTCGTACTTGATGTCCTTGGCCGTCGATCCGCTCACGTCGATCAACAGCGCCACCGAAAGCGGCTGCTCGGTGCGGCGCTCGAAGACGGCGATCTCCTGGCGCACCCCGTTGTCGAAAATCTCGAAATCCTCCTTGGCCAGCGTGCCCACCAGTTGCCCGGCGCGGTTGCGCGCGGTTGCGGTGACGCGCACCAGGCTGACGTCGGCGCGAAACACGGTTTGGGCGCCCGCGGCCAAGGCCACCGCTAAGAACCCAGCGGCAAGCTGGCACCACCGGCTTTCGTGGCGCGGGCGCTCCGCCTGCAGCGCCGAGATTCGTCTCGGCGCTTCCTCGACAGTTCCATACGTTCGACCACAGGCGAAATTGCTGGCGCCGAGTGGATCGCCGAAAGCCGAACCCTCAACCTGGTCGAGGAAGCGCCGAGACGAATCTCGGCGCTGCAGCCACGAGTGGCCGCGCCACGTACCGCCTCCAATATCCCGGGAAGGGCTCGATTGTTCGGGCGAAGAGCGGGTCCAGGGGGACCCGCGCGGACCAGGGGGTCCGCCCCACCACTCATGCAACCTATTCCACCACAGGAACATCGCCGTCCCACTCCCCTTCCACCCAGACTTCGCCGTCGGCAAAATGTTCCTTTTTCCAGATCGGCACCCGCTTCTTCAGGCGATCGATCCCCTCCAGCGCCGCCTCGAACGCCGGCTTTCGATGGGGCGCCGTCACAATCACCGCGACGCTGGTCTCGCCAATCAAAATCCGCCCCAGCCGATGCACCATGGCTACCCGGCCGATGGCGTGCCGCGCCGCCAGCTCCCGGCCGATGGCCGCCATGGTTTTCAGCGCCAGCGCCGGGTAGCCCTCATAATCCAGGCAGCGGGTGGAGCGGCCCTGGGTGTGGTTACGAACCGTGCCTTCGAAGGTCACCACCGCGCCCTCCCCGCCATTTAAGAGGCTGTCGGCCAGCCTTTTGACGTCGATGGCATGGCGAACAATGGCGCAATATACGCCCTCTTCCCGAATTTCCCCGCTTTCAACGCCGCCCTCGCCCGATCCCCCGCTCACCGGCGGCAGGAAGGCGACCTCATCGCCCTCCTCCAGCCGCGTGGAAGGTTCGGCAAACTCCTGATTGCGCGCCATGGCGATCCTGCCCCGCAGCGCGGCGAGCGCCGGGTAGCGGGCGGCATAGGCGGCAAACACCGCGGCCAGGTCGGCGCCTTCCCCCATCCGGGCTTCTTCCTCCACCCGGCCCACCACGTCCTTCAACATGCCGAAAAACAATACGCGTACCTGCACTCGGGCTCCGTAGTCGGTTTCAAGTCTAACAGACGCTTGCGCTTCGCCCGGCGTTGCGGCTGATACAATCGGAGTTCTTCTTATGAGGGACCCCTCGGAAACCCGCTTCCGCGTGCGCTACGCCGAAACCGACCAGATGGGCGTGGTTTATTACGCCAACTACCTGGTTTGGATGGAAATTGGCCGCGTGGAGCTGTGCAAATCGCTAGGCTTCAACTACCGCGATATGGAGCGAGACGACGGCATTTATCTGGCCGTTGCCGATGTTGCCTGCCGCTACCGCGCCCCGGCCCGCTTCGACGACGAAATCACGGTCAAGACCTGGCTGGAAGACGCCAACAAGCGCCTCGTCGTTTTCGCCTATGAAATCCACTGCGGCGACCGCGTTCTGGCAACCGGTTCCACCCGCCACGTTTTCGTGTCGCGCCAGTTGGAGCGCACCCGCCTGCCCGACAAATATTACCCCCTGTTCGGCATTTCGCCCGAGAAACTGGTGACGCCATGAAAGTGGGAATGATCGGTACCGGCGCGATTTCGCGCATGCACGCGCGCGCCTACCGGAATATCGGCTTCCAGATCGCCGTCTGCACCGACGTGTACGAACCGGCCGGACGCAAGTTCGCCGCCGAATGGGACGCCGAGTTCGTGCCAACCTATGAAGAGGTCTGCCACCACCCCGCCGTGGATTACGTGGATGTCTGCACCTTCCCCGATTTCCGCCTGGAACCCATCGAAGCCTGCGCCCGCGCCGGCAAGCCGGTGCAGGTGCAGAAGCCCATGGCGACCAATCTCGATACCGCCCGCCGGATGCTGGACGCCGCCCGCGCCGGCAATATTCCGCTGGGGGTGGTCAGCCAGCACCGTTTCGACGATGCCAGCCTGTTTCTGGCCCGCGCGCTGGCCGCCGGGCGGCTGGGCAAGCTGCTGCAGTGCGATTGCTACATCAAGTGGTATCGCTCGCCCGAGTACTATTCCCGCCCGATCAAGGGAAGCTGGAAAACCGAAGGCGGGGGCGCCCTCATCAACCAGGCCATTCACCAGATCGATATTCTGCGCTGGCTGGCCGGCCCGGTGGCCGAGGTTTCGGCCTTCTGGCAATTGGGCGCGCTGCACAAAATCGAATCCGAGGACGTAGTGAGCGCGGTACTCAAGTACGCCAGCGGCGCCACCGGCGTGGTCCAGGCCGCGACCGCCTTCTGGCCCGGCTACCCCGAGCGCGTCGAGATCCACGGCACCAAGGGCACAGCCGTGGTCACCGGCGATAAGCTCACCGCCTGGGACGTCGAAAACGATTCCGGCGACCCCGCCCCGGTCGCCAAGGCGGTGGCCAGTGGCGCCTCCGACCCCATGGCAATTCCGCTAGAGCCCTTCGAGCGCCAATTCCGGGATTTCGCGGACGCCATCGCCAACCACCGCCAGCCGCGGGTTTCCGGCGAGCAAGGCTACCAGGCCCTGGAAGTAGTCGACGCCATCTACCGCTCCTGCCGCAGCGGGCAGAAGGTGGTGCTGTAGCTGACCTGTCATCCGGGTCGCGCCGGTGGCATAATCTTACCGGAGTCTTACCAATCAGGGCTCATCTTGCGTGAGACAAGAG
Organism: Bryobacterales bacterium; assembly: GCA_003164035.1. Taxonomy (GTDB): domain Bacteria; phylum Acidobacteriota; class Terriglobia; order Bryobacterales; family Bryobacteraceae; genus JBEKYD01. The sequence continues at coordinate 50,737 of PLRS01000140.1, read as the reverse complement.
TTCCTTCGATGAGAATATGATCTTGCGGCGTGAGCCGTCCCTAAGGTCCATATATCTTCGCAATGAGAGCGCGGTAACGCGGATCGTCGCGAACAACGTCGAGGGCGGGATCCCAACGCATGGAAGGCAGGTCCGGCACATGCTGGTCCCAGGCGTCCTGGAGGCGTTTGAGCGTGTTTTCTTTGTCGCCCAGGCGGGCATAGAGCAAAGCGAGTCCGTAGCCGTCCGGCGGGTCGGTACCATGGGGGTGCAGCACCGCGCGGAGTAATTCCGCGGCAGCGGCCGAATGTCCCGCGGCGTTCAGACAGGGCACCAGCTCCTCATCTAACACGACGTTATCGGGAAACAGAGCGGCGGCCGACTGAGCGGCCTGAAGCGCGGGCACTGGCTGGTGCTGGGCGAGAAAATCGCGAGCCAGAAGCTGAAAGGCGGTCCCATTGCGAGGCTCGGCTTTCTGGACGTCGCGAATCAATTCTTCCGAATCGTTGTAGCGGCGCCAGTAATAATAAAGCTCGGCCCGGATTAACGGGAGAGACACGCTATAGGGGTTGAGGCGTTCGGACTCGCGCATTAAGCGTTCGGCGGATGCAAAATCGCCGAGCACGAAGCGATTCACTCCGGCGCGCACGAAAGCGCGGTCATAGCTGGGGTTCAGTTCGATGGCCCGCTGATACTCCGCTGCGGCGTCGTTCCATTGCCAGCGCGCGGATTCGATCAGGCCGAGTGCGGCGTGGGCTTCGGCGAGCGAGGGGTCGAGTTCGAGGGCCTTGCGCGCGGCCTGCTCTCCGCGGCCCACCGCCGTGCTGTAATCGATTTGCCCATGGGCCATCATCAGGCCGTAAGCATCGGCGATACCGACGTAGGCCAGTGCATAGCCGGGATCGATGGTGAGAGCCTGTTGGAAAAGGCCGATCGCCTGCCGTGTCTTTTCCGCTTCGCGGGTGGCCCAGAGGGCCCGCGCGGCAAAGTAGAGGTCGTGCGACTGAGGATTTTCCGGCCTTGCGGAAAGAACCGGAGGCAGCTTCACTCCCAGGGCCCTGGCAACATTCTGTTCAATTTGCCACTCGATGGGACCGGCAGGCAGATCGGAGGAAAAATGGTCGGTCCAAAGAATGGAATTATCGGAAACCCGAATGAGCGAAACTCGAATCTGCGCGCGATTCCCGGACGGGGCTACCTCACCCTCCAGCAAAGCGTCCACGGCAAGTTTGCGACCGAGCGCGGAATAGTCCGAGCGTTCGCGGATGAGTTCGGCGGCGGGTGGTGTAGCGTGGAGGCGAAGAGCGGACACCCGGGCCAAGTCCCGCTGCAGGTCCTCTGTAATGCCGAAGGCGAGAGTGTCGAAGCGGCGATCCGGATTGAGGTCCACAAAAGAGAGGACGGCCAGGGCCGGAAGGTGGGGATGACGGGATGCTGAAGCAACCTTAATGGTGAGGGTGGCGGCGACCACGACAGCCAGTACCAGCAACCCGGCAACGAGGCGCGGGCTGAAGTGACGGTTCGGCGAGAGCGGCCCGGCGGGAGCGATCTTCTCCTGGAGAATCCGGAATGCGGGGACATACGCGCCTTTAGGGATCTCGATCAGCACCGAATCCCGCCCGCCTTCACCGGCGTAATACCGGGCTAATTTCGCCCGGACGCCGCGGGCTTGCGTGCGGACCACGGAATCCGCTTTGCAGTCATAGCCAGGCGGGCATCCGAAGACCTCCACGCCGAGAGTGGCTTCTTTGATCTGAGCGCCACGGCCAGCGAGAGTTTCTTCCACCACGTGGGTGAGAAGGGCCGAACTTCGGGGATATCCCACAAAGTCGGGCGCTCGCAAAATCCGCGCGAGTTGCTCGCGGATTTGCTTCGCGGACGGCTGACTCGCCGGTGAAAGGGAGCTGGCGGAAGCGCGACTCTCCATGCGTATGCTCTGGGGGGAGTGTATCACGGGTGGTGCAAACCTCACAAGAAGGCCGCCAATTGAGGGGTGCGGGGGTGCATGCACCCAAAAACGTTGCGCCGTAGCCAAGCCGGCGGCTAGGCTGCGTGAGGGGGGAACAAAACTAACGATGCCTCGGTTCTTTAGATTTTTTACACTGGCGGCGATACTCAGTCTTACGGCCGGTTTCCGCGCGAAGGCCGACACTGTTTTCAACGTGGATCTTTCCAGCTACTACACACCCTGGAGTTCCTGGACATCCGCCACGGCCACGGGTTCCGAATCGATAACCGGAAACACCGGCTCCGGCCTTTCATTCAGCGACCCGGGCGGGGAGAATGTGACGGTGGGCTTCGTTACCCAATTCAGCAACTATTGGCCCGGATCGGTGACGATCTCAACTGGCGATGCCAACCCTTTGAGCAGCGACGTGGAGGTGAATACCCTGATCAACCTGTTCGATGGCAGTTCGGGCAACCAGGTGACGCTTGTCTTCACGAATAGCGACAGCGCCACGGATACGTTTACCCTATCGATAGACCAGACGGTCCGCGACTACCACGACAACAACAACGGACTGGACGGATTGACCGGCACCGGGTCGGGCGTGACGGCGGTGAATTGGTGGAACAACGAAGTCTCGGAGACCGATGGCGACCCCCAGTACCGGCTGGATGCGCAGACCTTTCTGCTGCCATCGTCTTGGGCCGGCACCACCTTGACGAGCATGGAATTGATCTACCCGACAGCAAACGGGAATCAGGCCACGCTTTCGGCCTTCCAGATCGACGACTTGGGCGGCGCCGATTCGCCAACGCCGGAACCGTCCAGTTTGATTATGGCGGGTGCTGCGTTACTGAGCGCGGTTCTTCTGGGCCGAAAGGGCCGAAAGGAGGGCCGAAAGAGGCCCCCCCCCCCCCCCCCNNGAAGGGGACAGCCTGACGTGAGCCCTTGGTGATTTACAACGCACCTATTATCATGCAGATAGAAGTTGTCGTCCCGGCTATCACAAATCGGCTCCCTTTCTTTTCAACACCTTAGCACGGTCGGCGGAGCCCGAAAGTAGCGAAGTCGTCAGAGCGCTCCGTCCCCCTTCGCGGGCGCCACGGGGAAAGGCGAGGGGACCAATTCCGGTCACAGGGCGTAACCCATTGATAACAAAGTCTGCGGGATGCCGGCCGCTTGACTGCCCGTGGTAACCTGTGTGCGGGGGAGAAGACTCTTTGAAATCAGACAATTACGGTGTCTTGGCCGGCTTTTACCAAACGAACCCCATGATTGCCCGCTTATTGCCCCGTTAATCACGGGGGAGACCGGGGACGGGACATTTCCATCGGGGACCGGCAGGTCATCTGCTTAGCCACCATCGGACCGGCCTGGCGAGGCGGTAACGCCGCTCCTCCGATGGGCGTCAATCCATGCACAAGAATGCACAAAAGCCGGCCGACGATCCCCCGGCGGTTGGTCGCGGCTCGGTTGGCCGGCATGCGCCAAAAATGCACGAGCGTGCCCAACCAAGAAAGCCTCCGGCAATCGCCAGTGAAGCAGCTAAAGGGCTTATTTGTTTTTTCAACCCGGGAGGCGCACAGGAATGCACAACGATGCACAACTGAAGCCGCTGGCAAGGACCGCTCCCTCTGGGCGAGGCTCGGTACTGAGTTACAGCTAACTCCTGGGCGGGGTTAAGTGGGAACGGAAGCGGACGAACCGGCCTGGCCGGGCGGTACTGCCGCTCCTCCGATGGGCGTCAATCCATGCACAAAATGCACAAGGGTGCACAACCGAAAAGCCCCCTGGCAATCGCCACTGAAGCAATTAAAGGGCTTATTTGTTTTTTCACACCCGGCGCCGCACAGGAATGCACAACGATGCACAGCGGTATGATTCGCCGGTTGGATTTTGCAGGGCGGAACCCCCAGCCTCCCGCTACTTCTCGCCGAGCAGCAGCTCGCGCTGTTTTTCGCCGATCGCCAGCCAGTCGAAATTCCTTTTGGCGTGGAGCAGGGCGGCGCGGGCAATGTGGGCGCGGCGTTCTGGGTCGGCGATGAGGGTGGCGATGCCGGCGGCGAAGGCTTCGGCGGTATCGGCGATCCAGACCGAGTGGCCGTGCAACAAACCGAGACCGGCCGCGCCGGAGCTGGTCGAGACCACGGCGCGCTCCATCGCCATCGCCTCCAGCACCTTCACGTTGGTGCCGGCGGAAACGGTGGTCGGCACCAGCACCAGGTTAGCTTCGGCATAGAGCGGCCGGACATCGGCAACGAAACCGGCGAGGTGAATGCGCTCGTCGGTCACGGCCGGCGCGGGGGTAGCGGTGAAGGAGCGCCAATAAAGCTCGTGATCCGGGCCGGCGACAACGGTGAGGGTGAGGGCGGGGAATTTGTCGCGCAGCAGCGGCCAGACCCGTTCGGTGAAAAAACGGAATGCGACGATATTGGGGAAGTGGCGAAAGGAGCCGATGAAGAGCAGGCGCTGGCCGGGCGTTTCCGGCAGTGGCGTGAAGCGATCCAGATCGACGCCATTTTCGACCACCCTAGCCGCGGCGTAAGGCCGCAGCATTTCCGCGTCTTTGGGCGACATCACGACGACATTCTTATAACGCCGCGCGGCGCGGGTCTCGAAGCGGCGCCAGCGAAACCAGTCCCACCAGGTCGAAAGGGTGCGCGCGCGGCGGGCGATCTGGCCGTAGAGGTCGAAGGTAACGTCGTGCTCCACCAGGATGTCGCCGGCGTATTCGGCGAGCTGGGTGTATTCCACCTGCAGGCGCTCGAAGCCGAACGAGCCGCGCTCGCGGGCGATGGCGTGGCGCATGGCCGGAGAGCGGAATTCGTGTACTTCCGGCGGTAAAAGCGTAGCCCAACGCGGCTCGCGATAGCGCGGTTTTTCCACCAGCACGATGCGGGCACAATAGGCAAGCACGGGTTCGAGATCGGCCGCGGGCAGTTGCGGGCCGTCGGTGAAAGCGAATAGCTCGACATCGAATTCGCGCGAGATTTCGCGCAACAGGTTCCAGATGCGGACGGCGCCGCCGTGGGAGAGCGGATAGGGGAAGTAGGGCGAAAGCACGGCCACCCGGCGGCGCTCGGGCGAACAGGGCCGGCCTTCCCATACGCGATCGCCGGTGGGCGCCGAGGAGCTTTCGCGCCGGGGCCACGGCCACCACCAGGGGCGCAGGTAGATGCGGTCGGCCGCGACGCCGCGCCAGAAGAGAAACGACGCCAGGTTGAGGCGCAGATGATGACGCTCCAGGCGCGAATTGTAGGCCAGGATTTTGTGTGGCGCCAGGCGATAGGCGGCGCGGCGCAAGGCGCTGGCTTTGCCGCCGAGGAGCACCGGCGCCAGGCCGATGCGGTAGCGCTTCAGCGTGCGGCGCATTTCGTCCCAGTTGGATTCGGTGACGACGAAATGGCGCCGATCGGGCACCAGCGCGCGCACTTCTTCCGTCATCCGGCGGCAAGCTTCCGGCTCGCCGGTGCAGAAGATGGCGACCACCGCCTCCGGGTCCTTGCCGAGCATGCCGAAGATCCAGCGTTTCACCCGCTGCTTCATCGCGACGCTCCGGCCAGACGCAGAACGGCGCAGGCGGCCAGCGGCGCGGCGGCCGCGATGGCGGTGACCGGGCCGTAGCCGTGAAGATCGACGATGCGGCCGAACCACGGGGAGATGGCAGCCTGCGAAATCCCGTAAGACGAGACGAGTATGCTGATGGCGAATGCCGCATTTCGGCCGCCGAAAATATCCAGAGGCAAGGTATAGACATTGACGCTCATGGCCGCGACGGCGAAGACGCCGATCGAAATTCCGGCCATGCTCCAGGCGAGCGAGGGCGCGGCGGGAACGGCGGCATTGACCAGACTGAGGGCGGCGGCGGCCAGGCAGACGCGGAAACGCGCAGCTACCGCCGAGCTGCCACGCTCGATCAGCGCCAGCGAGCCCCAGCCGCCGGCCGCCCCGCCGAGGGCGAAAAACACCGGCGGAATCCAGGCATACCACGCCGCCTGTTTCAGGCTGAGGTGGCGGGCATCGACCAGGTACAGCGTGGTCCAGTTGACCCACAGCGAGTAGCCGATCATGGAAAGGGCATTGGCCAGGGCGATGGCCCAGAGACGGCGGTCGCGGATGAGGCTTTGTGGGGCAGGTTGTCCAACCTGCGGACCGATTTTTAATCGGTCCAGCCGGGCGCAGCCCGGCCGCTCGCCATTGCCCCAGCCAGACGGCCAGGATGCTCGGCGCGCGATTCCCCACCATAACGGAATCCAGAGCAGCCCGAGCGTGCCGGTGGCTACGAAAGCCTGGCGCCAGCCGTAGCGCAATGCGATCCAGGTGGCGAGGGGCGGCGCCAGCAGCATGCCCAGGCTCACGCCGGCCTGGTTGAGGGCGTTCCCCAAAGCCCTTTCCGCCGGCCGCAAATATTGGTAGATCGCTTTCCCGGCGGCGGGAATGCCCCCGGCTTCCGCCATGCCGAGGATGGCGCGGCACGCGACCAGCCCCGCCAGTCCGCTGGTGAAACCGGTGGCGATTCCGGCCACCGACCACACGCCAACGGCGATGGCGATGGCGATCGCGAGGCCGATGCGGTCGATCCACCATCCGGCGGCGGGCGCGCTGGCCGCGTACGCCAGCGAGAAGGCCGTCAGGATCCAGCCGTATTGCTGGTTGGAGAGATGAAACTCGCCGCGGACCAGAACCTGCAGCGTGGCCAGCGATTGCCGGTCCAGGAAATTGATGGTGGAGGAGAGAACGAACGCGGCCAGCACCAGCCAGCGGAATCGGGATGAGTCGGCGGTCACGGAAACTCTATGGTAGCGACCTCGCCGGCGGTTGTCAGACGCGAATTGGTTTTTGGGAAATATTCGATGGATACCTGGCGCGGGCTGGCTTTGCCGCAGGCCAGGGTTTGCTGGCCGGTTATGACGATTTGGGAAGCGTCGGGCACCAGCAGGCGCACCAGCTTATGGTCGGCGGTTTCGACGATCAGGCGAAGCTGCTTGCCCAGGCAATCCACCTGGCGGAGGGTGCCGCGAACTTTGCCGGAGGGGGCGGGGCCGTCCCACCACGGGATGGGCTTGGTGGCGCTGGGCTTGTCGCCCTGGTTGATTTTCGACTCGCTCTCGTGCACGCGGGCGATGGCTTCCTGTTTCAGCCGGGCCAGATCGCGCGCGTCTTCCTCGGCTTCGCGCCGCTTTTCATCGGCTTCGTAATCGATGCGCTGCTGCTCGACGTCCAGCCGCGCCTGGTGCATGGCGGCGCGCTGGGCGGGACCGGTGGAGGCCAGTTCGGCCTGGTTCCACGCCTTGGAGGCTTCGGCGTAGTCGTGTTCGGCCAGCGCGGCGGCCGCCAGGGCTTTCCAGTAGTCCGCGTTGCGGGGATTGCGTTCGGTGGCGGCTTTCCAGTGGGCCATGCGCTGGGCGGGATCGGTATCGCGGGCGGCGAGCAGGGCGAAAGGCTCGTCCAGCTTGGGATTGAGGGCCGCCGCTTTGCGCAGGGCGAGGGTGGCCTTCCCTGCGTCCGGCTCCAGTTTGGCGAATTCGATGTAGCAGCGCGCGCTGGCCGAGCCGGCGGCCATGGCCTCGGCAAAGGCATGGTGAGCCTCGGGTTTGTCGTGGCGGGCCAGCGCCAGCAAGCCCAAGCCTTCCTGGGCCTCGGCGATTTTCTCGCCTTTGTGGATCAGCTCGCGATATTCGGCGGCGGAGGCTTCGCCGGCCAGCAGGTCGGCGCGGGCCAGGCGCGCATCAGGTTCGGAAAGCGGCCGTTCGACGAGGTCTTTGTCGGCCATGGTCCGGCTGTTGAGGGTGGTGGTTTGAAAATTGCCGTCGGCCAGGTGTTTGGCCGCCAGCGCTTCCATTTCCGCGGCCGGTTTACCGAAGGCGTTGCGACAGGCGGGGTCGAGGTCGGCGCCCTGCCGCAGATTGAACAGCAGGACCTTGAGTCTGCCGGAATATTCCGGGTCCGTCACCAGGAAATGAATGCGCGCCCAATCCAGGTCGGGATGCGGAGGGGGCGCGCCCACGGTGATGCGGACGTTCTTATTTTGAAAGGTGGAAAAGAATTCGATCAGGCCGTGCTCGAAAGCGGGCGGCATTCGGGCGGTGTTGTTTTCGAGAAACAGGCGGGTCAGATCGGTATAGAGGCCCGCGGGGGTGGCGGCCTTCTCTTCGAGAACGATCGAATAGCGGTCGCGCCCCATGGTGACGCCGGGCACGGCCGTCCAACCCTTTGCATTGCGGAAAAGCAGGATGCGGACGGGCTGCGGGGTACCGAGATCGTTCTGGCCGAGCACGTCGCTAAGCGCCTGGCGAAATTCCTCGAAGCGCACCAGCGTATCGCGCCCGGCGCGCCCGGTGGTATCGGTCATGACTTCGAACGGCCCCGAGGCATATTTCACCCAATCGTCTTTCGCCGCCAGCAGGGCGGGGAACAGAGCCAGAGCCAGCAACCGCCGCATATGCTCCTATTATCAGGCAAACGCCCAACTTAGTACCCAATTTCGTAATTACGGTCGCGGCTCGGAAACGCGCGTTTCCGAGCCGCGACCGCGAGGGAGCGGTTGTGCACGAATAGTTTACGGACTTCCCGAAACGGCCCACTTAGTTACGGCCTGGTTAACATCGGTCAAACGGCCTAGCGGCCGTGCTACAATGCCGTGCGTAGTACGCTTGCTAGAACGTACTGCCCCCGCAGCGGCGACGCGCCATGCCATAATCGGACCTTTAATACCTGGTCCAAGGGACGGGTCCCGCAGGCGTCCGCGCCAAGGACGTCCGAACGCCAAACCGTTTGAGTCCTCCATGAAGCCACTGTCCTTTATCGTTACCTCCTGGGCGCTCTCGCCTTCTTTCCGCCGATCGCATTCGGTCAAGCCGTAATTTGCAATGCCACTACCGTCTATTTTCCGGTGCGAGCGGAGGGCCTGACTGAACTCACTGCGGATATTGTCCCGACCTGCACCGGCGGTACGCCCACGCCCGGCGGGGTCCAGATTCCGCAGACGGATATCATTGTCTACTTAAATACGCAAGTCGCCAACCGTCAATTCGGCACCTGGTCGGATGCCTATCTATTGTTGGACGAACCGGGCAGCGGATTGCCGAACGCAGTGGCCACTCAGACGATGTGTGCCAACTCGAACGGCATCTGCCCGATCGCCGCGACGGGCCTGGGCGGCGGGCTGAGCGGCGGAGATTACAGCGGAAACGCGGCCATCGTACCGGCGGGAAGCGGCGGCGCGGTGAGTTTCTATGCCACCAATACGACCGACCTGGTGGTGGACATCAACGGCTACTTCGCGGCGCCGGGAACGGGCGGGCTGAACTTCTACACAGTGACTCCGTGCCGGATCGTAGATACGCGGGGCGCGGACGGAACACTCGGCGGTCCGATTATGGGGGCGTCCACGACCAGGACGTTCCCCCTGTCCCAGGGCCCTTGTGGAATACCGGACAGCGCGGCGGCGTATTCGCTAAATATGACGGTGAAGCCACCGGGATATCTCGGATTCCTGACTCTCTGGCCCACGGGAGACGCGCAACCAGTCGTATCGACGCTGAACGCGCTGGAAGGTCAGCTCGTGGCCAACGCGGCGTTGGTTCCGGCCGGGACCGGTGGCGCAGTCAACGTGTTCGTGACCAACGCTACGCACGTGGTCATCGACACCAACGGGTATTTCCAATAAGGGGGTGGCGGGAAACCGATCCAGCAACCCCGTCGCGCGTCGTGCTATACTACTGGAGTCTTTCCTGCAGTATTCCAGGAATATTTTTATGCCGAAGCTCAAGACCCACAAAGGTGCGTCTAAACGGTTCAAGAAAACCGGCACGGGCAAAGTGGTTCGCCAACATGCCTTTGCACGGCACATTCTGACCTCTAAGCCGCACAAACGCAAGAAGAAGCTGCACCAAAGCGTGGTTGCCGATAAGGCCGACCAAAAAGTGTTGCAGCGCATGATCCCCTACTAGACAGGCCGGGGACATTTTGAGCGGACGGTGCGCGAGGCACGTGCCCGATTCGCCAATTGATAACGTTAACCAAAAGGAGAAAAAACGTGCCCCGAGTAAAACGTGGTCCCCACCGCCGGGCCTCCCGGAAGAAGACGCTCGAACTGGCGTCGGGATATTTCCTAACCAAGAGCAAGCTGTATCGCGCCGCGCAGGAAGCCGTCGAGCGGGGGCTGAAGTTCGCCTACGTCGGCCGCAAGAACAAGAAGCGCGACTATCGCGCCTTGTGGATCGTGCGCATCAACGCCTCCTGCCGCGAAGCCGGAATTTCCTACAGCCGGTTCCTGCACGGGCTCAAGGCCGCCGGCCTCGACCTGAACCGCAAGGTTCTGGCGGACGTGGCTTTGCACGACGACGCCGCTTTCAAGCAATTGGTGGCCACCGCCCAGGCCGCCCTTGAGACCGCCAAAATCCCAGCCTGAGCACAGCGGAAGAAAACCCATGAGCACATTGGAAGAAACCGACGCGCTGGCAAACCTGGAAGAGCGGATCCAGCGCGCCGTCCAACTGGTAGCCAAGCTCCGCAAGGAGAAGGAAGCGGCCGAATCGGCCGCTGCCGAGGCCAGGGCGGAATCCGCCCGCCTGGCCGAAGAGTTGAAAACTCTGCATAGCGAGCGCAAGCAAGTCCGCTCCCGTATCGAGAAGCTGTTGAGCCAGATCGACCAGTTGAGCGCCAGTTAAAACCGCCGAGGGCCGGATGGACGCGAGCGTCGACAAACAGACCGTTCGGGTGACTATCCTGAGCCGTCCCTATACCCTGCGCACTGCCGGCGACCCCCGCGAACTGGAGGAAACCGCCGCCAGCGTCAATCAGGTCATGTTGGCCATCGCCGCCAAAGCCCCCAATGCCGATTCCACCCATATCGCCGTGCTTGCGTGCCTGCACCTGGCCGACCGGATGCGGTCTCTCGAGCAGGAATTGAACCGGCTCAAGTCGCACGTGGATCGCAAGAGCGAGGAATACGCCGGCATGCTGGAACGGCTGCTGGCGGGCGCCGGCGAAGAGATCTAACCGCACCGGGCACTCGTTGGGCGGCGCGGTGGTACAGGGCGCGAATTAAAACGTTTTCAGAATCGCGGCTCCATGGTAACTTGTAGAGCGCCGCTGTGTTCGCACAAGCGGAAGGAGAAAACTATGGAGAAGAAAGCGAACTGGATCGGGCTCTTGTTTCTGGCGGCGGCAATCGTCCCGGCCGGGTTTGCCGATACCCCGGGAAGGCATGCGCATTACCTGCGTGCCCGTACCGACCTGCGCGCGGCGCAATGGCTGCTGAGAGTCCACGATGAGCCGAATGTCATGAATCACATCCGCGCCGTGGACCAGGAAATCGACCGGGCCGTCTTCGAAATGGACCAGGCCGCGGCGCTCGACCGCAAGGACCTGCTCGACCATCCGCCGGTTGACCAAAGGCTGGATCGGCCCGGGCGTTTTCGCCGGGCGATGGAGCTGTTGCGCGAAGCTCGCGCTGAAATCGATCGCGAAGAAGACAACCCGCGGGCCAGGGAATGGCGCAATCGGGCGTTCAGCCATATCGATGGCGCCATTGACCAATTGCGGCGGGCCGCCCGCGATCTCCGCCTCGATCGCCTCGAAGGTTTCTAGGCGCAAACTCCCGCGTCGAACGATGGTCGTGTTTTATTTGGCCTTTTCGCGGACGGTGCGGTGGCGGAACGTGGTACTCATAAAGCATAGTCCACGTCTAATCTCGATATGCCCCTCGAAATCAATCAGCGCCAGCGCGAAGGCATTACCGTCCTCGATTTGAAAGGCCGCATCACCGTGGGTCCGGAGGCAAGCGCTCTGCGCGAGAAAGTTGCCGCGCTAGACCTGGCTGGAGAGCGGAAGCTGATCTTCAACATGGCCGAAGTCGACTACATCGATAGTACCGGCCTGGGCGCACTGGTCGTGTGCGCCACCAGCCTAAGGAAAAAACAGGGAAATGTGAAGCTGGTCAACCTGAGCCGCCGGCACATCGAATTGCTGGTGATGACCAAGCTCGCCACCGTGTTCGAAACCTACCCGGATGAGCAGGACGCCCTGAACAGCTTCTACCCCGACCGCGAAAACAAGACTTTCGATATTCTGGACTTTGTCCAGCACATAAAAAAGGAAGACTAGGCCTCTGACCGCATGATTTTGTGCGCTAGTGTGAAACCACTCCTTACGGTCGTGGCTCGTAACCGAGCCGCGCGCGTTAGCAAGCGGTTGCTGATTGGCGCCGGAGCTCCTAGTCATGGTACTAGCCGACGAGGCGCGGCACGAGGGAACGGTTTCCCCGGTGGATTTCACTCCAGGTGAAACACTTCCTTCATCATGGCGAACCGCTCGCCGGTTTCCAGATCGGGCACGGGCTCGAACAGGCGGCTCATGAATTGCTGCCAGCGGAGATTGACCGGGTCGCGGTCCAACTCGTCCCAGGCTTTTTCAAAATCGTCCACCCGCAGACATAAGAAAAGATCCTGGCCGCGGCGGAAGATGGAGTAGTCGGATATGCCGACGTCTTTTAGTTTAGCCAGGAGTTCGGGCCAGACGCGCCGATGTTCGCGTTCGTATTCCTCGACGGCTTCGGCCTTGATTCGTAACTTAAACGCGTAGCGGGGCACAGTGTTCATATTAACTCTTCAGCGCCGGTGGGAAATACCCGAAACGGGGCCCACTCCGGCCACCTGGCCCGCCAGCGGCACCGTCAGTTCGGCCACGGTGACATCGGGCGAGATGTGCAAGCGCAGACTGGCGGCCGAGCCGTAGCAGATCTGGAGGCGCCGCTCCACGTTCTTCAGGGCGACTCCGGCGCCGGGGCTTTCGGCCGGGCCCTCGCTGGTGCTGTTCTCCACCCGCAGACGCAATCCCTCCTCGTTGCGCCTAGCCTGAATCCGGACGTAGCCGGCGCTGGCGCTGCGGGCGACGCCGTGCTTGATGGCGTTTTCCACCAGCGGCTGCACGCTCAGCACGGGGATGGGAAGGTCAGCCGCCGCGGCGTCGATCTGGAAGTCCACCCGCAAGCGATCGCCCAGCCGCAACTGTTCCACTTCCAGATAGGCGCGGACAAGCTCGATCTCGTGCGCGAGCGGCACCAGCACCTTGTCGGACTGCAGAAAGTAGCGGAAGATTTCGGCCAGGTTCAACACCATTTTGCGCGCGGCGGAGGCTTCGCGGGGAATGCTGCCGTACAGGGTATTGAGAGCATTGAACAGGAAATGCGGGTGAATCTGCGCTTGCAGGTTGCGCAACTCGGCTTGGCTGACCAGGCGGTTCATTTCCTGCTGCCGCAGCGTTTCCACTTTTTCGGCGATCTCGGCGGCGGCGCGGCCGAGCACGTCCAGGTCCTCGCCCAGGTAACGCTGGCCGCCCCGGCGGCGGCCTAAGGCGAAGAGCTTCACGCTACCCGGCCCGAGGCGCAGGGGCACCACGGCTTCGGCCCAGGCGGGCAGTCCGGCCAGGCCGGCCGTGCGGGTCGAAACGGGGCCCCGCAAGCCGGCGGCGCCTTCCACGCCGGCGCCATCCAAAACCTCGTAGTCGGGAGTGCGTACGGCACGCGCCATGGCGCCGGCGGACCAGGGCAGATACTGCTCCTCGCTGGATGCGGCGGAGCTGTCGTGCAGGCGTGCCGGCAATTGTTCCAGGGCTCCGCGCCGAAACACGAAATCGGTGAGCCATTGCTGCACGCGGCCGCGCAACCAGGCGAACAGCAACAGCGACAGGCAGACCGAGATCAGTAGCGACGCCTGGTAGAGGGGCTCGCCGGTCAGGCGTCCGGCGGGCGCCAGGCGCAGCGCGGCGGCAATCATCGCCGCCCCCACCAGGGCCGCCAGCACGGCGTTGGCCAGGAAGCGGATGAAGGCGTCCAGCAGCACAAAGCGGTCGTCCTGCAACAGCACCAGCAACGCCAGCGGGATGCCGGCATGGTGTACCAGCAGTTCGCTGGACCAGGGTTGGCCGGGGTGGTTGCCGGTGAAATGCACGAACGAGGTGGCGAACAGCGCCAGGCACATGGCGGCCAGAATTCGCATCCCGCCGGGGCGGCGGCGAATCACCGCACCGCCGGTCAGAGCCAGGAAGCCGAAGGTGATCGCCAGCAACGCCGCGTGGTGCAGCCTGGGGCCGTTGCCGCGGATCTCGAAAAAATGCATCGCCACCGCGGCCGCGCTCAGCGCATATCCGGCGGCCACGAAGCCCAGGTCCGCGCCCCCGAAGGTGGCGTCGCGCGCCGAAGAGTCGCGCAACCAGACGTGCAGCAGCACGGCCGGCAGAACGCTCAGTACCGAGAAACTGACGGCCACGAGCAAGTCCAACAGGCGGGGAGGCATTTCGGGGTAGGCCAGTACGGCCAGGGATCCCAGGTTCCACACCAGCGAAAGCACGGCTACCAGGGCGGACCGGTACCGGCCGCGCCAGGCCGGCCGCCCGCGCCCGCTGTACAACAAGCCCAGAAAGATGGCGAAAATCAGCGCGCCGGCCGTGTGGCCCAGAATGTTGATGAACACGGGTTGGCTCGGGTCGGTCGGCGGCAAGGCGGGTTCCCTCTCATACTGTACTGCGGTTCCGACCCGCCGCCGGCAGCGGCATGGCCACGCGGGCCGGAAGCTATGATCTAATAGGTTGCTTACCTATGGCTGAATCCCTGAACTTTCAGGCTTGGTTTGAATCCGCGCCCGGTCTATTCCTGGTCCTCAGCCCGGAGCTTCGCATCGTGGGCGCCAGCGACGCTTATTTGCACGCCACCATGACGGTGCGGGAACAGATCCTGGGACGCGGCCTGTTCGTGGTCTTTCCCGACAATCCCGACGAACCCGGCGCCACCGGCGAACACAACCTGCGCGCTTCTCTGGCGCGCGTCATCCGCAACCACACGGCCGACGCCATGCCCGTGCAGAAGTACGACGTGCGCCGGCCCGCGGCCGAAGGCGGAGGTTTCGAGGAGCGCTATTGGAGCCCGCTCAACACGCCGGTTTTGGGGCCCGATGGCAAGCTGCTTCACATCATTCATCGCGTGGAAGACGTCACCGAATTCGTCCTGAACCAGGCCGCCAGGACGCGCGAAGAGATCGCCACCGCTTTCGAGAGCCACGCCCTGCAGATGGAGGCGGAGATCTACCAGCGCGCCCGGCAGGTGGCCGAAGCCAACCGCCAGCTCAGCCAGGCCAACGAAGCGCTGGGGGCGATGTACCGCCAGATCGAGCTGCTGCTGGCGGGGGTGAACGAAGCGCCGCTCCCGGACGTTTCTTCGGCGCACATCGCTCCGGAGGAAATGCCGGGTCGCATCGGCCAGTTGATCGCCAATCACAAGGACCTGGAAGAGCAACTGCGGCAGTCGCAAAAAATGGAAGCGGTGGGGCGGCTGGCGGGCGGCGTGGCGCACGATTTCAATAATCTGCTGACCGTCATCGCGGGCTATGCGGGCCTGTTGCGGGAGAGCCAGCCCGCGGGTGTGCCGGCTCCGGAGTTGGCCGAGATCGAGAAGGCCGTGGACCGGGCCGCTTCGCTCACCCAAAAACTGCTGGCCTTCAGCCGTAAGCAGGTTCGGCAGCCTCGGGCGGTGGATTTGAACGCGGTGGTGCGGGGACTGGAGGAATTGCTGCGGCGTCTGCTGGGAGAAAAGGTGCAGCTCGCGACCGCGCTGGCCAAGGACTTGCAACCTGTCAAAGCCGACCCCCACCAGATCGAACAGGTGGTCATGAACCTGGGGGTGAACGCACGCGACGCCATGCCCGCGGGAGGGCGCCTGCTGATCGAGACCCGCAACGTCACCGTCGACGGCGAGCCGCGCGCGCTCGCTCCCGGCAGGTACGCGCTGCTAAGTGTGAGCGACAACGGCCACGGCATGGACGCGGAGACGGCCAGGCGCGCTTTCGAGCCGTTCTTCACCACCAAGGAGCCGGGCAAAGGCACGGGGTTGGGTTTGGCGGTTGTTTTTGGCATCGTGGAACAAAGCGGTGGCCTGGTCAATCTCGACACCGCGCCGGGCCGGGGCGCCTCTTTCCGAATCTATTTACCCCTGGCCGAGGCCGGCGACGAGCAACCCGCGCAGCACGAACCGGCCGCGCAGGCGGCGCCGAGACGCGGCGCGATTCTTCTGGTGGAGGACGAAGCGGCGCTGCGCGATCTGGTCTCCACCATTCTCTCCACGGCCGGGCATGTGGTCCTGGCGGCGGCCAGCGGCAAAGAGGCTCTGAAGCTGGCCGCAAAGCAGAAGCCGGTGGACCTGATTCTCACCGACGTGGTGATGCCGGGCATGACCGGTCCCGAGCTGGTGGCCCGCCTGCGCCACGGGCGCCCCGCGCTTCAAGTGCTATATATGTCCGGCTACGACCGCGAATTGAGCGATCGGAAAAACCCGGAACGGAACGCCGACTTTCTGCCCAAACCCTTCACGCCGGGCGCGCTGCTCGCCAAAGTGGCCGAGGTTTTGAGCGCCGAGGGGCGGCGCGAGGCGGGCGGAGGCGAATCGGCGGCGTCGTAAGGGATCTCTAGGGGCCTGGATTGTGGTGCGACGACGCTGTGCTCGGCCGGCATGCCGCGTCATGCCACGGCGGCCGGCTCGGCCGATCACAAGGTTCTGACCTGTTCCTCAATCCAGCGGTATGCCTTTTCCAGTCCTTCGCGGAGCGGGCGGGAGGGTGTCCAACCAAGTTTTTCCGCGATCAGACGGTTGTCCGAGTTCCGTCCGCGAACGCCGAGGGGGCCCGGCATGTGCCGGATAGTCAGCTTCTTGCCGGCAATTTCCATGATCAATTCGGCCAACCGGTCGATCGTGACCATCTCTTCCGAACCAATATTGACGGGCCCGGTGAACTCGGAATCCATGAGCCGCCGTACACCCTCGACGCACTCATCGATGTAGAGAAACGACCTGGTTTGTTTGCCATCTCCCCAGATTTCCACCTCCCCGCCATCCGGGGCCTCGGCGATCTTCCGGCAGAGAGCCGCCGGTGCCTTCTCGCGTCCGCCTTGCCAGGTACCTTCCGGACCAAAAATGTTATGGAATCGCGCCACGCGAACCTCGACGCCGCGGTTTCGCATGTAGGCGAAGTATAGCCGCTCACTGAAAAGCTTCTCCCATCCATATTCGCTGTCGGGCGCCGCGGGATAGGCGGAATCCTCCGAACACTTCGGATTGTCGGGGTCGAGCTGGTTATACTCCGGATAGATGCACGCCGAAGACGAATAGAAGAATCTCTTGACCCCGGAGCGAGTCCCAAATTCCAGGGTATTCAGGTTGATCGTCGACGAGTTGTGCATCACGACCGCATCGTGTTCCCCAGTGAAGATGTATCCCGCCCCGCCCATATCGGCAGCGAGTTGGTAAACCTCGGCGATGCCGCTGACGGCTGCCTGAACCAGTTCGGGATTTCGCAAGTCGCCCTGAATAAATTCGTCCGCGGGCGGTTGGGTGAATTCGTGCCGTTTGATGTCTACGGCTCGAACCCAGCACCCTTCGGCCTTGAGCCTTTTGACGAGATGCCCGCCGATAAACCCACCCGCGCCATTTACCAGTACTCGTTTCACCGTCGCCTCCATACGTCCTTCCTGAATTTCATCGATATGATAGCAGGCGCCACGCCGCAAATGGGCTGCGCGGGGGCGCGCGCTCCAGGATGACTTGTGCATCGGTCTTGTGCGGGTGCGCCGCTCCGATTAAGTACATCGGTATGTTGGAATCGACGAAGATCAACCCTGGTACCCTCGTTCGATTTCGCGCAGCATCTGCTCCGGATCGGCGCTAGGGAACGAGTACTGCGCACCCCGTCGAACCGCCTTCAACTTCGTTTCGGCGTCAATCGCCGGCCGGCTCGCCCGAGCGTCCCGAAGCGCTCGCCGTACCCACTCCCCCACGGTCAAACGTTCCCGCTTGGCCACGCGCTGGAGGTCCGACATTTCGGTATCGGGAAGCACTACCTGAAGCCGCTTACTCATAGAGTGAGTATAAGGTAATCATGGACGGAGTAGTCCCGCCGCCCCTTCAGCGGCCCGCGTAATTATTTCCTTTCCATCACCGCCAGCAGGGATTGCCCGAACGGCACCGGCGCCAACTCCTCCAGTCGCGAAACCACGGGAACCACCCAGCGGTCGAATGCGGCGATCTGCGCTTCCGACTGCGCCTCGCGGCCCGCGGCGCGCGCGTTCCACCACCAGCCGAACCAGCCCGCCAGGTTCACGTAGCGCAGTCGGCGCGGAACCAGTCCGGCGCCCTCGGCCGCGGCCACCAGCGCCCGCCGCGTGTAACGGCGAAAGTGGCCGAGGTTGCGGTCGATCGGGCCGTAGAGGGCGGGGAAGGCCGGTACCAGCAGAACAACCATCCCGCCCGGCGGCAGAATCGCCGCCATGTTCCGCAGCGCCGCGCCATCGTCGCCAATATGTTCCAGCACGTTCAGGCAAACGCAACTGTCGGGTGAGAATTGCGCCACGTCCGCAAACTCCCCGGCCGCGGCGTCGCACGGCACGGTGCGCAGATTCCCGCGCTCCCCGTAACGGCCGCGCAACTCGCCCAGCGCCGCCGGATCGAGATCGACCGCTACCACCAACTCGCGATCGAGCAGCAGGCCGGTAAAGTTGCCGATCCCCGACCCAACCTCCACCACTCGCCGCCCCAGATGCGGCAGCACCAGCCGCGCCTGCCAGGCGAAATAGTTCTTCGCCAGGGTCATCTTGCGCTGATCGGCCAGCAGGTATTCGGAAAGCGGAGAGCTCATAGCTGAGAGCTGACCGCTCTATTCCACCTTCTCCGCCCGCACCGCTACCTGCACCACCTGTTTGCCGCCGCCGAGCGCGATCCCTTTCATCGGCGTGACGTCGCCATAGTCCCGCCCCCACGCCACCGTGACGTGGCCGTCGGTGGGCATCATGTCGTTGGTCGGATCGAAGTCCAGCCAGCCGGCCCCCGGTACGAACACCGAAACCCAGGCGTGCGACGCCTCCGCCCCCTGGTAGTTGGCCCCGCTGCGCAGGTACCCGCTCACGTAGCGCGCCGCCAGGCGCAGGGAGCGCAACGCGCCGATCATGATGTGGGAAAAATCCTGGCACACGCCGCACCGCTTGCCAAAGGCTTCCAGCAGCGGCATATCCACCGAGGTCGATTGCGGCAGGTAGGTGAACCCGGCATGGATACGGTGCGAAAGGTCCCGCGCCGCTTCCACCATCGGACGGCCGGGCGGAAAGCTGGGCGCGGCGAAATCGGCCAGCTCGCGATATGGCGCTACCAGCGGCGAATCGAAAACGAACCCGAATGCTTCGCGCGTGGGCGCGTCGGGATAGGCCGCCAACAGGTCGCGCGTGGTTTCCCAGCCAACCGGCGGCGCATCGGGCGCCCGCCTTTCCACCCGCACCAGGCTGGTCGCGGTAGTGACGAACCGCTCATGCGCCTGCAAAATCGAAAACGACGCCGCCTCGTTGCCGAAATAGTCGCGCCGCCGGCCGAACCGCACCGGCTCGGGATCCACTTGAATGGACGACTCCAGCACGGTCTGGCCGGGAAAGCTGCGCGGCGTCAGGTGAGCCAGGCTCAAGCATTGCATAACCGGCTCCGCGTACAGATAACGGGTGGTGTGGGTGGTGCGGTACAGCATGATTTTCAGCGCCGCAGGGTGAGCCGGCTCGGCGCCAGATGGCTCAGATAGCGCGCCGTGAGCGCGTCCGAAAAATCGTAGAGCCCGGTGCGCAGCTCGGCCAGAAAGCTGTCCAGCGCCCACAGATCGCCGTCGGCGTCCCGCGTGGCCAGGTCGTCCATGCTGGCGCCGCGCACCGACGCCAGCGCCTTCTCCGCCAGCGCCCGCCCGATCGGCTCGGCTTCAGTGTCGGCCGCCGCCGGCAGCTTTTCCACGCGCTCCACCAGCGTCGCCAACTGAAATGCCACCGACCGCGGATTCGCCTCGTCGGCCAACAAGAGCTCCAGCACAAGCTCCGTACGCATCTTGGTGAGAAAGCGCGTCCGGTAGGTGATGCTGCTATCGGCGATCTGCAGCAGCACGGCAAGGTACGGTTCGATGTCGAAAGGCGCCTCCGCAATCCCCACCCGCAGCAGGGCGCTGGTCTGCAAGGCTCGCTCCAGCCGCCGGCCGATATCGAGAAAGTGCCAGCCCTTACCGCGCGTGGTGTTTTCCATGAACAGGCCGGCAAACGCCGACAGCGTGATCACCGCTCCATCCAGCAGAGTCATGGCCGCCACGAATCGCTGTTCGGGCGTGGCCGGCGGCGTCCGCGAAAAATCGGTTTCGAGCTGTTGCAGCACGTGCCAGGTATCTTCGGAGAAGCGTTCCTTCAATTGCCAGCTCACCCGCCGAATCTGTTTCAGGCTCCAGCCCAAGCCGGCGGTTTGGGATGGGTCGTATACCAGCAGCCCCATCAGCCGCTGCAGGTTCCACCGTTGCTGTGCGATCGAGCCCCCCAGCTCTTCCGCCGACAAATATCCCAGCCCGCCCAGCAGATGAATCACCGTGTCGAGCGACACCGCGCTCCCCAGATCGCCTTCGCCGGATAGTCCGGGCAACAGCGCGCGCACCAGCCGCGCGCCGTGTTCCAGGCGTTCGGCATAACGGCCCAGCCAGAACAGGTTGTCGGCCGCGCGGCTGGGCAACTCGCCGGAGCTGCGCCGGCCCGCGAGCTGCATCGCCGCCGGTTGGGAATCGCTGGGCTCGGTTTCCCGCTTGCCCAGCACCCAGGTATCCTTGCTGCCGCCGCCCAACTGCATCGAGACCACCAGCGAGCGGTCGCCGGTGGCCACCCGCGTCAACCCGCCCGGCAATACCGAATACGATGCGCCGTCCCAGGCCGCGAACACCCGCAACACCACGTGCCGCGCTTCCAGGCCTTCCTCGGTGCGGATCGGGGCGGTGGAAAGATCCACCTGCTCCTGCGCCACGTAGCGGTCGGGCGAGTCCGCGATGCGCCGCGCCAGGTCTGCCCGCGCCGCCTGGTCCATGCTCGCCGGAAACTCGGTCTGCTGGCCGGGCTGCGGAAAGGCCGGCTTGATGACCAGATCTTCCAGATGATCGAGAACGTGCCGGCGCGCCCGTTCCTGGCCGCACCACCAGGTCGCCACCGAAGGCATGCGCAGCTCCTCGCCCAGCAGGTGGCGGCACAGGCTCGGAAGAAACGCCATGTGGCTCGGAGTTTCCACCAGCCCGCTGCCCAGAGCGTTGGCCACCGCCACGTTGCCCGCCCGCGCCGCTTCCACCAGCCCGGCCACCCCTAGCAGCGAATCGCCGCGCAGCTCCAGAGGATCGCAAAACGCGTCGTCCAGGCGGCGCAGAATCAGATCCACCCTTTCCAGGCCCGCCAGAGTTTTCAAAAACACGCGATTGTCGCGCACCGTCAGGTCCGCGCCTTCCACCAGCGGCACCCCCCAATGGCGCGCCAGAAACGAGTGCTCGAAGTACGTTTCGTTATTCGGGCCGGGGCTGAGCAGCACGATGCGCGGATCGGCGGCGCGCACCGGCGCCAGCGAAAGCAGCGCGCCCAACGTCGCCTCGAAGAACCGCGTCAGCGGCCGCACCTCGCATTGGTTGAAAATCGACGGCAGCGTGCGCGCGCTCACCAGCCGGTTTTCGAGCGCATAGCCGATCCCCGACGGCGCCTGCGTGCGGTCCGAAATCACCCACCAGGAGCCATCCGGCGACCGCGCCAGATCGGCCGCGTAATTCTGCAGAAACACCCCGCCGGCCGGCGTGAAGCCGTGGCAGGGATGGAGGAAATGCGGGTTGGCGAAGATCAGCTCGGCCGGGACGCGCCGCTCGGCGATCAGCTTCTGCGCGCCGTACAGGTCCGCCAGCAACAGGTTGAGCAGCGCGGCGCGCTGCGCGATCGCCCGTTCGATCCCCACCCATTCGCCCGCATCGATCACTAGCGGAATCGGATCCATCTGCCAGGGGCGCTCTTTCCCCTGCGGGTCGCCGTACACGTTGTAGGTGACGCCGTTGGCCTGGATCAACTGCTGGCCGATCTGCCAGCGGCGGCTGAGCTGCGCCACGCCGATTCGGCGCAGCGCCAGCGTGAGCGTGCGCCAATGCCGGCGCGGGTATCCGGAGGGCCGCAGCGCTTCGTCCCAGTGCCCCGCGGGCGGCGCGTAGCGCCAGACCCCGCCCGACGCTTTGGCCGATTCTAAGATCGTGTCATCACCCAAAGTCTGTCGCCACCCCAAAGGCACCGCTCCCTGACGACCGCCGCTACCGAGCCGCGACCGTCAGGGAGCGGTGCTGCCACCTCTGTTAGCCCCTTCTCAAATCCAACGTCGTGGGAA
>PLRS01000140.1:3084-28558 GCA_003164035.1 Bryobacterales bacterium | reverse complement strand
CTCTGTTACGCTCTTCTCAAATCCAGTGTCGTGGGAAATTCCGCGTTCCCCTCCGGAGCCGGCACGGGCAAGCAACCTGGCGTATGCCCCATACCGAAGAAGCGCGCCCGGCGCCGCGCCTCCGCTTCATTTGAGTTTACCGGAAAGGTGGCGTAAGTACGTCCCCCCGGGTGCGCCACGTAATAGGTGCATCCGCCCACCGCGCGCCCGGCCGGAATCTCCACCAGGTCGAACACCAGCGGCGCATGCACCGGTATGGTGGGATGCAGCGCCCGCGCCGGCTGCCAGGCTCGATAGCGCACCCCGCAAACCAGTTCGCCCTCCACGCCGGTGGGCTGCAGAGGCAGCCGCCTCTGGTTGCACGTCACCGCGAAGCGCTCCGGAATCAGCCCGCGCACGTATACCTGCAGCCGCTCCACCGACGAATCCACGTACCGCGACGTGCCGCCACCCCCCGGTTCCTCTCCCAGCACATACCAGGGTTCGATGGCTTGCCGCAGTTCGATCTCCACCCCTTCGTAACACACCCGCCCGTAGACCGGGAAACGAAACTCCATGTGCGGCGCGAACCAGGCCGCCTCCAGCGGATAGCCGGCCGCGTTCAGATCGGCGATTACGCTGCTGAAATCCCGCTCCACGAAATGCGGCAGCAGGAACCGGTCGTGCAGCCGCGTTCCCCAACGAATCGGCGTCTCCTCGTACGGCTTCTTCCAGAACCACGCCACCAGCGCCCGCACCAGAAGCTGCTGGGCCAGGCTCATGCGCGCGTGCGGAGGCATTTCGAAGGCACGCAGTTCCAGCAACCCCAGCCGGCCCGTGGCGCTATCCGGGCTGTACAATTTGTCGATGCAGAACTCGGCACGGTGCGTGTTGCCGGTCACGTCCACCAGCAGATGGCGAAAGATGCGGTCCACCACCCACGGCGGGCAGCCGGATTGGCCGCCCTGAATCTGTTGGAACGCGATTTCGAGCTCATAGACCGCATCCATGCGCGTCTCATCCACCCGCGGCGCCTGGCTGGTGGGGCCGATGAATACGCTCGAAAACAAATAGGACAGCGCCGGATGGTTCAGCCAGTAGCCGATCAGGCTCTTGAGCAGGTCCGGCCGGCGCAGCAACGGGCTGTCCGCCGGCGTGGCCGCTCCCAGCACCACGTGATTGCCGCCGCCGGTGCCGGTGTGCCGCCCGTCGAGCATGAACTTTTCCGTTCCCAGCCGGCTCTGCCGCGCCAGTTCGTAGAGCGTGGTGGTGTTCTCCACCAGCTCCTCCCAGTTCGCCGCCGGATGCACGTTGACTTCGATCACTCCCGGGTCCGGCGTGACTTTGATATGCCGCAGCCGCCGGTCGTAGGGCGGCGTATAACCCTCCACCAGCACCGGCATCGCGAGCTTCGCCGCCGTATCCTCCACCGCCGCCAGCAGTTCCACGAACTGCCCGGCCGATTCGGTCGGCGGCAGAAAAACGAACAGCCGCCCGTCGCGCGGTTCTACCACCAGCGCGGTACGAACCACCGGCCCCAGTGTCGGCTTGGGCGTGCGCCGCTCCCGATCCTGCGCCGGCCTTTGCGTTTCCCTTTCCCACTGCCTGGCCTCGGGTCGAAAAATGCGGCGCGGCACCGGCAGCGGCCCGGCCGCTTCCAAAGCCGCCGCCAGCGGATCGATCTCCCAAGTCTTCTGCACCTCGTCGGCCGGTTCCCAGGGCAGGCTCTGCAGCGGCAAACGCAGACCGGCGGGCGAATCCCCCTGCACCAGAAATAAATGCTGCGTCCGCACTATCCAGAGCCCGGTTTGCCAAAGCGCCCCGTCCTCGCCTTCACCGGCCTTCAGCGGCAGTACGAACCCGGCCGGCTGGCTCAGCCCGCGCTCCGTCACGCGCCGCAGCCGCTCGCGATCCTCCGGATTATCCAGCTTATTGTTCTTGGAATCGACATTCACCGGAAGCTGGCGCTCTTTCTGCTGATAGAGGAATGGGTCCTCGTACGCCGTGACCACGTATTCGGGCCCAACCCCCAGGCGCCGCGCCAGTTCTTCGACGAAATCCTGCGCTTCCGTCACGCCGAAGCCGTAGTCCTTATCCGGATTGGCCGTCCACTGCGGATCTTGCCACAGCGGCACCCCGTCCGTACGCCAATGACAGGTGTACGCCCAACGCGGCAGCGATTCGCCCGGATACCACTTGCCCTGCCCGAAGTGCAGAAAGCCGCCCGGCGCGAACCGGCTCCGCAGCCGCAACAGCAAATCGCTCGCCAGGCGCCGCTTGTCGGGGCCCAGCGCCGCCACGTTCCACTCCTCGCCATCCATATCGTCGATGGAAACGAAGGTCGGCTCGCCGCCCATCGTCAGCCGCACGTCGCCTTCGGTCAACTCGCGGTCGATGTTCTCACCGAGCGCCTGGATGCGGTCCCATTGATCGTCGCTGTAAGGTTTGGTGACGCGCGGATCCTCGTGAATGCGCGTCACCGTCATTTCGTGTTCAAATTCCACTTGCGAGGCGCTGACGCCGCCCGAGACTGGCGCGGCCGACTGCGGGTCTGGCGTCGCCGCCAGCGGAATGTGACCCTCCCCCGCCGCCAGCCCCGAGGTCGGATCGAGCCCCATCCAGCCCGCGCCCGGCAAGTAGACTTCCGCCCAAGCGTGCAGATCGGTGAAATCCGCTTCCGGCCCCACCGGCCCTTCCAGCGGTTTCACGTCCGGCTTGAGCTGAATCAGGTAGCCCGAAACGAACCGCGCCGCCAGGCCCAGATGGCGCAGAATCTGCACCAGCAGCCACGCCGAATCGCGGCACGATCCGCTGGCCCGTCCCAGCGTCTCTTCGGGCGTCTGCACCCCCGGTTCCATGCGGATCACGTAACCGATCTCCCGCTGCAGCCTCCCGTTCAGGCCCATCAGAAAGGGGATGGTCGCGGCTTCCTCGCGCGAGACGGAACCGAGCCACGCCGTCAGCCGTTCACCCGCCGGAGCCGCCTGCAAATAGGGCCCCAGCTCCACCGCCTGCCAATCTTCATAGCGGAAAGGAAACCGCTCGGCGTAAGGCTCCAGAAAAAAGTCGAAAGGATTGATGACGGTCATCTCCGCCACCAGGTCCACTTCGAGCGAAAAGATCCGCGTCAGGTTGGGAAAAACCAGCCGCGCCATGAAATTTCCCTGCGGATCCTGCTGCCAGTTCAGGAAATGGTCCGCCGGCTCCACCCGCAGCGAATAGCTCGCAATCGGCGTGCGGCTGTGCGGCGCCGGCCGCAATCGCACCACCTGCGGAGACAGCAACACCAGCCGGTCGTACCTATATACGGTTTTGTGATGCAATGCGACGCGGATCGCCATCGGCTCGGTTTCGCTTGATTGTGACAGAAAACCCGCGAGTTCCGCCATCAAAAAATCTGATGTTGCGGATCAGACCGGTCAAGCTCCTTCGTGGAGCGGACTCTCAGTCTGCCACGCCGGGTCTCATCCCGGCGCTCTTAGTTGCCGCTATCCGGTTGTGCATTGGTCGTGGCTACGCTGCTCCGTGGGGCAGCCAATCATGGCTGCAGCCGCCTTTCCAGGCGGCTCTTCCATCCGCTCGCCCGCCCACCTATTTCGTGGACACTCCACCAGCTTTCCCCCCAAGTCTGCACAATCCTGCACAACCCCGTCTTGTCGCCGGTGCCTTTTCCCCCCTCCCCCCAACCCCCGGTCACAGACTTTCGAAGTTTTTCCTGCCCGGTCTTACCCCTTTGTTTCCATCGCCCCACCCATCCGGCCCATCCCCCTCACCCCGTCTCGCGCCCGCTCGGCTGTTACCGTGTTGGCCGGAAGAGCTTCTCATGACCGATCCCGAACTCACACCGCAACAGCAGGAGGTCATCGACGTGATCGCCTCCGGTGGCACCATTCATGGCGCCGTCACCCTGGCCAAAGTCCTCCGCAAGGACGTCCTCGCCTGGCGCCGCGACCTGCCCCATTTCGCCGCCGCCCTCAAACAAGCCTTCGCCGATCGCGACCTCATGCTCCGCGAAAGAGCCATGACCCTGGCCGACCTCGCCTACCAAACCCTCGGCGGCATCCTCCGCGACGACAAAGCTTCCCCCAGCGTCCAGTTCCAAGCCGCCCGCTTCATCATCGAGCAAGCCACCGCTCCCACCCCCTCGGAACTGGAAGAACGCCGCGCTTCCGCACAACCCGCCGCAAAATGCACAAAAATGCACAAATCCTCCGACTCCCAGGACAAACCCCTCCCCAGCGCCGCCTGACACCGTTTTCTGTACTACTACCAGCCAATCCCTTCGCGGCCCGCGAAAGCTTATGAAAACCGTGGAGCGGACTCTCAGTCTGCCACGCCGGGACTCGTCCCGGCGCGTTTTTCGACCCTGCCCCGCAATTGGCTGCTTTATGCGCTTGCTTCGGTGGCGCAGGCGGTTCCGCCTGCGATTTTTGATTTTTCACGGCTCCCCGAAAAGCGTTTGCCAGGATCGGTTCGGCACCCATTCACCGCATCGGCGCCGGCCCCGGGCTGCCTCCGTGTTACCCTGTGACAAGCGGACATGGCACGGAAACGGCTACTGCTGGCGGCGCTCGCGGGCGTTTGTGTTTGGGGACAGGCGGTGCCCGATAGCCCCGGTCCCGCCGTGGGTGCTCGCGTGCCCGGCTTCGATCTTGCCGACCAGACCGGGCAAAGCCGCAACCTTCACAGCCTCTTCGGCCCCAAGGGCCTCATGCTGGTTTTTTTTCGTTCAGCCGACTGGTGACCCTTCTGCAAAGCCCAGCTCGTGGAGCTGCAACAGAACCTGGAAAAGTTGCACAAGCGCGGATTAGGCGTGGCCGCGGTGAGCTACGACAGCGTGGCCGTCCTCAAAGACTTTTCCGGGCGCAAGGGCATTACGTATCCCCTGCTGTCCGATACGGATTCCAAAGCGATCCGCGCCTATGGGTTGCTGAACGAGTCGGTGGCCAAGAACACCGCGCAGTACGGCATCCCGTACCCCGGAACGTTCGTCCTGGATAAATCGGGCGTCGTGGTGGAGAAATATTTCGAGAAGGATTTCCGCCAGCGTTACACGGCCTCGGAGATTTTGACGCGGCGTTACGGCGGCGTCGCCGGCGCTCCGGGCCAGACCATCGAGACCAGGCATTTGCGCCTGACGTCCTCGGCCAGCCTCGGTACCGTGCACTGGGGGGAGCGGTTGGCGCTGGTGGCCGACATCGAGCTGAAGCCGGGCATGCACGTTTACGCCCCCGAGGTGCGCGGCTACATTCCCATCCAGTTCACTCTCACGGCGACGCCGGCCTTCCAGGCATTCCCGGCCGGATATCCGCCCGCCCGCATGCTGCACCTCAAAGCTATCGGTGAAACCGTACCGGTGTACCAGAGCAGCTTCCGTGTGGCCGCCGACATCACCATCGCGCCCGAAGCGCAGGTGAAGCCCCTGCTCAGTCCCGAAGGCGACCTGACCGTGGAAGGATCTCTGCGGTACCAGGCCTGCGACGCCAAGCAATGTTATCTGCCACAGACCGTGCCGCTGAAGTGGACTTTCCACTACCAGGCTCTGGATCGCCAGCGAGTTCCAGCCGAGTTGCAGCGCCACCCACCCGGCCAGTGAGCCAGCCATGCGACGGAACCATCCCACCGCCGACCTATGGGCTCCTGCCCTGGTGGCAAAGCTGGTGGCGCTTCACCCGCTGATGCGAAGCAGCTTGTGACTGTTCTGCCAGGTCAGTTGGCGGAACAGAGCGGGCGAGGTGGATCGCTTCAGAAGCGCCAGGGTTTCGCGCGCCACGCATTTGCCCGCCAGGCGATTGGCGCCGGGGTTGTTGGGCTGCCCGATACCGCCGCCGTGGCCATCCGCGCAGCCGCAATCGCTGCCGAAGATGAGCTTGTCGCGATGGCGGATCAGGAAGTCGGCGGTGAATTCGGGGTCGCGCGAAAGCGCGTTGTTGCCCGAATTGGCGGACAGATCGCCGAACAGATTCGGATAATCGGAAAGCAGCCGGTCGGTCAGCCCGCCGCGCTGGATCGGGCCGGTGGGATAGGCCACGTCATCGGCGTAATCGGCGCTGACGTTTGCCCAGAAGGCATCCGCGTGACCGACGAATCGGGTCTTCGGATACGCCTTCAGAATGCCTTCAAAACGCTTGAAGCCGGTGGCGAAGACGCCTTCGGTGGGAGTGTGAGGAACTTCCTGGAAGTGGATCAAAATCGGCACATCGAGCTCGGCGGCGAGCGCATACATGCGGCGCAGTTCGGGACCATCGGCGGCGACGTGGAACTTGATCTCGCCGAATCCGCCGGCGCCGTCCTTGACTGCCTGCGTCAGTAATTTCCCGGCGTCCGGCTTGGTGATATCGGTGCTGGCGAACCACACAAACCGTCCCGGGTACTTGGCCTGGAGGGCGCGGACGTCGCCGGCGGCGTCGCCGTGGGTGAGCAGATTCGCATTGGACACCCCGCAGCCATCCAGGTGCGCCACATTTGCCTCCGGCTCGCGCCTCATATGGAAGTGCAGGTCCAGAACCGGGCCACCCCAAAGGTCTTCCCGCGAAGGCTGGGCCTTCAGTCCTGAAAGCGCGGCGGAAATGCCCGCCGCCCGCAGGAATTCGCGTCGATTGCCTGTCATGAGGTTTCGCTCAACGTCTCATGTTAATTTATCACGATGGCCCCGCCGGCCTCGGGTGCTTAACCGATCTGGGGAAATCCGTTCCCAGCGGATCGCTAAGTGATTGAAAACACGCGGTGCCCGTAACCGAGCCGCGACCGCGAGGGAGCGGTTGCCGCGCCTAAACTGCGAAATCCCCCAAATCGGTTGAGCACCCGCCGGCCTCTCCAACCATCCCGTCAAGTATGCTAGCTTCTAAGCTGGAATGCGACTTTCTCCTTTATCGAGAATCGGCGCTCTGGCCGCTATCTGCCTGTGCATGCAAGCACAAAGCCCCCAGGCCAGGGAAGCGCAAAGCGAAGCCAAAGGCATGCCGCCCAGGCCGAGCCCGGCCGAGTATCAGGACCACGCTCAAGCCGGTGCCGTGACGATCGCGGCCGAGTTCACCGGACGCTCCGTCCCCACTCTGCAGGGGCCCCTTGCCAGCGAAGACTACGTGGCGATCGAAATCGGATTCTTCGGCCCGCCGGGCGCGCGCGCCACCATATCCGCTACCGACTTTTCGCTCCGCATCAACGGGAAGAAGCCCCAGCCCAGCCAGCCGTTCGGCCTGGTGGTCGAGTTCGTCAAGGATCCCGAGTGGGCGCCGCCTGAACCGGTGGTGCCGAAGCAGAAAACCGTCCTGAACAGCGGCGAGCCAAGTGGCCCGCCCGCCGATTCCAAGAACCCGCCGCCACCGCCCAAGGTCCCCATCGAAATCCAGCGCGGGTGGGCACAGCGCGTCCAAAGGGTCGCGCTGCCGGAAGGCAACCGCCCACTCCCTCAGGCCGGACTGGTTTTCTTCCAGTACCGCGGTAAGATCGAGAAAATCGATTCGATGGAGCTGACTTACGCCGGTCCGGCGGGAAAAGCCACCCTGAGGCTGCAGCCGTAGGTAAGCCGGCGCCATCCGCCTACGAACCATCTCGCAACGCGCGCACAGGGTCGGTCCGCGCCGCGCGCCAGGCCGGCAGGAAACAAGCCGCCAATGCAGCAAGCATCAGCGACACCGATGCGATGGCAAATGCCAGCGGGTCGTGTGGGCTCACTTTATAAAGCAGCCCCGCGATCAGCCGTGTCGATGCCAGGGCAACCGCCGCGCCCAGGACGATACCACCCGCGGTCAACGCGAGGCCCTGCGACATAACGCGGCGTAACAGGTTCGCTAGCCTACCGCGCCGATGACATCGATGGGGGTGCGGCATCCGGTGCGCTGCCCCAGCTCTTGTTCGGCGACGGGCCCATCTGGAAGATCAGCCTGCCGCCGTTCACGATGTCCGAGTGGCTGAACCACGGCTTGTCGAGTGGCTTTCCATTCAACGTCGCCGATTGGATATAGATGTTCTTCGCCGAATTGCCGTTGGCGGCGATGACGAAATCCTTGCCGCCGCCAAGGTGAATGGTCACCTCGTCGAACAAGGGGCTGCCGATGATGTAATCGGGGCTGGCCGGGTCCACCGGGTAGAAGCCCATCGCGCTCAGCACGTACCACGATGAGGTCGAGCCCTGGTCGTCCATGCCGGGGAAGGCCAGGCCGTAGCTGTCGCTGCCGTACATCTCGCGCAAAATGCGGCGCGCCAGTGCCTGCGTCTTCCACGGCTGTCCGCCCCAGTCGTAGTAATAGGCTGCCTGCTGATCGGGCTGGTTGCCCTGCACGTACTGGCCGATGATTCCGGTGCAGTCGCGGCAAATGCCCTTGGGACGATACGGGGTGGTGAAGAACTCATCCAGCTTGGCGTCGAATTTGTCGCGCCCTCCCAGTAAGTTGATGAGGCCCTCGACGTCGTGCGGCACCAGCCACAGCGTGCCCCAGCCCGACGCCTCTTTCATCATGAAGTTGTAATAGGGCTCGGTCGGATCGAACGGCGAGATCCAGTTGCCGTCGGCTGTCCTGCCGCGCATGAACCCCACCGAAGAGTCGAAGACGTTGCGATAGTTGGCGGCGCGCTTCAGAAACATCCGGTAATCGTCTTCCCTGCCCAGCTTTTTCGCATAGACGGCCAGGCAGTAATCGTCCCAACTGTATTCGAGAGTCTTGGCGACACCCGCGTTGCCCGCGGCGTAGGGCGGGCTGGGCTTCGGCACCACGATGTCGGAAACGTACCCCTTTTGCAGATACTCTTCCAGGTTGCGCCGCGGACCTTTCGTGTCCACCGCATTCTTACGCAGGTACTCCCAGACCGATTCCCAATCGAACTTCAAGCCGCGCTGCCAATCGCCGAGATACATGAATACGCCGTGGTCGCCGTGAAAGGAAGTCTGCAGGTATCCGGACTCCTTGGCCATGTCGAGCGTGGAGGCGAGAATATCCACCTTCACCTCCGGCTCGACCAGCGTCAGCAGCACGATCTGGTTGCGGCCGGTATCCCAGAAAGGTACCGGGCCATAGCGATCGTGATCGGCGATGCGCGGCTGTCCGTCGCGGCCCGTCAGCCGATCGCCTTTGCGCGCGATCAGCCGGGGACTGGCGAACGAGTGGTAGAGGTTGGAGTAGAACAAGCTGCGCTCCTTCTCGGTCCCCCCCTTCACTTCGATGCGGTTCAGCTTGGCCGCCCAGGCTTGTTCGGCGCGCTTCTTCATGGCGTCGAAATCCCAGCCGGCGCTCTCTTCCTCCAGGTATCGCTGCGCTGTCTCATAACTATCGCCGGCGGCGATTTTGACCAATACCCGCTCGCCTTCCGAGGTGGCGAAATCGAGATACGCTCCGGCGTAATTGCCGGAATCGGTCCGCGAACCGGGGCTGACCGAGTTGCCGCCCAGAATCGGGCCGCGGCCGGCTCCGGTGGGAGGGTTCTGATGGAAGGTGCCAAAACCGGCGAACGGCTTCGAGAATTCGGCCGCGAAGCAGGTCCGCGCCGTGCCGCGCTGCGAGGTACCCGAAATCTGGCCGCGAATGGCGCGCTCCCCGCAGCCTCGAACGGTGCGGTCGCCAGTCACTTCCAGGCTGCCGCCGGCACGCGAAAGGTCCATCACCACGTGCGACCGCTCGCTCTTCGGAAAGGTGAAACGATACATGCCCGTCCAGGCGCCGGCGGTCAGTTCCACCTTGACGCGGTAATCATCGAGATAGACGGTGTAATATCCGGCGGCGGCCTTTTCTTTGTCCTTGCTGTAATAGGAGGCGGAGCGTTCGGGGGGAACCGTCCAATCGCCGACGACCGGCATCACCATCATGCCCTGGAGCGGGCCGGTAAAGCCGAGCATGGTGCGGTGCGTGTAGTTGTAAGACATACCGACGCCCGCGTCGTAAGCCAGGTCGAGATTCTTGTTCACCGGGCTGAGGTCGACGACGCCGTGCGGCAGCACCGCCCCGGGTGAGGTCATGCCGGTGTAGAGCTCTTCTCCGGGCGGCGGCGCGTTGCCGATGAGCGCCGGATCGTCGAGCGGCGCCGTGCCCACCAGCGCATTCACGTAATCGACCGGCCGCTTCGCTTGAAACGCGAGCGCCGCACCCATGCCGGCCGCGAAAACCAGCACCACCTTTTTCATGTCGAGCGATTCTCCTGAAGCGCACTGTATCGCAAATCGGGCAGCGGGTGTTTTGATGAAGCCGCGAGGCGAGGCGGGGTTTTGCGCCCGCCTGGCTGCCGTCATTCAACTTTGAGAATCGGCACGAGGTGGGGATGGGGCCCGCGGCTGCGGCCGCGGCGCCGGATTGAGGGTCAGCGGATTCGATCAAAGGAACGCCGTTTGGCGAGAGGAATGTGCGGTCCGCGCGCGAGATTCGGGTTAACGGCCAGCGAACCCGATGCAGTATGATGGGCGTATGCTCCGCTACCACGTTGCCTTTTACCTTCCGCGCGCGGCCGGGGAAATGGTGGTTGCGGAGGCCCTCGATTTTCCCGGGGCTGTCACGCAGGGCTTCGATCTAGCCGACGCCCGGTTGATGGTCGCAAGCGCCATGGAGGATCTGGCCCAGAGCCTCCTGGAAGAGGGCAAACCTCTGCCGATCCCAAATCCGGATGCGGCTGCCGAAGCCGACCTGGTCGAGTTGGTGCCGCTGACTGTCCACGTTGGGGCCCTTCGGGCTTGAAGAGGCACGAGCTGATCGCCCACCTCAAGAGTCAGGGGTGTTGCTTGGATCGGGAAGGCAGCCGGCACACGATTTATTCCAATCCGGCCACTGGCGCGAAAGCCCCGGTTCCGCGTCACGCGGAAATTGACAATCGCCTGGCCCGAAAAGTCTGTCAGCAGGTTGCAATCACACCGATCCGCTGATCGGGCCCGTCAAGAAAATAACCGTGCCATTTCGGCGTAGCGCACGCGCTCGTGCCGGCACTCCTGGCGACGCCCAGCGTACCATACGCGGGCGGGTGTCGAGAAAAGTCTCGACACGGCACGCACGAGTGCGTGCGCCACGGCGCACTCCAGGATTTGACGTGGTTATTTCATGACGATTCCTCAGTGCGACGTGTGGCGGGAGGGGAGCCGTTGGGAAAGCTCCGTCCAACAATCTGGCGCAGGGGTTACTGTCCCTTGTTTGTGCTGTCCCCGGTTTGTGCTATTCCTGACCCGGCGTAGCCGGAATCAAACGGGAAGCTCGGGGACAGCGTCCCCTGGCGGTCGCGGCTCGGTTAGATTCGCGAACGGCTGAGGCATTTTCGGACTACGATTCGCCTGCGACCCGGTTTATCGCTGGGGACTGGCGATTGCAGAGGGCAGCGGTCGGCAGTCCGGCTCACCGCTGCCGAAAATCGCGCGGCGCTCGTCGGGCGGTAGGTACAGGCCTTGCAAGCGGACGGGCTCGCCGATATCCTTGAAGAGGAGGTCGCCGTTGCCCAGCAGGTCCTCGGCGCCGCCGCGGTCGAGCAGCATCTTGGACTCGATCCGGCTGGTCACGCGCAGGCCGACCCGCGCGGGGATGTTGGCTTGCAAAGCGCCTTTGACGATTTCGCGGCTGGGCTGCTGCACGGCCAGCACCAGGTGGATGCCGGCGGCGCGGGCTTTCTGGCCGAGACGGCGGATGCGCTCCTCGATCTGGTTGCGGCCGCCGAACAGCAGGTCGGCGTATTCCTCGCACACGCACACGATCCGCGGCAGCCGGCCGCCGCCGCGTTGCAGTTCAGCCAGGTGGTCGACGCCGGCCGTCTGAAACGTCCGGTAGCGCGCTTCCATTTCCTCTACCAGGCGGTCGAAAACGCCGACGGGGTCGATTTCGTCCGGGTACACAATGCGCCGGTCGCCCCACAGATACGGCGACCCGGCCAGCTCATTAAAAGCGTTCCGCTTGGGATCGACCAGCAGCAGTTGCAGGGTCTCCGGGGTATTGGTCAGCAGCAGGCCGGCGATCATGGCGCGCAGCCACTCGCTCTTGCCGCTGCCGGTGGCGCCGGCGACCAGCAGATGGCAATCGGCCGAATCCGCCAGGTCGGCCATTCGCAGATTGCCTTCCAGATCGAGCCCCACGGGCAGTTTGGAGCATCCCAGAAGCGGGTCGGGGTGCGGCAGTTGGTTCCGCGCCGCGGCAAACAGGACCGGTTCGCGATCCGGACGCGCCACGTCCACCACCAGACGATGCCCGGCGGTGTGGATGAAAGGCGGCGCCTGCAATGCCAGCCGCAATTGCACGGCTCCGGCCAGCTTGCGCACCGATTCCGGACGGACGCCCCGCGCCGGCTGAACCGGAAAGCGCAGGAAGGCCGGGCCGACGATGGGAGCGCCGGCCAGCTCCACCGGGCTCTTGTATTCGCGAAATATATCGACCAGCCTGCGGCCCAGGGCCAGATACTCGGGCTTGGGAGGCGCCGGTTCGGCAACCTCCGGCTCCTTGTGCGTGGGCGTAGCCCGCGGCAGCACGCCGGCCAGCCGCCCGATGAGAGCCTTCAGGCGCGCTTCGGCCGGCGCCAGTTCCCGCGGCTCGAAAACCTTCTGCTCGAGCTGGGGACGGAAGCGGACCAGCGCGAGGGAACCGGGCGTGCGTTCCCCGGCAGCCAGCATCTGGCGATACAGGCAGGCTTGCGCCAGGTCGGCCTCAGGCGCGGATTGCCCGGTCTTCAGCTCCGCCACGCACCACCGGTCGCCGCCCGGCAAACGAAAAACTGCGTCGGGTACGCCGCTGACTTGCACGCTATCGGTCCAGCCGGGTTCCCGGAGCAGCCACGACAACGGCTCCTCGGAGGAGATCGCCAGCTCGGCTGCGCCATCCGCGGACACCGAAAACGCGCCCCGCCGCCAGGCCTCGTGCAGAATCGCGGCCAGCCATTGCGCCAGCGCTTCGAGCGACTTCCACAGATCCAGCACTTCCCGGGTGGCCGTCTGCAAGGCCGCCTGATTGGCCTCGACGCGCGGGCCGAGCAACAGCCGGTAGATATGGTCGCGCAGGCGGGCGCTCCATTCCTCGGCCGTCGAGCTGCCGCCGGGCAGGGCCGCGCGCGCCTGCAGCCGGGCATCGCGGCCGAGCAGGTCGGCGCAGATCGCATGGAACAACGAGCCCACCAGCCGGCTGCTGGAATTGGACAAGCCGTGAAGCGGCCCTCCCGCCGCGCGGAGGATCTCGTCGCGAACCTGGCGGACGTGCAATTCTACCGGCATGATCTCAGGCGCGAGCGGTGGGCACCAGCCGATACAGCAGCACGGGCGGCCCTTCCAGTAAACCCGCCACACCGGGAGAGGCGAGCACCAACTGCCGCACCGCCGACGCTTCCTGCCGCATCTCGCGCGCCGCCTCCTCCAGGCCGATCAGGCAGCGCTCCTCCATCAGGGCCAGCA
This sequence comes from Bryobacterales bacterium, assembly GCA_003164035.1. Classification (GTDB taxonomy): domain Bacteria; phylum Acidobacteriota; class Terriglobia; order Bryobacterales; family Bryobacteraceae; genus JBEKYD01. The sequence continues at coordinate 15,243 of PLRS01000140.1, read as the reverse complement.
AATCCTCGCGAAGTTGAGCGTTCGCCGGGGACTCGGGCGCGGCGCCGGTTATGTTCTCGACCAGATCCGCCAGGCAGGCGGGCATATTCCGTGCGATCCACTCCTGGACGGTTTCCGGGCCGACAGGTTCGCCGCCGCGCGTCAAATCGCCCGAGCGTGCATCGGCGAGCAGGCTGCGCAGCGCTTCCAGCGCTTCCATCGCCTCGATCGACGGGTGAACGACGCGCGCGCCGGCCTGAGCCAGATCGTCCAGGTAGCGCCGGGTGGCGTGCGCGCTCTTGCCGATCCCGAGGCGCGGGTCGCGCACCAGCACCAGCCGCGCGGAGCGTCCATTCCGGGCCGGGTCGCCAAGCCGCCGCAGCCGGGCGGCCAGGCTATTCATGTTCTTCTGGTTGCACAGGCTGACATCGATCCGCGCGCTGGGGGATTCGAGCCGGAAATCGATGTCACCGGCGCCGCTGGCGGCTTTCCACTTTCCTCCCGCCGCCGCAATGAGGAGCGCCCGAATCCCCTGGTCCAGCACCTCGTCGATATCGCCCTGCGCGATCGATTCGCCGGCTCCGCCGATACGGTTATCCCATTCCTGTTGAAGGAAGGAGCCGGACGGAAGCGGGCGCCCGGCGGCGGGAGCGGGGGCATGCGCACGATCGAAGAGTTCGGCCGCCTTGGCCAGGATCTTGCGCGCGCTGGCCTGCCCCTCCGCATTGAAGATGGACTCGAACTCCGCCGCCGGCGCCCACCTCAGTCCGGGCCCAGCCGCCTGCAGGCGGGCATTGATGAGCCGCATGGCGTCCCGCCGGCCGAGCAAGGGCAGGTGCGCCGCCCGCTCCCCGATGCGGTCGTAGTCGGCGCGGCGAAACATAGGCTCCACCGAAGACTGCATGCAGGAGATCAGGACCAGGTTCGTGGTTTCGTCGTGCAAGGTGCTGACGGCGCCGCCAAATGCCAGAAAGCCGGAAAGCTCGCCGGGGCTCGTTTCGAGCGCCTCCACCTGATCGAAACAAAGCACCATCGGCATCCTGGCCCCCGCCAGACGGGCGAGGGTGAGAACCATCTCCCGGGCCGCGTATTCGGGGTCCGATTCCTGGGTGCCGTCCTCGGCGATTCCGAGCTTGTCCAGATCGGCCGCGGTGAGCGAGTCGCCGCGCAGCCACGCCCGAACCAGACTCAAATCCTGGCGACGAACCAGGCGCCGCAGAGCTTTCACCAGTCCCGGCGGGAGCTTTTCTTCGCCTTCCAGTTTGTCGAAGAGCTCAAGCGATGCCAGCTCGTTCTCCGGCACGCAGCGGAGCATGACCCCCAGCGCATACGCAAAGGATCGCTCGTTCAAAGGAAGGCCGGCGGGCCAGTCATGCTTCAGTCGGTCGAGAAGGCGCCCGCGCGATGCCGGGCTTGCTAGCACTCGATAGACCAGCGATTCGAGCTGCATGGTGCCGTCCGCGTCCGCTCGCATCAAGTCGTCGGCAAAGCGCCGCCGCAGATGGCGCCAGATCATATTGGAGCTGGTCGACAGCCGCACGTAAACGAAGAGCGTTTCGCGCAGGCGTTCATCGGGGCTCCGGGCCAGGTGAGCGCGCAGCCGGCGCATCAGGTGCGTCTTGCCGCTTCCCGGCTCGCCGCGGATCAAGACCGCTGTGGTCCTGTTTTCGGCCAGGGTGACGGCGATGGCCCGGCGGCACGCGTCGAAGGCCTGCACGCCAATTTCGCCGACGTCGGCTTCGGGGAGGTCCCAGGCATCGCCGGCGATCCAGCTACGAAACGGATTCATCGTCGGCGCCTCGCAAGCCGATCACCACGAAGTAATTGCCCGACCCGTCACTCACCAGCTCGCTCCGGGCCGCCTCGCTCAGCCCCAGCGGGTAATCGTGCCGGTCGAGGTAGACGCGCCGCTCGCGGTACAACGAAATCACAGCCCCGTCGAAGGAAGCCTTATCGGCGGGCGAAACGCCGAGTTCTTCGCGCAACTGCCCCAGGCCGATTCCGCCGGGCTTCGTCTTCAGGTACCCGGCAATACGCTCCGTCAGGCCGTCGGAGGGCTTCTCGCCGCGTAGGGCGTCTATGATCTGCTGGCGCGTAATCCCGGCGGGCGCCAGCTTCGCCGCCAGCGCATCCAGTTCCTTTTCGAGCTTGGCCACATAGGCGCGGGCCTCGGCCGGCTTGGCGCCGTATTTGGGCTGTGCCCGCCCCGGCGGGGGATGCAGGTACAACTTCCCGGCCTCTACCAGGGCAGCCACCCGCGGCGCCACCAGCGCCCGTTTCTGTTCGGCGGAAAAGCCGGCCAGGTGGCGCCCCACCTTTTTCTGGATATCGCTGAGAGTCAGCGCCGCGTCCGCTACCAGTTCCAGCACGAGCGAATCGGCGAGGTCCTCGGGCCTGCGCGTCCAATACCGGGGCCCGGCGGAACGGGTTCGCGGCGGCCAGCCAATCACGCGAGGATCTTGAGTGAGGAGCGGTTCCAGCGCGCCCGGTTTCATTCGCGACGCGGGAGGAATCAACTTCAAGATCTCGCGCCCCGTCAGTGGCCGGTCCGAACGGCGGAGCGATTCCACGGCATGCATGAGGGCCTCGGATGTTTGCGGTTCAACCGGCGGGTTCATGTGCTTCCAACCGCAAATCTTAGCATGGGGCGATGCAGGGTAGCCGTGTTCAGGGCGCTTAGCTGGGAAATCCGCTCGGTAAGCAAGGAGGCGCGCGACGAGCGTGAACGGGGATGCTGGCCCGCTCCTTGATTGCTCTGCGCAGATTGCGTATACTGGGAGCGCGTGGCGGACGCCCCGATGACCGTCGTGGAGACGGAGGAATTCCTCCGAAAGGCGAAGCCGCTGATGTCCGAGTCGGAGCGGGGGCGGGTCGTCATGTTTGTGGGGGCGAACCCGGAGGCTGGCAAGATCATCCCGGATACCGGTGGCGTCCGGAAACTCCGCTGGGCACTGGAGGGGAGAGGCAAGCGGGGTGGTGCGCGAGTGATCTACTATTACCGTTGCAAGCATTTGCCGCTGTTCCTGCTCTCAGCATACGCGAAGAACCGGAAGGAGAGCCTCAGCAAGGCGGAGCGGAACGAGATGAAACGGCTCGTACCCGCCTTGGTCGCGGGATACCCGAGGAAGGCATAGGTGGCCGACATGGCGACGACGAAGGCTTCGAAACCGGTGAAAAGAATCGCGGGCGTGCGGAAGCGCCAGACCGTTGGCGAGAGCATTATCGACGGATTGAGGCAGGCGGTCGCGTGGACTAAGGGGGAGAACGAGAACGTCCGCGTGACCATGGTTCATGTGCCGGAAGTCGATGTGCGGGAGGTCCGGGCCAAAATGGGCCTGAGCCAGGCACAGTTTGCAACCAGGTTCGGTTTGCCGCCGGCCACGCTGCGCAACTGGGAACAAGGCCGGTCTCGCCCGGACGCGCCCACCCGCGTCTTGCTGGCGGTGATCGCAAAGCATCCCGAGGCGGTCGAGGACGTGCTGGGGAAGACGGGGTAGGATTCGGCGACGAGCCAAGGCCGTTCGACTTGGCTTTATCCCGCGAATGGTGACGGCTACCGCGAGGTCCGGGTGCTAGAATATTGCCGCAATCATGAAAAGGCAGACTCTCACCCGTATCGCGCTGGCGTGCCTGGCGGCGGCGATCGCGGTCCAGTGCCATGGACAGACCGTTGCGGGAATACCGCACTTACGGAAGCAAGGCGCGGCCACGCAGTTAATCGTCGATGGCAAGCCGTTCCTGGCGCTGGCCGGGGAGTTGGGGAACAACACCGCCACCAGCCTGGAGAACATGCAGCCCATCTGGCCGCGGCTGGTAGCGGGCAACCTGAACTGCGTCCTGGCCGCCATATCCTGGGCCCAACTGGAACCTCGCGAAGGCAGCTACCAGTTCGCGCTGGTGGACGGCCTGATTCAGGAGGCACGGCGCAACAACCTGAAGCTGGTTTTCCTCTGGTTTGGCAGTTGGAAGAACGGGCTTTCCAGCTATGCTCCCACCTGGGTGAAGCGCGATTACACGCGGTACCCGCGGATCCGGATCAAGGGTGGCAAAAGCATGGAGCTGCTCAGCACCTTCTCTAGCGCCAGCCGCGATGCCGACGCGCGGGCCTTCCGCGCGCTCATGCGCCATATCCGCGAGGTGGACGGCCAGCGGCACACCGTGGTGATGATGCAGGTGGAAAACGAAGTGGGCGTGCTGCGCGATTCCCGCGACCGGTCGGAAGCGGCCAACCAGGCATTCGCCGGTCCCGTTCCGGCGGAGCTGATGGCCTATCTCGAGAAGCACAAGGACTCGCTGGCGCCGGAACTCCGCGAAGTCTGGGCGGCCAACGGATTCAAAACCGCCGGCACGTGGGAGGACGTTTTCGGAGCGGGAAAGCCCGCGAGCGTCGACATGCCCATCCAGACCAACAGCCCGCCGCTCAGCCAGGAAGAGTACCAAACCGGTTGGCGGAAGCTGCACTGGCCGGCGGACGAGATCTTCATGGCCTGGAACTACGCCCGCTACGTAAACAAGGTGATCGAGCAGGGTAAGACGGAATATAACATCCCGATGTTCGTGAACGGCTGGTTGCAGCAACCGAACATGGCGTGGCCCGGAACCTACCCGAGCGGCGGCCCGCTGCCGCAGGTGCACGACGTGTGGCGCGCCGGTGCGCCGGCGGCGGACATGCTGGCGCCGGATCTCTATCTGCAGTACTTCGACGAGGTCGCCCAAAGGTTCACGCGCAACGCCAATCCGCTGTTCATTCCCGAAACCAGCGCCAACGCGGGCAACGCGTTTCTGGCGGTCGGAAAGTACAACGCCATCGGATTTTCGCCCTTCGGCATCGAGCGAAGCGTGGGGCCGGACACCGAGTTGGCCGCCGCCTACCGCGTCATCTCACAGATGTCTCCGGCAATCCTGGCGCAGCAGGGCAAGAGCACGATCGCAACCGCGCGAATGAACCAGGGCGATGCGCCCACGAAGATCGAGTTGGGCAACTATACGCTCAGCCTGAGCTATGTGGGCCGGGGCCGTGTTCCGATCGCGCCGCTGCCGGCCGGCCAGGCGGCGCCACCGGCCGCGCCGCAGGGCCAGGCGGGCGCGCCGCAGGCCGACGCGATCCTGGTGTCCTCCGGGCCGGACGAGTTTTTCCTGTGCGCCGGCACGGGCGGATTGCGGATTGCATTTTCGCCCAACAGGCCCGGGCCGGCGACGGTGGGGCTCGGCGACGTCGAGGAAGGCAAGTTCGTGGACGGCAAGTGGGTGGTGGTCCGCAAGTTGGGCGGCGACGACACAGGGCAGGGCGAGATTCTTACCCTGCGCGCGAATACCGTATTGCGAGTGACGGTCTACCGGTACGAGTGAGACCGAAGATTTCGGTCCAGGATGAAGGCGAGGCGGCAAGACGATGAAGACAACCATTTCTCTTGTACTGGGCGGCGCGCTGGCGGCGGTGGCGGCCGGGCCTTTCACCATCGGCAAGATCGATCCGGAGGCGGCCGGCATGAGCGCGGCGCGGCTGGCCCGGATTCCTGTGCGGATGAAAGAGTTCGTTGCGGCCGGCAAGACTGCCGGGGTGGTGACGCTGGTGGCGCGGCACGGCCACGTCGCCAGCCTGGAAGCGGTGGGGTATCAGGATCTCGAAAGCAAGACTCCCATGCGCACCGATACCGTCTTCCGGCTGGCGTCGGTGACCAAGCCGGTGACGTGCGCCGGCATTATGATTCTGGTGGACGAGGGGCGGCTCTCGCTGATCGATCCCGTCGAGAAATTCCTGCCCGAATTGAAGGACCTGAAGCTGAATCCGTGCGGCACCCTGGCGGGCTACAACTGCGAACCGGTCACACCGTCGCGGCCGGTGAACGTTCTCGACCTGATGACGCACACTTCGGGACTGCCGGGCGGGACGCCGGCGGGCGCGGCGCCACCCACCACGCTGGCCGAGCGGGTCGCCGCCGTGCGCGGGACAACCCTGCTGTTCGAGCCGGGAACGGCCTGGAACTATAGCAATATCGGCATCGCCGCGCTGGGCCGCATCATCGAGGTGATCGCCGGCGAGCCCTACGATCGCTTTCTGGCCGAGAGAATTTTCGAGCCGCTGGCCATGAAAGACACGTTTTTCTTTGTGCCGCCGGACAAGGCGAACCGGGTCGCCTCGGTCTACCGGTATGAGACCGACGGGCTGAAGCTTGTGCCCATGACGGCGCCGAAGTTTCCCGCGCCCGAGGGCGGCCTGTTCAGCACCGCCGGCGACATGGCGAGGTTCCACCAGATGCTGCTGGACAAGGGAAGCCTGGATGGGCAGCGGATTCTCTCGGCCGCCGCGGTGGAAGCGATGACCACCTCGCAGACCGGCTCCATGAAAGCGGGCTTCGCTCCCGGAGTGGGGCACGGGTTCGGTTTCGAAGTGGTGCGCGAGACACTCGGCACGTTCCGCTATAACTCGATCGGCAGCTTCGTGAAAGGGGGCGCCTATCGCACTTACGGGTGGGTGGACCCGGCCAAGGACCTGGTTGGCATCATATTCATGCAGCGCACCAATGGCGGCGGCGACGTCGCCGATGAGATCAACAGCTTCATGGCGATGGCCGCCGCGGCAATTGAGCGCTAAGGCTTGGCTTACCAGTGAGTCAGCGACCCGTCGGGGCGGTTATAGATCGAACGGTGGATCGGCTGGGTGACTTCTCCGATCTGGGTTAGAGGGGCGGTGTCGAGAGTGACGCCGAGACCGGGCCGATCGTTGGGGTAGAGCTTGCCGGCCTTGAAATCGGTGTACTGGGGAAGATAGGGGATCTGGCGGTTGCCGTAGTTATATTCGAACATCACGCTGAGGGGGTAGGTGACCAGGCACTGCACCAGGGCCGCGGTGGCGACCGGTCCGGTGAAGTGGGGGACGATGCCCACGGCGTGAGTTTCGCACAGGGCCATGATCTTGAGCATCTCGGTGATGCCGCCGACGTTGGGCAGGGTGCAGCGGTTGTAGTCGATGTCGTGGTTCTCGACCAGCTTGGCGAAATCCCAGCGCCAACCCCACTCTTCGCCCGCGGCGATGGGTACGGAGGTCATGCGGCGGAGCCTGGGGATATCGTCCAGGAAATGCTCGTCGCGGACGGGATCTTCCACCAGGTAGGGAGAGTATTCCTCGATCAGCTTGCAGCCGCGGAGGGCGTCGTCGTACTCGAAGCGCTGGTGGAAGTCGACACTCCAGTCGCCGCTGTCGCCCAGGGCCTCGCGCGCCTCTTTGGCGTCCCTGGCGACCTGAAGGAGGCGGCTGCGGACATCCCAGGGGCCGGAGCCGGGGTCGCCGGCGCCCATGCGATACAGTTTGTAGCCCGCCTCCAGGGTAGCCTTGACGCGTTCCTTCACGGTGGGCGGGGCGCCGCTCGCGGAAGCCGGCGGGCGGACGTTGCCGGTGTTGTAGCACTCGCAGTAGTTGCGCACGGCTCCGCCCAATATTTGGTGAATGGGCAGGCCGAGGGCCTTACCTTTGATGTCCCAAAGGGCCAGATCGAGCGCGCCCATGGCGTCCTGTTTCTCCCGGCCGGGCGGGTAGAAAAACGCCATGTACTCTTCCTGCCAGATGGCTTCGATTTTGAAAGGGTCCTTGCCGATGAGTGAGCCGGCGCACTGCTCCAGGGTGTCCTTGACGCCGCCCTCGCCGATGCCCGTGATGCCGGCTTCGGTCTCGACCGTGACCAGCATGTTGCTCTGGTTGAAGATCGGATTGAGATCGGGCGGTTTGTAAATGCGGACGCGTGTGATTCGGGTTTTCGGCAAGGCGGCTTGGGCAAACCGCGGGAGGGCCAGGCTGGCGGCAGGCACGGCCGCGAGCGACTTCAGAAACGATCTTCGCTTCATAGACGAATCCTTTCGGTGGCGGATGGTGAATTTCAGACCCAGGATACGCTGTTTTGCGGCGCGCGAGCAAAGGCCACGCGCTTAAGTCACAGGACCGCGGCTGGGTCCCCACTTTCCGGGCCGGGCCTTGCCGCGTGGTTCGGCCCGGCGAGGGAAGCGGCAGCCATCAACATGGAGAAGGCGCGTCGCGACACAGGTTCCATAGGAAAGGTCCTTAAACACTAAGACTATAGCAGCCTCGGGGCGCCTAAATTGCCAAATTCCCAGGTGGGTTAACGATTTGCAGGTGCTTGGACCATATCCACGATTTGCCCGGTTTTGAGCAATCGTGTTAGCGTCTTATTTAAAGACCCTACGGTATCATTTCAGCGTAAAAGACAAAGACAAGGAGAAACTCAAATGCCCCTGGTATCGATGCGACAACTCCTGGACGAAGCAGCCAAGCGTGGCTACGGCGTTGGCGCTTTCAACGTAAACAATATGGAGCAGATCCAGTCGATCATGGAAGCGGCTCGCGAGACGAAGTCGCCGGTGATCGTACAGGCCAGCCGCGGCGCGCGCGCGTATTCGCAGGACCGCTTCCTGTATCACCTGATGCTGGCGGCGACGGAACTCTATCCGGAGATTCCGACGGTGCTTCACCTGGATCACGGCAACTCGGTGGAAACCTGCAAGTCGGCCATCGCGATGGGATTCACCAGCGTGATGATGGACGGCTCGCTGATGCCGGATGGGAAGACGCCTTCGAGCTTCGAGTACAACGTGAAGGCGACGCGCGAGGTGGTGGAGGCGGCGCATGCCAAGGGCGTGACGGTAGAGGGCGAGATCGGCTGTCTGGGCGGTATTGAGGACGGGCACGGAGCGGGTCTGGATGGCCTGAGCCATCTGACCGACCCCGACCAGGCGGTGGAATTCGTGAAGCAGACCGGCCTGGACGCCCTGGCCATCGCCATCGGCACCAGTCACGGGGCCTATAAGTTCTCGTCGAAGCCGACCGGAGAGACTCTTAAAATGGACCGGCTGATCGCCATTCATAATAAGCTGCCCAATGTCCACCTGGTGATGCACGGGTCCTCCAGCGTTCCCAAAGACCTGCAGGACATCATCAATCAATACGGCGGCAAGCTGAAGCCGACCTGGGGCGTGCCGGTGGAAGAAATCCAGCTCGGCATCAAGAACGGCGTGCGCAAGATCAACGTGGACACGGACAATCGGCTGGCCATCACCGGGGCCATCCGCAAAGTATTCGCGGAGAAGCCGGAAGAATTCGATCCGCGCAGCTACCTGAAGCCCGCCCGCGAAGCCATGAAGAAAGTGGTGGCGCTGCGGATGACGCAATTCGGGCAGGCCGGCCACGCCGGCGACTACGAGCCGATCGATTTGAAAGAAATGGCCGCGCGGTACGCCAGCGAAGCGGTTCCGGCATAAGAGCGGCGCTGAGAGAGGGTGGGACAGACCATCGTTCTTTGTGGTCTGTCGGTCCCTCGCCAGGGCGTAGCAGCCTGACAGACGACGAAAAACGATCGTCTGTCCCACTGCGGTACAGCCACGTCATTGTTTCAGCGTGCGGCGAACAGCTTCGAGCAAAGCTTCGCGGTCGATGGGGACGGGTAAGAGGGCGGCGGCGCGAGTTTCGGCGGCGAGGGTGAGGAATTCGCCGCCCTCGTCGGCGGACAGGACGATGGCCGGGCGGTCGGGCGGCCGATTGCGGACCGCGTCGAGGGTCACTTCTTCCCCCGCGGCGGTGAGCTCGGCAATTAGCAGATCGAACTCTCCGGCCCCGATAGCGGAAGCGGCTTCCGGGCCCCCGCCGGTTTCCGCCACGGCGTAACCGGCTTCGATCAGAAGGTCGCGAAGGACGGCGCGGCGGCGGCCGTCGGGGGAGAGCAGCAGCAGGGTAGGGGCCGCGGCGCCGAGAGCGTCGCGCACTTTTTCGGCGAGCTCGGATGGGGTGAACGGCTTGGCGAGCAATTGCACGCCGGGATCGAGCACGCCGCCGTGCGCCATGGCCCGATCGGTGTAGCCGGACATATAGAGCACGGCCAAGCCGGCGCGCGCGGCGGTCATGCGTTCGGCCAGTTCGTGGCCGGTGATGCCAGGCATCACGACGTCGGTCAGTAGGAGGTGGATGGGGCTGGCGTGCCCGGCGGCCAGCCGCAGGGCTTCTTCTCCGCTGGCGGCGGTAAGCACGCGATAGCCGTAACGGCCCAGCGCGGTGGCCGTCATATGGCGAACCTCGTCCTGGTCTTCCACCACCAGGATGGTTTCGCTGCCGCGTAGGTTTCGGCGCACTGCCGGGGGCGGCTGCGGGACCGGCGCATCGATGCGCGGCAGATAGATTTTGAAGACGCAACCTTTTCCCGGTTCGGAATAGACCCAGATCCAGCCGCCGATCTGCTTGACCATCCCGTAGACCGTGGCTAAGCCGAGCCCGGTGCCGGCGCCGGTCGGCTTGGTAGTGAAGAAGGGCTCGAAGAGGTGTTTGCGCACCTCCGGGGTCATGCCGGTGCCGTTGTCGGTTACGGCCAGGAGCACGTGCAGCCCGCTGCGGGCGCCGTCGTGGAGCTGTTCGTAGTGGGAGTCCAGCAGGACGTTGGCGGTTTCGATGAGGAGCCGGCCGCCATGGGGCATCGCGTCGCGGGCGTTCACGGCCAGGTTCATGAGGATCTGCTGTAGGTTACCGGCGTCGGCGCGGACGTTGCCCAGGGCCTCGTCGGCCCGGATGATGAGCTCGATATCCTCGCCGATGAGGCGGCGCAGCATTTTCTCCACGTCGCGCACGACCTGGTTCAGGTTGAGGACGGTGGGCCGCACGAGTTGTTTGCGGCTGAAAGCCAGCAGTTGGCGGGTGAGCGAGGCGGCGCGCTCGCCGGCGGCGCGGATTTCGGCCACGATGGAACCTTCCGAACTGCCGGGCGGCAAGTCCTGTGACAACAGATCGGCGTAGCCGTTGATGACGGCAAGCAAATTGTTGAAGTCGTGAGCCACGCCTCCGGCCAGGCGGCCGACGCTTTCCAGGCGCTGCGCCTGGTGAAACTGCTCTTCCAGGCTGGCTCGTTCGGTGACGTCGTTGACCATGACGAGGCGGGCCTCGCGCGCGCCGAAGCGGAGGGGATGGACGGCGGATTCCACCACCATGAGGGTTCCGTCTTTGCGGCGATGGCGCCAGCGGCCGTCGGGGTGGAGACCGTTCAAGAGGCGCAAACTGTCGAGCAGGCGGGGCACCTCCTCGGGGGGCCGAATGTCGCGGATGGTCATGGCCATGAACTCTTCGTGGGAGTAGCCATAAGCTTCGACGGCGGCTTGGTTGACGGCCAGGAAGGCCAGCGTCTCCAGGTCGAACACCCACATCGGCTGGGGGTTGCTTTCGAAGAGAAGGCGATACTGGTGTTCGGATTCCTCCAGTGCCCGCTGGCTTACGCGGCGGGCGGTGACGTCGCGGAAGACCAGCACGACGCCGGCGAGGGCGCCGCGCAAGCCGCGGACGGGCGCGGCGCTGTCGTCGATGGGGATCTCCCGCCCGTCGCGCGTCAGCAGCACGGTGAGGTCGGCGAGCGTGGTGGGCTGGCCGGTGCGGAGCACTACGAGGGCGGGGTTCTCGACCGGGGTACGTGCGTTCTGGTCAACGGCACGAAAGACTTCGTTGAGCGGGCGGCCGAGCGCTTCGGCCGACGGCCAGCCGGTGAGTTGTTCGGCAACCGGATTGACAAACGTGATGGAGCCGGCGGCGTCGGCGACCATTACGGCGTCCCCGATGCTGCTGAGGACGGTTTCGAGGGTGGCTTTACGGTGGGCTTCTTCCTCTCGCGCGCGCTCGGTATCGGCCAGCAGACGGCGAAGGCGGAAGACACTGGCGACCAGGGCCACCAGGAAGATGGCTGCGGCGACGACCGCGCCGGTGATGGTCCGGGAAAGGATGGCCACGGCGCCGGCTAGCAGAAGGATGGCTGCCGGAACGACCTTTTGCGAACTTTTTGGGAGCAAAGGCCTCACGCTGGGCAGCCTCTATCGATTGTAGCGCGGCGGCGCCAGCCAGGCAGGACCGTGAAGGTCCGCACAGCGGCAAACCCAAAAGAACCGGCGACAAGATCGCCGGTTCTACCAGGAGGGCGGCGCGCCATTATGGCGGAAGAGCCTCTAGCCGCTCATCGACGCCAGGAACTCGGCGTTGGTGCGGGTCTTACCCAACTTGTCGAGCAGCAGCTCCATGGTTTCGACCGGGGACAGCGGATTGAGGACGCGGCGCAGAATGAAAACACGGTTGAGCTCTTCTTTGGGAAGCAGGAGCTCTTCCTTGCGGGTGCCGCTCTTGTTGATATCGATGGCCGGGAAGACGCG
>PLRS01000140.1:0-2991 GCA_003164035.1 Bryobacterales bacterium | reverse complement strand
ATGGTGTTGTAGGCGCGCGCCAGACGAGTGATGGAATCGAGCAGAATGACCACGTCGCGTTTGTGCTCGACCAGGCGTTTGGCTTTTTCGATCACCATTTCGGCCACCTGGACGTGGCGGGTGGCGGGTTCGTCGAAAGTGGAGCTGATGACTTCGCCGCGGACGCTGCGCTGCATGTCGGTGACTTCCTCGGGGCGCTCGTCGATCAGCAGCACGATGAGCGAAACCTCGGGGTGATTGGTAGTGACGGAGTTCGCGATGGCCTGCAACAGCATGGTCTTGCCGGTGCGCGGCGCGGAGACGATCAGGCCGCGCTGGCCTTTGCCGACCGGCGTGAGCAGGTCCATCACCCGTCCGGAGAAGTTATCGCGCGTGGTTTCGAGCTTGAGCCGCTCATCGGGATAGAGCGGGGTGAGGTTGTCGAAGAATATCTTGTTGCGGGCTTCTTCGGGCGGCTCGAAATTGATGGCGTCGACTTTGATCAGGGCAAAATAGCGTTCGCCCTCCTTGGGGGGGCGAATCTGGCCGGAGATGGTGTCGCCGGTGCGCAGGTCGAAGCGGCGAATCTGCGAGGGCGAGACGTAGACGTCGTCGGGGCCTGGCAGATAGTTGTACTCGGGAGCGCGGAGGAAGCCGAAGCCGTCGGGCAGGCATTCGAGCACGCCTTCGGAGAAGATCAAACCGCTCTTTTCGGCCTGGGTCTGGAGGATCTTGAAGATCAACTCCTGCTTGCGCAGGCCGGCCGCTCCGGCGATTCCCATGTCCTTGGCGACCTGGTTGAGCTTTTGAATGCTCATATCCTTGAGTTCGACCAAGTCCAGAGTAGGAGTGCCGTTCTTGGTTTGGGCGGCCTGTTTGCGGCGCTGCGCGCCCGGGGAAGCGGCGACGACCGCTTCGGCGGAGTTGGGTGGCGGCGGGGGTGCCTCGGCGGCAGGCGGCGCGGCGGCGGCGGCAACTTTGGGAGCCCGGTCGGCAGGTTTTTCGCTTTCGGCGGCGGAGCCTTCGCGGGCGGGAACGGCCGGTTTCTCGGCCGTCTTTTCGGCGGGTTTTTCTAACTTCTCTTGTTTTTCCTGCGGCGGGGTGTTGGCTACCTGAGCTGCAGTTGTGTCGTTATTGCTTGCCAAATGGTCCTCACTCCCCGGCCGGTGACGGCCGAGAAAGGCAACGGCTCCACGCCTTCCTCGCGGATGGCGCGCAGTCCGCCCTGTTGTTCAGATTGATTCGCTTTGTCGATCTTGGTCGCGATCACCAGGTACGGTATGGCGAGAGCCTCCAGCCAGCGTTTCAATTCCAGATCGCCGTCCATCCAGCCCCGGCGGGCATCCAGAATCAGGCAGCAGAGCTTGAGGCTCTCTCTATGTTCCAGATAGTGTTCGATTAACTGCTTCCAGCCGCGCAAATTCTCACGGGGAACCCTGGCATAACCATAGCCAGGCAGATCGACGAAACCAAACGCACTGTCGATGCGATAGAAGTTGATCGTTTGTGTTCGCCCCGGAGTGTTGCTGGTGAAAGCCAGCTTTTTTTGCCCGGCGAGGGCATTAATCAAGCTGGACTTTCCTACGTTACTTCTCCCTAAAAATGCTACCTCAGGCAGCCCGGCGGCGGGGAACTGTTCCGGCCGCGCGGCACTGGCTACAAACTCGCCTCGCACTCGCGCGACCCTTAGTGGGCCAACTCCTCGACCGGCTTATCCACCACGACCGGGGCGGAGGCCGGCATGGGCAGGGCGACGATCTCCCTCTCCAGCGCGATTTTCAGCACCTGATCCATCGAATCGACGAAATTCAATTTCATGGTCTTCTTAATGGCATCGGGAATGTCGGGAAGGTCCTTCTCGTTTTCCCGGGGAACGATCGCTTCGAGGATGCCATGGCGATGCGCGGCCATCAACTTTTCCTTCAGGCCGCCGATCGGCAGGACGCGGCCGCGCAGGGTAATTTCTCCCGTCATGGCCACGTCGGCGCGCACGGGAATGCCGGTCAGGGCGCTGCAGATGGTGGTGGCCATGGTAATGCCGGCCGAAGGTCCGTCTTTGGGGATGGCGCCCTCGGGGATATGCAGATGCACGTCCATATTGCGGTAAAAATCGCGCGGCAGGCCGAGCGACAGTGCGCGCGAACGGATATAACTCATGGCCGCCTGGGCCGACTCCTGCATCACTTCGCCCAATTTGCCCGTAATGGTGAGCTTGCCTTTACCCTCCATCAGGCTGCATTCGGTAGTCAGAATCTGGCCGCCGACTTCGGTCCACGCCAAACCCACCGCGGAGCCGACTTCATTGTGTTTCTCCGCCTCGAGATCGCGGAACCTCCAGGGACCCAGCAAATCGGTGAGCTTTTGCGCGGTGACCACCAGCTTGGGGAGGGGCTTTCCTTCTTTCTGTTCCCTGGCCGGCTTGGGACCTTCCTTGGAACTTTCCTTGGCGGACGCCCTCGAGCTTTCCTTGGCGGACGCGGCGTTTACGACCTGGCGGGCGACCTTACGGCAGACGTTGCCCACTTCGCGCTCCAGGTTTCGAACGCCGGCTTCACGGGTGTAATACTGGATCAGCCCGTTCAGACCGTCGTCGGTGAACTCGACCTGGTTGCCATCGAGGCCGGTGGCTTCCATCTGCTTGCGGACCAGGAAACGGCGGGCGATTTCCATCTTTTCGAGTTCGGTGTAGCCGGATAGGCGAATCACTTCCATACGGTCCTGCAGGGCCGGCGGAATGGTGTGGAGCACATTGGCGGTGGCGATGAAAAAAACCTGGCTCAGATCGTACTCCACGTCCAGGTAGTGATCCACGTACATGAAGTTCTGTTCCGGGTCCAGCACTTCGAGTAGTGCGGCGGACGGATCGCCGCGAAAATCGGTCGACATTTTATCGACTTCGTCGAGCATGAAGACCGGGTTGCGGGTGCCGGCCTTCTTCATCATCTGGATCACCTGGCCGGGCAGGGCGCCGATGTAGGTGCGGCGGTGGCCGCGGATTTCGGCCTCGTCGCG
>PLRS01000100.1 GCA_003164035.1 Bryobacterales bacterium | reverse complement strand
TCAAATCGCCCCGCCCCGACCAATGGAATCAATAACTTGCAGCCATTGCTTCCCCGTGGCTAGCGTCAAATTCGCACCCGCTCGGTCTACGGGAATACTCTCGGGTGCGTGCCCAACTAGACGATCACCCATCGCATCGAGCGTTTGCCGACGCCGGGTCAGATCGGAATGAAGCACGACCTTCGGCAAAGGCAAATCACGATTCCGTGACTTTTTCTTCACCGTTCCGAACACGCCACGGTAGAAGTTCTCCCGAACGGCAAGAGATTTGCCTTCCAGGATGCGGTCACCGAGCATGATCGGCTCGGTTGAGAGGTTTACTCGTTTCCAGCGTAACCCGAGCAATTTCGCAATATTTGTGCTCGTTGTCAGCGAGAGCAGGACGATTGCGTAGCCCTCGAAAGAAACGCCCTCAAGCTCTCTCGGAAAAGCCATCGCCATAGCGAAGTTCATGGCTTGCGCGCGTGCGGCTGATCTTTCAATGCGTGTGCGGGTGGGAATGCGTGCCGTGGGACTCATGCGCGGAGGGAATCGCGCAGCCGTCGGCCATCGGGCACACGATGTGTTCGAACTGCACGGTGCTGTGGTGGATATGGAACCGTTCCGCCAGCATGCCGTTCAACCGCTGCAGAACGGCTTCGCTGGCCGATGGCGGCACGTCCTCGATCAGCACGTGGCAGCTCAAGGCGTGGGTGCTCGATCCCAGGCTCCAGATGTGCAAATCGTGGACGCTCAGCACTCCTTCGATCGAGCAGGCGGCATCGGCCACCTCGGCCAGACGAATGCCGCGCGGCAACCCTTCAAGCAGGATGTTGAGGGTTTCGCGGATGATATCGAGCGCCGTCCAGACGATCAGTAGCGCGATGGCGATGGAAAGCAGCGGATCGAGCTGCTGCCAGCCGGTGTAGCGGATGGCGATGGCGCCGGCAATGATGGCGATCGAGCCCAGCGCATCGCCCAGCATGTGTACGAACGCGCCGCGAATATTCACGTCGTGGTGCCGGGCCGCGCCCAGCGCCAGCATGATTCCGCCGTTCAACACCAGTCCCAGCGCCGCCACGGCCATCATGATGCCTTCGGCGACCGGCTCGGGATGCTGCAGCCGCAGCACGCTTTCGTAGAGAATCCAGCCGGAGAGCGCCACCAGGGTGAGGGCGTTAACGAAGGCCGAAAGCACGCCGCCGCGATGGTAGCCGTAGGTCTTCGACTCATCGGCGGGTTTCGAATCCAGGTACACGCCGAACCAGGCCAGCAGCAGCGCCAGGGCGTCGGTGAAGTTGTGGCCCGCGTCGGAAACCAGCGCCAGGGAGTGGGCCCGCACTCCGGCCACGATCTCCACCACCACGAAAGCCACCGTGGCCACCAGCGACCACCGCAAAATGCTGCCCGTCCCGCGATGGCTATGCCCGTGTGAGTGCAACGTCCCTCCAGCTTTTAGTGTAATCCCGCGACAAACCCTAAAAGACCCGATACGGGATTACCGCCGGTGCCATCAGGAGGCTCATCAGCTCATCGTCCAGCTTGACCAGGGTCAGCGACGCGCCGGCCATATCGAGCGAGGTGCAATACTCGCCCACGTAGCTTCGGGCCACCTGAATGCCCTGCGCCGCCAGCCGCCCGTGCGCGATTCCATATAGCAGGTAGAGTTCGGCGATCGGCGTCCCACCCAGGCCGTTGATCATCAGCGCCACCCGGTCTCCGGAGGCGAACGGCAAATCCGGCACGACCGCCTCCAGCAGCAGCGATACCACTTCGTTCGCCGTCGCCTGTTTGACGCGGCGCCGTCCGGGTTCGCCGTGGATTCCGACGCCCACCTCCATTTCGTCTTCGGCGATCTGAAACAGCGGCGAGCCTTTGGCCGGCGGCGTACACGAGCTCAAGGCGATCCCCATGGTGCGGGTGACGCTATTGACCCGCTTGCCCAGCGCGACCAGCGCGTCCAGCTCCGCGCCGCACTCGGCGGCCGCGCCCACGGCCTTCATGACGAAAAAATTCCCGGCCACGCCGCGGCGGCCGACGGTGTGGGTCGAATCCTTTACGGCCACATCGTCGTCGATCAGGAGCGTTTCGACCCGAATCCCGTCGGCCTCGGCCATTTCGCGCGCCATGTCGAAAGCCAGCCGGTCGCCGGTGTAGTTGTTGACCAGGTGGAGGACGCCCTTCGCCGACTTCATCAGCTTGGTGGTTTCGTAGACGTAGTCGACCGGAGGCGCCGAGAAAACGTCACCGGGACAGGCGGCGTCCAGCATGCCTTTGCCCACCAGCATGACATGGGCCGGCTCATGGCCCGAGCCGGAGCCCTGCACGATGGACACTTTCCGGTCGCTGGGCGCGTCGGCGCGCATGATCAGGTTGTACTCCGGCACGTAGCGCAGCTCGGCGGGGTTGGCGAGGGCGATTCCTTTCAGCATCTCGGGGACGAACTGCTTGGGGTCATTGACGAATTTTCTCATGAGGATCGATTGCGCCTTTCGATGAAC
Organism: Bryobacterales bacterium; assembly: GCA_003164035.1. Taxonomy (GTDB): domain Bacteria; phylum Acidobacteriota; class Terriglobia; order Bryobacterales; family Bryobacteraceae; genus JBEKYD01. The sequence goes on along the minus strand of PLRS01000100.1, from coordinate 9,426 downwards.
CATACTCGCGCCAGGCGGCGCTTACGCGGCTCGCGATCACACCGATCGCAACCGCACCCGGATCCGGAGAGCCGATGCTGCGCTCTCCCGTATAGGCGGCCCGGCCACGTTTGGCAAGCATGGCGGAGGTCTCGGCCGCCGTGCGTTCGGCCACCTGAGCGGCGTTGGCCAGGGCTTCGGCCGGGCCGGCCGCCAGGTCCGCTTCCAGCCGGTCGATGGCGGGGACCAGGGCGTCCAGCAATGTCTTGTCACCCAGCGAAGCGCCGCCGCGCGCCACTATCCCCTCGACGGCGGCGCGCAGCATCGCCACCACGTCGGCGCCGGAGAGCGCGGCCTTGGTCCCGGCGGCGGTTCCGGCGCGTAGAAACGCCGTCCCCCAAATAGGCCCGGAGGTTCCACCGACGCGGCTTGCGATCGTCAGACCGATTTTCTTGAGAAAAGCCCCGGGGCTGGAGCGGTCGAACCCGTCGAAGCCCTCCAGGACCTTTTCGAAACCGCGCGCCAGGGAATAACCGAAATCGCCGTCGCCAACCACGGAATCCAATTGACAGAAGTAAGTCTCGTTGGCGATAGCGGTCTCCGCGATGGTCCGCACTACCAGTTCCACCGCGGGCAAGGAAGAGTGTTCCATATTCAGTTCGCCGCGGCCTTCCCGCCGGAGAGTACGGCTTTCAAAGCGAGGACGCGAATGCTACGCACGTGGTGCCGGGCGGCATTGCCAGGGTCGAAGTTCACACTTCATTCTATTGCGATTTCAAGGCCCGCATGAGTCGTTTTGTCGAGAGCGGGGGAGCTTGCCGCATCGGTCATTGGCGTTAAGATAAGCGCCGCATCGCTCTCGCGGGGCCAAAGTGAATTCGTCCCGCGCGCAGGGCCGTCGGCACGTTCTCCGGATGGACGACATCCCCAGGTGGATGGCGGTTTCCCGGGCCAGGCGCGTCTCTCAGCCCTTGATCGGACACGGGTCCTCGGCCGGCGGCCTGTTTCCGGGTGGCGCGTTTAACCGGACAGAGGGTACGGCAGGCACGGCCGTCACACATCAACGAGGCGGGGACGATCCCCACAACATCACCGCTGAACGGGCGCGCCACGACACAAATATCCTGGTCAGGCGCGAACGCGTAGTCGCCGATGAACAACCGGGTGCCAGCGTCTGCGGTTTGCATGAGGGCGTGCCGCAGGACCTGTAGGTCGCTTCGCTGGATTACAACCAGAGTGTCGTAGTCGCTCGCCCAAATCTCTTTGCCCGCGTTCCCAAACTGGAGCGCCGGGTTGCCTCCACGGTCGCCGAGGTCGATGATTCCCCTCTTCATGCCCGTGTTCAAATCGTGGAGAATCAGACGAGAGCTACGCTGCACCGAAATCAATGCGAAGTCCTCTCCCGGTATTTCCAGGACACCAACGACGCCCTGGTAACCCTTGTCGTAGGTGTCGTCGTACCATTTGAGACGCTGAGGCTCGATCTGTTCACTTGACGGGTCTATTTTCACGAGCGCGAAATCCTTCCATGGCTCGAATTCCAGAAATTCTGTGTAGAGCAACGGGACTTCACTCCACGCCGAAGCGTCGCCAATGAGCGTCCTCTCGCCTTCCTTGAAAACGGCGCGAGCGAGAGCCCGGCTGGGATCGGAGAAGCTGTGGACGTTTAGTTCGAACCGAGCGCCACCGAAGTGATGACCCACCGAAAATTTGCCTAAGCCAGACGAATGTAACGACAGGTGGCGAGCATCCGTGCCTAGCGGGAGGCGCTCAGCTCTCGAAGCTGAAACATCGAAGCACCAAAGTGCATCGTGGTCTACCCATCCAAGCGATGAGATCAGCATCGTCCTTTCTGGATTCGAAATCATAATCGCGGGGCCGCCAGTGTTGAGTCCACGGGAACGGCCAGCGTATCACACGCCGGAAGCCGGCGCGCTCTTGTGCATCCGCTCAGACAGGCTCCCGCGATGCAGCGCCGCGCCACTTGGCCGAGGAGCGCCCATTTGTTCCTTTTGCCCTCCTCGGGTTGGCGCGGCCCGCAAGCGGCCGTCTAAATAAGTTCCAGCCGGAGTTGCCGGCCGATTGCCGCCGCAGCGCGTTGCAGGGTGTGCAATGTGACACCGGTATTGGTGGGGTCGAGCAAACGGTCGAGCGCTCTGCGGCTGGTTTGCATGCGGATGGCCATCGCCGCCTTCGTAAGTTGATCTTTCTCCATGGCGGCTTTGATCTGATCGGCGAGGATCTGCTTGACGGCTCGTTCCTGGCACTCTTCCAGAATGCCCTGTTCGGCCAGAAAGCTATCAAAAGAGGAACCGACCTTGCCCTTCTTATGCGTCATCAGAGCACCTCCTTCATACGCTTGACCGCCAGCCTTAAATCCCGGGCCGGAGTCTTCTGTGTTTTCTTGACCAAGCCGTGCAGCAGCACCATGCGCTCCCTCGCCACGCAGAAGATCACCCGCCCGATTCTGCCATCAGTCAGGTCGCTGCGCACCTCCCACAGGCCATCGCCGAGGCTTCGACAATAGGGCATGCCCAGCGGCCAACCGAATTCGACCTTCTGAATGTCCCGGCCGACCAGCTTGCGATCCTCCAAGGCGAGCCCCAGTATCCACTCCCGCACGGGCCGCCGGCCGAGGGCGGATTCATAGAAGAACGCCGGGATCTTCTTGGAACGATCGACCAATCCGTATTGTGTCAAAAGTGGCACACAACGGCAAGGGCCTCCTGGAGCAAATCTCCTGGTATCCGCTCTTTTTCGCCGTAACCTGTCGGGCTTGTCCTTAGCGCCTATGCCCGCATCGGTGGTATACCCAACGCCCGCGCGCCACAGTGTGCCGGTCGCGCACTCGGGACCAAACCCAAAACACGCCTGAAACCAACCGGTTGCGGGCGTCGTCACAATAGCACCAGCAACCATGGAGCTTCGCAACGGATACCTATCTTCCGGTCGCCGCGCCGGGCGGCTTACCGTACCCCGCGCACGTCCTCTCCCCATGAACAGCCAGTCCTCCCCCGATCCCCGGCACGAATGGCAAAATGGAGAACACGCGCGATGATGCCGCATCCCTCCACCGACCTGTTCGTCGTCGGCGGCGGTCCGGCCGGACTGGCAGCCGCGCTAGCGGCGCGCCGGCTGGGACTCGACGTTACCGTGGCCGATTGCAGCCAACCGCCGGTGGATAAGGCTTGCGGCGAAGGCATCATGCCGGACGGCGTGCGCGCGGCGCGCGCGCTGGGACTCGAGCTCGAAGACGCCGGGCCGCGGCCGTTCGCCGGCATTCGATTCGCCGAGGGCACCGAATCGGCGGCGGCCCGTTTCCCCACCGGCCGCGGCTTCGGGCTGCGCCGCACCGCGCTGCACCAGTTCCTCGTCGACCATGCGCACCAGGCCGGCGTGCGCCTGCTGTGGGGCGCGCGCGTCACCTCTCTGGTAAACGCGGGCGCGTGGGTGGACGACCGCCTGGTGCGGGCGCGCTGGATCGCCGGCGCCGATGGAGGCAACTCGGCCGTGCGGCGCTGGGCCGGCCTCGATGCCAGCCGGCGCGACAGCCGGCGCTATGGGTTTCGCCGCCATTATCGGATTGCGCCCTGGAGCGAATTCATGGAGATCCACTGGGCGGACGGGTGCCAGATCTACGTCACGCCGGTGAGCGACGGCGAGGTGTGCGTGGTGGCGATTTCGCGCGATCCGCGCCTGCGCCTGGATGGCGCGCTCGCGCGCTTTCCCCAGCTTCGCTGCCGGCTGGAAGCGGCCGCGGCGGCGTCTTCCGAACGCGGCGGGGTTTCGTGTACCCGGCGCCTCAAGCGCGTGTGGAGAGCGAATGTGGCGCTGGTCGGCGACGCCTCCGGTTCGGTCGACGCCGTTACCGGCGAAGGTTTGTGCCTGCTCTTCCAACAGGCCGCTGCACTGGCAGGTGCGCTGGCCCGCGAAGATCTTTCCGCCTATCAGGCCGCCCACGGGCGACTGGGACGGCGGCCCGAATGGATGGGAGACCTAATGCTCATGCTGGACCGCTTTCCGGCGTTGCGCCGGCGCACGATCCAGGCCATGGCGCGCGACCCCCGCCTGTTTGCCCGCATGCTGGCCATGCACGTGGGCGAGCTTTCCCCCTTCGGTTGTGTCGCCAACGGACTTTCGCTCGGCTGGGAGATGCTGGTTTGACGACGATGACTTTTCGCTCCGCCCGATGGCAACTGCCAATTTTCGCAATTCTCTATGCCGGTCCTCTGGCGGCGCAGGAGACGGCCTGGCAACTGGACGCGGCTCAAACCAAGATCGAGTACACTTTGGGCGACGTGCTGCACACCGTACACGGCACCTTCGCCATCAAGCGCGGCGATCTGCGCTTCGATCCGGAAAGCGGCAAAGCCAGCGGCGAACTGGTGGTGGACACCAAAAGCGGCAATAGCGGCAACTCCACCCGCGACCGCAAAATGAACCGCGAAATCCTGGAGAGCGACAAGTATCCCGAAATTGTCTTCCGCCCCGACCGCATCCAAGGCAAGGTGTCCCCGCAAGGCATCTCCCAGATCGCCGTCCATGGCACGTTTGAAATCCACGGAGCGGGCCACGAAATCGCCATGTCCATGCAAGTCGAGCCGGTCAATGGCAACTTGAAGGTGGCTACCCGGTTCGATATTCCCTATCAGAAGTGGGGCATGAAGAATCCCAGCACCCTGTTCTTGCGCGTGGACGACAAGGTGGCCATCACCATACAAGCCGTCTGGAAACCGGCGCGCTGACGAGGAACTGGGAGCGGCCCAAGGTACTCCATTTCGGAACTACGACCACATGCTGGACAACCGCTCCCTCACGGTCGCGGCTCGGTTTCGCGCGTTTCCTAGCCGCAACCGTGAGGGAGCGGTTGTCCCGTGGTGTACAGGGCGTCACCACCCCGACAGGATGCGCAGGCTGCGGCGATCGAAATAGGACGCGTCCGCCGCGCGAAAATAGCGCCGGATCTCCGCGCCGCCGATGTTTACGGTGGCCTGATCCCATTCACACTGCGTGCAATAGGGAGCGGCCTCGAAGGCGACGTGCCCAGTGGCGAAGAACGACCGGGCCTGGCGATACTTCTCCGAGTTGAACGGGTCGCCGCCGTTGCCGTCGAAGGTGGCGAAGACCAGGTTGGTATCCGGCCTCGGCGCGCCGCAGCAGGGCAGAATTCTGCCGGTGGCGTCCATCGCCATGTTCTTGTATAACCAGTGGCAAGTGTGGCCCGGGCTGGGGGGCGAATCGTCCGCGGCGGGCCGGTTCCACGGGCTTTCAAACGCGCGTGCGATCGCCTCGGCGTCGACGCTGGCCGGGAACGGGTTCCAGTTTTCGGGCGGGTTGCTGCCCGGCTGCGGGCCGAATCGCCGGACGCCGCCGATCACGGCCGCGGGACGGATCTCCGGGTCGTCCCATCGCACATCGAACGGATTCACCACCCGGAATTGATTGACGCCAAGCCTGCGCGCCAGGTGCCGGGCCAGGCGGATTTCGTGGGCATTGTGCTCAAACGCCAGGAAATTCCAGGACAGCACCGGTGTCGGGCTCCCCAGCCTGCGCTTTGCGTCGACCAGTTTTCGGACGTTGTCGAAGACCAGTTCCAGATTGCCGTTGCGGCGGAAACTCTGGTAGACGCCCTGGGTCGCGCCGTCGATCGCGAGGACCATGAAATCGAGCCCGGATTGCACGTAGGCTTCAGGTTCGAACCGCTGCACCGACAGGCTGGTCGACAGGGCCGTTCCCAACAGATAACTCTTCGCCTGGCGGATGAGCTTCGGCGTATGGGCGTTGAGCAGCGGTTCTCCGTAATTGCAGAAATAGACTCCGATCGCATAGGGGCCATAGAGTTTGAGCAGCGCCGAAAAGCGATCTTCCCCGAGCGTGCCTTTGTGCCAATCGAATAGCTTCAGCGTCTCAGCGCGGGAGGAGTGGACGCAGCCCGGACACGCAAGCCGGCACATATCCGAGGGATCGGCGACAAGCCCGAACGGCCGCGACAACAGCGATGTGGCGCGAGCGCGCAAATGATATCTGGCGAGGCAGATGTTGAGGATTCTGAGCGTCAGCGCCTGGGCCGGCGCCGGATCGAACCGCAATCGAAGACTGGTATAGAGCTCCGGCTTCCCTCTTTCGACAACGGCGGCCGCCTCGGCGGCACCGCGGCATCGCCCCAGTTCCAGATCGATTCGCGCGAGAACGGGGAAAGCGGTATCTCCGCCGTACAGGGAAGCCGGAATCAGGTAATGAAAGAGCAAGCTAAGCATGGCTGCCGCCGGACACACGAATTCCCTCTATGCCGTCAAAGGGTGCGGGGGCGAGGGACTGGGACTAACGACGATCAGCCCCCAGATTGCAGACGCTCACTTACAAAGACCCTGGCGAGGCCGTTTCCACTACAGCGGCGGCAAGAAAGCAGCTCAAATCTGAGACCGAGATCTACGGCGCAAAGGACATCGGAAAGAAATTCGCTCGTAGGGTTGCGCATAGGGTCGCAGTAGACTACCGTAACCTTGATGAAACGCTGTACCTTCTTCCTGCTGATCGCCACGCTGCTGGCGTCTAACAGCGCCGCCCAGACTACCGGGCGCAAACGCGTCCTGGTCTATACCAGACAGACCGTCACCGCCTCCAGCAGTTATATTCACGACAACACGCAAAGCAGCGTGGATGCGATCCGGAAAATGGGCGCGGAGAACGGATTTGCCGTGGATGCCGCCGAAGATCCCACTGTGTTCACCGCGGCCAACCTGAAGCGGTACAACGTGTTGATTTTTTCCAGCACGCACAACGAGGCGTTCCAGACCGACGCCCAGCGCGAAGCGTTCCAAGACTACATCCAAAGGGGTGGCGGCTTCGTGGGACTGCATGCCGCTACCACGACCGAGCGCCAGTGGCCATTCTTCGTTTCCACCATCGGCGGCAAGTTTGTGAGGCACCCGGCCCTGCAGAAGTTTGTGGTCCGGGTCGTGGATTCGAGCCACCCTTCCACACGGAGTCTGCCGGCCTCCTTCGAGTGGGAGGACGAATGCTACTTCCATGACAGCTTGAATCCGGATCTCCATCCTCTGCTTGTCGCCGATCCCGCGCAACTGAACGACCCCGAGCGCGGCAAGTTCCCGAACAGTCTAATCGACGGGGCGGTGCCGCTGGCCTGGACAATTACCACCGGGGGGCGCCGGGTCTTCTACTCGGCCCTCGGACACAAGAAGGAAGCTTACTCCAATCCGCTGCTGGCGGGGCACATTCTGGGTGGGGTGCTCTGGGCTTTGGGCGATGCGAAAGAGGGTTCCAGCCGGTAGGGAGAATCTTATGGAGCGGCCCATATCCTTCACTCTCAACGGCCGGGCGACTCGTATCACGGTGGACAACGAGCGCATGTTGCTGTGGGTCTTGCGTAGCGATCTTGGACTTACCGGCGCTAAGTGCGGCTGCGGCGAGGGGCTGTGCGGAGCATGCACGGTGCTGGTGGACAACCAGGCCGTCCGGTCCTGCTCAACCCAGGTCAAAGATGTCGCCGGCAAGCGGGTGTTGACTATCGAAGGCTTGGCCCGGGGCGGCCATCTGCACCCCATTCAGGAAGCATTCGTGAAGCATAACGCCTTTCAGTGCGGCTTCTGCACCCCCGGTATGATTCTGAGCGCATACGCCCTGCTGGCGGAGAAGGCCGAGCCCTCGCTCGATGAGATCGTGAACCACATGGACGACAATCTCTGCCGCTGCGGGTCGCATCCTCGCGTGCTGGAGGCCATCGAAGAGGCCGCGGCCGCCATGAAGAGGGGCGTCTGATGAAACGCCGCGAACCAGCCGGGGATCCCAGCCGGCGCGGCTTTCTAGCGCTGGGCGGAACCGGGCTGTTCGTGTTCTTCGCCGCGGAGCGATCGCCCGCGTTTCAACAGGCGGCCGGTCAGGGGTATCCCTCCGACTGGAACGCCTATCTGCGCATCGGCGCCGATGGCCGCGTCACGTGCTTCACCGGCAAGGTGGAATTAGGCCAGGGCACCACCACCGCTCTGGCGCAAATGCTGGCTGAGGAACTGGATGTCGCCTTCGATTCGGTCGATATGGTAATGGCGGATACGGGCGTCTGCCCGTGGGACAGGGCCACCGTAGGTTCGCTCGGCATCTCGCAATTCGGCCCGGTGCTGCGCGCGGCCGGCGCGGAGGCGCGGTCGGTGCTGCTTGAAATGGCTGCCGAGCGCCTGCGTGTGCCGGTCGAACGCTTGCGGGTCGCGGCCGGAGTGGTCGCCGAATCCGCGGCGCCAGGCAACCGCGTCAGCTACGCACAAATGGTCGGGGGCAAGCGCATCGAACGCCATGTCCAGGGGGCGCCGTTGAAGCCCGCCTCGGCATTCCGCATCGTGGGAAAATCGGCGCCTCGCAAGGACGCGATAGACAAGGTCACCGGCAAGGCGAAGTACTCCGCCGATGTGACTCTGCCAGGTCTGCTGCACGCCCGTCTGGTGCGGCCGCCGGTGCTGAGCGCCCGACTGAGGGGCGCCGACACCAGCGCGGCGGAGAAACTGCCTGGAGTGCGCGTGATCCGGGATGAAGGGCTGATCGCGGTTCTACACGAACGGCCTGACATGGCCGACGAGGCACTGACGTTGGTGAAGGCGGAATTCGAACGCCCGCAGCCGGGACCGGACGACAAAACGATTTTCGATCACCTGGTGAAAAACGCGCCTACGCCGCGGGTGGTGGATGAAAAGGGCAGTCTGGCTGAGGGGGAAAAGCTGGCGACCACGGTGGCGGCGCGAAAATACATGAACGGCTACATCGCCCACGCGGTCCTCGAGACCTACTCGGCGATGGCGAGCGTCGAGGGGTCGAGAGCGACGGTCTGGGCCAGCACGCAGGTACCGTTCCGCACCAAACAGGAGGTGGCTCAGGTCTTGGGTGTGCCGCCGGACAACGTTCGCGCGATTGCGTCGTTCGTCGGCGGTGCTTTCGGCGGAAAGTGTTACGGGACGCCGCCGCTCGAAGCCGCGCGGCTCTCGCGGATTGCCGGCAGACCCGTACAGGTGGTGTTCGATCGCGCGGAGGAGTTCCGGTTCGGCAGGTTGTGTCCCGCTGCCGTGGTGGAGATCCGTTCGGGGTTGACCGGCGAAGGCAAATTGGCCTTCTGGGACTTCAAAACCTACGGCGGAGGTCCCCAGGAGGCGAAGTCGTTCTACGATGCGCCACACCAGCGCACGCTATCGGCCGGCTCCTGGCAGGCGACGAGCAATCCGCCGGGCCTGCATCCGCTCGGCGTGGGCACTTGGCGTGCGCCGGCGGGTCCCACCAACACGTTCGCTCGTGAATCTCACATCGATGTTCTGGCGAACATGGTGGGCGCGGACCCGGTGGAATTCCGTTTCCGGAACTTGTCCGACAAGCGCATGCGACGCGCGCTGGAGGTCGCCGCGGAGAGGTTCGCGTGGAAGCCCGCGAAAACGCCCAGCGGACGCGGAG
>PLRS01000076.1 GCA_003164035.1 Bryobacterales bacterium | reverse complement strand
GAAGCCGCGCGCCTCGGCCAGATGACCGACTACGACAAGCTGACGCTCGAAGTCTGGACCAACGGCGCCGTTTCGCCGCAGGACGCCATCGGCTTTGCCGCTAAGCTGCTCAAGGACCACATGAGCATCTTCATCAACTTCGAGGAGCTGCCCGAGCAGACCGAAGAGGTCTCTGAGCGCGGCTTCGACAAGATGAACGAGGTGCTCAACCGCTCGGTCGAAGAGCTGGAATTGAGCGTGCGTTCCTACAACTGCCTCAAGAACGCCAACATTCAGACCATCGGCGAGCTGGTGCAAAAGACCGAAGCCGAAATGCTGCGCACCAAGAATTTCGGCCGCAAGTCGCTTAACGAAATCAAGGAAATCCTGGCCAACATGGGCCTGTCGCTGGGGATGCGAATCGACCAGCACGGGCGGCTGGTGGCGCCGCCGCAATCGGCTTCGACGGGCATCATGGATTACCCGCTCGAAGACGACGAGCAGCCTGAGATCACGGGAGAGTAGCGATGAGACATCGAGTCGGTGGGTACAAATTAAAGCGGCCGGTGGATAGCCGCAATGCGCTGCTGCGCAATCTCTGCACCAGCGTGATCGACGAGGAACGCGTGATCACCACCGTGCCCAAAGCCAAGGCGGTCAAGCCGCTGGTAGAGAAGATGATCACGCTCGCCAAGCAGGATACGCTTCATTCGCGCCGCCAGGCGGCGTCGGTGCTGCGTACGCCCGCCGCGGTGAAGAAGTTGTTCGACACCTTGGGGACCCGCTTCGGCCAGCGCCCCGGCGGCTACACGCGCATCACCCGCCTGGGCCCGCGCAAGGGCGATGGCGCCGAACAGGCCATGATCGAGCTGGTAGGTTCGGAACTGGTGAAACGCGCCGCCGAGCGCGCCAAACGCCGCGAAGAACGCCTCAAAGCACGCCAGGAAGGCCGCGAGGAAGAAGAGAAGGGCGAAGAATAAAGTCCGACAAAACCGAATCGCCGACGCCGCGGGCCGCCAAGCCGTCCGCGGCGTTTGCTTTGGTAGGACAGGCCTCCTGGCCTGTCTGGGCCGACTCAGGCCTACCAACTCGCCCAAGCCAACTGTTGTAGACTCGGATCAATCGAAGAGGCTAAGGCGAATCTAGTGGAGGCACTTTCCCTGTTCCTCGAAACCGCGGATCCCTCCGAGATCGCCCGCCGCTTCCGCAACGAAGTCTTTATTACCCAGGTCGAGGTTCCTGTTGGGTAAGCTCCGCGTCCTTTTGGGGGACGACGTTTGCCGGATACTCGAACGGAACGGATTCGTCGCGGTGCGCCACTGCGGGAGCCATCGGGTTATGCAAAAGCGGACCGAAGACACAACCATTACGATACCTGTCCCTCTTCATGATCCGGTCAAACGGGGCACGCTCTTGAGCATCGTACGACAGTCCGAGTTGCCGCGGGCGCATTTTGAAACTGGCGAGTAGAATTCGCCACCGGGAAAACAGGCGACGCGGAAACGCGAAAACACGTAGCCTGTCACGGGTTTTCCTTGAGCGCTCCTTGCCGATTATACGGCGCTGACGTATAATTAAGTCCGTGATCGCCGAAATCGTGAGCTTGTCGGGGTACGAGTCTCAGGCTTCGGCACTGCTGAACGAGGAAGAGCGGCTGGCTATGGAGTTCTTCATTGCCTGCGCGCCAGAGTACCATCCGGTGATACGGGGCACGGGCGGTTTTCGCAAAGCCCGCTGGGCTCGCCAAGGCAGCGGGAAGAGTGGGGGCCTTCGCGTGGTCTATTTCTTCCTGGCGGAGCCGGGACGGATCTACATGGCCGCAATTTACGCGAAATCGCGAAAAGACACGCTCTCGGCAGCCGATCGGAACGTGCTCGCGAAGCTTGCGGCCCAGATCAAGAAAGAGTCGAAGGGAGGGCGACAATCATGAGCGTACGCAATTCCAAAAGGGCACACACCGGACGAACCAGGCTCGGCTTGGCGCTGGAGCAAAGCGCGAAAGAGATTCTGGCGCACGTGAAGGGTGAGGCGAGACTGCCCACACGGCGCATCGTGCTGCCCGGCGAGGTCGATGTAAAGCGGATTCGGACCAAGGCGGGAATGTCGCAAGCGGAGTTTGCCCGCGCATTTTGCATCAATCCGCGGACCTTACAAGAATGGGAGCAAGGCCGCCGAAAACCCGACGCGACGACCCGGGCATACCTGGCCGTCATTGCGAAGAAACGTCAGGCAGTCCTGGAGGCGCTGGCGTCCTGAAAGGACAGGGAGCCCCTCAGGCTTTAGGATTCGGTTTCTTTCGCTCCGAGCACCGCTCACCGAGGTAACTAAGCAGGCCGTTAGCAAAGAGGCCACCAGTTGCCGCGATTATTGCGATGCCAAACGAGACACCCGCCAGAACTTTCACTACCCCGGCAACCAGTAAGAACACCGTCAACATCAAGAGATATAAGCGTAAGCGCCAGGAGCGCCGGAGATTGAGCACTTGAGCCGCCTCAAATACCTAACCAGGATAACGCCCAGCACCGCCGCGCGACTCTTTCGCATCCGGGAAAGGCCGCTTCGGCTGAAAGAATCGGAAAAGTGGCCGACGCGCGAGCCGGAAGTCCAGTCCACGAAATTTGAAGCTGTGCTCCCCAGCCGGCGCTCACCGACTTCTACCGGATGCCAGCTCGGCGAGTTCGCAAAGGAATTCCGCCTATGTGGCTGCCGCCATCCACTCCACCGCCGCATCTTCCGCCCAAAACCGGTGCGGCAGCCTTCCCAGAAATCCCAGGTGTCCCCCGTGGCTCGGGGCCAGCAACTCGATCCGCGGGTTGTTTCGCACTTCGGTGCTCTCGAACGTCTCGAACGGAACGAAGGTGTCGTCCTTGGCTTGAATCAGCAGCACCGGCACGCGCACCCGGTCCAGGAACCCGAGCGCGGACTGAGTCCGGTAGTAGCGGTCCGCCGTACCGAAACCGAACGAGGGCGCGGTGATCCGGTCGTCGAGCGCATGGAGCGTGCGAAGGTCGGCGAACTGGCTCCGCGGATAGCGGCCAGTGGCCACGAGCCGCGCGCGCATCTTCTTCACGAATCGCTGCTCGTAGACGCGGTTGTCGGGCTCGCCAATGCGGCGCGCGCATGCCAGCAGGTCGAGCGGCCCGGAGATCGAGGCCACCCCGCGAATCCATCGCGGCCCGTCCTCGCCCAGTTCCCCGGCAAGTTTCATCGCCACGTTGCCCCCCAGCGAAAACCCCACCAGAAAGGCCGGCACCCCAAGCTGTTCCAGCAGGTAGCGCAAATCGCTGGTCAGCCCGGCGTGGTAGAGCGTATCGCAGAGATGCTCGGTGCCGCCGCAGGTGCGGAAGTTGAAACGATGGGCGACAAAGCCGGCCTCGCGCGCGGCCGCCGCCAGGCCCAGCATGTAGCCTGATTGGCCGGAGCCTTCCAGGCCGTGGAGCAACACCACGTGTCCGCGCGGAGGGCCATCGGGCCGGTCCGTCTCCACCAGAACTTGCACGGCTGGTTCGGTTCGATAAAGGCGCCGCTCGGATTGAGCCGTGCGGCCGCGGCGTCTCCAGTAGTGCGCCGCGATCGTCTGCAGGTGTGGGTTGCGGACGAGCGGCTCGAAGGTGGTCATTTCCCCGCGGGCGCCGCGGCAACCTCAATTCCGGTCACGTAGTATTTCACGTCTTCCACCACCACCGTGGCCTTGATGTGCGCGCCCATTTTCAGCTTGGCGAATTCGGTGTCGGGCTTGACCGGATATTCCATCGTCATGGCTTCCATCCAGTCGCCGATCTTACCCGCCTTGATCGTTGCCGTCTTCGACGACGGGTCCAGCGCCACCACGTCGCCTTCCATGGGGTAGCGCTTCTCCGCCGTCTTCGAGCCGCAGCCGGCCAGCGCCATTAGAAGTGCCAGAATCAGGAAAACCGTTCGTCGCGTCATCTCTTACAAATGGTACAGCATCAGGTATACCACCACGCCGGTCACGCTGACGTACATCCAGATCGGCAGCGTCCAGCGGGCGATCCGGCGATGCTGGTCGTAGCGAGCCCGCAAGCCGCGGCTCAGGGTGATAATGGCCAGCACCGGCGTCGCCGCCGCCAGCACGGTATGCGTGCCCAGAATCGCCAGGTAAACGCCGCGAATCCAGCCCGGCTTCTGAAACCGCACGATGCCAGCGTTGAAGTGGTACACCAGGTAGCAAACCAGGAACACGCACGACACCGCGAAGGCCGTCAGCATCACCTTGCGGTGCGCGGCGATCCGCTTGCGGCGGATCAGCGTATAGCCCCAGACCAGCAGGATGGCGGCCAGGGCATTGAGCACGGCATTCACGGTCGGCAGATTTTCAATCATTGCTCTCTCGCTCCAGCTTACGGATATCGGCCAACAGTTGCGGGCGGAATTGATCTTCGAGCGTCTGGTAATAGGCCCGGATGCGCATCCGCCCGTCCACCAGCACAAACCGGGTGCTGTGTTCCAGGCTGCCATCCACCGTGTTCAGGTGGAAGGCGTTCAGGCCCAGATCGTTAAGTTCGGCGCGCGCGCCGGTCAGGAACCACCAGCGGCCGGGCGGGACGGGGTAGTGTTTGGCATAAGCCGCCAGCACGGCGGGTGTATCGGTCTCCGGGTCCACGGTGAAGGAGACCAGCAGCACATCGCTCGCCCCGGCAATCTGGCGCATGTGGTGGCTCATCATCGGGCAAGGGCCGGGGCAGGTGGTGTACATGAAATCGGCCACCCAGATGCGGCCGTTAAGGCGGGCGCTGTCGAAGGCCGCGCCGGTCTGATCCGTCAGCGCGAAGTGCGGCACCGCCCCCAGCACCGGAAGAGGCGCGCCGCGATCACAGCCGGTCAGTAATAGACACGCCAGTGCCATGACAACCGCTCCCTTACGGTCGCGGCTCGGTCTCAGGGCATTCGAGCCGCGAGTCCGAGCCGCGACCGTAAGGGAGCGGTCGCCGGAATTGGAACCCACCGCTCTCATGCCGCCGAATGCGTGCTCTTCTGCGCGGCCATCGCGCCGGACGCCGCCAGCAGAGCCAGGCCGATCGCCGCCGTCACCACCAGGCTCGCCAACCCTCCGGGCGTCGCGTTGGGCAGGCCCAGAATGTGGTTGAGCAGCGCGACGGAATAGGTCAGCGGGTTCGCCCACATGATCGCCCGCACCCATCCGTGCGCGGTCGCCATGGGAAACATCGCTCCCGATACCAGCCACATGGGCAGCAGCAGCAGGTTCATAATCGCGTGGAACCCCGCCGTCGATTCCATCCTCCAGGCAATCACAAAGCCCAGCCCGGTCAGCGTGAACGCAATCAGAAAGATGCCGGCCGCCACTGGGATTAGTTGCAACAAGTCGATTCTAACTCCCGCCAGCGGAGCGAAACACAGGAAGAGCAACCCCTGGATCCAGGCCAGCGTGGCCGATCCCAGAATTTTGCCCAGCACCATGGCCGTGCGCGGCGCCGGTGAAACCAGCATGGAAAGCAGGAACCCCTCGCGGCGGTCTTCGATAATGCTGATGGTGGAAAAAATGGCCGAGAACATCACCGTCAGCACCAGCGCGCCGGCATAAAATCGCCCCAGGTCTCCCGAGCCCGAACCGATCAGCAGCCAGAAGACCAGCGGCGACGCCACCACCCCCATCACCCGGCTCTTTTGCCGCCAGAACCGCACCAGCTCGCGCTGCCACAGCGTTGCCGCCGGCAGGAAGAAGCTATTCAATGGAAGCTCCCGTCTCCTTCACGAACACGTCTTCCAGCGTGGGCTTGTGCAGCCCCACCGATTCAATCGCGCCCGGAAAGGCTTCCACCACTTCGGCGATGAAACGGTGGCCGTTGGGGATCTCGACGCGCACCGCTCCATTTTGGGCGTGGGCCGCCAGGCCGAATTTCTCCTGTATGCCCGCGGCCAAAGCTGGAGAGTCGGCAGCCTCCAGCACCACCACGTCGCCGCCGATGCGCTCCCGCAGTTGTTTCGGGCTGCCTTCGGCCACCATGCGCCCTTCGTGCAGCAGCACCAGCCGGTCGCAGCGGCCGGCTTCCTCCAGAATGTGCGTGGTCAGCAGAATCGTCACCCCGTCCTGCTCGCGCAGCAGTTCGACGTGGCGCGAAACATCCAGGCGCGCCGCCGGGTCGAGGCCGGTCGAGGCTTCGTCCATCAGCAACACCCGCGGCCGATGCAGCAGCGCCTTGGCGATTTCGACGCGCCGCTTCAACCCGCCGGAGAGCGTCTCCACCAGGTCCTTGCGCCGGTCCAGCAGCCCCAGCCGCTCCATCGCCGCTCCCATGCGCTCGCGCAGAACCGCGCCGCTCAAGCCGTGTAAGTGCCCCTGCGCGCGCAAATTCTCTTCCACCGTGAGCGCTTTGTCCAGACTCTGGGTTTGAAACACCACTCCCACCTGGCGCCGCACCGCGGCGGCCTCGCGGACCACGTCGTATCCCGCCAGCGTGATCTTGCCCTCGGTGGGGACCATCATGGTGGACAGGATTCGGAACAGCGTCGACTTGCCCCCGCCATTCGGTCCCAGCAGGCCGAATATCTCGCCCGCTTTCACTTCGAAACTGACATTCCGAAGCGCCAACCTCTCGCCATAGCGATGCGTCAGGTTCTCGACTTCGATCACAACCCCGGCCTATCCAGGAGCATCAGGCCATAGAGCAGCGGCAAATACACCACCGACGCCATCAGCACGCCGCGCGCACGCACCAGCGACCGCTCCAGCGCCACCCGCACGCCGGAATACAGGTACCCCAGCCCGAGCAGCAATGCTCCCGCCAAGTAAAACCGCCCCGCCATTCCCAACAATCCCGGCAGCAAACTGGCTGGTATCAACGCCGCGCCGAACAGCACAATCTGGCGGGCCGTCGAGCGGCCATCCGGTTCCACCACCGGCAACATGCGAATTCCGGCGCGCGCGTAGTCGTCTTTATACATCCACGCGATCGAATAGAAATGCGGAAATTGCCACAGAAACAAAATCGCGAATAGCACCCAGCTCTCGCGCGTCAGCGCGCCGCCCGCCGCCGCGTACCCGATCACCGGCGGCATCGCGCCCGGCACAGCGCCCACCGCCGTCGACCACCATGTCCGCTGCTTCAACGGTGTATACAGAAACAGGTAGCTAAACAGCGTGAAGGCCCCGATCAGCCCGGCCAGCAGGTTCACGCCCCACCACAGTTCCACGAAGCCGCCCACCGAAAGCGCGATGCCGAACAGCAATGCCGGTCCCGATGCCAGCCGCCCGGTGGGTAAAGGGCGCTGCGCGGTGCGGCGCATCTTGCGGTCCGCCTCGCGTTCGAACCATTGGTTGAGCGCCGCCGTGCCGCTGGCAATCAGCGCCGTCCCCATCATGGTATTCAGCAAGCCGAGCCAGTTCAGGCGGCTCAGAAAAGTCCAACCCGCCGAGGTGCCGCCCAGTCCGTAGAAATATCCTACGGCCGTGCTCATCAGAATGAGCCAGGTAATGCGCGGCTTGGTCAGTTCAAGGTAGTCGCGCCAGTGGGCGCTGGAAGGAGACGCGATTTCGCGCTCCCGGCACTCCGAAGAGTCGGCCATAGTCTACAGATGCATCCCCAGTACAGGCGGGCTCACAGAAACCCGCAAAAATCCCTAATGTGCAATCGGTACCTTCTCATTGTGGCACAGGCTTTAGCCCGTGAAAAATGTTGAAATTCCAAACACCGGCCAAAGCCTGTGCTACCCGTTGAGTTCCTTTTCCACCGCGCTCGCGAAGTAATCCACCTCCTCCAGGTTGGTATACACGCTCGGAGTCACGCGGATGCCCACGTACTCTTCGTGAGGAATCAGGGCGGTGTAAATGCCATATTGATTCTGCAGCGTCGCCACCAGCTTGGCCGGGTCCGCGCCCACCAGTCCGAACATGCCGATACCGGCCGACATTCCGGGGGCCGGGTTGTGCAGAATCTTGACCTTGCGGTGTTCCCCCAGCCGGTTCGCCCAGCGGGCCGTCAGGTAGCGCAGGCGCGCGGCTTTGCGCTCGATGCCGATATTCTGGTTGAAGGCGATGGCTTCGCAAATGGCGTCGTAATTGGCCGCCGGGTGGGTGCCGATTTCCTCGAACTTACGGATGTTGTCGTCGTTGCCCTGCACCGAGGCCATCAGCGCCCAGGTTTCCTTAATGCGCGATTTGCGCACGTACAGGAACCCTGTGCCGATCGGCGCAAACGTCCACTTATGCAGACTGACTCCGTAGTAATCGCAGTCAAGGTCCGAGATCTTGAAGGGGAACTGGTTGAAGGCGTGCGCGCCATCGACGATCACCGGTATGTTCCGCGCGTGCGCCATGTCGCAAATCAGGCGCACCGGAAAAATTTGCCCGGTACGGTTGGTGATGTGACAGAAATGGATCAGCTTAGTTTGCGGCGTCACCGCCTGTTCGAAGCGCCGGTAGAGATCGTCCATGCTCTCGACCGGCACGGGGAAGGAAATGGCGTTCAACCGGATGCCGTCGCGCCGCGCCCGCTGCGCGTAAGTGGTGAGCATGCGCGGATAGTCCTGGTTGGTGGTGAGCACTTCGTCGCCGGGCTTCAGGCTAATGCCAAGCTGCGCGATTTCGAGAGATTCGCTGGAGTTGCGGGTGATGGCGATCTCCTCGGCGTCGCAGCCGGCGACTTCCGCCAGCATGCGCCGCGCCGATTCGATGCGCTTGTCGAGCTGCTGCACCATGGTATGGTAAGGGCCCATGTTGGTGTAGTCGAGGTAACGCCGCATGGCCTCCTGCACGCTCCGGGGCGCCGGGCTGGCGTATCCATTGTTGAAGTTGACGACGGTACGGTCGACAGTGAACTCGTTGCGGACCTCCGCCCAGAAATCCTCATCGGCGGCCACTTCGCCGGCCGGCCGGTCCTTGAGGGTGGAGGCGTAGGCGGAAAATGGCTTGGCCAGGGCGGCCAAGGCAGCCGTCGCGGCGGTCGATTGAAAGAAGCTGCGGCGATCCATGAGTGCTCCTTCGGCGTTCTGGGCAATTTTACCACCTCCGAAGCGCCGCATTGCCCAGGTCGGTGTCGAGAACGGCAAAATGGGCGTCGCCCCAGGTGAAGGGCGGCGCCCGCGGTAGACCGTTGGAGGCCGTGAAAAATCAAATTGCGGCCGCCGATGAAGCCTCAGTTTTGTAGCTAAACGTCAGATTCGTAAGCGGTTATATGCTCGCCGGGCACGCCGGAGCCAAACCCGGCGGGCCTGCGATTTGTGCACAAAAACGCACAATTCGTCGGACGAACCGGCAGTCTCGCCGCGGGAACGACCTTGCTGCAGGCGAGCATTGACGATCTCGACCCTTCTCCCGGATGCACAAAAATGCACAAAACGGCGCCAAAAATCCGGGGCGGGGGTTATTGTCCCTGCTGTTCTTCGGGGAATGCATGGGTGCCGTGAGTGATGGCTGCGCCGGCCCGCAGCGCCGCGGCGATGGTCACTACTTCGGCGATCTCCGGATCGGTGGCGCCAGCGCGCCGCGCTTTGCCGGAATGGATCTCGATGCAGTAGGGGCATTGCGTTGTGAACGCGACTGCGAGCGCCATCAGTTCTTTGTACTTGGCGGGGATCGCTCCGTCGGCCATGGCGGCTTTGTCAAAAGCCCAGAAAGCTTGCATCGCGGCGGTGGCGTTCGCATCCAGAATCTTGAGTTTTTTCAGGTTACTCATGCTGTACATCGCAAAGCTCCTATTTTCGGGAAGAATCATCATTGTACCCGAGGAGGGGCGCCTACTCCCCGAAGTCTTCGGCGACCACAGTGGCCGGCGCCCGTTTTTGTGCTAAATTGCACATAGTGACGCCGCGATCGGCGGCCGGCGGAATCTTCGGTGAAGCGATTTCCTTTTCTGGATTGGATGCGGGGCGTGGCGGTGATCGTGATGATCCAGTGCCACACCTTCAATTCCCTAACCCGGTTGAACCTGCGGGACGGAAGCGCGTACGTTCTGTCGCAGTTTGTGGGCGGGATGGCGGCGCCGCTGTTTCTATTTATGGCGGGGATGACCAGCGCCTTCCAGATGGAAGGGCTGGAACGGCGCGAACCGAACCCGTTGCGGCGCTGGCGGCAGGCGCTCCACCGCGCCGGTTACATTCTAGCCATCGCCTTTGCCTTCCGGCTGACCAACTGGATGGGGAGCATTCCGGGTGGGAATTGGCACGAGGTATTCAAGGTCGACATTCTGAATTGCATGGGCGTGGCCATGGCATTTTTTGCGGCCGCGGCCGGGGTGGGACGGGCCAACCGCGCGCGCGTGGCCGTGACGGGCGCGCTGGCGATTGCGGTGGTTTCGCCCATTTTGGCGAATCTCAACTGGGAGGGCGCGCCGAGCCTGCTGCGCGAATACCTGGTGCCAATACCGGGGCGCGGGCATTTTCCGTTCTTCCCGTGCGCGGCGTACCTGGGCTTCGGGCTGGCGGTGGGCCCGGTGGTAAAACAGACCGCCGAGGACCGAATGGAGCGGCTGATGCAATGGTCGGTGCTGGCCGGTTTCGGGCTGGTGTTCGGCGGACAGTATTTCGCCAACCTGCCGTATTCGATTTATGCTAACTCCCATTTCTGGACCGATAGCCCGGCCCTGGTTCTGATTCGCGTCGGGATCATGCTGGTGTTGATGCCGGCATCCTACTTATGGACCGAGTATTGGGCGCGCGCCGGCTGGAGCTGGGTGGTTACGTTGGGCAGGAATTCGCTGATGGTCTATTGGGTGCATGTGGTGCTGGTCTACGGGGCGCTGGCGAAACCGTTCAAGCGGACCATGAACATTGCGGAAGTTACGCTGGCTACGGCAACGGTGATGGCGCTGATGGTGGCGCTCTCGGTGGCATGGCTGCAGTGGAAGACCCGGAGCGCTGTCGGGTCCGCGGCGAATCCGCCGGCCCCGGCAAGCGCGGGCGCGGCCTTGCCGGAATCGGGATAGGTTCTTGGTCGGTCTTAGAATAAAGGCTGCGGAGGTCTGCATTTTGCGAGTATCGGTTGCGATTTTCTGTTGCGCGGTGACGCTCCAACTTTGCTTTGGCCAGGCCGCGGAGCGGAGCCTGGACGGCCGGCGGGCGGAGCTGAATCGTCTGCTCGCCGATGAGTGGGAGTACTCGCTCCGCACGCAGCCTGAATTTGCCACCCAGGTCGGGGACGATCGCTACAACGATCGGCTGAGCGATCTTTCGGACAAGGCGATCGCCGACGACCTCAAGCACGCTCGTCAATCGCTGGAGCGCTTCGAAGCTATCGATGCCGCTGGATTTCCGGAGCCGGAGAAGCTCAACCGCTCACTCATGTTGCGCAGCTTGCGGGAAGCGATCGAGCGCGCCCAATTCAAGGACTGGGAGATGCCGGCGACGCAGTTCGACGGCGTTCACCTGGGCTACGCTTCGCTCGCTTCGGGTTCACCGTTCCGCAACGGGAAGGACTACGAAAACTACCTGTCCCGCCTGCGCCAGATCCCGCGCGTTTTCGAGCAGGCGATAGGACACATGCGCGAGGGTCTGCGCGACCACCGCATGCCGCCCCGCTATCTGCTCGAGAAGGTGGCCGGACAGGCGCAACAGATTGCCGATAATCCGCTCGACAAGAGCCCATTCACCGAGCCGCTGCGCAAGTTCCCCGATTCCATCTCCGAGGCGGACCGCAAACGATTGCGCGAAGCGATCGAGAGCGCGGTGAAGAACTCGGTGGCGCCGGCGTACACGAACTTCGCCAGATTCGTTCGCGAAGATTACGCGCCTCACGGGCGGCTCGAACCCGGCGTGTGGGCCCTCCCCGATGGGGAAGCGCGCTATCGCTTCGCCGTGCGTCACGAGACCACCAGCGATTTCACCGCCGAACAGATTCACCAGCTTGGCCTGAAGAGCGTGACGGAAATTGAAGCCGAGATGCTGACGATCGCCGCGTCGCAAGGATACAACGATCTGAAGTCGTTTAACGAACACATTCGGCAAGACCCCAAGCTGCACGCCAGCTCCGGCCGGCAGTTGCTCGACCTGTACACGCAATATCGCGACCAGATGTACGGGAAGCTGCCGGCGCTATTCGGACGGCTGCCGAAGAACAAGCTGGCCGTGGTGCCGATGGAGTCCTTCCGGAGCGCCGACGCCGTTCCCGCCGACTATTCGCCGGGCGCCGGAGACGGCTCGCGGCCGGGACGGATCAACGTGAACGAATACGCGCCGGAGAAGCGATTGCTGCTCAACGTCGAAGCCATCGCTTACCACGAAGGGGTCCCCGGGCATCACCTGCAATTCTCGATTGCGCAGGAACTCACCGGCCTGCCGCCGTTCCGCAGGTATGCCCTCGATCTGAATGCGTTTACCGAAGGGTGGGCGTTCTACTCGGAGCGGCTGGGAAAAGAGGTGGGTTTTTATCGGGATCCGTACAGCGACTACGGCCGCCTGCAGAATGAAATGTGGCGGGCCGTGCGCTGGGTAGTGGACACGGGCGTACACGCCAAGCACTGGACCCGCCAGCAGATGGTCGACTTCTTCCACCAGCACACGGCGATGGACGACCAGAATATTGAAACCGAAGTGGATCGCTACATCGCCTGGCCGGCGCAAGCCCTTTCTTACAAGATGGGACAGATGAAGATTCTCGAACTGCGCGAACGCGCGCAGCGGGAGTTGGGAGCGCGATTCGATCTGCGTGCCTTTCACGACGCCGTGCTCGATCAGGGCCCACTTCCGCTCGACATGCTGGATGCGGTGATCGACGAGTGGATCGCGGCTCGGAGATAGCGCGAGCCAAGAACCCATCGTCTCAAGGCCAGAATTTGAGGTAGGGCTTCTCTTCGGCCAGGCGCAGCAGGTAGAGCGCCAACTCGCGGGCATGGTAGTCGCCCCACATCGAGGATTCGCCCGGGCCACCGTCCCAGCCGTTGGGGCGGTGATAAACGGAGTGCAGGATCAGGCCCTGGTGCAACGGGCTGGTGCTCAGGTAGGGGTCGTCGAACAGGGCCGAGCTGACGGTGAGGCCGGCGTCGGTGTAGCGGGATTCGCCCAGGTAGCGGCCCAGCCGCAACAACCCTTGCGCGGCGATGGCGGCGGCGGAGCTATCCACCGGTTCGTGCGGGTTGAACGGGTCGGCGGGTTGCGCGCGCCAGTTGCCGAGCACGGCCAGGCCGGGCGCGCCCGTGTCCCAGTAGGGGATTCCGTCGGCGGCGGTGTTGTCGATGTAGAAATCGCAGGTGGCGCGGGCGGCCTTCTCCATCATCTCGACGAATTCGGCGGGAGGGGCATCGAGGGTGGCGAAGAATTCGAGCTGCTCCGCGAAACCTAGCATGGCCCAGGCCAGGCCACGCGTCCAGGTGGTGAAGGGGGAATAGCCTTGCTGCGAATTGGGGCAGCGGAAATTGCCGTCGTTGGAATTGAAGATGGCCTCATGCGCGACTCGCCCGCGCACGTCGTAGGCGTCACGCCCTTCGCCGTAGAAAACCGAATAGCGGGCGGTCGCGCGGGCGTGGTCCATCAGGCGGTCGAGCAGCGAAATCCGGCGGTCGTTTTCGCCCATCAACACGTGGCCCAGCCGGTGTGCCACCGCCAGAATGCGCAGCGAGCGGATGGTATCGACAAACAACGAATGCGGCCCGTTGAACGAGTAGATATAGCCGCCGCCATCGGCCGTCGGGGACCAGCGCGCGGCTTGTACAGCGCCCGAAACCTTGATCGCCAGTTCGTAGAACCGCCGTTCCCACGGATTGTCTTCGATGCGCCCTTCGGCCATCAGCCGCAGCAGGTTGCCGTAGGTGCTGAGGTTGTTGAAGCCATGGTCGTGCACACCGGTGTGCGAAACGTGCGGCGCCATGTAGGCCACGGTGCGGGCGCGGCCGGCCTCCAGGAATTCGCGCTCGCCGGTGGCGTCGAACTGCAGAATCGGCGCGCCGAATTGAAACCCTTGCGTCCATTCGGTCCAGCCGCGGCTCGAGTAGCGGCCTTGAACGGTGAAAACCGGCGAGCCTTGCTCGGGCGACCAGGTTTGGTCGAGCGAATGAATCTTGGCGGCCGAAAGCTCGAACAGGCGATGGAGTTTGCCGTGCAACGCGGCGGGGGTCAGATCGGTCGAGATACGCATCGGAAAGGTCATTCTAACGCCGTGGCCGCACGAGGTCGGGAGGCGGGATGTCCCCGGAGCGGACGGGCCGCCCGGCGCGCAGCGTTTGCCGCACTGTGGCCGATAAGCTACAATGGGAACGGATGCCGGCAGACGAGTACTTGCTACGGCACTACGAGGCGGCCAATGGAAAACGTCCATTTGCGGAGTGGCTGTGGTTGTTGTCGGATCGAAACGCCGACGCCGCGGCACGAGTGCAGACGCGCCTGGACCGGCTACGCTTGGGGAATTTTGGAGATACTCGATCCCTGGGAAAGGGACTATCCGAACTGCGCATCGATATCGGTCCGGGGTACCGGGTTTATTTCATGGTAGAAGACAGCTCGGCCGTGGTGCTGTTTTGCGGTGGGGACAAAAGCACCCAACAAAAGGACATTCGCCGCGCCAGAAAATACCTCACGGATTACCGGAGGAGGCCAGATGCCTAGAAGTGCATCATACGACGATCTTCTGAAGGACATGCTAAAGGACGAGGAGCGGGCGCTCGCTTATCTGAACGCGGCGCTTGACGAGCAGGACCCGAGAATCTTCTTGATCGCGCTACGCAACGTCACGCTGGCGCAGGGAGGGATCGCTACGGTTGCAGCGCGCTCCGGCTTGAATCGCGAGAGCCTGTATCGGGCGCTCTCCGAGAAGGGCAACCCGAGTGTCCAAACCTTGGCCGCGGTTCTGGAGGCGCTCGGAGCCCGATTGGGCGTGGCAGGAATAAGGCGACCCGCTGCGCGCGTCCCGCTTGGCTCCTTCACAGCGATGAGCAACGTTCGGCCGGTTTTCTCCTGGCCGGACATTCCGGCAGTATCCGCGCTGACTCTAATGGCGGCTTGATGGTATGGATTTCACGATTGCATTGACAAAACGGGAGATCGAGCGTGCCGCGGCCCTGCAAGCGAGGGTGCAGTTGCAGGATATCTCGCTTTACAAATCCGAGGTCGCGGGAGCAGGCCGGCCGGTCGGAGCTGTCGAACCAGTCCGACTTGACGCGGAGGTCGAGTCTGAGGTGGAGGGCAGTGGTTCAACTGGGGTGGATTTCGCCGTCACGCTTCGGGTGCGCTGCGATGGAGTGTTGACGTTCCACATCAACGCGACCTTTCTAGCACGCTACCGATTCGCAGATCAGGCGAAGCCCCCGGCCAAAACCGAAGTTGAGGCCTTCCGGAAAGGGCATGCGGTCCTGGCGGTTTGGCCCTATCTTCGGGAATTTGTGCAAACCATCACCGCCCGGATGGGCTTCCCCACCGAGCCCTTGCCGCTGCTACGCCTGGTATTGTCCGAAGCGGGTAAACAAAGAAAGAAAGGAGCCCGAACATGACGATATGCTTCGCAGCTACTTCCCCACCATCCCCAACACCGCGTTGATCACCACTGCACCCATGCCGACCGGAATCGCGATTTTCCAGCCGATGTTCATGAGCTGGTCGTAACGGAAGCGGGGGAAGGTGCCGCGAAACCAGACTAGCACGTAGATGATGGCCGAAACCTTCAGCAGGAACCAGAACAGGCCGGCCATGAGATGGTTTACCACCGGGATAGTCAGCAGCGCGCCGGTCAGGATCAGGCCGAGGGCGACCACCACCAGCACTACTTTCTGGCTGGTATCGATCAGGCGCTTGACCAAGGTGAGGCACGCCAGGCCGGTACCGACGAAGAATATCAGCGGGAAAGCGAAGTTGAGCGGTATTTCGAGCCAGGCCACGTTCGGGAACGGGCGCAGCCAGCCGCCCCAGAACAGCGTCACGGCCACCGAGCAAACCACTAACATGTTGCAGTACTCGGCCAGAAAATAGAGCGCCCAGCGAAAGCCGCTGTATTCGGTATGGAAGCCGGCCACCAGCTCGGATTCGGCTTCCGGAAGATCGAAGGGCGCGCGGTTGGTTTCCGCCGTGGCCGCGATCAGGTACACCGCGAAGGGCACGATCATAAAGCCGTAATTGGCGAACACGCCCCACACGCCGTGCGCGAGTTGCGCTTTCACGATGCCCTGCATGCTCAAGGTGCCCGATACCATGACGGCCGAAAGCAGCGCGAAAGCCAGCGCCACTTCGTAACTGACCAACTGCGCCGCGCTGCGCAGCGCGCCCAGCAGCGAGTAGTGGCTGTTGGACGCCCATCCGCCCAGGATGATGCCGAGAATTCCCACCGAAGACGTGGCCGAGATCACCAGCAGGCCGACATTGACGTCCGCGATGTAGAGCTTGTCGGTGAACGGCAACACCGCGAAGCCGGTGAGGGAGGTCAAAGTGGAAACCATGGGAGCGAACCAGAACAGGGCACGGTCCGCGTCCGTGGGAATAATGTCTTCCTTGATGAAAAGCTTGAGGGCGTCGGCGAGGGGCTGCAGCAGGCCATACGGTCCCACGCGCATGGGGCCAAGGCGCACCTGAAAATCGGCGAGCACCTTGCGCTCCACCAGGGTGAGGTAGCCGGCGACGAGCGGAACCAAAGCGATGATCAGCACCGTCAGCAGCAGCGGGATGAAGAGCGGGCTGTTTAGAATGGCTTGCATAGTTTTACCGTGGCCTCATCTTACCAGCGCGGCTCCCGCGAACCGGATAAACGGTTCCGGATAAATGCCGATGCCCAGCGTCAGCGCGCCGGCCACGGTCACCGCCAGGCGCACACCGGTGGAAGTGGCCAGCGGCGCTGCCTGTTCCTCGTCGCGCATGAACATGCTGCGCACGATCTTGAAGTAATAATAAATAGCCACCGCCGCGTAAAGGACGCCGATCACCGCCAGCCCGTAATGGCCGGTCTGGACCAGCGCCAGGAAGATGTAATACTTGCCCAGGAAACCGGCCGTGGGCGGGATACCGGCCAGCGAGAGCAGGAACACCAGCATCAGCACGGCGTAGCCGGGACTCCTGTGCATCAGCCCGGCGAAATCGTCCAGGTCCTCGCCGATGATATTCTGCCGGCGCAGAGCGATGATCACGATGAACGCGCCCAGGTTCATGAACGTGTAGACCAGAAGATAGACCAGGATGCCGTTGATGCCGGTATCGTTGCCGGCTACCAGGCCGAGCAGCATATAGCCGGCGTGCGAGATGGAACTGTAGGCCAGCAGGCGCTTGATGTTGGTCTGGTTGATGGCGGCCAGGTTGCCCAGCGTCAGCGTCATCACGGCTACCACGGCGAGCAGCGGTTCCCAGGCCGCGCGCGCGCTCACCAGCGGGCCCATGAACATGCGCAGCAGAAACGCCATGGACGCGGCCGTCGATCCCACCGAAAGATACGCGGTCACGGTGGTGGGCGCGCCCTCGTAAGCGTCCGGCGCCCACATGTGGAAGGGCACGGCGGAAATCTTGAACAACAGGCCGACGGATGCGGTCACCAGGGCTAAGATCACTACCGGGTCCCAGGGCGAGCGCTCGGCGACGGCGGCGGCGATCTCCGACAGCTTGGTCGAACCGGCGATGCCGTACAGCACGGAGAAACCGTACGCTAGAAAGCCGGTGGAAAAAGCGCCCAGCAGCAGATATTTCATGGCGGCCTCGTTGGATCGCTGCTCGGTGCGCAAGAAGCCCACCATCACGTAGAAACTCAGCGCCATCAGTTCCAGGCCGATGAACAGGGTGATCAGGTCCGTGCCCGTGGCCAAAAAATACATGCCGCACTGGGCGAACAGAATCAGGCCGTAGTATTCGCCGTGGTGCTCGCCGGCGGTTTCCAGATATTGATACGACACCACGGCGACGATCAGGGCGGCAACCAGGAAAATCCAGTTGAAGAAGATGCTGAAGTGATTCACCAGAATGGTGCCGTGAAAACCGTCGAGGGGGAGACCGTTGGGCCCTCCGGCGGCTAGGTATAGAGTCTGCTTGACCAGGCCTACGCCGGCGCCGATTTCGGCCATCACCACGAACAGCAGTTGCCAGCGCCGTTGGCGCGCACCGCCGAAGAAGAAAGCGTCGAAAGCGTCGAACAGCAGAATGGAGCAGCCGAACAACGCCAGCATGATGGCGGGAAGAATGGAGAAATGATCGGTAGCGGTGTAAAAGGTGCTCATCGGGCACCTCCGCAAGGTAACGTGGAGCAGGCACTTCTGCCTGCCACGCCGGCACTCGTGCCGACGCTTGTGCCGGTTTTGTGGGGCAGGTTGGCAACCTGCGGACCGATTGTCAATCGGTCCAGCCGGGCGTCAGCCCGGCCGCGCGCCGTGACAGACGACAAAAACCGATCGTCTGTCCCACCAACCGCAGCCGCTTGGGCAAAATACCCCGGCTTCACTCGTTCCACGATTTCGGTCACGGGCTGGCGCAGCAGATCGAAGTAGGGCTTGGGATAGACGCCGATCCAGATGGCCCAGACGACCAGCGGCGCGAAGACGGCGCACTCGCGGAAGTTCAGATCGGGCAAACCCAGGTTCTTCGGGTTGGTGACCTGGCCCAGCATGGTGCGCTGGTAGAGCCAGAGCAGGTAGGCCGCGCCCAGAATCACTCCGGTCACGGCGAAGACGGCCCAGATACGGTTGGCCTCGAAGGCGCCCTGCAGAATCGTAAACTCTCCCACGAATCCATTGAGCAGCGGCAAACCGGCGGAGCTGAGCATGGCGAAGGCGAAGATTTTGGCGAAGCGCGGCATCACGTGCGCCAGGCCGCCGTATTCGGCGATTTCCCGCGTGTGCCGGCGCTCGTAAATCACCCCGATCACCAGGAAGAGCATGCCGGTGGAAATGCCGTGATTGATCTGCTGCAGCACGCTGCCGGCGATGCCGTTCGGGTTGAGCGAGAAAATTCCCAGGGTGCAGAAGCCCAGGTGGCTGACCGAGGAATACGCCACCAGCTTTTTCCAATCCTTCTGCATCAGGCTGACCAGCGCGCCGTAAACAATGCCGACGATGGAAAGAGCGGCCAGCACCCGCACGATGGTTTGGTCCATCGAAGCCTGCGGCAGCAGGGGCAGGGAAAAGCGCAGAAATCCGTAAGTGCCCATCTTCAACAGCACCGCCGCCAGAATCACCGAGCCGGCCGTGGGCGCCTCCACGTGCGCATCCGGCAGCCAGGTATGGAAGGGGAACATAGGCACTTTGATGGCGAACCCCAGGAAGAACGCCCAGAACACCCATTGCTGAACGCCGAGCGGAAGCTGCAGCTTCATGAGCTGGGAGATTTCGAAAGTGTAAAAGCCGAATTGCGAATAGTGCTGGAAGTAGAGAGTCAGGATGCCCAGCAGCATCAGCACCGAACCGGCCAGCGTATAGAGGAAGAACTTGATGGCGGCGTAAAGCTTTCGGGGACCGCCCCAAACACCGATGATAAAGTACATCGGCACCAGCACCAGTTCCCAGAAAATGTAGAACAGGAAGAAATCGAGCGAGATGAACACGCCGATCATGCCCGTCTGCAACAGCAGGAACATGGCGTAGTATTCCTTCAGCCGGTCATTCACCCCCGACCAGGAACACAGCGTGGCCACAAAGCCCATCAGGGTGGTGAGCATCACCAGCAGCAAGCTGATACCGTCGATGCCGACCAGGTAATGCGCGCCCAGGGAGGGTATCCAATCGGCGCGCTCGACGAACTGAAAGCCCGGGGCGCCCACGTGGAACTTCCACACCAGGGGCAGGGAAACGGCGAAACCCGCCAGGCTCGCGATGTTCGCCCAGACGCGAATCAGCGACTTACTCTTAGAGGGCAGAAAGAGTAACACGAGGAGCCCGGCCAGGGGAGCCGCTAATACGATGGTCAGTAAGTGCTGATCCATATTCTTATCGGACTACGTAGTAACCCAGGAACGCCAACACTCCCGCCACCACGAACAGAGCGTACGCCTGCACCCTGCCGGTCTCGATCATGGTTGCGGGATAGGAAAGCATGCGCACGAAGAAGCCGGTGAAGCGCACGGTGCCATCCACGATCCAACGATCCCACCACATGGACACCAGCGCCAGGAACCGCGTCAGCCAGCCGGCGCCGTTCACCCCACCGTCCACCACCTCCCGGTCGAAGGCGCCCATCGCCCGTCCGCCGCCCTTGCACATGCCATTGACGAACAGGAAATCGTAGATCTCGTCCACGTACCATTTGTTGTAGAGCACCTTGTGCAAGCCGCGGAAGCGCTCGTAAATGCGCTCGGGAATCGACGGGCGTTTTGTATAGAAAAGATAGGCCAGCGCGATTCCGGCGGCGGCAACGGCGACAGACAGCAGCATGAGCGACCATTCCGTGGCCGCGGTATTGCCCGCCTCGCCTTTTTCCGCCAGTTCGAACACCGGCTCGAGCCAGCGCGGAAAACCGCGGAACGCGTCGGTGAAAACGGTCCAAAGCTTCGGCGTTCCCAGCCAGCCCACCAGCACGCTGCCGGCGGCCAGAACGCTCAGTGGCACCGTCATCGTCCAGGGCGATTCGTGTATGTGCCTGGCGGTCTCCGGTTCCACGTGCGACTTACCGTAGAACGTCATGTTCATCAGCCGCCACATATAGAACGCGGTCATGGCGGCGGTCGCGAGACCGATTACATAGAGCGCGGCGGAGCCTTTGGGCGAGTGGAAGGTCTGCCACAGAATCTCGTCCTTGGAAAAGAATCCGGCCAGGCCGGGGATGCCGGCGATGGCTACCGAGCCCACCCACATGGTCCAGTGAGTGACCGGTATCTTATCTTTTAGGCCGCCCATGCGCCGCATATCCTGCTCGCCGCCCATGGCGTGAATCACCGAGCCGGAGCAAAGGAAGAGCAGGGCCTTGAAAAACGCGTGCGTGAACAGGTGAAACACCGCAACCCAGTAAGCGCCCACTCCGAGCGCCAGAAACATATAGCCGAGTTGGCTGACGGTCGAATAAGCTAAGACGCGCTTGATATCGTTCTGCACCAGCGCGATGGAGGCGGCCAGAATCGCGGTGAGCGCGCCAACGACGGCGACGATCATGGAAGTGTGCGGCGTCAACTCGTACAAGGCCGAGGAGCGCGCGACCATATAGACGCCGGCCGTGACCATGGTAGCCGCGTGAATCAAAGCCGAAACCGGGGTGGGACCCTCCATCGCATCCGGCAGCCAGATGTATAACGGGATCTGCGCCGATTTACCGGTGGCGCCGAAGAACATGGCCAGCGCCATCACGCTAAGCACGCCAAAACCGGCGGTTTCCGTCACAAACTGCCCGCTCCTCAGCAGCGCGTTCACTTCGGTGAAACGGACCGTTCCCAGCACCGACAGCATCAGCAGCATGCCCAGAATGAAGCCGGCGTCGCCCACGCGGTTGACCACGAACGCTTTCTTGCCCGCATCCGCGGCCGACTTTTTGTGAAAGTAGAAGCCGATCAGAAGATAGCTGCACAACCCCACGCCTTCCCAACCTACAAACAGCAGCGTGTAGTTATTGGCCAGCACCAGCATGAGCATGAAAAAGACGAACAGATTCAGATACCCGAAAAAGCGGTAATAGCCGTTGTCGTGAGCCATGTAACCGATCGAGTAGACGTGAATCAGGAAACCGACGCCGGTGACTACCAGAATCATGACGCCGCTCAGGGGATCGAGCAAAAAACCCCAATCCACGTGAAAGACAGCCATGTGGCCGTTGGCCATGTGGAAGGGCATGGCGGAGATCCAGGTGAACTGGATGACTTCATGCACCTTGTGCGGCAGGCTGGAAAGCTGCAAAACCGCGGCGGCGGAGAGAAGGAACGACACCAGCACCGTGCCGGGACAAATCAGGCTCACCAGAAACTTGAGGGGCGAATGCGGGTGATGGCCGTGGCCGGTGTGCCCATGTTTCTGGGGCCCGACGCCGGGGGCCAGCGCGACTTCGGAAACCGGTTGGGGATCGAGCAGCCTGCCTAGCAGCAGCATCAGTACCGCGCCACCCAGCGGGACGAGCGGGATGAGCCAGATCTGGTCGAGAAAGTTCAACGTTTCACCACTTCAACAAATCGATTTCGTCGGCCTGCAGCGTTTCCCGATTGCGGAACAGCGCGATCAGAATGCCCAGTCCCACCGCCGCCTCCGCCACCGCGTCGGTAATCACGAAGATGGCGAAGACCTGCCCGGTAACCTGGTGCAGGGCGTGGGAGAAGGCGATGAGGTTGATGTTGACGGCATTCAAAATCAGTTCGATCGACATCAGAATGATCACGATATTGCGGCGCGTGAGCACGCCCACGGTTCCAATCAGCAGCAGCGCCGCGCTCAGAACCAGGTAGTGAATGGTGGATACGGGTTGCACTGTCAGATCCTCTTCTTGGCCATGACGACCGAGCCGACCACGGCGACCAGCAGCAGCAGCGAAGCGATTTCAAACGGCAGCAGATACTCGGAAAAAAGCGAATCGGCGATCTGTTCGGTATTGCCCAGCGCGGAGGCAGGGGAAAGGGCGTTCTCGGCGATATGAAACGCGGCCTTACCGCGCCATAGGAAGTAACCGATCTCCGCCGCCACCACGGCCACCGCCGTCACCGCCACCACCCATTGCCGGTTGAATTGCCGCTCGCGCGCGGCCTGGTCCAGGTTCACCAGCATGATCACAAACAGGAACAGCAGCATGATGCCGCCGACATAAAGCACGATCTGAACCGCGAACAGAAACTCGGCCTGCTGCAGCAGATACAAGCCGGCCACGCCGAGCAGCGACACGATCAGCGCAATGGCGCAATGCACGGCGTTGCGCAGGGTGATAGTGGCCAGGCCGCCACCCAGCACCAGTAGCGCGAAAGCGTAAAACAGAACGGTATCGATCATGATCGGTAGGCCTTGGGCGCGGGCCCGTGCTCCAGCATCTCGCGGTCCCAGATCTGTCCGTCGCGGGTATAGCTGGCCATTTCGAAATCCTGCGTCAGCTCCAGGGCGTCCACCGGACAGGCGTCCTCGCACAGGCCGCAGAACATGCAGCGCGAGGTGTCGTAAGTGAAGGTAGTCAGGTCCTTTCGCTTGGTCTGCTCATTGCGCTCCCAGCCCACCACGATGAGATTCTCCGGGCAGGCCACGGCACAAAGGTTGCAGGAGATACACAGAGTCTCGTCGTTATCGGGATTGATATTCAGCCGCGGGGCGCCGCGGTAGCGCTCGGCCACCTTGGGCCGCTCGGCCGGATACTGTTCGGTGTAGATGTATTTAGGATTCTGGTTGCGGAAAGTCACCCACAATCCCTGGAAGAGGTCGGCCAGAAAAATCTTTCTAAGTAAGTTGGCCATAAGCTCCTTACCGATCCACCTCGCCCAGCACGATATCCAGCGTGCCGATGATGGCCACTACATCGGCTACCAGCCCGCCCGCCACCATGCGGCCGAGAGCCTGCAGATTCACGAACGAGGGCGGCCGCACCCGTACCCGGTAGGGCTGGGTGGTGCCGTCGCTGACCACGTAATATCCCAATTCCCCCTTGGGGGCTTCGATGGAAACGTAGACTTCGCCCACCGGCGGCTTGATGACCTTCGGCACCTTGGCCATAATCGGGCCGGCGGCAAGTTTCTCCACCGCCTGGCGCATGATGCGCGCCGATTGCCGCATTTCCTCGATGCGCACGGTGTACCGGTCGTAGGTATCGCCGTTTTCGCAGGTGGGGATTTCGAAATCGTATTGCTGGTAGCCGGAGTAAGGCTGCGCCTTGCGTAAGTCCCATTTCACCCCGGCGGCGCGCAACACCGGGCCGGTCACGCCGTACTCCTTGCACTCTTCGGCGTTCAACACGCCCACGTGCTTCAGGCGTCCCGCCCAGATGCGGTTGTTGGTGAGCAGCTCTTCGTACTCGTCCACTTTGGGCAGGAACATGTCGCAAAATGCGAGCACTTCCTTTTCGAAACCGTCGTAGGTTTCGTATTGCAGGCCGCCGATGCGGAACGCGTGGGTGGTGAGCCGTGCGCCGCAGTAGTTTTCAAATATTTTGAGGGCTTCTTCCCGTTCGCGGAAGCAGTAAAAGACCGGGGTGATGGCGCCGATATCGAGGGCGTGCGTACCGAGCCAGACCAGGTGGCTCGCGATGCGGTTCAGTTCGGTGAGGATGACGCGCACCGCCTGGGCCCGCGGCGGCGCCTCCACGTTGAGCAGCTTTTCGATCGCCAGGCAGTAGCCCAGCCCGTTCGAGATCGCCGCCACGTAATCCATGCGGTCCACGTACGGGTTGAACTGGGCATAGGTGCGGTTTTCGGCGATTTTCTCCACCCCGCGGTGCAGGTATCCGATGACGCAATCGGTACCCAGCACCTTCTCGCCGTCGAGCTTGAGGATGACCCGCAGGACGCCGTGCGTGGAGGGGTGCTGCGGCCCCATGTTGAGGACCAGTTCGGTGGAGTCTAGGAAGGTGGATTCCGGCATGCTTGGTTCCCTTGTCGGTCTACTGTCCGCTCTCGATCCCCAGGTTCTCCCGGACCCAACGCTCGTCCTGCTGCACGATGGAGTACTCCTTGCGCAGCGGGAACCCTTGCCATTCCTCGGGCAGCAGGATGCGGCGCAAGTCGGGATGGCCGGCGAATTCGATACCGAACATATCGTAGACTTCGCGTTCCAGCCAGTTGGCGGTAAGATGCACGCCCACGGCGCTGGCCGGCCGGTACCCATCGGCAATCGAGGTTTTCACCCGCACGCGCCGATTGTGCGCAAAGCTGTAAAGGATGTATACCAGCTCGAAGCGTTCGGGCTTTTTCGGCCAATCCACGGCCGTAATGTCCACCAGGTAGTCGAAATCGGCTTCCAGTTTCAGATATTCCAGAATAGAGATGATCGCATCCGGTTTCGCTATCAGGAAATCCTGCCCAAGATACGTAGAGGTTTCGCCGATCTGGTCCGGGAACCTGTCGCGCAAATCGCGCGCGAGTTCGCTGTCCCAGGGGGTCGCAGCCATGATGGCGGGCGGCTTGGGCGGCGCTGCCGCGGCCGGTTTAGGAGGCGCCGTTTTAGGGGCACCAGCGGCTGGTCCGGCCTTCGGATTCACGCCCCCTGCCCCTGATGGAGCAGGGGAAGGCGAGCCGGCAGGCTTCTGCTCGTCAGCCATTTGCTCTCCTGTAGATAGTTACGTGTATCACCCGACTGCACGGGGTGTCAAATCGGTCCACGGTGCGCCCTGTTTCACCGGGGTGCCGAGACCGTCGCCGGGAACCGGACCATCCTGGAATCGCGAAATCGCGCGGCCACCCGAATTTGCCGCAACTGATTGTATAATCCACTGTTATATAGATCACGGAGGAAAAAAACGAATGAAGCACGCACGCAGCACCGTGCTCTTTTCTTTGCCCTGCCTACTGGCGGCGCCGATGCTGGCGCAGACCACCATCGGAGGCGGCTCCTGCACTTCCGCCACGGTCAAGGGCGTGTACGCCGTCACGATTACGGGCAGGCAGGTGACGACATCCGGAAACTTCACCAATGTGTTTCAGGCCAACGGATCGGCGACTTTCGACGGGCTGAACGCGGTCGCGGTCGCGTTGACCACGGATACGGGGTCGCTGGCGGGCACGCCGCTGACCTGGAGCGGAACCTATAGCGTTCAGGCCAACTGCGCTGGTACGGTGACCATCGCTACCGGAGGGAGCGCCACGTTCAACCTGGCGCTTTACGCCGCGGGCGGCGACTTCGTGCTTACCGGGAACGATGCCACCTACTCTTATTCAGGTAGCGGGGTTACCCAACCGGCCAGTTGTTCCGCCGCCACATTCGCGGGCGTGTATACGATGAGCGGAACGGGATACTCGCTGTCCTCGTCCGCCGTGAGCGGGGCCGCGGCGTTATCCGGGTTATTGCAGCTCGACGGACAGAGCGTCATTACCGCAAACCTCAGCATCACCCAGGGCGCGTCGACCAGTACGGTCACGCTTACCGGATCCTACTCGCTCTCGTCGAACTGTTTGGGATCGGCCGCGCTCACCGATTCGAAGGGCGGATCCTATGTGATGGGCTTCAGTGTTTACAGCGCCACCAAGGTTTACAGCTCGAATGTCTACGTGACGCTGGCGCAGAGCGGGAAGTTTCTGATCAGCGGCACGGCACACGCCACCTACGGACAGCCGACGGCGAGCCTGGAGCGAGATCGGCGTCCGGAAGCCCGCGTTGCCGCGAAGAGATGTAGATTCGTTTACCGGAGGGTATGGGCGTGAAAAAGGCAGGCATGGCGTTTATGATCTCTCTCTGCTGCCTGCCGGCAACGCCGGCGATGGCGCAGATCGGCGGCGGGAGCTGCAGCGCTTCCAATCTGAATGGAACCTACTCGCTGACGCTCAGCGGGCGGGGCATCTCGGCCGCGGGAAGCTTCACCGGTTCTCTCCAGGCGGAGGGCACGGCCACCTTCGACGGCCAGAGCAACGTCACTCTGAGCGGGACTTCCAATACCAACCTGGCTACCGGAAAGCCCTTCACTTACTCGGGAACTTACACCCTTCCTTCCAATTGCTACGGGACGGTTACCCTCACTCAGGGAAGCACGGCGACATTTGCCCTGATCGTGTACAGTAGCGGCGGTTCGTTTACCATGACGGGCTCCGACGCCACCTATGTCTATTCGGCCAGCGGCGGCAACACGATTCCGGCTTGCGGCACGGCCACGCTGTCGGGACCGTATTCCTACGATACGACCGGGTTCACGCTGTCCGGGACGGCGCAGAACGGCGTGGCCGACGAGGCTGGAGTGCTTCAGTTCGACGGGCAAGGCAACGTTACCGCTGCCTACACGGTCACTTCATCCGGCGCCTCCCCGGCCGCGCTCACCGCAAAGGGGACGTACTCGGTTACAGCAGCCTGCCTGGGATCGGCCAACTTGACGGATTCGGCGGGCAGGTCGAACTCATTGAACTTTGTCGTCACCGGCGCCTATGGACAGACCGCTGCCCTGATCGAGGCGAATTCCCAGTTCATACGCACCGGGACGGCGCATTCCGCGTTTACCAATCCCACGGAATCGATAGGGAACGTGGCCAGCTATGCGGTCAATTCCACACCGCCGGGCAGCGTGTTTGTGCTGTTCGGAGTGAATACGGCGACCAAGCCGGTGAGCGCTACCAGCGTGCCCCTGCCGACGACACTGCTCACTACCTCGGTGACGGTGAACGGGGAGAACGCCCACCTGTTCTACGCCGACACCGGCCAGATCGATGCGCAGATGCCGTGGGATATTCCGGGAAACACGGTGGCTTCGGTGATTGTCAAGAACGGGACTTCGACCAGCAACGCCGCGGCGGTTTACATTCCCGCCACCGGAACGCCGGGCATTAGCGTGTACGGCAACAATCGCGCCGTGGTGGTAAATAAGGACAACGTCACCGTGAACGGCCCAGCGAGTCCAGCGGCGGTGGGGGACGAAGTGGTGGTTTATTTCACCGGCGGCGGACCGGTTCAGACGGCGGGTACGCTGGTATCGGGCGCCGCCGCGCCGTTGTCCCTGTCGCCGCTAACCGGAGCCTACGGCCTTACCGTGGGCGGTATCAAAGCCACGGTCGATTACATGGGGTTGACGCCGGGAGGCATCGGGCTGTATCAGGCCAACTTCGTGGTCCCCCCAGTGGCGGCCGCGGGCGCCTACCCGGTGGTGATTACCATCGCGGGGCAGGCGTCCAATGCCCCGGTGATGAACGTCAGCTTGCATTAGGAGTTCAGCAGAGCCTCGCCGCGATTCCCGGCTTTTCCCCGGTGGCGCTATCCTTTTGCCGTTCAACCCCGGCTAGCGCCCTCTCGCCTCGCGCGGCTCGGCAAGGCGCTCCGAATATGCTGTAATAAAAGGTCTTGCGATGAAATCTCGGGCCCAACATCTGCGCCGGCTATGGAAACGCGTTCAGCGCCGTGCACGCGAGCTTCGGATGATCGCGAGCGGGTTGATTTCCCGGGACCATCCCATTTTGGCGCACGTAATCCCCATGCGCCGCTGCAATTTGTCCTGCAGCTATTGCAACGAATACGACGATCATTCGAAGCCCGTCCCGCTGGACGTGATGCAGCAGCGCCTGGATCATTTGGCCGATCTTGGTACCAGCATCATCACCATTAGCGGCGGCGAACCGCTGCTGCACCCGCAGCTCGATGAAATCGTGGCCCATGTCCGCCGCCGAGGCATGATCGCCGGGCTGATTACCAATGGGTACCTGCTCACCGCCGACCGCATCGAACGGTTCAACCGCGCCGGCCTGGAGCACCTGCAGATTTCGATCGACAACGTGATGCCCGACGAAGTTTCGAAGAAGAGCCTGAAGGTGCTCGACCGGAAGTTGCAACTGCTGGCCGCGCACGCCGAATTTCACGTCAATATCAACTCGGTGGTGGGCGGCGGCATCCACAATCCGCAGGACGCGCTGGCGGTGGGAAAGCGCGCGCTGGAATTGGGGTTCACTTCGACGGTCGGCATTATCCACGATGGCGACGGCCAATTGCAGCCGCTGGCCGACGCGGACCGCGAAGTGTACATGGCGATGCGCGCGATGGAGAAGGCAAGCTACGCCCAGATCAACGGTTTCCAGGACAACATCGCGCACGGCAAGGAGAACGATTGGCGCTGCCGCTCCGGGTCCCGCTACCTTTATATATGCGAGGACGGCCTGGTGCATTATTGTTCCCAGCAGCGCGGCTATCCCGCTAAGCCCTTAGCCGAGTATACGTTAGGGGACGTTCGCCGCGAGTATCGCACCGCCAAAAGCTGCGCCCCGCGCTGCACGGTGGCCTGCGTGCACCAGATCTCCTACATCGACGGCTGGCGCGGCAAGCAGGACTTGATGCCGGCGGGGGCGGCCAATCCACAGGCGCAGGGGCTGGTGCAGTTGCGGTAGGGCAGACCTCCCGGTCTGTCGCTTCCAAATTAGGAACGGCGGTGACCCGAGTTGCTGAGGTCGTTGCAATCCCCACCAGTCCAGTCCGAGTCTAACCCACGGCTAAGCGTCGCCTTGACACCGAGTAAGATACGTACGTACACTGTTGGTACGATATGGACTTTGATTGGGACGCGGAGAACACGAGACACATAGCGCTCCACGAGGTCCGGGCGGTCGAGGCCGAGCAGGTGCTTCAGAAGGATCCGGTTGTCGTGCAATACCAGGAGCACGATGGCGAGGAACGCGTCCTGGTTTTGGGGCAGACAAACGCCGGTCGGTTGCTTGCAGTGATCTACACGGAGCGGGCAGAGAAGATCCGGGTGGTTACCGCCTACCCAATGACTAAGCGGCTGGAAGCGATCTACTTCCGGGAGAGGTGAAATTATGAGCGTCAAGACCAAGGCGAGTAAGACAACAGATCCGCCGAAGTTCAAATCGGAAGCCGAAGAAGCGGAATGGTGGGACCGAAACCCCGACTTCATCGCCGATCAGTTCGAGAAGGCTGCCAAGGAGGGCCGCATCCTGCGCGGGCTTCCCGGACGCGGGGCCACGCGGTCTGTGACGATTCGACTGGCGATGAAAGATGTGGAAACCGCCCAAACTCTCGCGGCAAAGATGGGGCTGCCTTACCAGACCTACATCAAGACCGTCCTGCACCAGGCTCTCGAACGGGAGCGCAACCAGCCTGGCCGGTGACGGTAAGGAGAAACTCTGTGGACCAGCTCCCAACTGGTGTTGGCGATAGCACTGCTCAGCAGCGTTTCATCCAGGCGCACAAGGAGTTCATGCTGGAGCATCCTGCGCTGCACAACATCGCTCAAGAGGGTCAGCCTGCGAACTCTCGTCGCGCCGTCGCAGGAGGAAGTAGACCGGTTGTTGCAGCTTCCGAAGGACGATCCGGCTGTGATCGCATTCGAGAACAAGGTGATGGCGGACCGCGTTGTGTTTGGGCTGGGCCGGATCATCGCGGACGATTTTGGCGAACTACTAACGCTCAGCGGCAATGGATTCGGCATCGGATCCTATAAGATTCTCAGAGGGACGTATGAACGTCTGGTAACCGCCGCCTACATCGCAAAGAACCCAGCCGAAGCGCGCCTCTTCGTTGAGGATGATGCCATCAAGAAGTGGAAGCTTTGGCAGCAGGCCATTGAGGTCACGCCCGACCTGAAGGACAAGGTCCCAAAGGAAAAGATTGACTCGCTGGAGGCGGAATATAAACGAGTGAAGACAAGACGCGCAGAGTCCGTCTGCAATAAGTGCGGCCAACCGAAAACTCAGAAAGCCTGGACACGCGTGGATTTGGCCAGCATGGCGAAGCAAAGCGACATCAATCTTTCCGCGCTCTACGGCGCGTGCTATTTGACGCCGACGTTTCATTCTCACGCCACTGGATTTGGCCTGAGTAAACGCTTCCGGCCTACCGAGCGGGGAACCATCGCCTATCGGGAAATCTCAGAGGGGGAAGCCCGGCAGGCGATACGGTTGGCCCACAACCTCGTGCTCCGGCATCTGACGCTGCAAAACGAGTACTTCAAGTTGGATTTGGATGACGAGATTGAGCTGCGTGTTGCTGCCTTTCTGCGGATCTGGAAAGTATCGGAGTCGTCGGTTTCTCCGTGTGGAAAACCGGCGCAGTAGCCCCTGCGCCGAGTTCGCAAACCGATCCGCCAGCTACCCGGCCCCACTATAAGCGCCTAACCACCGTACCGGAAACCGCGCCGCAAGTGCGTTTACCAGGCGCTCGTCGGCTGTCAGGAGCGGGGCATCGGAGGCGATGGCCAGGGCTACGTACACGGCGTCATATACCGTACGATCGAAGCTTGCGGCAATGGCAAAGGCGTCTGCCAGCAGTTTCGCCGTGGGCGCCGTCGAGATCTGTTGGCGCTCTAGCGACAGGATCGCTTCCTCCGCCGAGCGCCGTGAGATTCTTCCTGGACGAACTGCCTTCCAGAGGATATTTCCGAACTCCGGCCAGAACAGATCGGGAACGGTGAGATCGACCGCTCCGGTAGAGTAATCACGGAGCAACTGCAAGGCTTCAGCGGTATTCGTTTCGCCGGCGCGCGGCAGAAACCACTTTGCCGCCACGCTGGCGTCCAACACGTAGGCGATCACCGCAACCGATCTTCGCGCTCGATTTCTTCCGAGGTTGGCCCGGACGCGCCGGCTCGCCGCGCCTGCAGGCGCAGGGCGCGATCCAGCAAGGCTTTGCGCCGGGCAAGATCTTCGGCTGTGGGCACGTTGCGCTTCAATAGCGCCAGGACCTCGCCAGAGATCGAATGCCCGTTGGCGGCGGCCCGGTTTCGCAGAGCCTCGTACACCGGCGCGGGCACGTTCTCGACATACAAGGTGGGCATAGTTAACTCCTAGAATCAGTCTAGCAGCTTTCTAGACCCGGGGACCTCGCCGCCTAGTGGCGGCCCGCCTTCTGCACCATAGCATTGATGATGGCGTCGCTTACGCCGGCTTCCTTCAACCGGATCAGGTCTTGCGTGTCGGTGTCGAAGTTAGTCGTGGAGGTGCCGATCTTGCTCAAAATGATCGATTCGGAAAGCCCGGCCTTCTGCATCCGGACGATGTCGGCGTTGGTCAGCACGGCGCCCGTAGGGTTCCCGCGGTCCGCGGAAGTACCGGGGGACTGGGGCGAGTCGGCGCGGGGACGCGGTTCCTCGACGACGGTGTCGCCGCTGACATAGGCGGTGGTCTCGGTGCCTTTTTCGAAGCTCACGTCCTTGCCTTTCATCCACACCAGGACGGGGGAGGCTGCGACGGTGGCTGCCTTGCGGGCGCCGCTCATGTCGCCTTCGCCCTTTTCCCGGGTGGCGCGCAGGGGGACGGTACGGCCGTCGGTCAGGTGGACGGAATCGACACTGAGCTCCAGCGCACCGGCGCGCCCGAAGCGGCGTTTGGCCTCCACTTTGGCGACATGACCAAGGGCAACAGCGCCTTTCGCGATCACCACGTAATTCTGGTTGATGACCGGTTCGGTCACTTCGAAATCCACGGTTTCACCGGCCTGCGCGCTGGTGGAGGAAACGGTACGGCTGAGGCGAAGGCGTACCGGGGTTCCGTCCTCAAGCGTGCGCACCTGGGCCGTGGCGGCCAGAGCGAGAAAGAAAGTGAAAGCAAATCGCATGTTCAACCTCTTTCGGAAGCCGGACTCGCACGCGGGCGGCTAGACTCCGATAGTACCACGCGAGACACTCCATGGCTGCTGCCGGCCGGGGCCACGGGCTACCCGGCGATGGCGCCGACGTCAAACAGATACATCTGGCGGCCATTGCCACCATGGGGAGAATCGATTACGACTTTCCGCCCGTCCGGGCTGAATCTCGGATGCGTGTCGCAGCGAAACTCGCCGTCGTATTCGGGCGGTGAATGGAAGTGCCCGAGCGGCACGCGCCGGCCGGTCCGGACCTCGTACAGATATGGGTTTTGGTTCCTGGCGGCGTCCGGATAGGTGTCGTTCAGGATCCAACGTTTGTTGGGCAAATAAGTACAATGCCCATTCACCGTCATCACGTCGGGACCAACCACCTCCACCTTATC
The DNA here is from genome assembly GCA_003164035.1 of Bryobacterales bacterium. Classification (GTDB taxonomy): domain Bacteria; phylum Acidobacteriota; class Terriglobia; order Bryobacterales; family Bryobacteraceae; genus JBEKYD01. The sequence goes on along the minus strand of PLRS01000076.1, from coordinate 30,139 downwards.
GGTGCGGTCTTCATAAAGGTAGAACTTGTCGCCGTGGGAAGGATGGCGCGCCCAGGCCAGAATATGCCGCGAATCGCGCCAGATAAAGTGAGACGTGAAACCGTACGGGTCGACCACGTAGAGATCCGTCCCATCGGGACCAGAGGTGAACATGCGAGTCATGAAGGAGGCTTGCCCGGGCCGCTGCCAGCGGTGTAGGAAGATGAAGCGTTTGGCGTCGGGAGCAACCAGTAAGTGATTAAACCAGTGCTTGGCGCCTTTCATGTCGTCATGTTCATTCGGAATGCCGGCCGCTTTGGAGAGTGGGACGATCAACTCGTGTTTTCCGGTGCCGAGATCCAGATGCCAGATCCCGGCATCGTCCGGCGCATCCACCTGTTTGTTCGGGTCGGGTATGCCCGCGTAACCGTACCCGGGCCGGGTGTCGTGGATGCGCCGGAAATCGGGGAAGACGGCCCAGCGGGCGTCCGGACTGATCCCGTACACAGGGGCGGGCAGACTCCGCCGCTTTCCGGACCTAACGTCGAGGATGTGGGACACGAAACGATCCCCCTGGCGATCGTTGTAGATGACTTCGGTGCGGGAGCCGGGCAGCCATTGCAACATACATCCCTGTTGCCAGGACCAGGCGCAGCTACTGCCGAGGCCGGTCCACTTGTCGCCGCTTTCCAAATCGATCATACCGAGCCGGACCCGATCGTCCGGCGCCGGAGTCCGATGCTGGAAATCGACCTCCATTCCCAGAATGTAGCGGCTGGTGGGGTCGAACTCCAACTTATCGTAGTAGCCGAACCAATGAAACTTCGGGCCATGCGTGAGGGCACGCATCGGAGGCATAGTCTCCTGCGCCGACATCGTCAAGGGAGCGGCCGCCAGGTATTTCAGGACAGTACGTCGATGCATCGTGGATCGCCTTAACTACACTTCTTACGCTACCAGAGCGGCGCCCGCGATCGTGAGGACATCCTGATTGCCCAGCCGCCGGAAGTTGGCGGATTTGCAAAACTCGAAATCCGACGTGGCGCACGCACAAGTGCGCAATGCCACTTAGTTTTCCCACTATTGAACACCGGGCACAACAGTGGGGCGGACTCCCTGGTCCGCACCTGGTCCGCGCGGGTCCCCCTGGACCCGCTCTTCTCCCAAAGAATCCGGCGCTTACCACCGCCGACAAGCCGGCCGGGGGGCCGACTGCGGACCAGGGGCTCCGCCCTACAAGTTCCCGTACCAGTTCAGCAACTGCTTGCCGAAGATCGCCATGGCGATCGCGCTCGCACCCAGGAACCCGCCGAATGGCAGCTCGTAGGTAGCCATGTCCTTGCCCGTCAGCTTGATGTAGAGGTACCCCAGCAGGGAGCCCAGCAGCGACGCCACCACCAGGGCCAGCAACGCGCCTTCCAGACCGAGAAAAGCCCCGATCATGGCCGTCAGCTTCACGTCTCCGAAGCCCAGTCCCTCGCGTTTGCGCAGCTTGAAGTAGATCCAGCCCCCAAACCAAAGCAGCAGCGCCGGGAACGCCGCGCCGAAGGCCGCGCTGAAGATCCACATCAAACGCTCCGAGGATTCGACCCCCACCAGCCACAGCACCGCCATCGCCGTTGGGTCGCGCAACGGCACGAAGCCGGCGAAGATCAGCCCTGCCAGCGTGCCGCCCAGGGTGAATTCATCCGGCAGGATGCGTTCCTCGAAATCCGTGAATACCAGCGCCACCAGCATGGCGCAGAACACGCATATTTTGACCGCCAGCGCGGTCGGCCCGACATACCACACGAAATAGCCGAACAACAGCCCGGTAATCAGTTCCACCGCCGGGTATCGCGGGGAAATGCGCGCCCCGCAAGCGCGGCACTTGCCGCCCAGCCGCAGGTAACTCGCCACCGGAATATTGTCGTACCAGGCGATGGTTTTCTGGCAGGAAGGGCAGTGGGATCGGGGCCGCACCACCGACAGGTCGCGCGGCCACCGGTAGATACAAACGTTCAGGAAGCTGCCGATCAGCAGGCCAAACAGGAAGGCAATACTGGCTTCGATCACGACAGTACCCTATGGTATATGTCCAGCGTCCGGCGCGCCATATTGTCGATGGTGAACATCTCGGCTACCCTCCGACGCGCATGGCGGCCCATCCGCGCGGCCGCGTCGCGGTCGTCCAGCAGCCGGCGAATGGCGCGGGCAATGGAGCCGGGTTGGTTTTCCACTAACAGGCCGCTTTCTTCATGGGCGACGACTTCCTTCAAGCCTCCGACATTGCTGGCGATCACCGGTACCCCGGCCGACATAGCCAGCAGCGCCGCCGAGCCGAGCCCCTCGCTTTCGGTCACATAGACGAACACGCTCGCGCGCCGCAAATCCCGCTCCAAATCGCCGGAAAACGTGATTTCAACTCCCGCCAGGCGGCCCGCTTCCGCCGCCACGGCTGCGCCCTTGCGGGGATCGTCGGCGTTGTCGGGCGCCAGAATCAACGGCGGCTCGACTGGCACGGCGGGCTCCAGTAACGGTACCCCGTCGTAAACCACGTCGATTCTCTCCGCCTCCACCCCGCCTTCGACCAGCACCGCCTTCACGAACTCCGAGACCGCGATATAACGCCGCGCTCGGCCATACTTCCAGCGCGACGCCGCCGAATCGCCAATCGCAAACGCCACCCGCCGCGACACCACCAGCGGCGCTCCCACCGTGAGCGCTCCGAGCGTATGGGAGCGGGCGTCCTGCGCGTGGACCAGATCGTGCCGCCGCCCGAGCCGCGCCAGCCGCGCCAGCCTCAAAGGCTCCGCGCGCACCCCGCGCCGCCGCGCCAATTCGTAGAGCGGCGCTCCGGCCGGCGCCAGCAGCGTCGATTCCACTCCCAACCCGGCTAGCGCTTCCATCAGCCGCAGGGCCTGCCACTGCCCCCCGCGCATCTGGTGCCCCGCATCGATGTGGAGCACTTTCATCCGCTCATGTTTCTCGCTTTCGCATATTTCAGCAACGTGTAGAAGGCGGCCATGTAGGAAATCACCAGGCCCTCGAATCCGTCCAGAAATCCGCGCTCCACAAAATAGGTTTTCAGAAACGTCCAGACCGGCGCGGCCATCACCCGCCACAGCGGCACCTTCACCCGCCGCGCCGCCAGCTCCTGCGCGGCCAAGGTGGTATACCGGTCCATGGTCTTGACATGCTCGGCCAGCGATTCGCAGGTGAAGTGCAGGATGTTGGCTTCCAGGTGCCCCACGCGGCCCTCGAACATCACGCTTTCGTGTACGAAATCGCCCACCCAGCGGGCCTTGCGCCGGTCGTAAAGGCGGATTTTGCGGTCCGGATACCACCCCGAATGCAGTATCCAGCGGCCCAGGTAGCGGGCCAGCCGCGGCATAGTGTAGGCATCGAAACGCGGTCCGGTCTTCTTCAGGTTCCAGATTTCCGCTTCCAGCGCTTCGCTCAAGGCTTCGTCGGCGTCGAGCGACAGGATCCAGTCGTTGGCCGCCTGTTCCGCCGCCCAGTTCTTCTGCCCCGAATAGCCGCGCCACCCCGCTTCCACCACCCGCGCGCCCAGTTTCTCGGCCAGTTCCGTGGTGCGGTCGGTCGAGCCGCTGTCCACGATCAGAATCTCGTCGCAGCAGCGCAGGCTTTCAATCGCGCGCGGGATGTTGCGCTCTTCGTCCCGGGTGATAATGGTGGCCGTGATCTTCATGCCGCTTACAGGCCGCCGTCGGCGAACGGCACCAAGGTAAAACACAGCACAAAAACAGCCAGAGCGATCCAGCCCAGGCGCCGGCGTCCCGCATCGAGCGGCGTCGAATCGTAAAGCAGCGGATGCCGCCGTCCCAGCCACAGCAGCACCACTCCCCAAAACGCCCAACCCGGCCAGAAGAATCTCCCCATCGGCAGAGCCAGCCAGTTCAACGCCACGGCCACACATCCCACCGACAACAGCGCCAGGCTCAACCCGGTGGACACCAGGCGGTGAAGACGCGGGGAAAAAGAGTACAGGATGTGGCCACCGTCCAGTTGCCCGACCGGCAGCAGGTTCATGGCCGTGGCGAACATGCCGATCCACGCCCCCAGCGCCATCGGGTGAAGGTACAAGTCGCCCGATCGCCATCCAGGGAACATCGCGTGGCCCAGCAGCCATTCCAGACCCGGCGTGCCGAACTGAATACTGCCCTGGTGGCCGATGCCCGGGATCGCTTTCGACAACGAAATCCCCACCGCCAGCGCCGGCAGCAGAAATACGAACCCCGCCAGCGGTCCGGCAACTCCGATATCGAACAGCACGCGCTTGGAATAAAGCGGAGAGCGCACCCGAATGAAAGCGCCAAACGTGCCCAGCACCGGCGACGGCATGAAATACGGCAGACTGGCGTCGACCCCGTGATAGACCGCGGCCAGGTAGTGGCCAAACTCGTGGGCCAGCAGAATCGTCAGCAGGGTAAACGAAAACGGCAAGCCGCGCAGCAACTCCGCCGGATGCTGCCAGAACCAGGGATACAGCTCGAAGCTGCGCTCCAGGCTGAACGGAACGTTGCGGTCGAAATCGAGCTGCATCGCCGCGCCCACCAGCGAAGTCGACACCACTGTCACAGTGAACAGCAGCCCGTAAAGCCAGTAGCGTTCACGAGGCGAAGCGATCCCGACCGCCGACGCCACCGGGAACGCATCGGCGTCGCCGCTCGATGCGGCAAACGGGAAGGGCGCCGGAGGGAAATCCTGAGTGGACACAGATAGTTGACGCGCCGCCGGCTTACTGCAGCGTCTGCAGTTCCTTGCCGGGCTTGAAACGCACCGCCTTACCGGGGGGAATCGATACCTCCGCGCCGGTGCGCGGGTTGCGGCCGATCCCGGTCTTGCGCGGCTTCACGTTGAATACCCCAAATCCCCGCAGTTCAATCCGGTCCCCCTGTTCGAGCGCCTTTTTCATCGATTCGAACACGGTTTCGACCGCCATCTCTGCTTTCGTCTTGGTAATACCGGTGCGGTTGACTACTTCGTTAATAATGTCCAGCTTGATCAAAACACTCCTCCTCAGGGGCGAGGACCTGGCAAGTTTTCACCTCGCATCGGTCAACCACATGATAAGATTGAATTTACTTCATGTCAAGCGACCGTGCCCAGACTCCGGCAGCCAGCGTTTCGAGCGAGCTGTTCCGGCAGGCCTGCGGACGCTTCCCCACCGGCGTCGCCATCGCCGCCATCGCCGGCTCCGACGGCGCGCCGCACGGCCTCACCGTCAGCTCTTTCACGTCCCTTTCGCTTGATCCTCCGCTGGTGCTGATCTGCCTCGGCCACGCCGTCACCCTCATCGATCGTTTCCGCGCCGCCGAACATTTTGGCCTCAGCGTTCTGGGGGAAGATCAGCGGCCGATTTCCGAGCGCTTCGCCCGCCGCGGCCAGAACCGCTTCACCGGCGTCCCCTGGCACAGCGGTGAATTCCATGTACCCCTGATCGATGGCTCTCTGGCCACCATCGAGTGCGCCGTCGACCGGCGCATCGCCGCCGGCGATCACGACATCCTGGTCGGCCGCATGCTCCGCGCCCATGTTTCCGAAGGCCGCCCGCTGGTGCATTGGGCCGGGAAATACGGGCGGCTGGGGGAATAGGGTTATCGGGCACACACGCGATCCAAGACCTCCAAAAGCCTCCCGCAGTGTGCCGGCGATGCGTTCCTAACTTTTGCCGGGTCGATTTGCCCGAGGATCTGGAATGAGTGTTCCCCTTTCGAATACTCTCCCTTCTGGCGGCAGCCCCTTGTCGCCAGCCGCAAGCCGGCAAACAGGTCGCTCTTGGGAATATTCTCAATGTCCTTCCGCTGACTCAGCGAGCCCACCCGGAAGTCCTCCTCATAATATCGCTGGAGGGCGTCCTTGTCGGCATAGAACCACGCTTCCATGGCCTGGGTCATCAGGTGGAGTTGATCCGCCGACGCACCTGGCGGGCGGTCCCATCCGTCGCCGGGTCGCAGCCTGACGTGTTCCCACGGGTCCTCTTTGGTAACTGGCGCTTCGCTGTCGACCAACAAAACCGGGAAGTCACTCCTACCGGCGTTTCCGTGCGAGGTTCGGAAACTCTCATAGGCCTGATGGCGCCCGCCACAAGCGACAACTCTCGGCATTCGGTCCTTCAGCCCTGCCTTCAGGAGAAACTCGGAAAAACCGCGGCGGCATGCGGTTTGTAGTGTCTTATTATGATCGCCCCCACCCTCCACATAGAGTTTGACGGTCACCAACGATTCCCCCCGATTTCGCCACGGCGCCAGAGCTGCCCGAGGCCATAGTCCTTCAGCCAGGCGGCCAGTTCGTCTTTCCCGCGCCGGCTCATTTCCGTCGACCCGTCGCGTTTCTCGCAAACGACGACCGCCTCCGGCACTTCGGTCAGGCCGTCAACCAGCGCATCGGAGTGCGTCGTAACGATCAACTGCATCCGATGAGACGCCTCTATCAGCAGGTCGGCCAATCCAGGCAGCATGTCCGGATGCAGTCCCAGTTCCGGCTCTTCCAGGCACACCAGAGGGGGTGGATCCGGATGACAGAGGATCGCCAAAAGGCATAGGTAACGAACCGTTCCATCGGAAAGCCGGGTCGCTGGAACCGGAGACTTCAGCCCGGAATAGTGGAGGAACAACTGGATCGTCCCGCCCAAAACCCTGGTCGAGAAATCCTCGATCGCTCCATCGGCGCTTTTCAACTTCTCTACCAGGCTGTTTCGCAGGTTAGATCGGTGCTCCAGGTCATTGAGAACGAGCGCGAGATTGGCTGCATCCTCCCGCAGAAAATCCGATAGCAGATCGGTCGTCTGCGGCCTGCGGGGTTGGGTGTTGCGCCCGAGGTTCCATTCACGAAAAAGCCTGATCCTTGCGTACTCCTTCCCGAGATAGGTCACTTCCGGATACTGGTCCGGGTCCTTACGCTGGGAAACAACGGACTGGTCGAGCGGCAAATCTTCGCGCCGAAGCTCGCGCCACAGCCGTTCCCCGCCGTTTGGCGCGTCCGCCTTTACGTTCAAGACCGGATGGCCACGCCGATAGCGGTAGAAGAAGTTCACGTTCTGCACGCCGGGCAGCAAGGTGGCGGTCCCATGTTCGTTCTCAATCGCCTCGTCCACCAGCTCGGCGCGCTGCCCCACCATCGTGAATTCGAGCCGGTGCCGAAGGGGCGTCGTGCCCGGAGGATAGAAGACAGTCACGTCGATTTCCGCCGTGGGCGGCTTGTCCGCGCCCTTCCACAACCACTCGCCGATACCACCGCCCGTCCGAATTGCTTCGAGCAGATTTCCGGGGGCTGCCTGCAGCAGGCCAATGGTTTCGATGAGGTTCGATTTTCCGGCGCCGTTCGGACCGATCAGAACATTGAGAGACTGCAGCTCCAGTTCAGGACTTTCAGGGCCGAATGAAAGGATATTTCGCGCTCTGAACGACCTCAGGAATCGCTTATCGCCAAGCATTTAGTCTTATTCTACCCACACCGAAGGCGCAGGGCCGCCCGGGATGCGGACCCGGTTCAAGGGCGAGCGGACTTACTCGTTAGCTGCCGCTCCCAGCGGGCCGCCTCCGCTTCCTGCCCAGCGATGTCGCACTCAATCTCGTCGCGGTTGACGTGATAGTACGCCAGCGCCGCGTGGACTTGTGCCAGCGTCAGGTGCGGGTATTCCAGGGCAATTTCCTCCGGCGTCATGCCCATCCGGTAGCAGATGGCGATCCTGCTTACGGTCAGTCCCGTCCCGGCAATCTTCGGCCGTCCCCCACGCACTTTGGGGTCGCGGTCGATCAAGGTCCCTATCTCGATCGAAGACGCCATGCACACAGTATACAGCCCACACTCCCGCTCATCACCCTGTATCAGACGGGCGCGGGACAGGGGGGCTGTGAATGTGGCGGATGGGTCGATCAATTCGGCGGCTAACCCGCCGAGTGGGACAGGCCTCCTGGCCTGTCGCTGGCTGGACGACAGGCCGGGTGGACTGTCCCACCAAACACGTCACCCTAATTCCAAACCCGAGCGCTGAGGCAGCAATCGGCTGTCGAGATCCACTTTTGTGCACGCCTCAACCGGTCGATTCTATCTCGCGCAGTCGCCGGTTCAGGAAATCCAGCTCGACCGGGTTGGTCGCCAGCGCCGCCGCCCGCCGATATGCTTCAGCCGCCTCCTCCCGGCGACTCAAGCGCCGCAACAGGTCGGCACGGGCTGCGTGAAACAGGTAGTAACGATCCAGAGCGCCCGATGTACCGAGATCGTCGATCCGCCGCAACCCGGCCTCTAGCCCGGCGCTCATCGCCACCGCCACGGCATGGTTGAGCGAAACCACCGGCGACGGATTCCACTCCAGCAGCTTCTCATAGAGCGCCGCGATCTGCCGCCAGTCGGTTTCGTCCGCCGTCGCGGCCTGTGCGTGTACCGCCGCAATCGCCGCCTGCAACTGGTAGGGCCCCACCGGGCCCAGCCGGAGCGCCTTCTCCACCAGGCCGCAGCCTTCGGCAATCGCCTCGCCGTCCCACAGCGAACGGTCCTGCTCGTCGAGAGTGACCAGCGCGCCGCCGGCGATCCGCGCATTCCTTCGCGAGTGGTGCAGCAGCGTCAGCGCCAGCAGTCCGATATTCTCCGCCTCCCGCGGAAGCAGTTCGCACAACAACCGGCTCAGCCGGATCGCTTCCGCGCACAGCTCGCTCCGCACCAGCTCGCTCCCCGAACTGGCCGCATAACCTTCGTTGAAAATCAGGTAAAGCACCGCCTGCACCGATGCCAGACGCTCCTCCAATCGCTCCGCCGAAGGCACCTCGAACGGAATGCGCGCCTCTTGAATCTTCCGCTTGGCCCGCACCAGCCGCTGCGCCAGAGTCGCTTCGGGCAGCAGGAAGGCCTTGGCGATTTCCGGCGTGCTCAACCCGCCCAGGGTGCGAAGCGTCAGCGCCACCTGGGCCTCCCGGTTCAGTGCCGGATGACAGCAGGTGAACATCAGGCGCAACCGGTCGTCGGGGAAATCCATGGCGGCTTCGGGAAACTCGGGATTGGAACAGCCGGCGGTCTCGATCTCATAACGCAGCGAGTCCCGCTTTTCGCGCCTGGTTCGCTCCCGCCGCGCCGCGTCGATCAGCTTCCGGTGCGCGGCCGCCATGATCCACGCCCCCGGATTTTCCGGGACTCCCCGCTCGGGCCAGGAAGCAAGTGCCGCCGCGAAGGCTTCCTGCACCGCCTCCTCAGCGCGGTCGAAAGAACCGGAGAGGCGAATCAGGCTCGCCAGAATTCGCCCCGATTCTTGCCGGAAAACGGCCTCGGCAACGGTCCGGATGTCAGCCATTCCGCGTGGCGGGCGCCCCGGCTTCAGAGCGCGGCGGCAAACCCGGCATCGGCCTGATCTCGACCGATCCTTCGTGGCCTTTCGAGCCGGTCGGTATCCTGGCGGCCCATTCGATGGCCTCGTCCAGGTTCTCGCAATCGAGCATGTAATATCCGGCCAGTTGCTCTTTGGTCTCGGCGAACGGCCCGTCGGTAATCAGCGGCCGGCCGTTATCGATACGTACCGTGGTCGCACTGGTCGTGCGCGCCAGCGGCTCGGCGCCCACAAATACGCCCTGGCGCGTGGCGTCGTCGATCGCCGCCCAATGCGCGGCTTTGAGGCTCGCCATTTCCTCCGGCGATGGACCGTCTTCGGTCTCTTTGGTGTAAATCAGCAGCATGTAGCGCATGGCGAGCCTCCTCCCGTCGGGCTACCCCATTACCCAGATCGGCCGCACCTCGACCCCTCCGAAGCGCGCCGAGGGGATCTTGGCCGCGATGGCGAGCGCTTCGTCCTGGCTGCCGGCTTCCACCAGAAAATAGCCGCCGAGCTGCTCCTTGGTCTCGGCGAACGGCCCGTCCGTGATCAGCGATTTGCCGTCGCGCACGCGAACCGTCTTGGCCGTGCCGGTCGGCTGCAATCCGTTACTGCCCCGAATCGCACCGGCGAAGTCCTTGAGGAATGCCATATATTCGCCATGCACGGCCCCCATCTCGGCCTTGCTCATGCTGGCCCCTATCTTTTCGTCACTGTAAATTAGCAGCAGATATTGCATCTTTGCATCTCCTGAGTGTACGACGCACGAAAAGCCGGAAATCGACAGCCGCCCTCGAATTTTTCTGTTCGTGGAGCGGCTTCTCAAGTCTGCCAAGCCGGGACTCGCGCCGGCGCTTGTCTCGAATGGCCTGCCATGTCCCCGCGAACGCGGAGGCGGCCCGCGCATTTGGTCGTGTCCAACGCCGACAAGATCCTCGCCAGGATGCGCAAGAACCCCCGTGACTGGCGAATGGACGGTGACGTATTTGGTGGGACAGGCCTCCCGGCCTGTCGTAGCCGCGAAGCGGCTCTTCCAGCCAGCGACAGGCCAGGAGGCCTGTCCCACCCGGCAACGGAATACGTCGCAGCAGTTACGAACAGCGGCGCCTAAATACTCGGTTTCGCAGTTACGGTCACACGTCCGGCAACCGCTCCCTCACGGTCGCGGCTCGGACTGGGGCGTTTCCGAGCCGCGACCGTGAGGGAGCGGTTGCCCCTTGAATACGTGACCGAACTTCCGAAACAGTGTACCTAAGCGCATCCCGATCAAGCCCCGGTAGGTACGCGACTTCGCGGAATTTATTAGCAAACTGGAGGACCCCGATCATGAGTGAGTTAGCCCAGGCCGAAACGGAAGGCGTGAGCCTGAACATGCTAATGGTGGCAGCCGCGGCCCAGGCGGTTGGCCAGCGTGAAGGGAGCGCGGCAGGAAAGAAGTCCCGCGGCGGACATGCCACATGACGCGTCGGTCGGACCGGCACGAAACCGATCCGGTCGATCCATTCTTCGGCTTCCGTCGCTGCCCAGATCAAGAGCAGTTCCTCGATGGCGGCGCCGATTTCGAGGCTCTGGGATACGATGATGACGCCGGGACTGGATTGCAATCTCGGCGAGCTTCATCGAGCTTCGCATATAGCGATGGATTGTTCCGCCGGGCTTGCTGGCGCATCGCCTCGAACTCGCTACGGCCGTCGCTGAGATAGCGGTCCACCATGTCCCGGTTCGCCATATAGAACGCCAGCGCGCCAAAGACTTGTTCCAGCTCCAATGCCGGAAACGATTCCGCAATTCCGTCGGGAGATTCTCCCCTGAGAAGAATGGCGGGGCGGTTTCGTGGCGCAGGCGCTCCGCCTGCAGCGCCGAGATTCGTCTCGGCGCTTCCTCGATCGGACTCAGAAGCCGGCTTTCGGTAATCCGCTCGGCCCGCCCAAGGTCGGCGTTGGTCGACGTACCAAACTGGCGAGGAAGCGCCGAGACGAATCTCCGCGTGAAGGTTCCTGGAGAGTTCGGAATCTCGGCGTTGCAGCCAAGAGTGGCCGCGCCACCCCGGAATTGGCGTGCTTATTTCCTGGCGGGCACTCACTGTCCGCGCGGGAAACTACGCCGCCGCTTCCGCCGTGTTCAGCCTTACCGACACCAACCGCGACACTCCCGGTTCCTGCATCGTCACGCCGTAGAGCGCTTCGGCGCTCTCCATGGTGCGCTTGGAGTGGGTGATCACGATGAACTGCGTTTGCGCCGACATTTCTCCCAGCAGTTTGGCCAGGCGGGTTACGTTCACCTCGTCCAGAGGCGCGTCCACCTCGTCCATCACGCAGAACGGGCTGGGCTGGTATTTGAAGATGGCCATCAGCAGCGCCATCGCCGCCAGGGCTTTCTCGCCGCCCGATAGCAGCAGCACGTTCTGCAGCCGTTTGCCGGGGGGCGAGCACACGATATCGATGCCCGATTCGGCCAGGTTCTCCTGGTCGGTCAGCCGCATTTCACCCGTGCCGCCGCCGAACAACGACTGGAACACTACGCGGAAGTTGGCATTGATCGCCTCGAACGCTTCCGCGAACTTCTGGCGCGATACCGTATCGATCTCCTGGATCGCTTTCTCGGTATCGCGAATCGAATCGATAAGGTCCTGCCGCTGCACGCTCAGGAATTCCTGACGCTGCTGCGCTTCTTCGAATTCTTCCATCGCCGCGGCGTTCACCGCGCCGAGCCCTTCGATGCGCTGCCGGACTTCGGCGGCCTCCTGTTCGGCCGCGGCGATGGCTTCTATATCGGGCACGGTTTCCGTGTCCGTGCCCAGCTCCTCCACGGGAGTTCCCAGTTCCTTGCGGCTGGTCTCGTCAAGGAACTTCAATTCGGATTGCTTGCGCACCAGGTCGACCTCCACCTGGGAGCGCTTTTCCTGGCTGAGCTGCACCGCCAGGCGCAACGTCTTCAGATCGTCGTCGCCCGCGCGCAGCGCCTCGCGCATGCCGGCGTCCTGCTGCGCCATCTCGCTCACCCGCACTTCCAGAGCGGTGATTTGGCCGGCCAATTCCTGGGCTTTCTTGTCGAGTTCGATGTTATCGGCCAGCAGGCGGGCGCGCTCCACCCCCAGGCGCCCGATTTCCTGCGCCATCGCGGCGCGGCGCTGCACGGTTTCGCGCGATTGTTGTTCCAGCCGGCTCATGGCGTTCGATTCGCCCCGCCGCCGCTCTTCCAGTGCCGCCAGGGCCGCCCGCGTGGCGGCGTGATCCTCGCCAATGGTCGCGCCCTGGCCTTCCAGCTTCTCCAGTTCCTGCCGCTCGGCTTCGAGCGCGGCCTCGCTTTCCGCCCGCCGCCGTTCCTTCTCCTCCACCGCCGCGCGATTGCGGTCCCGCTGCTCGGCCGATTTTTCCGCGTCGCGGCGTAGTCTCTCCAGCTCCAGCCGGGCTACCGAAAGCCGTGAGCCTGCCCTCGCCAGTTCGTCGCCCAGCTTGCGCATTTCGTGATCCAGCGCCACCCGGTCTTTTTCCCGTGCCTGCTGCAGCGAGCGCAGCCGCTCCAGTTCCGTTTCGAGCCCCAGAATCTCCTGTACGAACCCGGCGAGCTGTTCCAGGCGGCCTTCCAGATGGGCTTGGCGCGCGCTCAACTTGGCCGCCAGTTCGCGCGCCTCCCGCTTCATCGCCAGCGGACCGGCGCCCGTCTTACGCCCGCCCGTCACCGTGTGGCCGTGATAGCAGAGGCCGTCCGTCAACAGGAAATATAGATGCGGATACGCCACCGAAAGCCGCTGCGCCGAGGTGCGATCCTCGGCCAGGAAGCACAGCGATACGCGCGGCAACAGGTCCGTGGCCCGGTCTTTGAATCCGTTGGTGAGCCGCAGCGAATCGCTCAGCCGCGCGGCGATGCCGGTTTCCGGGCCGATGGCCGGCTCCGGCAGGTGCCCGTGGCCATTGCCGTTCGGTTCCGGATGCACCAGGAAAGTGGCCCGGCCTTCCAGCTCGGCGCGCAGAAAATCCAGGCCGCGCTCGGCCTGCATCCAGTTTTCCACCACCACGTATTCCAGCTCTTCGTGAAGAAATTCTTCCGCCGGCTTTTCGTACTGCGGGTCCACTTCCACGAAATCCGCCAGCACGCCCAGCGGCTTCAGATCGGCGGCCTTGCCTTTTTCCAGCGAGGCGAACAGCCGCTTCACCGATTCGGTGGTGTAGGAGCGGTGCGCCAGCACCTGTTCCAGCGATTCCTTGCGCGCGCGGATGGCCGAGACTTCGTTCTTCAGGCCGTCGATTTCCAGGCGCAGTTCGGCCGCGAGGCCGCGCTTTTCTCCCAGTTCCTGCTCGGTTCGCCGCCGCTCGCCGGTCACCGTTTCCAGTTCCAACTGCCGTTCGGCCAGGGTGGCGGAGATCTGTTTCTTGAGCCCGTCCAAACGCTCGATTTCGGCCGCCGCGGTTTGCTCTTCGCGCGTCGAGCGCGCGGTTTCCCGGTCGATGCTGGCCAGGTATTCGTCGATCTGCGCCAGTTGGTTCTTGAGCGTCGAAGCTTCGCCCAGCAGGCGTAGGATCACCTGCCGCCCGGCTTCGATGCTCTTTTCGCGCTCCCGCGTCTTCGCCTGCAGGCCCTCGCGCTGCTGGTTGATTTCGAGCATGCGGCCGCGGGCCTTGGAAATCTCGCCGTCGAGAGCATCCAGATTGGCGCGGTGACCGGCGATTTCGGCTTCGAGAGCCTCCAGCCGCAAGCCCAGCTCCTGCGATTCCTTTTCCTGCTGCCCGATGCGCTGCTCGATCGCGCCCGATTCCTTCACCTGGGCGTCCAGCCTGCCGCGCGTGCGTTCGGCCTCCACGCTGGCACCTGCCAGCGACTGCCGCTCGCCGGTCAACCGTTCTTCGATTTCATCGCACGCCTTGCGGGCAAACTCGTGAGCCCGCTCTTTTTCCGCCACCTGTTCGCCCAGCGTCTTCAACTCGGCGGCGGCCATGTTCAGTTCGATGGCGGTTTGCGCCGCGTCGCGCTCCAGCCAGCGGAATTTCCCCGCCAGCACCACTCGAAGCCGGGCTTCCAGGTCCGCCTTCAGCTCGCCGTACCGCCTGGCTTTGGCCGCCTGCCGCTTGAGCGAATTCACCTGCCGGTTGACTTCTTCCAGAATGTCGTAGACCCGCGCCAGGTTCTGTTTGGCGCTCTCCAGCTTGGCTTCCGCCAGCCGCTTGCGCGTCTTGAACTTGGTGATGCCCGCCGCTTCCTCGATAATTCCGCGGCGGTCCTGCGGCTTGGAGCTCAGTATCTGTCCGATGCGTCCCTGCTCGATGATGGCGTAGCTTTCCGGCCCCAGGCCGGTGCCCATGAACAGCTCCTGAATATCGCGCAGGCGCGCCGAACGGCCATCAATCAGGTATTCGCTCTCGCCGGACCGGTAAAGCCGGCGGGTGATGGTCACCTCGGCGGCGCGATTGGGCGGTGCGCCTTCCACGGCTTGCAGTTTGTGCGGCGCCCCTTCCTGGTAGATTTCCGGATCCACCAGCGTCATGGTGACGTACGCCATGCCGAGCGGCTTGCGGTCGGTGGTGCCGGCGAAAATCACGTCTTCCATGCGGGTGCCGCGCAGGCTCTTGGCCGACTGTTCGCCCAATACCCAGCTTATGGCGTCGCTGATGTTTGACTTGCCGCACCCGTTCGGTCCCACAATGGCGGCTACGCCATCGCCCTGGAACCGCAGTTCCGTGCGATCGCAAAAGGACTTGAATCCCTGCAGTTCTACGCGTTTCAGTTTAAGCAAAGCATCAACCTCGCTTGCCTCGGGGGTTGTCACTATACTAACCGCGAATGCGGCAAAAGTAAAGCATATGGCATCCCGTATTTTGTGGCCTGCCCGAATGGGCTACCATCCCTTGTGGCCCATTGTAAAACACCGCTCTCTGTGAAACCGTGAATAACTCGAAGCCAACTTGCCGATAAACACCGATAACCCCATTGATTTCATTTATCTGCGTTCATCCGCCGCCATATTTCCGCAGGTCTCTACCCGCCCCTTCGCACGCGTGCGTTGCTCGCTTCCTCGCTTTTGTGCAATCTTGTGCAATTTTGTGCAGGAAACCAGTTCGATGGCTTCCCGCCCGCGAAAGACCATCGGGCGCATTTGATTTTTCAGGGGAGAGGCCGGGCGCGGAACGCAGGCCGTGCCGTTCAGCAATAAGGGACTGACCCATATTAAGTCCGATCGGATAGCCAGATTCCGCCGCCAGTCAGGACGGCGCGCGGAGCACGCACCGCCCGTGCCAGTCCCCCATTTTAGCAAGCTGGGCACAGGATCCGCTCCCTGCACAAGAATGCACAAATCCCGGAGACCCTTGTGCGCGGACTGAGTCGGGCGCCGTCTCAGTCACGGCGCCGAGCAATTTTTCGATGCGACATCAAGTCTTTGTTTTACAATAAATTGGCAGCCAGATGCGCCGTCGCCCACGGACCGCAGGTCCAAAATCGGCAACTGCTCTGCTATCTTTAAAGCCGGGAGCGGCACTACTGGCCTGTCCGGCGCAACCTCATGCCGCTGTATCTGCCAGCAAGCGGAGCCGATGGTGCAACAAGCCGCAGCCTCAGCGGAACACCCGAAGTGCCGAGGTGCCTGGGAACTGGCTCGATCCTTTCTGTAACGGTGATACCATCTTTAGAGGTTTCATGGACTTCGTCCGATTAGGAATAGTGAGGCCGTGGCGAGCGAGATGACAAGGCGGGACGTGGCGTTGCGCACTGGGGCACCCGTCGAAATTGGCCAGGGCCCGGTTCGAATGCGCATCACGCATACCGGACAGGAAACCAATATCATCGAGCTACGGGTTGAGTACGACAAGGCCGAGGTGCCCTCCCGGGCGTACTACGCAGACTATTCGGCTGTCATTAAGGGCAGATCAGGCATAAGCCTTATATTTGGGAAACTGAAGCCGGGAACCTCGGTCCTTCGGACCAAGGTCGAAGTTGTGTTCCCAGTTGAGATGTTCATCCGGCAGCTTTGGGCGAATTCGCGCGATTTGTATGAAAAAACAAGGGTTGAATATGAGAAGCGCCCGTTGGAACCTGTCGAGGACCTGGTTGATACGGATACTGTGCAGGCGTTCAGGGCCAACAATGTGATGGTAGTGGTTATGTCCGAAGAGGCCCTTTTGGATTTTTACTACATCGCGCCGTCGGAAGTTCATTACGTATACACAAAACGGCGAACCGAGGTAGCCTTGGACCCGGTAATACGAATTGTGATGTCGTCCTCGCTCCTGCACGAGATGTTGGGGGAGTGCAAAGCGATTGCGGAACGGATTCCCGATTTCGAGCGTATAATGGAAGGTGTCTAAAGCTATGCCAATCCAATGGGACATTACGCAAGATGTGTCCGCTCAGTCCTTTGGCGTAGACATGCAACAGACCCGTGTCCGTGCGAAGTCTAAGGCGACGGGCTTCGCAGTCCTGGCAACCGTTGCGGGGACACTTGTGTTTGGGTCGGCGATAACGGTTATCACCCTGCAGCCTGTTCGCCAATCCTCCGCTGTCATTTCGGTCCAGTCTGTCCCTCGTAGTCAGCCAATGCCTGCGCGCTGTATGCGGGCAGATCGAGCCGAATATGCTCCAGATGGCCAACACGGCCTGTCTACGGCCCGTCTTGGCGAAATGTTCCCTCTACTGTTCGCTCCCACTGAAGAGGCGGAACCTGACATCGACTACAGCTTTGGTTAGGGACTTCGCGATTGTCTGAGGATCTCTATGAGGCCCCAAGGGAGAAGCTTAGCCAAGGGGACATTCTGGAATTCTTACCCAGCAGCCATCTGGTGCCCCCGCTGCGCGCTTTGTTCCCACGCGAAGACGGGGCGTTTTCCGCCGAGGCCGACTCTCACCCTAGCTTTGACGACAAGCGAGGGCAGCCAATTCTGGCCACGTGCAGGCGGGCGAAAGCCCTTCTGTTGACATACGATTGCGAAATCGACAAGCCCAGTATCAAGAACTGGATCATCTGCCCGGTTGTGCCGTTGTCGGCTACTCCAGGCGCGGCCCACACGGACATCAAGAAGAACAAGGTCTTCCACCTTTTGCATCTGCCGAAGTATCGCGACGTCCTAGAAGAGAGTGTAGCGGTTCTGAACCATGTGACGACGCTGGAACGCGGATTCGTGGAGCAGGCGCGCCGGATTGTTTCGCTGAGCGACCTCGGGCGCAGGGCACTATATGCACAGCACATTCGTTGGCTGACGCGCTGGCAATTGCGCGACATTCGTTGCCCTAACTGTGCCGCCTCCTTTGACGCCGCTGACGGCATGATCGTGCGCCCGGACTGGACGGACTAGAAAGCCGAGGGTGGCGTTGGTAAGCACAATAATGCACAATAGGGACTGCTATGTGGGACAGAGGCTCCTGCTAGAATAGTGCCGTGGCCCCGAAGGTCCCGAAAGAGGAGTTGTCGCGAGCGGACGTACGGCGCAAGTTCGGCATCACCGAGCGGCAATTGCAAAGTTGGGAGCGTGAGGATCTGATTCCTTCCGCCAAGCACTACTCCTTTTCCGACCTCATCGCCATCCAAACCCTGATCAAGCTGCGCGAGAATCGTATCCAGGCCAAGCAGATCGGGCGCGCTTTGCAATCGCTCCGCAGCAAACTCAGCGATATCAAGCAGCCGCTCAGCGAGTTGCGCATCTCTTCGGACGGTAAGCGCATCGCGGTGCAGCTTGCCGGGCACAGAATGGAGGCCCTGACCGGGCAGATTCTGTTCGATTTCGAAGCTTCGCAAATGGGCGAAGTCACCAGCCTGCCTCCGGCCAAAATCGATGCCAACCGCCTGCGGGATTCCGAATACTGGTTCCAACACGGATTGGAGCTGGAGGAAACCGGGGCGCCGGTGGAAAGCGCCATGGAAGCCTATCGCAAGGCCGTGTCTCTGAACCCGGAAGCCGCCGGGGCGATGGTCAACCTGGGAACCATCTACTACCGCATGCGCAAGTACCCCG
This sequence comes from Bryobacterales bacterium, assembly GCA_003164035.1. Lineage (GTDB taxonomy): Bacteria > Acidobacteriota > Terriglobia > Bryobacterales > Bryobacteraceae > JBEKYD01. Next base: position 11,917 of record PLRS01000076.1, on the reverse strand, counting down.
AGGCGGAAACGTTCTATTGCGACGCGGTGGAAGCCGACCCGACCTACCCGCTGGCGCTATTCAACCTGGGCAACCTCTACGACGAGCTGGGCCGTAGCGAGGAAGCCTTCGTCTATTACCGCAAGGCGCTGGCGCTCAACCCGGATTACGCCGACGCGCACTTCAATCTGGCGCTGCTATGTGAACGCACCGGCGACAACCTGAAGGCCGTGCACCATTGGAAGATATACCTCAAACTGGACCGCACCGGCGAATGGGCCGATATCGCCCGCAAACAGTTGGAGCGGCTCAGGCAGGCGACGGTGATCCAGCGGCGGTAATATACCGAGAAAGAGGTCGACCTTTCTCTAATCGGATATAGCGTGGGACACCGACCCTCAAGAGAGGTTGGAGAAGGATCATGAGACTGCGTTTCGAAGAACTCCGCGGCGCCGTACTAGGGATTATGCTGCTCGCGGCACTGCCGCTCCGCTGCCAGCAACCGGACCCGCCCGGACAGCCGAAGGGGACCAAACCCCAGTACGAGGCATATCTTTTCAGCCACATGGTGGAAGGCGACTACGGGCGCCTTTATTACTCAGTGAGCCTGGACGGGCTGCACTGGAAACGGCTGAACGGCGGTAAGCGTGTGTTCGAGGACTACCGGGGGCACTCCAACATTTGCCTGGGTCACGACGGCAGGTTTTACCTCGTGGGCAACCGCGGCGATTCCGCCCCCGATATCAATTTCTGGGTCTCCGACGACCTGGTCCGCTGGACGAAGTACGGCGATTATACGCCAGACCTCCACACCACGCCGAACTACCCGCATCCGCTGCAGCGCATCGGAGCGCCCAAGCTCTATTACGACAAGCTCACCTCGCAATACCTGCTGACCTGGCACACACCGAGCGTCGAGGGTACCCAGGAGGATCCCGAACGGTATTGGGCAAGCCAGAGAACCCTTTACGCGACTTCCCAAGACTTGAAGACCTTCTCCGCTCCTCCGCGCCGCCTGTTTTCCTGGGAAATGGCCACGATTGATGTCATTGTCCGCGCGAGCGGCGACCGGTACTACGCCGTAATCAAGGACGAACGCTACCCGACACCGGCTTGGCCCACCGGCAAAACGGTCCGCATCTCATCGGCCTCCAGCCTGACCGGACCATACTCGGAGCCCTCTTCGCCTATCAGCCCCAACTTCCGCGAGGCTCCCACGCTGATCCCCTCACCCGATGGCAAGGCTTGGTATCTGTACTATGAACAGTATCCGGGGATCTCCTATGGCGTATCGGTGGCATTGGACCTGAATGGCCCGTGGTACCAGCTTTCGGGCTATACCAATGTGCCCGCCTGGAACAAGTATTCGATGCCGCCCAACCTACGGCACGGTGGCATGCTGCCCATTACGCGGGAGCGTTACGACGCGCTGGTGGCAGCGTTCGGAATCGAGAACTGAAGGGCTCGAGGGCAGCGTCCACCTCCCCGATGCCGCTAGAATAAAAGATTCCGGTACGTCCGGTGCTCAAAATGACAGATCGCAAGCTACAAGTGATTCCCCTCGGCGGGCTGGGGGAATTCGGCATGAATATGACCGCCATTCGCTACGGCGAAGACATTCTGGTGGTCGACTGCGGGATGATGTTTCCCGAAGCCGAGTTGCTGGGCGTCGACCTGGTCATGCCCGACCTCACCTTCCTCAAGGAGCACCGGGAGGAGGTCCGGGCGCTGGTGCTCACCCACGGCCACGAAGACCACATCGGCGCCGTGCCGTACTTCCTGGGCGAAATCGACGTGCCGGTTTATGGGACCGATTTTACCCTGGCGCTGGTGGACCGGCGCACGGAGGAGTACGACCTGGAACAGGAGCCGCGCCTGATTCCGGTCAAACCCAAGGACGTGGTCGAGATTGGCCCGTTCAAAGTCGAGTTCATCAACGTTACCCATTCCATCGTGAGGGCGGTGGCGCTGGCTATTACCACACCGCTCGGGGTGATCATCCATACCGGCGATTTCAAGGTGGATCCCACCCCCACCGACAATGAGCTGTTCGACCTGCACACGCTGGCCGAATACGGCAAACGCGGGGTGGTTTTGCTGCTTTCCGATTCGACCAACTCCGACCGGCCGGGCTATACCGAAAGCGAGCGGGCGGTGCGGCCGCGGATGGAAGAAATCTTCAACCGCGCGGAAAAGCGCGTCGTGGTGGCCTGCTTCAGCTCGTCGATTCACCGCGTGCAACTGGTGCTGGACCTGGCGCAGGAAAACCGGCGGCGGGTGGCCATCGTGGGCCGCAGCATGGTTTCGGTAACCGAGATCGCCCACTCGCTCGGGCTGCTGACGATTCCCGACGGCATCCTGCTGCGCCCGCAGGACGTGGCGGACTTGCCGCCGGAAAAGGTTGTGGTATTGATTTCCGGCACCCAGGGCGAGCCCATGTCGGCGCTGTCGCGCGTATCGGTGGATAACCACAAGCACATTTCGGTGGAACATGGCGATACGGTGGTGCTGAGCTCGCGGATCATTCCGGGCAACGAAAAAGCCATCTTCCGCATGATCGACCACATGTCGCGGCGCGGCGCCGACGTGCTGTACGGCAGCATGAATCCGCCCCTGCACGTCTCCGGGCACGGCAGCGTGGAAGAGATGAAGCTGGTGCTGAACCTGGTGCGCCCGCGCTACTTCATGCCCATTCACGGCGAGTTCCGGCAGCTTTCGAAACACGCCCGGCTGTCCAGCCATTTGCTCTCGATGGGCCTCGAAGAGACGTTTGTGATGGAGACCGGCGAGGTGCTCGAAATCGATCATCACGGCGCGCGGCGGGCCGGCAAGGTGCCGGTGGGACGGGTGTGCATCGATTCCGGCTCGGTGGAAGACGTGGTGCAGGAAATGGTGATCCGCGACCGGCGCCATTTGTCGGAGGATGGCATCGTGCTGCCGATCATCGCCATCAACCGGCAGACCGGGAAGATGGAGAACCAGCCGGAGATCGTCAGCCGGGGATTCGCGCTGGCCGAAGACGGCTCCGAGTTCATGCAGGCGGCGCGCCAGGTGGTGGTAAAAACCCTGGAGGGGTCGAACCGCGAGGAGAAAGCCGATTGGGGCGTCATGAAGGAGAAGATCCGCGCCGACCTGAAACGCTACATCGTGAAGGCAACTTCGCGGCGTCCGCTGATCATGCCGGTGATTTTGGAGATTTGACGCGGCATGCCTGAAATCCCCCCTCAGTACCTGGAAGACGCTTCCGGTTATCGCGGCCACGCCGAGCGGTTGATCGTGGCCGAGGACGAAGCGGCGGTGGCTCGGGCGCTGGGGGAAGCGGCGGCGGCGCGCGTGCCGGTGACGATTTCGGGCGCCGGGACGGGCGTGACCGGAGCGCGGGTGCCGTTTGGCGGATGGGTGCTGTCGCTCGAAAAGCTGAACCGGATCGAGATCGGGCAAGGCGAGGCGACGGTGGGGGCCGGGGCGCTCCTCGGCGAGTTGCACGCGGCGGCGCAGCGGAGCGGCCAGTTCTATCCGCCCGATCCCACCGAAACCTCGGCTTCGGTGGGTGGCACCATCGCCACCAACGCTTCCGGCTCGCGCAGCTTTCGCTTTGGCGCCACCCGGCGCTGGGTGCGGGCGCTGCGGGTCGTGCTGGCCGATGGCACGTTGCGCGAATTCGAGCGCGGCCAGGCGGTGGATTTCGACCCGGGCACGATTCCACTGGCGCGCGTCACCAAGAACACCGCCGGCTACCCGCTCGCACCGGGCATGGATTGGGTGGATTTGTTCGCCGGCTCGGAAGGGACCCTGGGCGCCATCGTCGCCGCGCGGGTGGGGCTGCTGCCCGTGCCGCCGGCGCTGCTCGGAGGGGTGGTCTTTTTTGCCGACGACGCCGGCGCGCTGGATGCGGTGGACGCCTGGCGGCCGACGCCGCGGCTGCGCATGCTGGAATATTTCGATGGCCCATCGCTTGGGCTGCTGCGCAGCCGTTTCCCTGAGATTCCCAAGCGCGCCGAGGCCGCGCTGCTGATCGAGCAGGAGCTCGATTCCGAGGAAGACCCCGAAATCGACGCCTGGCTGGAGCGGGTAGAAGCGGCGGGTGCGTTTGCGGAAGAAAGCTGGTTCGCCCTGGCCGCCGCCGATCGCGAACGGTTCCGCAAGTTCCGGCACGCCCTGCCGGAGTTGGTAAACGATACCGTGCGCCGCTCGGGCGCGCTCAAGATGAATACCGATTACGCCGTGCCGCTCGATCGGGGCCGGGAGATGCTGGCCTATTACCAGCGCCGCCTGCGGGAAGAATTCCCCGGCCGCTACGTGATCTTCGGGCACATCGGCGACGCCCACGTACACATCAATCTATTCTCCGACCCCGCCAATCCGAAACACGCCGCCGACCTGCTGGTGGAATTCGCGCGCCAGGCCGTTTCGCTCGGCGGTACGGTCAGCGCCGAGCACGGCCTGGGAAAGCGCAAGGTGCACCTGCTGGGGCTGCAATATACACCCGAGCAGGTGGAAGCCATGCGCACGGTGAAGCGGAGGCTGGACCCGCTGGGGATACTGGGGCGGGGAATCCTGTTCGGCGCCGATGCCGATAGTGCGTCCTGACGGAGGTCGGGGGCGGGGCTGGCGCCTGCATGGGGCGGCCGAACGGTTCCAAAATGGGTCAAGAACAACCCCGACTCCGGTTCAGGCCGCTATCGGTTTACAAGACTCTGAAGTTGAGCAGGATATCTGTCTCCCTGAACCTCGATTCCGGAAATGGCGTCGTGAATGGCCTTCAGGTCTTCCGGTGTCAGTTCTACCTGTGCGCCGCCAAGATTCTCTTGTAGGCGGTGCAGTTTGGTGGTTCCTGGAATCGGGACAATCCACGGCTTTTGGGCGAGCAGCCATGCCAGCGCTATCTGCGCCTTGGTCGCCCTCTTCTGCTCCGCGATCTGCCCAAGAGCATCCACGAGCGCCTGGTTCGCTTTGCGGGCTTCCGCGGAAAAGCGCGGAACGATATTACGAAAATCAGTCTTGTCGAACTCTGTCTTATCGGAGATTGCTCCCGTAAGAAAGCCCTTTCCCAGCGGGCTGAACGGGACAAAGCCGATACCGAGTTCCTCCAGTGTTGGCAGAATCTCCTTCTCCGGCTCTCGCCACCACAGCGAATACTCACTCTGGAGCGCCGTGACCGGCTGCACGGCATGAGCGCGACGAATATTTGCTACACCGGCCTCAGACATGCCGAAGTGCTTGACCTTACCCTCCCGAATCAGGTCCTTGACCGTGCCAGCCACTTCTTCGATGGGTACATTCGGGTCGACCCGATGTTGATAGAACAGGTCGATCACGTCGGTGTTGAGGCGCTTCAGGGCTGCTTCAGCCACCGCCCGGATCCGTTCCGGCTTGCTGTTCGCGCCCTGGGTTGGTACTCCGTTTTCAAAGCCGAATTTTGTTGCGATGACCACCTTGTCGCGGACCGGCGCCAAGGCCTCGCCGACGAGTTCCTCGTTCGTAAACGGACCGTATGCTTCGGCGGTATCGAAGAAGGTCACGCCGCCATCATAAGCGGCGCGAATAACCTTAATGGCCTCACTCTTTTCGGTAGCGGGGCCAAAGCCGAAGCTCAGCCCCATGCAGCCGAAACCAAGGGCCGACACCTCCAACCCACTCTTTCCCAGCGTTCGCTTTTGCATGATTCCTTCCTTTCTTGTTCTGTTATCTCGTGAAAGCACTCAGCGCCCGGTCATCTCTGCTTTGCGGGCGCCTCCACGCCGGAGAGCGCCAGTACGCCTGCCGGCAATCGCGCGCCGTGAATTGGGACGCGGGCAACCGCGGCATTCAACTCCCGGACTTCCGCGGGCGTGAAGCGGACCGCATCCGCACCGAGATTGTCCTGAAGGTGCGGCATCTTGGTCGTGCCGGGAATCGGAACGATCCAGGGTTTTTGGGCCAACAGCCAGGCCAGGGCAATCTGCGAAGGCGTTGCTCCCTTGCGCCGCGCCCATTCCCTGACAAGTCCAACAAGCGCCAGGTTCCACGGGCGGTTGTCGGGCGCGAACCATGGCACCGCCGCGCGGAAGTCGCCCCGCTCGAAGCGCGTATTCTGGTCGATGTCGCCAGTCAAAAACGCCATGGCGAGCGGGCTCCAGCACACGAAGCCGATTCCCAGCTCTTCGCATATCGGCAGAATGTCGTCCTCGGGGTCGCGCGCCATCATCGAGTATTCGTTCTGAACGGCAGTCACCGGCTGCACCGCGTGCGCGCGGCGGAGCGTTTTGGGACCGGGTTCGGAAAGCCCGAAATGCAATACCTTTCCTTGGGCTATCAGATCCTTGACCGTGCCTGCGACGTCCTCGATCGGGACCGCGGGGTCGACGCGGTGTTGGTAGAGCAGGTCGATACGGTCCGTCTGAAGCCGCTTCAGCATGCCGTCGACGGCCAATCGTATGTGGTCAGGGCGGCTATTGAGGCCGCCCGCCATCCGGCCCGTTTCCGGGTCGATGTTCCACCCAAACTTCGAGGAGATCACCACCTGGTTCCGGAATGGAGCCACCGCTTCGCCTAGGATTCGTTCGACTTCAAGCGGGCCGTACGCTTCGGCGGCATCGAAGAGCGTTACGCCGCGATCATGAGCCGCGCGAGCGAGGGCGATCATATCGGGCCGGCGTGGGGCGGTCGCATAGAAGGTGCCGGTCATGTCCTGGCACCCGAGTCCGACGCTTGAAACCTCAAGCTGCCCGAGTTTGCGACGGCCGTTCACCAGCCGTTCGGCCGAAGGGGCACCGCCCTGCTGAGCAATGGCCGGCAATGAAAGACCGCCAGTTATCGTCGAGGCGGCGAGGATTCCAGCCGCTCGCAGAAATGAACGGCGGTCCTGGCGATGGCTGCTTCTCGGGTCGATGTCTTCGAAGTGGTGCATGTCGATCCCCTGTTTCAGGCTAAAGAGAAACGCGACGGGACAGGTATCCTGATTCTGCCGAATGATTGCCTAAACCTGCCGGGTTGTGTCGCTATTGTTGTGCGGGCGGCGCACTTTGCGGTTATCCTGAGGTTAGGAAATCGGAAACTGAGTGGTAAAGAACACACGTAACGGAGCGGCTCTCGCAGCCAATCGAGCAGATGAACTGAAGCTTGAACTGGCGTTCAGGGTTGCTCGGCTGATCGGCTCGGCACAGAAGCAGGCAACCGCCATTCCGCGTCTGACGTTGCACCGGAGAACGGCACCAACTGCCGCCTGCCACGCCACTTACGAGCCGAGCGTGATTGTGGTGGCTCAAGGACGCAAAGAGGTACAGATTGGCACGGATACTCTGACGTACGATTCGTCCCGCTATCTGCTCACCTCGGTCGATCTGCCGACCGTGACCAGAGTGGCGGAGGCAAGCGAGGACGCACCCTGCCTCGCCATCTCGCTCAAGCTTGATATCTCGATTATTCGCGAGCTCCTCAGCCGCGAGGAGTTTCCCCTGTTAGACACGTCGCCGGATAGTCCTGCGATGTCCACCGGTCCGGTCACAGTGGAGTTCCTCAGCGCGTGGTGCCGGCTGCTCGACCTGCTCTCGAGTCCCGAGGATATCCCGTTTCTGAGCGGACTCATCGAACGCGAGATCATCTATCGAATCCTGCGTGGGCCGGAGGGGGCAAGGTTACGAGCCATCGCGACGCTGGGAGACCAGAGTCACCGCACGGCCAAAGCAATCGCCTGGATTAAGGCAAACTATGGAAGGCCGCTTCGCGTTAAGGAACTTGCGGACGTTGCGGGCATGGCGGTGACTACGCTTCACCATCATTTCCGGGCGCTCACAGCAATGAGTCCGCTTCAGTACCAGAAGCAAATTCGATTGCAAGCCGCGAGAGCACGGATGCTCGCCGACGATGTGGACGCGGCGACTGTCGCCTTTGAGGTAGGATACGAAAGCGCGAGTCAATTCAATCGCGAGTACAGCCGCTTGTTCGGCCAGCCACCCATCCGCGATATCCGCGGCCTACGTTCGCCAGCCTCTCCGCCACTCGAATCAGTCCCCCAGCCCAATCAAGTGTCTCAATGACGATAATGTTCCCGGCCGGTCTGAAAGCAGGGCTCAAGCCTTGTAATGATCGGCCAGCGCCCCAATGGATTTGTGGCTATGTTATGGGGCCAATCTGTACGCGCGGCAATCTTACGGATTCGGTCGCCAGGATGCGGCCGGTAGCTAAAGCGCCCGAATCGACGCGCCACAACACCGGCTGTGGCAAGGATATGGGTACATCGCGTTGTCCCTCCACTTCATGCTGCAGCCTGACATTACGTCAGGGTCAAGCGAGAGTTTAGCTCAAGCGTCCACGCCGCCAGGCTTTGGGCGGCGGAATCGATCTGCCAGGCAGGTTTCCGGCACCCCGAATGTCTCGCCAAGCGGCGGCTCGTTTGGCGAAATCGCGACTCAGCTCAAGACGCCGCGCCGCGTCAGGAACGGGCCCGGCGCTTGCGTGGGGCGGGCGCACGGTTCCAAAATGGTTCCATGAACATCACCGTCAAGAACATTCCCGACTCCGTCTATCGGGTGATGAAGCGGGAGGCTAAAAAGAAGAGGCGGAGTCTGAACGCCGAGATCATCCAGGTGCTGGAAACAGAGGCCGCCGAAGCCCGGCGGCGCGGGCAATGGAGCGGCTTGCGGAAAGAGCTGGACCGGTTTGCCGCCTCCCTGCCGCCGCTCGACGACAGTGCGCCGCTGATTCGCCGCGAGCGGGAGCGGTAGTGGATGCCGGACACGTTCGTTCTGGATTGCAGCGTGGCGGCGAAATGGGTGTTACCCGAACCGGACCGCGGGCCGGCCCTGGGATGGTTCGAGCGGCACGCTTCGGGCGAGGTTCTGCTGATCGCTCCCGATATTCTCCTGGCGGAATTCGCGAGCCTGGTGGCGAAGCGTAACCGCCGAAAACAGATTTCGGCGGAGCAGGCTCGGGAGGCCTTCGCGCTAATGACGAAATGCGCGCCCCGGCTGTTCGAGGTGCGTCCGCGGCTTTTCCGCGCGCTCGATCTGTCCCTCGAATACCAACTGTCCTTGTGGGATTGCGTCTATCTCGCGCTTGCCCTGGAACACGACTGTCCGGTTCTCACCGCCGACCGCCGGCTCTTCCGGGCAGGCAAGGGCCGGCATCCGTCCGTTCGCCTGGTGCAATAGTTACCGCGACGTATTCCAGTGGGACAGGCCTCCTGGCCTGTCGCTGGCTGGAAGATCCGCTTCGCGGCTGCGGCAGGCCGGGAGGACCGTCCCACAAATACGCGAGCACTTAGCCGACTTGGGGATTTCGCGCGTTAGGCGCGGGCAACCGCTCCCTGGCGGTCGCGGCTCGGTAAGCGACCGCTGGAGCCTGCAAGAATTTTAGCTCCAGCGTCCACGCCACGCGCCTTTGCTAGGATCGAATATGCGCTGCTGTCGATTAGCCCTCTTGTGCCTGTCGGTTCTGCCCCTGATCGCCGCCGACGATCTGCCTCCAGGCGCAGGCAGCGGGGTGGTTTCGAGGATTTGTACCGTCTGCCACGCGGTGGACAAGATCCGCCAGCGGCGCCTTTCACGCGACGGCTGGGAGGATATTGTGGACGACATGGTCGAGCGCGGCGCGAAACTGACCGGGGAGGAGAAGGAAACCGTACTCGCCTATTTGGAGGAGAATTTCGGGCCGGCTTCCAAATTGCGGGTCAACAGCGCGCCGCTGGCCGAATGGAAAGCCGTGGCCGGGTTATCGGTGGCGGAAGCCAGGGCGGTGCTCGATTACCGCCAGCAAAACGGCGATTTCCACCAGATCGGCGACCTGCTGAAAGTACCCGGCGTGGACCCTCGGAAGATCGAAGCGAAGAAGGACATGTTTGCGTTCTAGCGGCTGCGACAGACAGGTTGGCGAGGGGCCGGGGGGTTCGCCTGTAGACCGTAGCTGGTTAGGACGAGTTGCTCAGGAGGATCGTCCTAAAACGCGCGGCCCCTCTTTCTTCGATCCTACGCGCAGCGCCGCGCATCCACCATACGCCGATAAGATGATGTCGGTGCCTATTTCACAGTAGCCGGGTAGTGCGCGAAGCTTATGGGATCTTCTCGCCGGACTTCCGGACTAAGTCCTCGCCCCCTTAAACCGCCACTACGGGGCAGGGCGCCTGGCGCAGGATGGCATAGGAATTGGTGCGCAGGCGTCCGTGAACTCCATGCGGCCGGCCGCGGCCGATCACAAGCAAGTCGGCGCCGGTATCGCGGGCGGCGGCGCCGACCGTGGCCGGTACCTCGCCGATTTCCACCAGCGGCTCCGACGATATGCCGATCTCCGCCGCGAGTTGGCGCATCCACACGCGGGTTTCCCTGGCCAGATCGGCGCGCCATTCGGGATCGAAATAAACCGCGCCCATGCGGACGACCGTGATCGGCAGCACGTGCAGCAGCGAAAGACTGGCGCCGCACTCGGCCGCAAACCGGGCCGCCCACCGCGCCGCCTGCCGGGTATCTTCCTCCCGATCGACGGCGCACAGCAGCTTGCGAAATTGGACCGGCTCCGGATTGGTCTCCTCGCCCTCTTCCCTGTGCGGGCCGGTCCAGACCGGGCAAACGGCATCGTGCAGCACCTTGGCGGTAACCGATCCCAGCAGGAAGCGGCGGAACGGCCCGTAACCGTGGGTGGGCATCACGATCAGGCCGCAGCCTTCGCGGGTAGCCTCAACTACGATGCGCTCGGCCGGGTCGCCATGCAGTAGAACGCGGCGCACCGCGATGCCTTCGAGCTCACCGGCGAGGAACTGGTTCAGTCTCTCGCGCCGGTCCGCGGTTTGTTCCACGTCCAGATCGGGGGCGCCCGAGTACGCCAGTACCGGGGGCGCGCCTGATGGGATGCTGACGGCGGGGACGACGTGCAACAGAATGACTTCGCTGTGGAAGCGCCTGGCCAGCGCTTCCACATATCGTGCCGCGCCCTGGCAACGCGGCGAAAATTCGACCGGGAACAGAATTTTCCATAACGTACCCACGGGGCACCTCTTTCGACTCCGCGTCTCTCAGTGGGTTTGCACCGCAAAGACGCCGAAATACAGAAAGACCACGATCGACAGGGTGAGAAATAACGATCCCGTCGCGAGGAGGGAATTCTGGATGCCGGCTCGGAACGGCTGTCCGTGCCGGAAAGACGGATGGCGGATAACGCCCAACATGGCTTGATACCTCCTTGGGCCAACCGAGGCGTTCGGTCCACCTTCATTTTAGCGCCGATTTCGGGTCTTAAGGTCGTCTCAGCGATAGCGAGGTATTTACCGATCCCGGGATTTCGCAGTCGGAGCGGGTGCGGGGAACGGTCAGTCCGGGGATGCAGCCTTCTTTCTCAGCGCCATCGTCTCGTTCGCCTTGGCGATAGCCGACCGCAAGGTCGCGGGCAGGAACGGTTTGGGAACGAAAGCAAAAGAAGCGCACGGAAGCCTCTTCCAAGGCGGGTCGCCGTATCCCGATATCAAAACGATCGGAAGCAGCGGTAACGATTCCCTTACGGAAGAAGCGAACGTGAGACCATCCCCGCCGGGCATGTAGATGTCGGTAACGATCAAGTCGATCGCTTCACCGAACTCTTGAACCGTATCAGCGGCCTGGACGCCGTTTTCGGCTTCAATCACCTGAAACTGGTCTCGCTCCAGGATCGTCCGCAAGTAAGCTCGAACGGACGTTTCATCGTCGACAATAAGGCAGGTTTTGTTCGGCATAATGCTACACAAATGCCGAATACAGAGTAACTCGATGCAAACCTCAAAAAAAGGGCTATTATCCTATGCCAGGGTCGCACTTTGCCGGCCGGGCTTTCCGCCCGCGCCGTCCGAAGCTCCCCACACCCTCGGGCTTTTTAGCCTTCGGTTTGGACGGACGCATTTAAATTGGATAGAAGTCTATCACGAATGCGTTCGGCGCACACGCGTGATACCGCGAGGGCCGCGAAGGGGTGCTTAGGGCCCGTAACAAAATAACAT
>PLRS01000071.1 GCA_003164035.1 Bryobacterales bacterium | reverse complement strand
TGTAAACTGAAAGCTGTAAACTTTATGCCCCACTGGAATCGCCGCCAGTTCCTCGCGCGCTCGGGCGTGGGACTCGGTGTTGCGCTCGACCGAAGCGCCTTGGGTGCCGGCTCATCCGCCATTCCGATCGATTTCCGCTACGCGCCGTTGTCGGGACAGACAGCCTTCTGCTTTCCCGACGATCCGGCGAAGAGCCTGGTGGGCGAGGGCGGCGAATTGCGCTACGGCTTTGCCCATGGGCGCTTCGAGACGGTGATCGGCTTTTCGCTGAGCGGGGTCGAGCCGGATGTGGTGGCGCGGCAGGAGCTCGAATCGCCCGCCGTCCCCATCGTTCATACCCGGATCGACCGCGCCGAAGCGTTTCTGCACCTGACCGCGTTCGCCACCAACCGTGCAGCGGAGGGACGCGTCGATAACGTCATGGTCGAGATTCGCCCGCGCACGCGGCGCACGGTTCACGCGGCGCCGGTAGTTGCAGTGCGGTCGCGCCGCGCGGTGAGGAGCGAAGGGAGGGCGGTTTACCTCGATGGCAATGGCGGAGGGCTGCTCTTCGCCAGCGACCAGCCGTGCGCGGGGCTCTCCGATACGGGCGTCGAATGGGTGCTCGAGGGAAAGCGGGGCGCGGCCGGCGCAGATCGGCCTCTGCGGCAGTTCTTCCGTTTTCCGCAGGAAGGGCAGGCTCTCGAGAAGATCGCCGCCGGGCTGGCCGAGCCGGACGCGCTGCTGGCCGAAGCCCGGGAGTTCTGGCGCGCGTGGCGGCCCTTCGCCGAGCCGGTGCAGTGGCGCGTGCCGGGCCGCTATGACGAGTTTCTGTCGGCGTGCGCGCGCAACCTGCTGCAAGCGCGCGAGAGGAAGAATGGCCGGCTCACGTTCCAGGTGGGGCCCACGGTTTACCGCGGCCTGTGGGTGGTGGACGGGAACTTTATTCTGGAGGCCGCGCGATACCTGGGCTACGACCGGGAGGCGCAACAGGGTCTGGAAACCACCTGGGCGCTGCAGGAAAAGGACGGCGGAATTTTTGCCGGCGCCGGCCGTGCGCACTGGAAAGACACCGCCATCGCCATGTTCACGCTGGTGCGGCAGGCCGAGCTGAGCCAGGACTGGACCTACTTCCGCAGCATGCGGGCAAACGTGCTGCGCGGGGTCGATTTTTTGCGAGGGCTGTGCGCCAAAGCCGCTCAGGAGGGCAGCGCATCCGGCCGCTACGGCTTGTTCCCAAAGGGGATGGGCGATGGCGGACTGGGCGGGCTGCGGGACGAGTTCACCAACACCGTGTGGGCGCTGGCGGGGTTGAAAGCCGTGGAGCAAGCGGCCGCCGGGCTGAAGCTTTCGGGCTTCGAACCGGTTGCCCGCTTTCACCGCGAGCTGGATGCCGCGTTCCGGGCCGCGGCCCGGCAGGAGATGCGCCGCCACAGTGCGGGCTTCGATTACCTGCCCATGCTGATGAAGAACGACGCGCAATGGAACGAGGCCGACCCATGGGACCGGCCGCAGCCGCAGGTAGCGCAGTGGGCCATGTCGCACGCCATCTACCCCGGCCTGGTGTTCGATCAAGACGACCCGGTGGTGAAGGGCCACATCGCCCTGATGCAGGCGTGCACCCAGGAAGACATGCCGGCCGAAACCGGATGGCTGCCGCACGAGGGCACCTGGAACTATGCCGCCGCGTTCGTCGCCCACGTGTATCTCTGGGCGGGGCTGGAAGACTGGGCGCGGACTACGTTTACCGGCTTTTTGAACCATGCCACGCCGCTGTATTGCTGGCGGGAGGAACAGCCGCTTCGAGGGTCGCTCGCGGCCAGCTACGTGGGCGACATGCCGCACAACTGGGCCAGCGCGGAATGCGTGCTTTACCTGCGCCACATGCTGGCGCTCGAAGATGGCCAATCGCTGCGGCTGCTGGCGGGCATCGGCTCAGCGGAACTGGCGGCCGGCGAGCCGTTCGCGATTGCGGGATCGCCCACCCGCTTTGGCCGCATCTCGATTCGTCTCGAGCCGCTCGGGAGGAAGCGCGGATGGCAGCTCGACTTCGAACGGGAACCGGGACCCGATCCCGCCGCCATCGTCCTGCCGCGCGGGATGGCGCCGGTCGATCCCGCGCGGCGCAAGTGGAGCGCAACCTGGGCGGTCTGATTGCCGGCCGCATTCGCGGGCCTCTCAAAGCCCCCCAAACAGGACGCCTTTACCGGCGCGGCAGGCTGCTAATCTAAGTCAGCGCATCTCGTAAGAGCAGTTTCTTGTCATACGCATAGCTATTTGCCAACCGATGACATTCGGCGTTAAGAGCAAAGTCATTGGCCGTGTTACAAGAGTCCGTAAATCTGGGACAATGACGAGGGACGAGCCTGTTCGGCGGGCGGCAGCGAGTTGCGCCGGCAATCCTGGACGGGAACGGAGCGAGTAGTCAATCAATGTGCGGCATTGCGGGATTCACATACACGAACCGGGCTTTGGCCGGAGAGACAGGGCGAAGGATTACGGAGGCGTTGCGCCATCGCGGTCCGGATCAGCAAGGGGTATATGAGGGAAGTGAAGCGACTCTTTGCGCGGTGCGGCTGAAGATCATCGACCTGGGCGGCGGCGATCAACCGATGGTGAGCGACGATGGCAGCACGGTGATCGCCTTCAACGGCGAAATCTACAACCACCTGGAGATACGGAAAGAACTGGAAGCGCGGGGGCGCCGATTCCGTTCGCACTGCGACACGGAGACGGTATTGCAAGCGTTTCTGGAGTGGGACACGGCGTGTTTCGATCGCATGCGGGGCATGTTTGCGGCGGCGTTGTGGACGGAGCCGGAGCGGCGGCTGGTGCTGGCGCGGGACCGGATGGGGATCAAGCCGCTGTATTATTGCCAGCGGGGCGAGGAATTGTTTTTCGGAAGCGAGTTGAAAGCCATTCTGGAGCATCCGCAGATTCCGCGGGAGCTGGATCTGGAAGGCCTGGACGCATATCTTGGAGTGAACTATGTTCCCGGCAGCCGGACTCTGATTGCGGGAATCCGCAAGGTGCCGCCGGGGAACCTGCTGGAATGGCGGCGGGGCAAGGTAGAACTGCGGGCGTGGTGGAATCTGCCGGAGCTTAAACCGCGGCGGATTGGGATCGAGCAGGCCAAAGAGGAGCTGGACGGACTGCTGAGGGATGCGGTACGGGAGCACATGGTGGCGGACGTGCCGCTGGGGGTGTGGGCCTCCGGGGGGGTGGATTCATCCGCCGTACTGCATTATGCGGCGGCGGCCGCGAGCGGGCAACTGAAGACGTTCTCGGTTTCGTTTGCAGGGCGAAGTTTCGACGAGAGCCGCTATTTTCGCGAGGTTGCGCGGATTTACGGCACCGAACATCACGAATTCGACTTGAATCCAGAGGCGGAACTAAGGAATGCCATTGAGGCTTTCGCGTATTATTCGGACGAGCCAAGCGCGGACGCGGGAGCGTTGCCAGTCTGGTATCTGTCTCGGATGAGCCGGCGCTACGTGACGGTGGCGTTGAGCGGGGAGGGCGCGGACGAGTTGTTTGCGGGATACACGACTTACCTGGCCGATCGGCTGGCGGGATGGGTTCGGCTGACGACGCCCGCGGCGGGCAGGCGTCTGGTGCGGCGGTTGTTAGAGCGCTACATGCCGGTGACAGACGAAAAGATCGGGCTGGACTACAAAGCCAAGAGATTCATGGAAGGAAGCCTGCTCGATCCGGACGAAGCCCATTTTTACTGGAACGGCACGTTTTCCGGGGAACAGCGAAGGGGCATTTGCGCGGGGGTGGATGGAGGAGCGCTACGGCGGCTGGTAGAGGCGACCCACTTATCGCCAAACGGCCTGCTATCCAGATACCTGGCGCTCGACCAGCATTATTATCTGGCGGACGATATCCTATATAAGACGGACCGGATGAGCATGGCGCATTCGCTCGAAGTCCGGCCGCCCTTTCTGGATCATCGGATCGTGGAATACGCGGCTTCGCTGCCCTCCAAGCTCAAGATCCGCGGTTTTCGGCAGAAGTACGTTCTGCGGGAACTGTTGCGCGGAAAGCTGCCGGACAGCATTCTGGACCGCAAGAAGACGGGCTTCGACATTCCGACGCACGAATGGTTTCGGGGTCCGTTGCGCGAACTGCTGCAAGATACGCTGAGCGGGGACGTACTGACGTCGGCGCCGCTGTTTCGTGAGGCGGCAATTCGGGCGACGATACGCTGCCACATGGAGAGACGCATCAACGCCGGTTACCATCTGTGGGGGCTGTTGACGCTGTTTCTGTGGATGAAGCGCTGGAAGGTAACGGTTCCGTGCGCGGGGGATGCGGCTCGAAGACCGGCGGCCACGGCAGCGCAGTAGACACAGGGCGCTGTAGCCGGCGGGAAATGCCGGTCACAGATTTCTAGAACTTTTCTCAGTATTCTTTTCAACACTTTAGGGCGAAGCCGGCACGGATGCCGACGGAGCCGATGATAGTCTCAAATCAGGAAGAAGAGGGCTGTGGCCTCGCCGAAATGGCGGGGCCTTTTTTATTGGGTGATACACGATGAAGAACACAGGCCATGGCGATACAGCCGCGATGACAGGCTGCGAGGAAGAATCGCAACCGTCGGAGACGCCGGGGGGGCGTACGCTGTCGGAGTTCCTCACGACTCTGCGAACAAACATTGAAACGAAGCTCGAGAAAGAAGAGGTGAAGCCCTCGATTGGCGATTATTTGAAAGTGTTGCAGCTCGAAAGGAATTTTGAGGAACAGCCAGAGGAGATTCAGGTCAGGTGGGTAGAGCCAGAAGAATCTGCCGAAGAGACATAGTTTACGAGCCGCTGCCGGCGCAAAGGGCGTTTCACAAATCGGCAGCGCCGTTCAAAGGATTCTCCGGGCCGATCGGGAGCGGAAAAAGCCAAGCGCTCTGTCAGGAAGCGATTCGCCTCACGTACATAAATCAAGGGCGGATGGGTCTGATTGGATCTCCGACTTATCCCATGTTACGAGATTCGACGCAAGTAGCGATTTTGGAAATACTCGACGCCAACCGCATCCCATACGAAATGAAAAAGGCCGAAAACACGCTAGTGTTGAGCGACACGCGGTCGCGGATCGTGTTTCGGGCACTGGAGGACTTCGAGCGGCTACGCGGGACGAACTTAGCATGGTTCGGTGTAGACGAGTTGACTTATACGCAGGAGGAAGCATGGCTGCGACTGGAGGGACGTTTACGGGATCCAAAAGCGAAGCGGCTGTGCGGTTTTGGGGTGTGGACACCCAAAGGATACGACTGGGTTTACCGGAAGTTCGTACACAGTCCGGCCCCGGGGTACGAGTGCATCCAGGCGCGGCCGAGAGAAAACCGGCACCTGCTGGAACACGTGCCGGACTTTTACAAGCGGTTGGAACTCAGCTACGACGACCGATTCTTCCGGCAGGAGGTGCTGGGCGAGTACGTGAACATGGCGGGAAGCCGGGTTTACAGCGCTTTCTCACAACATGACCACGTCACCACACTCAGCCTAAATTCATGGGAGCGATTGTACTGGGCGCTGGACTTCAACGTGGACCCGATGAGCTCGGTAATCGCGCAGATTGTCGGAAATCAAGTACGGGTGCTGGATGAGATCGTCCTTCGCAGGGCGACCACAGAGGAAGCGTGCGCGGAGTTCCTGAAGCGGTATCCGCGACACGATGTCGGTGTAGTGGTATGCGGCGACGCATCCGGGAGCAATCAGCAGACGACAGGGTCGGCAGATTACGACATTATCAAGGAACACCTCGCGACGCACTCAAACCTGAAGGTGGAATATCACGTGCCAAAGTGCAATCCGCCGGTGAGGGAAAGAATCAATCTGGTCAATGCGAAGCTCCGATCCGCCTCGGGCGTAATCGGATTGTTTATCGATGAGAAGTGTAAAGAACTGATACAGGATTTTGAACAAGTGACTTACAAAACGGACGGTTACCAACTCGACAAAGACCGCGATCGGATGCGGACGCATGTTTCGGACGCGGTGGGTTATCTGGTGTGGCAGGAACTGAAGCCACTGCCACCGATTGGCGGGCAAGCACAGCGAATGCTATGACAACCAACACGATCGACCGGGAACACCCGGAGTATACGGCCAACAAAGGCATGTGGCGACGCTACCGGGACCTATACGTTGGCGGGGAGCAGTTGCGGAAGCGGGCGGCGGACTACCTGGTGCGGCGGCACAAGGAGCCGGGCGACATTTACCTGGAGCGCCTGGCACGGGTGTTCTACCAAAACTACATCGGGTCGATAATCGATTGGTACGCGGCGACGCTGATGCACGCGGCGCCGACGATTCTGCTGGAGGGCGGCGACAGCGCGGCGCAAGGTTACTACAGTGTCCTGAGCAACGATTCCGATTTAAAGGGGACGTGCCTGACGGAGTTTTTAAGGCGACGGTTCGTGGACGCCCTGGTTTGCGGAAGGAGCTACATGGTGGTGGACTTTCCGCGAGCGACGGGGAAAGCCCAGAGCCGAGCGGAGGAAGACGCCCTGGGGCAGTCACGGGCCTATCTGACCGACTACAGCGCCGAGGAAGTTATCAACTGGTCATACGACAGCGACGGAACGCTGGAATGGGTGACGATACGGACGAGCTGCTTGCGGCAAGTACCGGAGGCGGCGGCAAGTTGGGCGGAAGAGACGCGGTGGATCCACTATGACCGCGAACGGTATGCAGTGTTCAGCCGGGCGAAAGAAACCGGTCCAATCGACATTGTGGATGAAGGGCGGCATGGGCTTTCGACCTTACGAAGAGTGCCGGTCTTCCAAATGCGGGTCAGTGAAGGGCTTTGGCTGATGAACAAAGCGGCGCTGCTTCAACTGGAGCACTTCAACAAATCGAACGCGCTCTCGTGGGCGCTAACGATGGGGCTGTTTGCGATGCCGGTGGTGTACTCAGACCGGCCGTGGGCGGATATGGTGGGCGAATCCTATTACATCCAGCTTGGGCAGGGAGACCGATTCGGCTGGACCGAACCCGAGGGGAAGGTCTACCAAATTGCAGCGGACAATCTGACCCAGTTGAAAGACGAGATCTACCGCGTTTGCTACCTCATGAGCCAGGCGACGGGGGGAAACACCCAACAATCCGGCCTAAGCAAGCAACTGGACTTTGCCACGACGGACGAAGTGCTAGGGGCTTACGGGGCGATGGTACGGCAGAGCATCAAACAGGTGCTGGGGGCGGTCGCGGCAGCCCGGCAGGACGGCGTGATGCCAGACGTGGCGGGGATGGATGAATTCGATATCGACGATTTCGGGACGTCGCTCGAAAACGGAGCGAAGTTGCTCGCGCTAGGGGTACCATCGGACACCCTACGGCAGCAGGTGTTCAAGCGTCTGGCATTTCAGTACCTGGCCGACGCGAGGCAGGAGGTGCGCAACCGGGTTGCGCAGGAGATCGACAGCGGGACCAAGGCAGGAAGCTAACCAGGAGTTGAGAAACGTTCATGGAAGAGACCGACGTTCAAGCGATCGTGAGACAGGCGATCGACGAATTTACCAAGACGGAACATGCGAAAAGCGAACCGGCTTATAAGGCGGAATTGCAAGAGGAGCGGAGGCGCCGCGAACAATTGGAAAGGAGAGTAAACGAGCTAGTAGAGGAGAACCGAAGAAGCCAAAAGGTGGCCGAAGAAGCGGAACGAGGCTCAGCAGTACGGAGCGAGTTACAGCGCTTGGGTGTAAACAAAGTCGATCTGGCATTCAAGGCGGTTCAGGACGAGATCGTTCGGACCGGCGACGGGCGATTTGTGGGACGAACCGAGGCCGGGGACGTTCCAGTGCGGGAGTATCTAACAACATTCGTAAACGACAACCCCGAGTTTTTGCCCGCACGCATCGCCGGGGGGACGGGAATGACAGCGACCCAGAAGACGGCAGTTTCGTCGGCGAATGACATCCGGATCGACCGGATTCGGCCGGGAATGCGACCCGAGGAAATGCAGCGCGTCCGAGAGGAAATCGTACGCGTGGCTACACAGGCATTAAAAGGGGCCTGACAGTCAGTAGGGCCAGATTAGACGGTTCTGCCGACCAAGGCAGACGCGAACGGGAAAGACGAACCGCCTTTTAGGCCGCGAGGCAGCGGACGGCTCAGGTTCCCGAGACCAACAACTCAAATAACTTAAGGATACAGAATGGGATCTATTACTTCGACGAACGTCGCAAACGCGATAGTAAAACTGGTGGCGGCGGACGCTTTGCCGGTACTGGTAGGAAACCTGGTGATGGGTAACCTGGTGAACCGGGACTATGAGCCGGTGCTGGCGAACGCCGGCGATACGGTGAACATACCGATTCCACCGACGATGGTGGCAAATAATATCGCCGCCGGCGGGACAGTGACTCCGCAGAACCCGAGTTTGGGGAATGCGCAAATCGTGCTGAATACGCACGTGGAGGCGACTTTTCAAATTCCCGACGTAACCAAAGTGCTGGCCGTGCCGGACCTGCTGAAAATTTACATGCAGCCGGCGGTGGCGGCGATCGCAGAGAGCATCGAAACAAATCTGCTGGGCCTGTACGCGGGTTTCACGACAAATACTCCGGTGGGAACGCCGGGTACGGCATTAACCGAAGCGACGGTGGACGCGGCGGAGACGGCCTTGTTTTTGGCCAAGGTGCCGCCGTCGGCGCCGAAGTTCATCGTGGTGAACGCTGCCGCGTATTCGGCATGGCGGCAGATTCCGCTGTTTGAGGAATTTCAGACCGCCGGAGCGGCAGGTCTAACGGCGTTGGTCGACGGCACGATCGGCAAATACAAAGATTTCTATGTGTTCCGCTCACAGTATGTGCAACAGACCGGCACGACCCCAACAAACACGCACAATTTGGCGTTTACGCGGGACGCCATCGGCCTCGTGATTCGACGCCTGCCCCAGCCTTTGCCGGGAACGGGTGCGATCGCAGAGTACGCGGAGCTAGGAAACTTCGGCATGCGGGTGGTAATGAGCTACCAGCCGAATACCCTGGCGCAACAATTCACCGTGGACGTACTGTACGGGTGCGGAGTGCTGCGCAACGCCGCGGGCGTGCAAGTCAACACGTAGGAGTCCGGGACCAGGGCCATAGGACTGCAAACAAAAGCAGGGTGGGTTGAAGAACCCGCCCTTGCTATTTCAATTAAGGAGATAAATGGATTTAAGAATCTATTACCAAAAAATCCGCGACGCGCAGGCCAAGATTACGGATCCGTGCCCGGTGATTGTGAGCCGCGAAACGCCGGACGGCGGAAAGGAAGGAACGCTCACTGAGGTTCCAGTTGGGATCGCGGCGAAGATGGTCGTGGACGGCGCGGCGCGCCTAGCGACGACGGAAGAAACACGAACTTTCCGGCAAGCTCAAGCGGAGGCCAAGCGCATCGCAGACGAGGCGGAGGCCGCCCGCAAGATACAAGTGACAATCGTGAGCGCGTCGGAGCTAGACCGGCTCCGCGGCGGACAAAAGTCCAATAAAGGGTAGGCGAGCATGGCGCTATTCGTAGATGGACCAGCCGACGGACTCGAGGACCTTTCGGCACAGGATTCTCAACTGCTGACCGTGGCAAGCCTCGAAGGCATTGATGTGTCCGGGAAGGCGCGCGTCGCCCATGAAGAACTCGACATTGAGCTGGAGGTGCTTTTGCGCCGTGTCAGCTACTCAGGAGGGTCCCTATGGTCAGAGGCGACACCAAGTTTGGAGCACATTGTGGTAACTCGCCCGTTGCGCCTGTGGCACATCTATCGGACGATTGAACTGGTATACGCGGATGCGTACTACAGCCAATTGAACGACCGCTACGCCGAAAAGCAGGCGCAGTTTCACCAACTTGCGCGGTGGGCGAGCGACAAGCTGATTCACGCAGGGATAGGATTGGTGTCACTGCCTCTAAGAAAAGGTGAACCGCCAACCGTTACGAGCGCGCCGGGAAACCTCGAAAGCGGTACTTACTACGTCTCGACTGGATGGGTAAACCGGGCGGCGGAGGAAAGCGCCGGGACAACACCGACTGCATTCACTGTGACGGGCACGAGCCTGATGGTGCGGCCGTCTCGTGCACCGGAATGTGCTACGGGCTGGCAGGTTTATCTTGGGACTTCACCGGGCAGTTTGATTCGGCAAAACGGAACGCCGATCGATCTCAGCGCGGCATGGATTCAACCGGACTTCCTTCTGACCGCAGGGACGAGGCCGAGCCGCGGACAGGAGCCGAACTACATCCAGCCGACGCCGCGAGTGTTGGAGAGAGGCTAATGACAGGGAGTGTAGCGGGAGCGACTACAAGTAAGGTGATGCAGCTCATTACGTCGGACTCAGGGATGAATGCCACCTTACAATCGGCGAGTATGCCGGGGCCATTGCCGGTGGACCTTATCAGGACGCAGCAGGTTAGCGCACAGAACGTCTCAGTAGAGATCAGCGACCGGAGCCAGGCTTTACATTATCCTTTGCTGCAGGTTTACTGCGAGAAGGTAAGCAACCTGCTGGAAGAGAAATTCCGGACGTTTTCGGGAAAGGCGCAGATGGCAATAGAGATTCGACATTCTCAGGACCGAATCGACGGATTGGAGGCGGCACTGGCCTGCTACGCGGACGCGATGATGCAAGTGCTGGACTTCAGCCGCGGGGATTGGGGCGACGGCATGTATTACGGGGGTGGGTATCAGGCGGCCTTCAGCGCGGTGAAACATGGGGGTAAGAATTTCGTGCAGTCGGCAAAAGTGATTTTCGAGATTGGAGTGAGCATCAACTAGCATGTCATACATTTCTTCCAATGCAAACCGTTTCTACACGGCGCTAGAAAGCGGATATGGGAGCTTGGCGACGGTTTCGGCCAGCAACCGGATTCCGGCCGTAAAACTGACGGTAAGCCAGAAACTAACGGTGACCGAGCGCAAAGACAAGACGGGAAGCCGCACTTTCACGGGTTTACCGGTGGGGGGACAAAAACAGACGAGCTTCGCATTGAAGACCTATTTGACAAACTGGGTTAGCGCGAACGGAAGCCCGTCCTACGGACCGCTGTTTCAGGCGGCGTTGGGAGCCACTCCGGTATCGGCAACACCGGGCGCAATCAGTTCCGTGGCGGGCGCAACGCTGGTGTTTTCGGGGCCACACGGATTGAGTGCCGGCCAAGCGGTAGCTACGGCGATGGAAATCCGGTTTGTGACCGCAGTGACGAATTTGAACACGGTACAGATCAACGCCCCGTTTACCAACGGACCGCAGGCAGGGGCGGCCTTGTCGACGGCCATCACCTACCTTCCGGCGACGGAATTGCCAAGCGTGACGCTGTACGATTATTGGAGCCCGGCGACCGCGACGCAGCGCTTTCTGGCGGGGGCCGCGGTGGACCAAATGGCGATTGACGTCAATGGCGACTTTCACGAATTCAGTTTCAAAGGAATCGCGCAGGACGTGCAGGACAACGCGAGTTTCGCGGCAGGCAACTTCGAGTTGGAGAGTTATCCTCTAGAACCTGCAGTCGCGGCCTTCGATTATTCGATCGTACCGGGAAATCTCGGGCAAGCGTGGCTGGGCCCGGCGCCGAGCCAGTTTTTCACGGTGACGGCTGCGTCTATCGGTTTGAGCAACGATTTGGATGCGCGTATGAACGAGTTCGGGTCGAGCGTGCCCCAGGCGATTGCGCCGGGCCAACGAAAGGTGGCCGCGACACTTTCGCTGTACAGCCAAGACGACAACGCGACTCAAGCGCTGTATACAGCGGCACGACAGCAATCGCCGATCAGCGTCATGTTCCAGTTGGGAGACACTCAAGGGCAGATGATGGGAGTTTACTTGAGTGGCGTGGTGCCGGTGGTCCCGCAATTTGACGATTCTAAGAACCGTCTGCAATGGAGCTTTCAGCCATCGCGGGCACAGGGCACGGTGGACAACGAAATTGCGGTGGCATTTGCGTAAGCCATGACATACGAAAGCGAGCGAATAGTGGAATCGCAGGTCGCCGCCGGAGTGCGTTTTCGAGTGGCTCGGATATCGTTCGGGCGGCGCATGGAACTAATGCGTGAGGTGCGGGAGCTAGCGCGGCGCAAAGAGTTTCTAGAGAGCGGGCAAGACGCCGAAGGACGGATGGATGCGGCGCTTCTGCAGGGAGAAATAGACAGACTATTCGTAAGGTGGGGTCTACGGGCCGTAGAAGGGCTGGAGCTAGACGGCGAGGTCGCGACACCCGAGTCCTTGGCTAAGACGGGCCCCGAGAACCTATTTCGGGAGGCGCTCGAAGCGGTAAGAGGAGAAGTGGGACTGGCTCCCGACGAACGAAAAAACTAATCGCCGCCTTCCAGTTTTACCTGTCGAACCAGGCCGGATGGAAGTGCGGGGTGTGCAGAAAAGCCGGTCTGGAAAGGAAGCGGCGATGCGGCTGGATTGGCTCGAAGGGTTCGCACAACGGCGAGGCCTTGAGAGAGAAGGAAGGCCGGCCCGTCTGGGCCCGTGGGGATGTAGTTCTACACGTCTGCCCAACGTGGTTTATCACGGCGGAAAGTGCGGAACTAGTGCAGGAATTTTTTGTGCGAAAGCGACTGAGCGGGTTCGACCTAGCCAGGTTGACCGCGCGGCAGGTGGAAGCGTTCGCGATTCTTGACAACGCGTGGATAACAGAGATAAACGATGGCCAGCAAAACACAAGATGAGCTACTGAATACGTTTCTGGCTGTGTCGGGCGACCTATCCCGAAGCTCGGACGATAGCATGCAAGCACTGACTAGCTACGGAGTGACAGGCGGCAGCGCGGCAACGACTTCGGGCGGTCAGAATGTGGAGGGCGGGCCGATCACCCAAACTTCGAGCAGCGGGGCGGGGAGCACCGCGGAGTCGGTTGCGACAAGCGTCCTCGCATCGGGTTTTGGGATTGTGCCACTCATAGGCGGGCTGCTGGGACTGTTCGGCGGCGGATCGGCGAGCACTTCGCCACCGCTGCAATACGAGATGCCAGCACCGATCTCATTCACCAGCGCCGACACGGGGAGCGGTCTCGCGGCGATGGACTACGACCAAACGGGGCTACCGCGACTATACGATCCGGCGGGAAGTAACCAGCCGGTTTCCGCGGGGGCACAGGGCGGCGGGACTACGGTGCAAAGCGGATCGAGCACGCAGGCGTCGAGCACGGCCTCGCCGCAAGTAACCGTCAGTGTCCAGGCAATGGACGCGCAGTCGTTCATGGATTACAGCGGGCAAATTGCGAACGCCGTCCGTAGCGCGATGTTGAACATGAGCTCGCTGAACGACGTTGTCAACGACTTGTGATATGGCGACCTTTCCAACACTAAAAACAGGCGCAGTGGCGCAGTATCCCGCGCAGCGACGGCTACAGTTTCAAAACCAGGCGCTACGATTTGTAGACGGAAGCGAACAACGATATCAGGACTCAGCGAGCGCGCTCCACCAATGGGTGATCCAGCTCAGCCTGCTTGATGAAGGTGAGATGGCGGCGATCGAGAACTTCTTTCTAGCCAATCAAGGGCGATCCCTGAGCTTCGCCTTTACCGACCCATGGGACGGGGCAGCATACCCAACGTGCCAACTCGGAAGCGACAGCGCCGCCCTGGTATCGATCGATACGATGAAGGGCAAAACGACACTCACGATTCTGGAAGTTCGGAGCTGAGGATGCTCACTTACCCACAACTTGCAACTGGCGCGCTGACCCAGTACCGGATCGTCAAGACGCGGCAAGAGCGGACCATTCAGAACACGATGGCGGACGGAAGCGTGATCACCGTAGCCGATCCAGCAGGGGCAGCTGTGCAATGGAAGCTGCAGTACACAGCGCTCTGCGACACGGAGCGCCAGACGCTGGAGCAGTTCTTCACGGCGGCGGTCGGAACGCTGAACGGATTTACGTTTCTGGACCCCTCAGGCAATCTGCTGGCTTGGAGCGAAGACCTGACCAACGTCGTGTGGAGCCCGGCCCCGCAACTCGCATTGGCGGGTGGAATCAAAGACCCTAAAGGCGGCACCAACGCGTGGCAACTGACGAATGACGGCGCGGGCACGCAGAGCCTGACTCAGGTGCTCAACGTACCGACGACATATACGTACACATTCAGCGTCTATCTGAGCGCAAGCCAACCGACAAGCGCAACGCTGCAGCTTGGCGGGGCGACGGCATCCGTCACGCTGTCCAATGCGTGGAGCCGCTATCAGATTACCGGAAGCGGCGACGCGACAGCGACATACATAACCCTTGGCGTCGAGGTACCAGCCGGAGCGGTGGTGAGTCTGTTCGGTCCGCAGGCGGAAGCACAGCAAACAGCCTCCGTGTACCAGAGGAGCACCATTGGCGGGATTTACGACAATGCACGGCTGCAAAGCGATTTCCTGACGGTTACAACGAGCGGCATTAATCGACACTCGGCAACGGTCAACATTCTGTACTATGCAAACAATCTCTGAGCTGAAAGAACAGGCAGTCACCGAAACGCCGCTGGTGCTATTCGACTGCACGCTGGCAAACGGAACACTGGAGCACTGGAGCACGCACGGTGTGACAGTAAACGGGACCGCGTACGCAGCGAGAGTTCTCCGGCACAGCGGCTTCAATATTCAAACAGCCTCCGACCAGGGCGTCGACGGCAGCCCAACGATCGCGGTGTTGCTGGCAAACGCGGATTCGCACTTTTCCGAGCTGGAAATTGCGATCGGCTGGCGGGGGGCGACGCTGACGGTGAGTTTCGTCTTCTATGACCTAGTGAACAACTCCCCGGTCACGGACGCGGCCGTCGTTTTCCAGGGGATTTGCAATCCGCCCGATCAAATTCAGGAATCCACGTTTCGGCTATCCGCAACGAACCGAATGAGTCTACAGCGGTTGTGGCTGCCCGAGGTCCGAATTCAGACGAGGTGTCCCTGGACGTTCCCGTCCACGCCGGCCCAACAACTGGAGGCAGTGAACGGGGGCGCCGACGGGCAATACTCGCTCTTTTACCGGTGCGGCTATTCAGCAGGTCAAGCCGGCGGCACCGGAAACCTAAATAACGGAGCTCCGTTCACCTCGTGCGGCTACGTCATGAGCGACTGTCAGGCGAGAGGCATGCAGCTACGATTCGGCGGTCTGGACTACGTCCCGCCGGCGATCGAAGTGCGTCCTTATGGAAAGAATACGGAAACGTCGGCGCTGTCCGTCAACCAAGCACGATATAACGACTATGTTCCCATGGTGTACGGGACAGCTTGGTACTACCCCTTAGTCACCTTCGCGCGAAACGACGGAAACCTGACACGAATGGAAGTGCTGCTTGGCATCGGGCAGATGCAAGGTGTCGTCACGGTACTGGTGAATGGGATTCAGATACCGCTGGGTGTATCCGGTACGAACATGACCGGGACGGGGTGGTACAACGTCATGACATTGGGAACGCGGGACGGGGCATTCGATCCGAACTTTACGACCAGTAACAGCCAGCCGGCCGGGGACCCGTACGGGAGCATGGCCTACCTTTCCGTGGTGGTGCCCAACAGTATCAGCAATGGCAATACTCTTCCGACGGTGGAAGTTCTGGTACAAGGGCTGCTAATACCGGTATACAACCCAGACGGAACATTTGACAGTAACGCCTTCAGCGCCAATCCAGCCTGGATCCTGTTAGACGTTCTAAGCCGCAGCGGATGGTCGACCAACGAAATCGATCTAGTAAGCTTCGCGACAGCCGCGGCTTATTGCGATGAGCTGATCAACACGGTCGATCTTAATGGGAATGCTATCACGATTCCGCGATTTCAATGCAATCTTGCGCTCCAGAAGCGTAGAAGCGCCGGGGACATGGTTCGAGGAATTCGCAACGCCGCGCGCCTCTACCTCACCTACGGGCCGGCCGGAATCCTCCAGTTAGTGGTGGAGAACACGCTCGCCTTGCAGCAGCCGACACAATCGCCCACCTCCAACAGCACGACGCAGCTAAACGGCGGCTGGCCGGTTTACGAATTCGGCGATGGCAGCACCGGTATTTCCGGCATTTTAAGAGATCAAACCGGAGCGCCCAGCGTTACGCTCACCTCACGGAGCGTTGCAGACACACCGAATTGCTACACGATAGAATTTCAAGACGCGCTCAATGGTTATCAGCAGGATAGCTATACTGTAGTAGATCCGGACGACGTTGCTCTCACCGGGCAACAGACCACGGCGAATCTGCTGGCCCTGGGCCTTCCGAACTACGACCAAGCAGCAAGGATCTTGCAGTTCACCCTCGACAAGACCCTTAGCGGAAATACGTACGTCCAGTTCGATACCAGCATCAAGGCGTTTGGGATTCGGCCCGGCGACATCATTACCATCACCTATCAAAAGGAAGGGTTCAACCGGCAGCCGTTCCGTGTATCCAAGATTTCGCCGGCAACCAACTATCGGACAGCGACTATTTATGCGCAGATCCAAGATGACGCCTGGTACTTAGACACGAATGGGCAGAGTTCCGCCGCACCAGGTACTACGAACCCACCCCAGGGGGGGATCGGTTTGCCCAAGCCGCTTATGGGTGCGGTGCTGGATGCGTATGGCGGCGTCGAGTTCGGAGTGACGGAGACGGACACGGTCGCGACCGACGGCAGCACTCAAGTATACGTCCAGGTAACGTTCGATCCGCCCTCGGCGAGTTCGTCGAACGGGCCGGGAATACCGCTGGTGAATTATGCGGCAACGCTTGGTACTGGCGGCACATTGGCGAGCGGGAAAATCCTGTACTATGCGGTATCCGGCGTCGATGGCTCGGGCAACGAGGGCAGTCTTTCGTTCGTGGTGACGGCGGTCATACCACAGGACAACAGCAGCGTCACCCTTTCCGGCTTGAGCTTCACGCCGGGAACCGCATCCTTTAACGTATACCGCGGCGTAACGCCGGCCAACCTGCTTCGCATTGCGACGACCGTCCCGCTGGCGACTACCTTTACCGACACCGGGCTGAACCCGCAACTGGTGCCCCCGCCGGACCCTAACTTCGACCACGCAAACTTTTACTGGCGAATGGAAGTTCAACCCGAAACCACGGCGACGATATACACGAGCAATACAATTGGCAATAACACCCTTGAGATGACGGCGAACCAGTATCGCGGTCTGACGGTGCGGATCACCCGGGGCACGGGGGCAGGGCAAGAACAAAGTATTGCCGCTAACGACACAACTGTCGTTACACTAACCGCGCCGTGGATCGTAGCGCCGGATGCGAGCAGTTACTTCGTTGTGGCGGAGAGCGGCTGGAGTTTTGGCGCGCTGACCCAGAGCAGTCCCGTTTCCTTCCAAATCCCCAATCTGGGCGGCGAGACCGTCCACTTGACAGGGCGTGCCGCGAATGTCTTGAATCAAGAGCAGGACCCGACACTGGCGATCGTGACGCGGTGGCAGATTGGTGGTGCAGCGGGCGGAGATTCAGCGCCGTGTTTGGTGCCTTCCTTTGCCCTGAACGCCGCGTCCAACGGTGCCGCAGTACTGAGCGGGATTGGATTCACGACTTTGGAAAACACAGACTCCATTTCGTCGGGAACGTTGACGTTGCACTATTGGAACGAACTAACCTCCAGGCCCGTGACGACACTTGCCAACGGCATGGCCGCGACTGACACAGCCCTGACGCTGGCTGTTGCAGGCAGCGCGGCGACGGGAAGTATCCTGCAAATCGATGGAGAGATTCTGACGGTTACGGCGGTGGCCGACAACGGAACGCAGTACAGCGTGACGCGAGCGTCGGATGGGAGCCCGGCGTCGGCACATAATGCCGGGGCCGTAGTCTACCAACTGAGCTCCATGACAGTGATTGTACCGTTTCCCGAAGGGTTCTTCGGAAGCCCGTATTGCGGGAGCTGGAGCTACCCGATTCTTTTGCCGGATGTGAGAATCGGCGGCGCCGAGCTGTGGCTCACGAATAGGATTGGCGATAGTCCAACGGCCAGCGTCTGTTTCACGAACACGGTTGACGAGGGACTGCGAACCTTGAGTGGAGGTCAATACTCCATACAGGTGGATAGCTTTTTGGCCGTCGATCAGTTCGCCGCGCCAGCTCTGGTGGTCGATACATCGCACTCCGTGCGTGACGTCTTCGCAATTCTAGGTACTGCCGCGGACGCAACGGTCAACTTGCAACTGAATCTCAATGGCGCTTGCTGGTGCCAACTCAGCTTCAGCCCCGGAGCAATTGTTTCGGGGCCGCCGGTTATCTGGCAAGGGGGAAGTTGGCTCGCGGTGGACGGGTTTGACCTTCCCGTGCTGACGGCGGGAGCGCAGCTAACCCTTTCGGTATTGTCGGTAGGGCAAACCTATCCGGGCGCGGACCTGACCGTGATCGTACGACTCTAATGGGCGAAATCCTCTCCAAACTGACGCCGAATCACGATCTACAGTGCTACTTTCAGGAGCCCACAGCGATTGCGGCGCTGAGCCAGACCAGTGCCACTGGATTCACCGTGTCCGGATGCTGGCGGCAGCAATTCGACTGGGCGGTGCTTGAGTGGAATCGCGACAACGTATTCGAGCACCCGGCTCTCCGCAATTTACCGGACGGCGACCTCAGCGGGTTAGTGTTGACGTACCAGGAAACGCGAACAAATTGCATCGCAATGGATTCCACCTGGTATCCGACGGTAGACTGGCCGTATCTCCGGATTTGGGCTTGCGCGGGAAGTACAGAGACCGTCTATAAGGTGCCACTGATCAACTACGCCACGGCGATCGACGCCGATACGCCGGCGACAGCGCAGATGACGCTTCAAGGGACGATAACTGCGCTCGATTACATCGAGCTCGCGTGGTTGGACCAACACTTCAATTATCGGGTAACGGGAAGCGACGATTTGAATAGCGCGGCGACGGCACTCGCATCAATCATCAGCGGTTTCTATGAAAGTGGCAAGTCGGAGGTCAACGCCACGGCGCAAGGGGCGGTCATCACCCTGACCTATGACGGTTCGGCGGGCGCGAATGGCAACCGAGTGGGCATCTACGGCACCGTTTATGGCGCCGGAACAGAGACGTGGAGCCCCGCCTCGGCGCTTTTCAGCGGAGGGATATCGCCGCAGAGCTGGCAGGTGAACCTCACTTTCGCCGCACTCCAGGGCTACGAAATCAATTCGGACGGTTCGCTGACGGCGGTTTCAGAAATCCCGACGACGAACGTGCGGAAGCTGCGCTGGACGTGGGCGGCCGATGTGCAAGCGGCGAGTTTCGAAAGAAGTGAATTCGCCGTGGTGGTGGCGAACTGGACTGTCAGCGGAACCAATCTTACTTACAGAGTGGCAGGCCCGGGCAGCCGGCGGATTGAGGACGACTCGACGGAACTGGTGTACACGGGATCGTGGACCAGTTCAACCGGCCTGGTGCCCTCGGGGCAGAGTAACTTCTCCGGCGGATCGATCCATTACACAACCACACAGCAAAGTGTCGTGGCATGCCAATACACGGCCAGTAGCGCCCACACGTTGTATTTGGGCACGCTGATGGCCGTTGACGTGGGCTCTGCAAGCGTACAAGTCGACACGGCCGCCGCCATCACGTTGAACCTGGAACTGGCGGGGGAGGTCGAGTTGGTGCGTGTGTCCCTGGGGGAGTACGCGGCTGGAACTCATGCGGTAACGATCACGAATACGGGTGCCAACGGGACATACTTGTATTTCGACTTTCTGGAACTCGCACTTCCGACAGAAGCGCTGCCAAGCTTCGGCTTGACTCCAAAGACCACGGCAGCGACGGACTGGGATACGAATCACTCTTTGGCACTGGCGCCGGAGCGGACAGCGTGGTTGATCGACACGCTCGGATTTCACGGCAGAGCGAATCACTATGCCGGGGCTCTTTGGTTTTACGAATTGGTGTGCCCTGCGAATCGGTACGCTTCCGGCACGGTCACATTCGTGGGCGCTCCCTCCTTCGGCGGGACTACGGAACTGGTGCTGGATAGAACTACTACAATCAGCCATCTGAACCTGTTTGGGGATACCGCCGCGAGCATTGCCACCTGCTTTGCGCTACTGATTAATCAGGGCTCGACCGAAGTATGGGCCGCGGCGAGCGGAGCCGCGCTTACTATCACGGCGCGGGCGGTGGGAAGCGGAGGTAACAGCCTGAGCGTCTGGCCGAGCACGGGAGACTCGGGTTTCACGGCCACTGTCAGCGCGCCGACATTGACTGGCGGTACAGATGGCACTTGGCTGACCGACCTCACGGCCACGCCTAGGCTCAACCGGGCTGCGAGGGATTGGACGAGGAGTTTTCTGACGGCGCTGCAGGGCTACGGGATCGAATCAACAGTCTCCTTCAGCATGGAATTGGGCAACGGCGACGATACGCCGACCGCGGGCATCGCCCAGTGCTATCCCGACGGGTCCGCGGTGTGGGTAAACACCCCCGCGCTGCAGACGAATTTCAGCCCGGCAAGCCTGGCGTTCTGGCAGCAGGTTTACCTCGATATGGCTAATCTCATGGCCGCCGCGGGTGTGACTCCGTACCTTCAATTCGGCGAAGTCCAGTGGTGGTATTTCGCCTCGGCCAAGTACGGGGGCATGCCATTTTACGATACCTACACCACTAGCACTTTCCAATCGACGTACAACAAAGCTATGGGGATTATCACGAGTGAGGATGCCGACCCCACGCAGTATCCGGACGAGTGCCAGCTTCTACCAAGCCTTATCGGATCGTTTACCAGCTCGATCCGGGCTTTTGTGCGTCAGACACAACCGGGGACGAAATTTGAGGTGCTGTATCCTCCAGACACCAATGATACAGCGCTGGATGCGATTATCAACTATCCGGTTAACGACTGGACACCGGCAAATCTATCTTGCCTGAAGACGGAGAACTTTACTTATACAGGAGACAGGGACCTGGACGCCGCCCGAACATCGATCAAGCTGCCGGGGATGAATGGATTTCCGGCGGCGCAGAGCAGCCACCTGATCGGCATCGGCGACTACACGACGCCATGGCAGCGCGAATGGAGCCTGACGCTGGCAGGGGGCGATGAGTCCGCCGTGTTGTTCGCGTTGGACCAGTTCTGCCTTATCGGATACAGTCTGCCTATAGCGCCGCCCACTCGGCGTTCGTGGTATCTAGGTAGTTAGCGCGCGTGGCGAAACCGCTCCCTAAGGGTTGCTGCAGGCCGAACTCGCGCCTGAATCGATCGCCAGGCCCGGTTCTAAAGCGAGATACCCGCAGGCAAGAACCACCAGAAACATCGTAAGCACCTCGGAGTCCCCCAGGTTGTATTCGACCACACCCTCCACCATGGTGGCTAAGATGACAGCCACGGCTCCATGAAGCAGGAAGCGGCGGTTGGCGGGAGCGCGCGGGAGTGTGCGGAGGCCGCGGCTGAAATCGACCAAGGCTTGAGCCAGGAGCCACACCATCATCAGCATGGTGGGAATTCCACGGTCGGCCGCATACTGCAAGTAGATGTTGTGAAGGTGGCCATAGAAACCGTCCGGCAGTGGCCGAGGAATATCGGCGGGTACGGAATCGCGAAAGCGAAGTTTCACGACATCGGGCCCGAGGCCGAGCAGGGGGTGCTCCTCAATGAGCCGGATCCCGGTGCGCCAGGCCACCCAGCGAAAGCCATTGGAATCGTTCTTCCCCGGGCGCACCATGCTCACCTCACGCTCGCGAATGGCCGCTGGTGAGATCAGGAAGGCGGAGAACGCCAGTACCGGCACGGCCCACATCAACCTCCGCTTCCAGGACCATAACAGATACAGTCCGGCTGCCGCGGTCGCAATCCAGACGCCGCGTGTCTCGGCGAGACAAAGCGCCAAAGCCATCAAGGCCGCGGCAGTCGCCGAAAGCCACCATCGCCGGCGACCGCCCGGAGCGAACAGAACAAAAGCCGAGAGCATGATCAACGCGAACATCTGTTCGGCAGAGTAGGTATTCCAATGGTTCGTGAACCCGGTGATGCGGCGGGCAACGTAATAGTCGTAGAAGGTCTGCCCCAGGCGATGAGCCTCGCGAACCTTGGCGGCGAACTGCAGCACACCCAACGATGCGGTGATGGCGCCGAATCCCCCCCAAAGCACAAACAGCCCGCGGATCCATGAAATGTCGCGCAAGAGGGAAAACACGACCAGCAACTCGCCGAACACATAGAATTTCTTGATCTGCGGGAACCCTACCGAAAATTGGCCATTCGCCAGCCAGGAGACGACGGTGCCGAGCATGAACAACGCCAGCGGCAGTCGAATCCCCGGGAGGCGCATCTTTTCCCCGGAAAGGAACAGCGCGGCGAGCGCCAACCCCAGCAGGATCTGCGACGCAGCAATGGAAAAGAGAATGGCCACCGCGGATGCGAATGTCAGCCATCGCGCGGCCACGGCCCAAAAAGATCGCGGCAAGCTCATGGGAACTGAGATTTCAGTATGACAGAGCTTGCCGGGCCCGGCTATGCGCGGCGCTCGGAACCCTAGTCAGGCTCTGCAGCCCCTAGGGGGCATTCACCGCCTGCGCCGGCACCATCTCGATTCTGCCGTCGGACCCGACACGCACGCCCATGGCGAGCACGGGACCGGATCCACTGACTACCAGCGTACCTTGGGTGTTACCGAACCCGGCGGCGGACTTCGACATAGGGATGGCGCCTTGCTGTCCGGCGGGTATTGCGATCTGGCCGGAGCCAAGAGCCTTGCCGGTGTTGTCGTAAATGGCCAGGGACAGATTGAGAGAACTGGCGCTGGGATTGTACAAGTATGCCGTGGTAGTGGCGCCGGACGTGGCGTTGAACGGCATTACGAAAGGCGGCGTCAGGGCGGCGGACGGTGCGACCTCATCCACACCGACCTGCGCCATAATTGCCAGCTTCTTGGACGGGTCGCCCGATTGCAGGATGGCGAAGCCTTGTTTCGAGGGGCTGGAGGTTCCGGAAGTGGCCACTACGGTTACGCCGTTGGCCGGTAGAATCAGGTTCTGCCAAGCCGCAGTCGATGCGCCCACAGGCAGAGTTAGAGACACACCGTTGTCGGAGAAGAAGGCGATGGAGGCATTGGTGGCGGTTGCATGAGGATTCAGAATCGTGAACATAGTGCTCACGCCGCCGCCATCGGCTACGAACGGCACCACGACGGTCGGACCGCCGGACACGGGCGCAGGAGCGGTCACGGTCACAGTCACGGCAACCGAAGCGCTGGCCGAGCCCGAACTGACATTGATCGTGCCGCTGTAAGTACCGGCGGCGCTAAAGGCCTGGGTGTTGTAAGTAACTCCGAACGTAGCGGACTTACCCTGCGCTGCGGTGGCGCTGGCGGCGGAGAGAGCGATCCACGTCTGACTGGCTTTGAGTGTGAAGACCGTCGCCGCAGAAGCGGTGGTAGTCAGGGTGACCGTCTGCATGGATGGAGCGGCCGTCCCCGTGGCCCAGGTACTGGCCAGCGCTGTGGGCCAAACACCCACCGTTGGCGCCGGGTTGGAGCCCGAGTTGCCCGAGCCGGATCCGGTGGAACCGCCCGAAGTGCCACCCCCCGCCGGAGCCAGGTATTGGCTGAGTTGCGGATACGCTACGGAAAAACGGGCGTACCCTGCAGTGAACGGAGAAATCGAGCAAGCGCTTCCGGACGGCGCATAGGTTAGCGTGGCGACGATCAACTGGTCGGAGGTAAACAGCGGCGACCCCGATGAGCCCGGCTCCACCCGCCCCTGAGTCTCCTCGATCTGGTAATACATGTCTGCCGGCGCGGTGTCGGTCCCGATCTGCTCGGTGGCGTCCGGCGTCCGCACACCGAAAGAGAGGCGCGTGTAGTCCGCCTCGGGATGGTGAATGCCCGTCACCGTCGCGGAGGTTGGGGTCGCGCCTGACGAAAGCGGGAGCACGCTCGTGCTTGGGCTCCACCCCAGGAATACCAGGTCGATATTGGGAATCGAGGACAATCGGATCAAGCTGTAGTCGCCTTCCTCAATGGTCCCGCTGGCGAGATAGGTCGCGCCTAAACTGGTGGGAAGGTTGGACAGACTGGGGGGTGTCCCGTTGCAGGTTGAAGTCTGATATTTCCAGTAGACCTCTACCGTGCTCGCCATGGCTGCGCTCGAAATGCAATGGCCGGCGGTCAGGAAATATGGTTTGGAATCGTTGTTGGTATTGTTCACCAGCGATCCGCTGCAGGCGTAGGTGGCGCCGCCACTCTCGAAAATATACATGCCCACCGACCCCGCTACCGAAACCCAACTCGCGTAACAACTCACATCCAGCTCGCAGGCGCCCGCGGACATCAGTTGCTCGACCGCATTGAGGTGCGAAATGCCGGCTATGGTGAATGGAGGCGCCGCGCCGGGCCTGTCGGTTTCGTATTCGATCACGACCGTATCCGAAAAGATCGCATGGCTCCAAAACGAGCCGCTCCCGTCGATGCCCGCTCCCGCATACGGGCCGGCCACCTGCGAACGATCGGCGGCGTAAATCCAGACGTTGCCGCGGTCCAGGTGGAAGTTCGAGAACTGGACGCGAATCCCCTGGGCGCCATCCGAGCGCAATGCCAGACGCCACACCGCTTGGCCCGATGGGAGCGTGTCCCATGCCCCTTCGCCTTCCCATGCCAAATACGGGCGGCGCTCCACTCCGACCATCGTCCGACGCGGATCCCGCCCACCCACTTCGGCTTCGTCCCGGCGCAACTCCCCCAAATCGAGCGCTGCAGGCGCGGCCAGCGACGCTTCCCAACTCAGCGGGCGCGCCGTTTCGCCGGACACCTCCGTCACTCTGTGGTGCACCAGCGGACCGAGCGGGTTCACCTGAGCATGCAACGCCAACGGCAGGAAGGACAGTACGGCGATCCGGCCTGCGAGCGTTCGGCAAGTATTGGTCATACGTAAGACTCATCGGATCGCCGCGTTTTGGCACAGACTGAGTCGCGCTTGACATTATGCTGAATCAAAGAGGCGATTATCTGTAATTACCGGCAGGCGAACCGCCACGCCGCCGGCGAGTACTCCATGAAGGTAATCGGTACAATGGGTACCTGACAAATCAGGCGTATCTGGAATAAACTCAGGACACGGCATGTTGTCGGCAGGCGACCATTCCACGCTTTTGGAGCGGCACTTCGAAAAGGAAGCCGCTTTCTGGCGAGAGATTTACGTCCAACCCACGTTATACGGCGAGCTTTACCGCCGGCGGCTGGCCACGGCCCTAAGCCTGATCGCCTCGGTCGATTTGCCGGCCGGCGGACGCGCCGTTGAGATCGGTTGCGGAGCCGGCATGGCGACCGTAGCCCTGGCCAAACGCGGCTGGCGGGTGGAGGCGGTGGACATCGCTCCGCGCATGGTCGCACAGACTCAAAGCGCAGTGGAAGCGGAACGGCTTTCCCATCTGGTCCGGGTGCGACGGGGCGACGTCAACCGTCTCGACCTTCCACTCCGGTCTTTTGACCTGGCCGTAGCCGTAGGCGTGCTCGAATGGATGCCGCGGCTGGACGAACCGCTGGCAGGGCTGGCGGCGATCCTGAAACCCGGCGGTCGCCTGATCGTCAATATCGATAATTCGCGCGCCCTGCACTGTTGGCTGGATCCGCGCCTGCTGCCGATAGCCGGCCCGGCCAAACGCCTGGCTTTGACCGCCGCCCGCCGTTTCCGCTGGATCGGCGACGAACCGCGCCCCACCACCTGCTCGCGCTCCCGTCTGCGGCGGGCCTTGCACGCCGCCGGATTCCCGTCGGCAGTCGACTATACCATCGGTTTTGGCCCCTTCACGTTCCTGGGGCACCCCCTCTTTTCGGAGGCTCGCGGCCTGCGGATCGACCGGCAATTGCAATCGCTCGCCGACCGCGGCGTGCCGCTGCTCCGCCGCGCCGGATCGACCTCGGTCGTGCTGGCCCGGAAGGCGGACGATCGTGTTTGATGGCTCGACTCCGGTCCTGGTAGTCCGCTGCTCGCGTCCCGGAGGATTGGCGGTCACCCGAACCCTGGGCCGGCTGGGCGTGCCGGTCTTCCAACTGGACGCGCACCGCGCCGCTCCCGCTTTCCATTCCCGCTATTCCCGCGGCCGCTTCCGTTGGGACCTGGAAGCTCATTCGCCGAGCGAGTCGCTACGGTTCCTGGCCGGTGTCGCGGGCGCCATCGGGCGCCGGGCGATACTGATTCCCACTTCCGACGGGACCGCGCTGTTCGCCGCCCGCCACGCCGCGGCGCTCGAGCGGCACTTCCAGCTTTGCGGTCCCACGGCGGAGCAGGCCGACGCACTCACCGATAAACGCCGCATGCAGGCGTTGGCCTCCGCCGCCAGCGTTCCGACCGCGCTCACCACCTTCCCGCGTTCGCTGGCGGAAGCGCTGGCCCAACTGGAAACCATCCGCCTGCCGTTGCTGTTCAAGGGCGTTACCGGACGCAGTCTGGCTCCCGCCGGCGGGCGCAGGATGTTCCTGGTCCGGACCCGCGAGCAACTGGCCGCGCTCTATGCCGCGTCTCGGCCCGGCGAATC
The DNA here is from genome assembly GCA_003164035.1 of Bryobacterales bacterium. Taxonomy (GTDB): domain Bacteria; phylum Acidobacteriota; class Terriglobia; order Bryobacterales; family Bryobacteraceae; genus JBEKYD01. The sequence goes on along the minus strand of PLRS01000071.1, from coordinate 183,321 downwards.
GAACCTCATGTTGCAGCAATACATCCCCGGCGGCGAAGACGCCAACTGGATGTTCAACGGCTACTTCGACAACGCGGGCCGGTGCCGGATCGGATTCACCGGCCGCAAGCTGCGCCAATGTCCGGCCTACTGCGGGCTTACCAGTTTAGGTGTGCTGGCCGACAACCCGGCCGTGCGCGATCTGGCCGCCGGCTTCCTCTCGGGGATCGGCTATCGAGGTCCGGTGGATATGGATTTTCGCTTCGACCGGCGCGACGGCACCTACAGACTCCTCGACGTGAACCCGCGCGTGGGCGCCACCTTCCGCCTGTTTGTCGACGGCAACGGCAACGACGTGGTCCGCGCCATGTATCTGGACATGACCGGGCAAGATATCCGCGCCGCCGCGCCGTGCCATGGCCGCAAGCTGCTGATCGAAGATTGCGACCTGGTCAGTTCGGCGCGCTATTTCCTGGATGGCCGGCTGGGCCTGAGAGAATGGTTCCGCTCTCACCGCGGCGTCGACGAGCGCGGCATTCTTGCCGCCGACGATCCGGCGCCGGTATTCTGGACCGCGCTTCGCAACCTGGAAGCGCTTTGCCGCAAGCCGTTTGCCGCCCGAGCCGGAGCGCAAGCCGCCGGCTTTACTGGCACCGGAATTTGAACCAGCCAACGGCCGGCTCCCATACCGGATCGATCCCAAACCCGGGTGCCGAATTCCCGGAGCCCGCGGCCCCGGCCCGTATGGGCGCTAAAATGGCGACAGGTCCTTATGCTGGATATGCTCAAGCAGGCCCGCGCGGCGTTTTCGCTCCTCAATCCGCAGGAGGTGCTGCACCGGGCGCGGATACCGGTGCGGATTGGCCTGGTGGCGGCCGACGGGTTTGGCTATGCGCAATTGGAGGATTTCCTGGCGTGCCGGCCGGGAGACGCTAACGTGTCCCGCGCTTCCGATCCGGTGATTCCCGACGACGTGGAAGTGGTCCTGTGCGCACCCGGTATCGACGTTCCGCGCGGCGCGTTCGGACTTCACCCCGACCCCACCGCTACTGTAGTCGAGATTCTCAGCCAGCGCGAAGAGTTCGAGCTGGCTTTGGCGCGCCGGTTTCCGGTGTTCCGTAAAGCCGTGGTGGATGGGATCGTTCACGCCGTGGCCAAGGAAAACGCGCTCTTTGCCATTACCACCGCGCTGCCCGACGTTTTGCCCAACCTGATCGAGTTGCCCTGGGCAGTCGGAGAGTGGGCTTCGGACACGACATTTCTGACCGTCAACCAGGTACGCATGGCGTTCCAAATCGCCGCCGCCAGCGGCGGCGAGGTCGGCTTCCAGCACCAGAAGGCCGAGATCCTGTCGATTGCCGCCGGCGCATTCGGCTGGCGGGCCATCGCCCGCGAGTTGGCCGGCAAGATCCCCTTTGGTGGTGGATTGATCCCCAAAGGAGCGATCGCCTATGCCGGCACGTACGCAGTTGGCAAGGGCCTGGAGAAGCTTTATAGCGGCGGCCGCGGGTTGACGCGGGGCCAGTTCCGCGAGCTGTACCATAGCGCGCTCGACCGGGGGCGCCGTGTGGCCGGCAAACTGGTCGGCGGAGGCCGCCAGCCTAGAACATTACCGTAAACCGGACGCCCGGGCGGCACGTCGTACAATGGGAGAGATTTCCGGGGGAGATTATGCGCCTGCTATATCTGGTGATGGGTCTGGCCCTTGCGACCACCGCTTTCGCCGACGTCATCACTCTCAAGAACGGCCGAGTTATCAACGGCACCTATCTGGGCGGTTCGCCGCGCCAGGTCAAGGTCGAAGTGGCCGACCAGATCATGACACTCGAAGTGTCGGATGTTGCCCGCATCGAGTTCAGCGGCGCCGCCAACGGCTCGAGCGCACCGGCCAACGACCCCAACCAGCCCACCCTGCGGAGAGCCCAGCCTCAGTCCTATCCCCAATCCTATCCTAGCGATAGCGGCCAGCCAACGCTGCGCCGGGCGGACACGGCGTCGTCGTCTTCTTACCCGTCTTCCTCACCCGGTTCCGACGATCCCGACCGTCCCACGCTCAAACGCAATACCACCATCCTGCACCCGGACGACGATAATTCCGTCTCGTCGCCCTCTAACGGTCCCGCGCCGCCGCGCGCTCCGGTGGAGCTTCCCGCCGGCACCAGCATCTCCGTGCGCATGATCGACGCCGTGGATTCGAGCCAGGCTACCGTCGGACAGACCTTCCGCGCCAGCATCTCCGATCCGCTCACCTACAACGGCATGACGCTGGTTCCCCGCGGCGCCGATGCCGTGGTCAAGCTGGTGGATGCGCACGATTCCGGTAAGCTGACCGGGAAGGCCGACGTCACTCTGTCGCTGTGGTCGGTGAAGGTGGATGGCAAAATGGTGGACGTCAACACGCAGACCATCTCCAAACAAAGCGACTCGGGGAAGGGTACCAAGACCGGAACCATGGCCGGCGGCGGAGCGGTGGCCGGCGCCATCATCGGCGCCATCGCCGGCGGCGGCAAGGGTGCCGCCATCGGCGCCGGTAGCGGAGCCGCCGCCGGCACCGGCGTGTCCGCGATCACCAAAGGTCCCGCGGTGAAAGTGCCCTCGGAAACCGTGCTGACCTTCTCGCTGGAGAACGCAGTCACGATCTGATCACGGCAGCATCTGGTATTCGAGGGTCTCCAGAGCTTCGCGGTTTAAACGCCGGGCGTGACGGTTGATAATCGCGATGTCCCTGCGGTCCCGATGAGATTGTTCCAGGCGAGCGAGATAGACAAGCGCGGCCCGCTCGAGAAAGGCGGACCGGTTGGAGTCTATCCGGTCGACCCGCTCCAGGAGGTCCGCCGGAAGTGTGATCGATGTCTTGACTCGCACAAGATAATTATACTCCGCGAAGGCTGCTGAAGCCGGCTCACGGTGCCGATGGGAGTGGGGTATTCGCCGCCACGTACAGCACGATGGCGATTCTGCCGGAGTCTTCCAGGCGATGATATTCCAGTGCGGTATCGCCCGCACGTAGCGTGGTGCTTCTGAGGGGGACCTCTGCGTTGCCCACCTTGAGGCGGACGCGCTCGAGTCGTACGCGCATCGCGTTGCCATCGTTTCCAGGCTCGCTGACGTAACTTGCCTGGGCCTCCGCTCTGGAGCCGGCTTTGGCGACGACCACGCCGCCCACTTGAAGGTCGCTGGCAAGCACGAAGGCGATCGGTCCCGCGTTTGCCGCCGTCTTCGAACTCAAGTCTTGGACAGAAATCAGCGATACCGGCGTTCCTTCGCGCAGAATCGGCAGGGACGTGGATGCCGCCGCGCTTGGCACGTGGGTGGTGAGCTTGCGTAACACGAACTCTTCGGCCAAATGGCCTGCCGCTCTGCCGCCGAAACCCTCCAGGACGTTATGAAAGAGCCGCAGTTCGGTTCGCGAACTGGCGGGATAGTAAAGGGTGGAGATCTCACTGGACGCCAGACCGCCCAGGACATCGGAATAATCGGCCTGCCAATGTCCGTTATCGCCCTTGCAAACGAATGCGGTCGCGATGGCATAGAGGAATCGCGAGCGGACGCTGCCGGTGCCCTTGTAGAAGTAGCGTGGGTCCTGATGAAAGACCGACTGGGTTAGCACGTGGCCAATCAGGGTGTCGGTCACCCGGTTGGCGTATTGCGCCCCAAACCGCTTGGCATACCCTTCCGTTCCCTGGCCGAACTCGCGGTAGGTGTTCCGCTTCTGCTGAATTCCGGCGGCGATCCCGGTACCCAACAGCCGAACCGGATCGATAATGGTCTTCCAGCCAAGCTGAAACTTCTGCGCCGCGGTCAGCGGAGCCGGATTCGGTTCATAGGCGACGAAGAAGTGCGGAAATATGCCTAACAGACGCTGCTGCTCCTCGGCCTTCACTTGCTCGGTCGCCAGTTCGTGCCGCGAGAGGCCGACGTCCACCTTGCTGGACGCGGAAGCCACCTGCAGTACGGCGGGCGGCAACGGTCGATTCTGTCCCGCAACCACCGTAACGGTTGGCGCCTTCCAAACCGCGAACCCACCGGCGTTGATCGTAATGGCGTAGCTTCCCGGCGGCACGGCGGAAAAGTGGAAAGATCCAGCTTCGTCGGTGATGGTTGTGCGCAGGCCGGCGGACGCGCCAGCTTCCAATGTGACAACCGCGGCCACTACCGCCGATCCGGAACTGTCCGTCACCGCACCCTGAATAGCGCCGGCGACGGGCGGCACGTCCTGGGCCGCGGCAGGTTGGGCGCATGTCAATCCTGGAATCGACAGCATCCAAATGACCGGCACGAAGCACGCAATCGCCGGGCGAAAAGTCCGCCGGCGCGCCGCTGGCCTAGTTAACCAAACCGTAAGCCGGGATGTCGTCATCCGCCTCCCCGTACGATTTATAGCAGGAACCGAAAGGCATTGTCGCCTACGCGCCCTCCTCAGCTTCACCATCCAGGTTGAGCCGGGTTACGCTGTCCCACGCGAGAATCTCCCGAGAAGAAACCCCTCGCTTCCGCCACTATTCAAGTGGGATCGCTTTGAGGCCGAGAAGTTTACCAGCCGCGGCGGTTCGCAAAATGGTATAAATCAAGAAAAGTCGCTTGTGTTGTCAAGATACGGAAAGAGCGGAGGGATTTCCTCGCTCCCTGCGCACACGTCCGGTTCCGCGGCGGTCTAAAGCCGTAGAGCCAGCCGCGCTCTCCCCCTTTTCCGCGTCCAAGAGAAAGTCGAGGTATCGAGAACCGTGTACAGGGTTCTTCCGGGATTGGTCGTATTGGTCGGTGTCGGTTCGCTCGGGGCACAGAACGTAATCGAGACGGCGGCCGGGGGAAACCCTCCGATTACGCCTGTTTCCGCCGTCTCCGCATCCATCGGCGATCCGCCGCGGGTGGCGCTCGACGGCTCCGGCAATCTTTATTTCGGCGGCCTTCATTCCGTCTTCAAGGTCGATACCTCCGGTACGCTCACCCGCATCGCCGGTAACGGCCGCGCCGGCTACCTGGGCGATGGCGGTCCCGCTACCGCCGCCCAACTCGAATTTCCGGCCGGAATTGCCATCGACCCCGCCGGCAACGTCTACGTCGCCGATCGCGACGCCGCCGTCGTCCGCCGCATCTCCTCAAGCGGCGCCATTTCCACCTACGCCGGCACCGGTGTCCCCGGCTATAGCGGCGACGGAGGACAGGCCGCATTGGCTCAACTGACCGGCCCGCTGGGCGTCGCTCTCGATGCCAATGGCAACCTCTACGTGGCCGATGCCGGCAACAACGTCGTGCGCAAGATCTCCGCCAATGGAACCATCGCCACCGTGGCCGGCAATGGCGTGCCCGGCTTCACCGCCGATGGCGTCCAGGCCACCGTCACCAGCCTCAATTCACCGGAAGGCGTGGCTGTCGATGCCTCCGGCAATCTTTACATTGCCGATACGGTCAACGACCGCGTCCGCATGGTGTCGCCCGTGGGAGTCGTCTCCACCGTCGCCGGCACCGGCCTTTCGGCCGTCTACGGCTCCATCTGGGACAACACCGGCGTTTCCACCACCACCGGCGATGGCGGCCCGGCGACCGACGCCGCTGTCGTCCTGCCCACCGATGTGGCCGTCGATCCCTCCGGCAACGTCTACATAGCCGACTACGGCAACGGCCGCATCCGCCAAGTCGTCAAAGGCACCATCAATACCCTCGCCGGAACGGCCGATGGCGCACCCCTCGAAATCGGGCAGTTGGCCGCTTCCGAACAGCTCAACGGGCCCACCGGCCTGGCCGTGAACGCCGCCGGCATCCTCTATTTCGCCGAAGGCTCCATCGGCACCGGCTCCGGTCTCGCGCCCGGCGATTTCCGCGTCTGGGAAATCAATTCCGCCGGTCTGCTGGTAGCCGCCGCCGGCAACGGCATCGAAAGCTACTCCGGCGATGGAGCCGCCGCCGCGGTAGCTCAATTGAACAACCCTGCGGGCGTTGCCGTCGATTCCTCCGGTAACCTCTACGTCGCCGACACGCTGAATCATCGCGTGCGGAAGATCTCACCGGCCGGCACGATCACCACCGTCGCAGGCACCGGCGTGGCAGGCATTTCCGGTGACGGCCGTCCCGCTACCAGCGGCCAACTGAATAGCCCCATGGGCGTTGCCGTGGATGGCAGCGGGGTCCTCTACATCGCCGACACCGGCAACAACCGCATCCGCATGGTCGCCGTGGACGGAACGATTTTCACCCGCGCGGGCAACGGCAACGCCGCCTTCTACGGCGATGGCGGGCTGGGCGCCTTCGCCTCCGTGCATGCGCCCCAGGGCGTCGCTATCGACGTCCATGGCAATGTCCTGGTGGCCGATACCGGCAACCAGCGCATCCGCAGCATCACTCCCGATGGCAAAATACACACCGTGGCCGGCAATGGCCAGCAGGGTTTCTCCGGCGACGGCGCCGCCGCCGCCAATGCCGGGCTCAACCTGCCGGCCGCCGTCGCCACGGATGCCGCCGGCAATATCTACGTCGCCGACACCGGCAACAACCGCCTGCGCGCCATCTCCCCGTTGGGAAATATCTCTACCATTGCCGGCAACGGGTCGGGTTCCGTGCTCAACGCCCCTCAGGGTGTGGCTGTGGATGCCTCTGGCGATCTGTTCATAGCCGACACCGGCCATAACCAGATCGACGAGATCCCATCCGGCGGACAATTGACGACCATCGCCGGTACCGGCGTCTGCTGCTATTCCGGCGACGGTGCCTCCCCGGCCGCCGCCGCGCTCAATCTGCCTCAAGGTCTGGCGGTCGATGCTTCAGGCGACCTGTTTATCGCCGATTCCGCCAACAACGCCGTGCGCGCCATCGAGCCCGCCTCCGGCGCCCCGTCGATCGCCGCCGTGGTCAACGGCGCCAGCGGCCAATCCGGCGCCCTGGCTCCCGGTGAAGTGGTGGTCGTCTACGGCTCCGGACTCGGCCCCGGCACTCTCGCGGCCGCGCCCAACGGCGTCCCCCAACTGGCTAACACCAGCCTCTTGTTCAACGGCGTTGCCGGCGAGATGCTTTACGCTTCCTCCGGCCAGCTCTCGGCCATTGCGCCAGCCGGCTTGAGCGGTTCCACGGTGACTGTTACGGCTGTCTATGGCGATGTGGAATCGCCCTCGCCCGTGCTCTCCCTAGCCCCGGCCGCGCCCGCCCTGTTCACCGCCTCGGGCACCGGTTCCGGCCAAGTCGAAGCCCTCAACCAGAACGGCTCTTTGAACAGCGCCGCCAACCCCGCCCCCGCCGGCAGCACCGTCACTCTGTTCGCCACCGGCCTGGCCACCGGGTCCACACCTGTAGTCGTCGTCCAGGGCCTGACCGCGGCCGTGCAGTCGGTCTCCGCCGCCGCCCAGGGTGTCGTCCAGATCGTTGTCCAGATTCCGACTATCCTGACCGCCGGTGCCGCCCCGGTCTTCCTCGATTCCGACGGAGTCGCCAGTCCCCCCGGCGTCACCATCGCCATTCAGTAGAAAGCTGTCAGCCATCAGCGGTCAGCGCTCAGCCAAACCTCGTGGAGCGGACCCTTCAGTCTGCCACGCCGGGACTCCTCCCGGCGCTCTTGGTTGCGGCTATGCTGCGCTGCGGGGCAGGATGGTATCCTGCGCGGCGGTTGTCTACCGCCGCCTGCCGGCCCTGTAAACGCAGCAGCGGGGCCGATTGACAATCGGCCGCGGCTTACCAAGCCGCCCCACAAAGACGGGCACTGCACGTACACCCAGATTCGAGTAGTTCTGCCGGTGAATCCCGTCGGCGACCACCCTTATGTCGCGCACCCGCGCCGGCGGGGGCACAAGCATCCCCAAGCCGGCCGGTCTGTGCTACGATCAAGCCGATGGCGGACTTCAAGCCGAGGCCGGGAACCTTCTTGCCGCTCCTGGAATTCTCGCAGCGGGAGAAATCCGCGGCACCATCCCCGCCGGCAAGCCCGGTGACGCTGCTCGAGATCCTGGGCCGCCAAGTGCAGCAGGCCCTCCCCATGGCCGACCTGCAGACGCTCAGCGGGATCGAGTCCGGCCGGTACCGCGAGTCCCTCAAGAGTTTGCGCGATGCCGGTTTTGTCGCGATCGAGGGCGACCCTCTGGCGGAAGTGGTCCGGCTCACCGAGCGCGGCGCCGAAGTGTCGCGGCTGGCGCGGCCCGCCTGAAGCCTCATGGACTGGCTCTGGCTCGACTGGGCCGCGGTGGCGGCGCTGGGCGGCTTGGTGGGGGCCAGCGAATTAATCTCGCGCTATAAAGACGATCCGATGGCGCGCGCTCCAGGCGTAGTCCGGGATTCTCTATATCGCCATCAACAGTGCCGCGTCCGTGGCCGTGCTCGGCCTGATCCACGCCAACGGTTCTTGCCCCGCCCGGCTGCTCTGCGGAGTCCGCCCCAGGACTCAACGCGGAAGCTGGTCGATCTTGCCCTGGACCTCGGCGGCCTGCCTGACGTAGCCAGCCGCTGAGTAGAGGTCGCGAAGTCTGGACAGCGCTTCTCTTGTCCGTTCAGCGTCGTGCATCCGCAAGCGCATCGCGGACCGTCGCAACGAGGACCGAGAGCGGAAGCGGCTTGACTAGCGGTGCTGCGTTCGAATCAAGGGTTGCCCGCGGATATCCCGACGTGAAAATGACCTTCATGTCCGGGCGCTTAAGGTGGAGATATGCCGCCAGTTCCGGCCCAGCGATGTCCGGCAGCCCGATATCGGCCACCAGCAAGTCAATTCTCTCGTAGCGCTTGTTATCCTTGATAGCCTCGATAGCCTCATAGCTGCCGGTTGCCTGGATGACCGTGAATCCGCTGTCGCTCAGGACCTTGTTGAAGAGGGTGCGTCGATGTTCGTCATCCTCGACGAGGAGGATTGTTGCATCCTTGGGCGCTGTGCCGGGCATCTCCAGCGGTTGGGGTATCAATAGAGAAAGCCCCCTGATCTGTTCCTGAGCGGAAAGCAGATCTCCGCAGCACTTCCGCCGCTCGTCTTCATCCATCGGTCCTGAACCCTGCAAGCATTCCAGTACGTTGCACGTGAGCCCAAGCAGGACGTAGAGGCGGTTATTCAGCTCGTTCGCGATGTAGCGCAGGGTTGGAGCGGCAATCGCGCCTCCCTCCTCCAGCATGTGCGGAGCCAACTGCGCACCCGACGCCAGCCCGGTGAGCTTTTGCCACCGTTTGAACAGGCGATGCACATCCCATTTCGCTTCGAGTCTGTGATTCCTGATGAACTCAAGAAATCTCGCCTGAGCCTCGTCAGGATTATCGAGGGCGAGGAGCCGAAACGCCCCCGATTGAACGGCCGCAAAGCCAAATCGCTCCTTCTCGGCAGGTCCGCCAAACAGGTCCGGGCGAACGGCGTCCCACGCCTCCCGGGCGTGACGGATCGACTCCTGATCGGCGCTCACTGCACGAAGGACCTTCGCGAAATCAGCCGACCCTGAAGACTCCGCCAACTTGAGCGCACCTGGCAAATCCGCGGGTGCCGGGAGCGGCGCGGCGTAAAACCTATTTCTCAGGAAGTCCGTCACCGAGGAGCCCCGAAGGAGATCCGCCAGGCATTTGGCCGCGCTTTCCCGGTTCTCACGATGAGCTTGGCCGTCAAGTGCGATCAGTGCGAGGTGCAGGCTCCGGTCTCGGCGCCACGCGATATCAAGCTCGTGAGCGGCTTCCTCCTTTGAAATACCTTCAAGCTCAAGCAGATCATTCGCATCCCGCAGCAAGTGTGCAACGTCCTGGCCGGTGCGCGGGACCGGGTCGAGCGATCGCACCTCCATTGAGGCGTACTCCTCGCCCTCGATAAGTACCGCTATCCCCGCCTGTCCGGAAATGAGTGCCCTCACGGCAGGATCTCCACCTTTGAATAACGTCCAACCTCTTCCAGGAGGATTCTATCTGGCTCCGTCGTCGGCTTCCGCGCCAGAATACGTTCAATACTACCTCGATCCAGTGTGCCGAAGATGTGTACCTCAACGAAGTCCTGACCTGTGCTCCCGACGAGGATGGCCGGAAACCCTGCAGCGGTCGTACTGGACGTAAGCCGGGGCTCAAACTTCGCGGTTGCAAGCATTCCTCTGTCTTCCCAAGTGGCGCGGTACCCAGGTGGCAGCGGATTGGCGACCCCCAAATTCAGCCTCTTGCAGAAAAAGACGGAGTTCTCCTCAAACGCCGTAGCACGTTCGGAGATAGCCACGTCCTTCAGGACCATTGAACAGCCGCCATACGCGGTCGCGCCAAGCCCGTCCAAGGACAGCGATGCAAAGCGAACCTCTTGCTCATAGTATGGGAAAATGATCGAGTCCGCAATTCGGCGCTCCCAATCCATTTTAGTCCCTTCCAGACGCCGGGCTCCGGCGCCGACCAACTGGTAGAAACTGGCATAGAGCTCATTCCCGCTGGACACCAGTTCCTTGACCTTACTGACGGAACGACAGATCACGGCAACCGATGACTTGAGCTCCTCCATGAAGGCTACGACTACGTCGCCACATCCGCGCTTGGAGGCGTTCTCCAGCGCTTTCTTGTACCGATCCGCAAGGGCTGCCTTCTCTTGAAGCTCCTTGGCGGCCCTCACATTGGGGTAGCCGATGTCATTGCCGCAGGAGGTACAGTTTCGTTCGTTCCCCCTGACGTCGGTACCACAGCGCGGACAAACCATGCAACCGAGTTTCTCACCTGGCGCGCGGAATTGCTAACCCCATGGTGGCCGCCTCGCCTGGCGTCAACCCCGAGGCCATGGCGGCATAGCCGCGAAATCCCCAGATCAATTAAGCACGCAGCCGACTGCTGATCGCTGATCGCCGATAGCTTATTTGCTACCCTGAAACTTACCCATGAAACGCTTCCTTGCTATCGCTCTGTCGGTCTGTGCCATCGCCGGCGCCGCGCCTCGAAAACCCAAGCTGGTGGTGGCCGTCGTCTTCGATCAGCTCCGTTACGATTACCTCACCCGCTACCGTTCCGACTATCGCGCCGGCTTCGACCGCCTCCTCGCCAAGGGCGCCGTTTTTACCGACGCCCGCTACGATCACTACCCCACCATCACCGCCGTCGGCCACAGCACGTTCCTGACCGGAGCCACTCCCGCCATCAGCGGTATCGTCGGCAATTCGTGGTTCGACCGCGCCGAGGGGAAGTCCGTCACCAGCGTTTCCGACGGCGCTACCAAGCTGGTGGGTGCAACCGGCCAGGGGGCGTCGCCGCGGCGCATGCTGGTCGATACCGTCGGCGACCAGCTCAAAATGGCCAGCGGCGGAGCCTCGCGCGTCATCGGTATTTCGCTCAAGGACCGGGCCGCCATCCTGCCCGCCGGCCACGCCGCCGACGCCGCCTACTGGTTTGTCGACCTCGCCGGCGGGTTCGTAACCAGCACCTATTACCAGGATGCGTTGCCCGCCTGGGCCCGCGACTTCGACGCCTCCCTGCCCTGCCAAAGCTACGCGGGACAGAAGTGGCTCAACCACGCCATCCCCACCACCGGCGTCAGCCTTTGCGAAGCCGTAACCGCCAGCCCGTTCGGCAACGACATGGTCGAGCGTTTTGCCGAACTCGCCCTCGATAGCGAACGGCTTGGCAAACGCGAATCCACCGACCTGCTGGCCGTCAGCTTTTCCTCCACCGATCTGGTCGGCCACCAATACGGCCCCGATTCGCCCGAAATGCGCGAACTCTGCCTGGCCTCCGATCGGGCCCTCGGCAAACTCATCGACGCCGTCGAGCGCCAGGTCGGCCCCGACGGTTTCGTCCTCGTCCTCACCGGCGATCACGGCGTGGCGCCCATCCCCGAAGTCAACGCCCAGCGTAAGATGCCCGGCGGACGGCTGACCGGAAACCCCGTCGCCAAAGCCGTCGAAACCGCACTCACCAGGAAATATGGCGATGCCAGGTGGTTCGCCAATTCCGCCGAAACCGGCTTGTACCTGAACCTGGAGGCTCTCGACTCAAAGAAAATCGACCGCGCCGAAGCCGACCGCGTCGCCGCCGAAGCCGCCCTGGCCGTGCCCCACGTCTTCCGCGTCTTTACCCGCGAGCAACTCCTGTACGGCCAGTTTCAAAACGATTCCATCGGGCACCGCGTGGCTAATGGCTTCTTCGCCCAGCGCAGCCCCGATTTGGAGGTTTTGCTTGATCCCTATTGGGTCGCTGGCAATACCCCCGCGTCCCACAGCACTCCTTTCGGCTACGACACCCACGTCCCGCTGGTCTTTCTTGGGGCCTCCATCCGCCCCGGCCGCTACGACCGGCCCGTAACCATCAACGACGTCGCTCCCACCCTGGCCACGCTGCTGGCCGTGGAAACCCCGGCCGGCTCGGTAGGCCGCACGCTTGCCGAAATCTTCGTACCATAGTGCTTATGCGGAGCTACCGAGCCGCGACCCTAAGGGAGCGGTTCTTCCTACTGCCTGCCATGGCACCAGATCGGTGTGGCGCGCGATTCGGCTTCGCTCGCCTCGGCCACTAGCTGCCCATGCTCTTGGAAGCCTCAGGCGCACCGTATCTTCTGCTTCAGCCCGGCGACCGGCGCTGGAGGCTCTCGAACGGGCCCTCGTGGGCGATCGGCCGCGGCGACGGTTGCGCCGTGGTGCTCGAGGGGCGGTCGGTTTCACGCCTCCACGCCCTCATTCAGCGCCGCGAAGGCGGCGATTTTTCCCTGGTCGATCTGGGCAGCCGGAACGGCTCGTTCGTCAACGGCCGCCGGGTCAGCGTCCCGGTGCTGTTGCACGATTCCGACCGGCTGGTCTTCGGCGACCAGCAAGCCGTCTTCCATAACCCCACCCCCGCCGGTACCGCGGCAGCCGAGGATTTTAACACCCGCGACGCGCCCACCACCGCTCTCCACACCCACACCCTCACCACGATTGCCGTGGTCGATATTCGCGATTACACGCCGCTGGCGCGCAGCGTCTCCGAAGCGCTGTTGTCGCAGACCATCGGCACCTGGTTTCTGCACGTGGGCCAAATCGTGGAGCGGATGGGCAGTTGGTCGCAGCGCTACATTGGCGACGCCGTCATGGCGGTCTGGGTCCACGAGGAAGGCGCCGCGCTCGATGCCGACCTGCGCCGCGTCCTGCGCGCCGTCAGCGAAATCGATCTCGCCACCGGCGACTTGCACAAGACTCTCCCCCTCCCCGGCCCCCTGCGCGTCGGCGCCGGCATCAATACCGGCCCCGCCATCGTCGGCGGCTCCGAGTTCACCGCTTTGGGCGATACCGTCAACGCCGCCTTCCGCCTCGAAGCCGCCACCAAACAACTCGGCCTCGGCGTCGCCCTGGGCGAGCGCTCCTTCACCGAACTCCACGCCCCCGCCGCGTCTCCCTTTCAGCGCCGCCAGGTAACCCTCAAAGGTTACGACGAACCCGCCACCGCCTGGGGTATCGGCTTCGAAGACCTCGCCCGGTTCTTAAAAGGGTAGCGTGGTGTCCCCCGTTCGCCCGGTCCGGTCGTGCCAATGCTGCCATCCCGATCTCACGCTGTGAAACACTTCCCTGTGATGGAACGGCTTCGCTAACACGTCCCAGGCGCCCAGGTTCAGAGCTTCGGCCCAAAGCCGGTCGTCCGCGGCCTTCGACGCAACGATCAGTGACGGAGCGTTCGACAGGCCCTTGATATGTTCCAACACCTCGATCCAGGTTCCCCGCGAGTCGCCCCGCTCGCAAACTACCACCGGAATTTCGTGCTGTTCTAATAAGGCCGCCGCGGATAGAAGGTCCTCAGATCTTAATAACGTCCAGTTTGAATGGCTGATAATGGCTTGCATGGATAAGTAATCCTCGTCCGGCGGCCCGACAAAGAGAATCGTCAACCTGCCGGTCGGACTACTTACTCTCGCGGTTAGAGATGCCGCGGGCTCGAACTGTTTTGCCATGGTGGATTACCCCTCGTCGGTGTGTCGTTGGATGACACTGGTTCGGTGATGCCACTGGTTTGGCCCAACGGAGGGGTAAGACGAGGTACAACTAGGTACGACCCCTTGACTTTCGAGTGCAACGGACAAAAGTCAAAGACCGGTTTTCAGGCACTGATTATACCAAGGTTATAGGCGATCCGTGCAAATGTCAACGGAAGTGGGTGCTTTAAGCGATCCGGGGGAATCCGTTCCCGCAAACCGCGCCCGTAACCGAGCCGCGACCGTGAGGGAGCGGTTGCCGCGCCGAAACTGCGAGATCCCCAGATCGGTTAAGCATCCAACGAAAGTCTTGGATAATTTCTCGTCATCCGGTGCCGAAGACCGATTGGGGGCGCCCGGTCCCGGCCATGTCGCGTTTCCGAGCCGCGACCGCAAGGGAGTGGTTGCCGGCCATCGGAATGCTCATTCCCTGACAGGCACTACATACCGCTCGGCTGACTCCCCGCGTGGTCTGCCTGCGGAAACGGCTGGGTCATCAACCTGCTCTTTGGCGCGACGGTCGGCCGTCTGAGTTTCCCTCCGGCCCTTCGTTCCAGGCGGCGGATCTCCCGGTTGATCTGCTCCAGGTGGAGCCGAAGCTCCCCAAGCTGTCCTTCCAGGTCCATATCATGCGCCGGTCGCGGCCGCGTGCCGCGGCTCTCCAATCAGTTCTCGAACCGTTTGCAGGAGCGTTTGAACCCGAATTGGCTTTTGGAGAACGATCGCCGATGTCGGTCCGAGCCTTTCCAGATCGGCGCAATCCCGGCCGCTCCAGTCGAACACCGGATAACCGGATGTCAGAATCACGGGCAAGCCGGGAGACTCCGCGCGAAGAAGCAGAGCCGCTCGTATTCCCGAGCCCGTTGGCAATGTCAGGTCGGCAACCAGCAGGTCGATCCCGCAACTATGTTCGGTGAAAAGTCGATAAGCCTGCTCCACGGTAGAAGCTTCGATGACGGCATACTGTTTCAGCATGAGGCGCATGAGCCTCATCACCGCGGGTTCGTCTTCCAGTATGAGAATCGTCTTCATGGTGACCCCCTTGGCGAGTGACTTGACCGCGGCCATCGCGGCCATGCCGCTTCGCGTCGATTCACCTTGTCTTGGCACCAGGAACAACCCCGCCGGCGTGTTCTCTTTCACTGCGCGCATGGCGGTGAACAGAGCCTCTTCCGGCGAGCCGCCCCGAAAGTTCCACCTCAGCCACAGGGCGTAAGCCAGATCCGCGACTTTTCGGCTTTCCTGCCGGAACGCGATCGGTCTCGCGCCGTGCCTTGGTTGTTGTCGCTCCGAAGAAAGCGGCACAAGGCTCCCTATCGCGTTCATGACTACCCCTCCAGTCCCGGCTTCTCCTGTTCCCCCTTTGTCGAAGCCGCCGCCAATAGTTTTCTGGATCATGGCATGTTTTCGCATGTTTGTATGTTCAAAATTGGACCACTCGTGGCGAGACCCTTCGGCCCATGCCCCTGTCGCTGACGGGCCGATCTGACTCGTGTTTACGGCTCCAGCACGAACCGTTTCACCGTCACGCGGAGCGCTGTGGTCCTGGTGTCTCGGGTCGCAATGGTAAACGACCTTGAACTCGTCGAACTTGGCCAACCTCGGGTCGGGCGGCACGGCAAAAATCCAGCGCCGCGGAAACGCCCCCCCGTCTTCGCCCTTGTCTGCCGGCGGCGGCAGGCCCGCCGTGCCCAGGCTCAGCGTCGGCTTCGAAGGCACCCCATTGTCGATGGCGATCAGTTCCACCACAGGCCGCCGGTGTCAAGCACCGCCCGGCTGGCCGGTGCGCTCCAATTGGGCGGCTCGGCTTGGGCGCACAGCGACCGCGTCGCACTCGTCACTAGGGCCGCCGCGATGCTCGCCGGCGAAAGCGGCAGCAGAATAGCGGGTGCGAACCAGACCCCGGCTCCGGCCGATCGCCAGTTGGCCGGCCTCATCTCCATCCCGGTCCAGTGCGGCACCGATAAGTGCAACAGCATCACCACCGCCGCAGCCCACATCATCGCCGAAAAACCCACCAACCACCCCTCCAGCATTCGCTCGATCAAGTGGGGACCGCTGTGCGGCAGCACCAGCCAGGCCATAGCCGCCAGCCCCGCCACGTGGACCCACTCTTCCACCGCCGGGACCACCGTCGCCGAGGCAATGAGGCTGGCGCGGACATTATCAGTATCGGGACACCGCGCGCGGGCTCCAGGTTCCCAGTTCCCGATCACAGCCTATTTCCACTAAAAACAAACCACTTGGCGAAAACCGCGCACTGCCCCTGTTCTATCCTGTTTGGAGGAATGCCATGCGGCTGGGGCCAGCCACGAGCAAGCCGCTTTCCCGAAACCATGCACAAAAATGCACAAATCGACAACCGTGGCCTACGTGCCCGGGTCGCGCTCCGATGGTGGCTTCGGGCAGAAGGCCATTTGCCTGTTCGACGCTCGATGCACAAAAATGCACAAGCCCCATTTCCCTGGAGCCCCGCCCAAGACCAGCCGCACGTGCACAAAAATGCACAAAACGCTCAATGCGGCCGCACCCAATCGGCGCCGGGCTAGAATCGAGGTAATCCACCCATGAAATACCAATCTCGCCTCACCCGGGCGTTCGCCCTCGCGCTCGCGGCCACGTGCGCCGCGGCTTGGTCCCGGAGGGCCTTGGACCCGGAACTCGCACGCTACGAACGCGAGGCTCCGAATGTCACCATCCTCCGCGACGATCACGGCATTGCCCACATCTACGGCAAAACCGATGCCGACACCGTCTTCGGCACCGTGTACGCCCAGGCCGAAGACGACTTCAACCGCGTCGAGACCAATTACATCAACGGCATGGGGCGCCTGGCGGAGGCGGAGGGCGAATCCGCGATTTATCGGGACCTGCGCATGAAGCTCTTCATCGATCCCGCCGAACTCAAGACCCAATACGCCGCCAGTCCGGCCTGGCTCCAATCGCTCATGAACGCCTTCGCCGATGGCCTAAACTACTACCTCGCCACCCACCCTAAGGTGAAACCCCGAGTCATCCGGCGATTTGAGCCCTGGATGGCGCTGAGCTTCACCGAGGGCAGCATCGGCTCCGATATCGAACGCGTGAATCTGGGCCAACTCGAAGCCTTCTACGGCCATCGTGCCGACCCGGCGCCCTTAGCGGATGCCGAAGCCCAACGGCCCGAGCCCAGCGGTTCGAACGGCATCGCCATCGCGCCCTCCAATACCGCCGCCCACCACGCCCTTCTGCTCATCAATCCCCACACTTCTTTCTTCTTCCGCTCCGAGCTGCAGATGGTGAGCGAGGAAGGCCTGAACGCCTACGGCGCCGTCACCTGGGGACAGTTCTTCATCTACCAGGGCTTCAACGATCGCGTCGGCTGGATGCACACCTCGAGCGGCGTGGATGCCATTGACGAGTATCTCGAAACCGTGCTCGAGAAGGGCGGTCGTTTCTACTACAAATACGGCGCCGGGGAGCGCCCAGTGGTCGCGGCGGAAATTACCGTGCCGTACCGCACCGTCCAGGGCATGGCCGAAAAGAAATTCACCGTTTACCGCACCCATCACGGCCCCATCGTCCGCGAGACCGATGGCAAGTGGGTGAGCGTCCGCCTCATGGAGGAGCCGGTGAAAGCGCTGACGCAGTCCTATACCCGCACCAAGGTCCGGGATTACAAGTCGTTCCGCCAGACCATGGAGCTGCACACCAACTCGTCGAACAACACCATCTTCGCCGACGCCGATGGCGACATCGCCTACTTCCATGGCAACTTCATTCCCCGGCGCGACACGCGTTTCGATTGGACCAAGCCGGTGGATGGCAGCGACCCCGCCACCGAATGGCACGGACTGCTTTCCGTCGACGAGACCCCGCACCTGTTAAACCCCGCCAGCGGCTGGCTTTACAACACCAACAACTGGCCGTGGTCGGCAGCCGGGCCGAGCAGCCCGAAGAAACAAGATTATCCCGTCTACGTGGAAACCGGCGGCGAATCGGCGCGCGGACTGCACGCCGTCAAGGTGCTCGAAAACACCAGAAATTTCACCCTCGACTCGCTGATTGCCGCCGCCTACGACAGCTACCTGACCTGGTTCGATAAACCATTGCCCGCCCTGATCCGCGCCTGGGACCAGGCCGCCACCGGCAGTCCGCTGAAAGCCAGGCTGGCCAGCCAAATCGTACTGTTGCGCACCTGGGACCGCCGCTGGTCGGTGAACTCCGTTCCCACTTCTCTGGCCGTTTTCTGGGGCGAGGAAATCCGCAGCCGCGTGACCGCCGACGCCAAAACCGCCGGCATGTCCGTCGAGGACTATATCGCCAGCCGCGCCACCGCTGGCGAGCTTCTCGAATCGCTCGCGGCCGCGTCCGACAAACTCGCTACCGATTTTGGCAAATGGGAAACGCCGTGGGGCGAAATCAATCGGTTCCAACGGCTTACCGGCGCCATCGTGCAGCCCTTCAACGACGCTCAGCCCAGCATTCCGGTCGGCTTCACTTCCGCAATCTGGGGTTCGCTGGCTTCGTTCGGAGCGCGCGCGTATCCCGGCACGAAGAAATGGTACGGCACCAGCGGCAACAGCTTCGTCGCCGTGGTCGAGTTCGGCCCGCGCGTCCGCGCCAAAGCCGTCAGCGCCGGCGGAGAGAGCGGCGACCCGGCCTCCAGGCACTTCAACGATCAGGCCACGCGCTACAGCACCGGCCAGTTGCGCGACGTCTATTTCTACCGCGACGAACTGCGCAGCCATACTGAACGGCAATACCACCCCGGCAAGTGAAAGTGGGAGGGGCCTTCTGGCCTATCAGCTTACGGCGCCTTGGCGTACTTGCCCGACTTGACCCAGAGCAGGTCGGCGCCATCGGAGATTTTCGCCAGGTTCTTTACCACCATCAGCGGCACGGTTTGCGGGGCGAAGCAATGGCGGTAAACCAGCCCCGAGCTGGATCCATTAAAAACGGGGCCACATACGCTGACAAAAGCGCCAGACTGGCGCACCCGATGGGGAATTGTCGCGTCGACATACCGAACCGCCTTTCGCAGGTGGGCCAGTAAGCAGATTCTTACGGCACGACTACGATCTGGATGCGGTTGCTTTCCGTGCCGCCGGCGCCGATCCACAACTGCGACGCTCCGGCGTTGGCGACGGCGGGCATCTGCACTTCGATCTGGTAAAAGCCGACGTAGCCGGGAGCCAGGGTTGCGCGGGTGACGGCGATGGGCGAGCCGTCCAGGTAAGCCGTAATTGGCGCCACCACGGCAGGCGGATCCTGCTGCGGCGCGGGCACGCCAGTCGGCCAGTTCGGCTGCACCCGGCCGAGGCCGGTGGCCATGATCAGGATACGGCCCTGCGAGTGAACCGGATTGCCGGCATCGAGCGGCATTTCGGTATCGGCGTCGAAGACTGCGGGAGCGCCCTCGCGAGAAAGCAAAATCGCCGGCGAAACCGCTTCCACCGGCAGCCCCATGGTGACGGGCCCGCGGTTGGTATCGAGCGCCAGCGCCACGCTGGGGCCGCTGGCCTCGAAGGGAACCTGGATCTGCGATTCGTTGTCGGAGGCGGCCAGGATCGGAAAATCCAGCTCGCCCCCGCGGGCCGAGCCTACTCGCGCGCCCACCACGCTGAGCAGCGATCCGGGCGCGGCGGCTCGAGTGCTGAAATCGGCGGCGTTGACAATTCGCGGACTGCGCGTACGGTGCGGTGCGGCCGCGGCGTAAACTCCGTAACCGTCCAGCGCGGTATAAAGCTGCACACCGGCCGGATCGAGCCGCACGTCGGTGGCTGGCGCCGACGGCAACCGGGTCGAGAGTTTGCGCCATTGGACCTGGTCGATGCTGGCGTTTTCCAGGTCCGCCTGGCCATAAAAGACGCCCGCGTCGGTGGCCACGTACACCGCGCCGGCCGCACGGTCGGCCGTAATGCCATGGGCCGCGCCGGCGGGCAGGTCGCCGTCCAGCGAATCCCAGAAACCACCGCTATTGGTAGTGCGCAATACGCGCGGCGAGCCGCCGCTGAGTGCCGCCAGGGCCACT
Organism: Bryobacterales bacterium; assembly: GCA_003164035.1. Lineage (GTDB taxonomy): Bacteria > Acidobacteriota > Terriglobia > Bryobacterales > Bryobacteraceae > JBEKYD01. The sequence continues at coordinate 163,492 of PLRS01000071.1, read as the reverse complement.
CTCGGCGAGCCGCCATCCACCCAGATCCGCTCCACTCTCCCGCTGCCGTTCGGTTCCGGCAGGTTGGGAAACGTTCGGCCGCCGTCGAGCGAAACCCAGATGCGCCCGTCCGACGTCCCCGCATAGACCGTTTGGCCGGAAACCTCGACGGCGGTGACGTCGGCCTCCAATTGGCGGGCGTAGCGGGCAATCAAATCCGCGGGCGAGGCTTCCACCGGACGCCACACCGCCGCGCCGGGAGTCAATTCCAGAGTTCCAAAGCCTTCCGCTTCGACGCGTGTTCCCGAAGTGCCGGTGGGCGTGGCCAGAATGCGGCGCACCGCCAGATTCGGCAATCCATCGTTGAGTCCGGACCAGGAGAGCCCGCCATCGGCCGAACGCCAGACCCCGTAATCGTTGGCTACCACGATCCGGTCGCGCTGGCCGGCGGCGATGGCGACGTCGTGCAAGCCGCCGCCCACCACCGAAGAATCCTTGAAACCGGTCAGGTTAGTCCACGAATGGCCGCCGTCGTCGGAACGATAGAGTTGTCGGCCCAGCGCAAAGGCGGCGCCGGCGTCGGAAGCCAGAGAAATCGCGCGCGCGCCGGATTCGGGCAGCCGGGCGACCACGACTGCGGCTGGCGCCGCCGGCTCGGCGGGCGCGATGGCCGGCGACCATGTCTCCAGATCGGTCGAACGAAAGACCTTTCCCGCGCGAGTTTCCGCGTACAGCGCCCCGCCATTCGGTCCGTACCAAACGCGCGTCACCGCGCCGGTGGCCGGGCCCGACAAATCGACCGCTACGCTGGTGCCGCCCACCTTGCGCCATTCGACCGGCTGCTGCGCACGGGCGATGCCACCGTTCCAAAAGAGCACGGCGGCGACCAGCACTGGTACGGTGGCTGTTCCTTTATGACACACAACCGCTTTCATTCTACCCTACACTATCGGCTGACTGCCTTATTAACTTGATGAAATTCCATGGCTTGTCTACTAAAGTCAAGTACGGTCTTCTGGTTGCACTGCAGGTTTGGTGCTAGACTGAAATGTCTTAGCAGTCGGCAGGGTTTAGTGTGTCCAGCTTGAAGGACAAGTTCATGTTGCGGTGTTGGCGGCAAATGCGGATTCGGGGCGGGCTGCTGGTGGTGGCTGCCGCCGTAGTGGGTCTGGCGCCGCTCCAGGCACAGCAGGAATACGCTGCCAAGATTCTGATCGAGATGGGGCAGGTTTCCGTCCTTAAAGATAGTGTCCCCCAGGCACTCATCGTGGGCGATCCGACACTCGGCGTCGTGCGGGTGAAACAGATCATCCAGACCGGGCCGAACAGCTACGCCAAGTTTCAGGTTCCCGACGGCAGTACTTTCGAAGTCTTCGAGAATTCCCAGGTTACCTTTCGCGACAACTACCCCAGTTGGAGCGATTTGCTCAACGTGCTGATCGGCCGGGTGAAGGTCTTCATCGATCATTCGAAGGGCCCCAACCCGAAAAACGTCACCACGCCCACGGCGGTGGTTTCGGTGCGCGGCACGGTTTTCAACGTGGTGGTGGAGGATGCCGAGGGCACCACCTTCATCACCGTGGACGAGGGCTTGGTTCAAGTTCGCAATACCACCGCGCCGGGCCCCGAGCCGCAGTTGAAGGCCGGCGATTCGATTCGCATTTATCGCGGCCAGCCGCTGGCGCAGATGGGAATCGACCGCGGAGGTTTATTGCGCGCCGCGATCAAGGCGGCCGAGCAGGCCGTGTATCAGGCGGTCTATGGCCAGAAGGGCGGCGGCGGGCTGGGGATTCCCAGTTCGGGCACCGGCCCGCAGGCGGACAAGTGCAAGACCGCGAACACCTGTACGGGCACCACCACCGCACCCGCACCGCCGGCCGCACCGACAGCGCCCACGGCGCCCTCGGCTCCTTCCACGACCGGCCACTGACGCCGACGCCGGTCCCCGGCGTGCTAGAGTCGAAGAATGAGAGGCATTGGCGTGGGGACGGCGGTTCTTTGCTGGGCTACGGCACTTTGCGGCCAGACGCCGCCGCAACCGCCGGCGGGGCTGGAGACGAGTTGGGAGATCGTTCCGGTAATTCAGGACATCGGCGCCCACGCCGGCCGCCTGCTGCCGGCTCTGGACCGCGTCGACGTGCGGGCCTGGATCGACCGCGGAGCGTCGGAAACCTACCTGGAACAGTTACAGTCGTGCCGCGAGCAGGCGCGCGCGGTTCAGGACGAATCGGGGAACCTGACGCATAATCCCGAGCGCCTGGCCGGCGGCATGTCGCTGCTGTTTCGCCTGGAGGGGCTGGACCTGATGCTGCTGTCGCTGGAGGATGGAATGCGCAAATACCAGACTTCCCGCGACGCCGAAGCAATGGCCAGCTTACGGGCGCAGGCCGAACCGAGCCGCGACCGTTTCGAGCGCTACCTGGTGCAATTGGCGGCCGAGCAGGAACAGCAGCTCCGGGTCATGGACGAAGAAGCCCAGCGCTGCCGGGCGCTGGTGACCGCTCCGAAAACGGCGGGGAAGAAGAAATAGAACCCTCATGGCGTTTCTCTGTAGCATTTGCGGCGAGGAATCGACCCAAATCTGCGTCCGCTGCACCAAGGACGCTTGCCGGAACCACCTGTGCGACAAGTGCCACCGCTGCAGCGATTGCTGCGACTGCGAAGTGACCCTGGAAGAGCACCTGCGGCCAATCCCCGAAATGCGGCCGAAAGTCGAGAGCATCCCTCTGGCTGCCGATAGCGAGGAACCGCTACCGGAGCCGCTTACTTCCGCGGCTCCCGAACCTTGAGGATGCGATCGGCGGCGACGTTCCGGAGTTCCTGAGTAATTCCGGAAGGCCAACGGATTTCCACCAGGTCCACGGTCTTCGCCGGGCCCAGGCCGAAGTGGGTGGCGCTGGCGCTCGAAGAAGCGTATCCGGCAGCGAAAGAAACATGGTTGTATTGCGCCATGCCGCCCGCCACGATCTTGATTCGCGCCCCGATCCCATCGCGGTTGCTCCTGGTTCCCTCCAGTGCGAACTCGATCCAGTGATTGCCTCCGGGGCTGTCGTTGAGCCACACTTCGGCGGGCGCCGCGAGAGCCGTGACCACTACGTCCAGGCGCCCGTCGCCATTCAGGTCTCCCACTGCCGAGCCGCGATGGCGGCTGGGAGGCTGTGCCGTCAAGCCGGCTTCGGCGGTGAGGGCCTCAAACCGGGCGGCGCCCAGGTTGCGGAATACGGTGTTCGGCTGCTCCACCGGCGCACCCGATTGATATCCAAGCGATTGAACGTGGCCGCGCGAGACGAAGATGTCCTTCCAGCCATCGTTGTCGAAATCGGCAATCGTGGGTGAGTAGCCGGCCATCGGTGCACTCAGACGAGCCATGCCGCTTTTCTGAGCGATATCGGCGAAGGCGCCTTTCCCGAGATTCCGGAATATCGGAAAAGTCTCATTGTCGAGCGCCGCAAAAACGATATCGGGCAGGCCGTCGTTGTCGAGATCGCGGGCGTCCACACCCATACCCGAGATAAAGTGGCCATCCTCGGTCAACGCCACGCCGGCATCGAACGAAGTCTCTTCGAACTTACCGTGGCCTTTGTTGTGAAACAGCGAATTGAAGACCTTGTCGTTGGCGACGAAGATATCCATCCAACCGTCCAGGTCGAAGTCCGCGACCCCGATTCCCATGCCCTTACCCGGATGGGCGCGGATGCCGCTCTCTTCGGAAATGTCTTTGAAGGTCCCGTTTCCCTGGTTGAGGTATAAGCGGTTCGGAGTGCCCTTGTAGAATTTCGGATGACAATAGTCGGCCTTGCCGGGAGCCGCTTCGCAAGCGGGTTCGGTCTTGATGTCCCAAGCGAGATAGTCGACCACAAAAAGGTCCAGCAGGCCATCGTTATTTACGTCCACCCACGCCCCGCCCACCGACCAAAGGGGTCCGTACTGGTTGTCGGGAAGATCGAGCCCGGCTTTCACCGTGACATCGGTGAAAGTACCGTCGCCGTTGTTATGGTACAGACGGTTCGCGTGAACTCCGCCGACAAAGATGTCTTCATAACCGTCGTTGTCATAGTCACCGATGGCGACGCCGTTGTCGAAACCCACGCCCGCCAGGCCGGCCTTTTCAGTGACATCGGTGAAATGACCGTGACCATCGTTCCGGAAGAGTCGATTGGAGTACTTAGGCGAGTTTTTTTTCAGAGTCGCGATGTCGGCTCCGTTGGTGAAGTAGAGATCGAGGTAGCCGTCGTTATTGTAGTCGAACAGGGCCACCCCGCCAGCCATGGTTTCAGGAGCATGGCGTTGCGGCGTCTCCGAACTGTCCAGCTTGAAGTCGATCGGCTGGTAAGTGAAGTGAATGGGAGGCTGGGGATTCTGGCCGGAGACAACGGCCCAGAACGCGAATGGCAGTGAGGCGAGCAGCCAGGGATATCGCCCGACGGACTTCATGTTTGCGCCTATTGTAACCCCCGGCGGCAGCTTCATCGATCTGAAGATTTCGCGAGTTGGCGCCTGTCAGAGAATTACCATGCCATTCCGACGTGGCGCACGCACTCGTGCGTGCCGCGTCGGCACTTTTGCCGACGCTCGGCGTACCGGACGCGAGCGGGTGTCGAGAAAGTCTCGACACGGCACGCACGAGTGCGTGCGCCACGTTGGGCCGCGAACGCTCGAAGCGGTTGCGGGCTAATTCCTGGGAGCGTCCCGGTAGGGCTTGCGTTCCTGGTACAGACCCAGTCTCGCCGCCAAGCCCTCGCGAAGTTGGGACTGGTCCCGGCTGGTGGCAATCTCCAGGCCCCGCCGCGCGGTGGCAACCGCATCGGCGAAGCGGCCCACCTCCGCGTAGGCGGCAGCCAGTGTGTCGAGGTAAATCGCCTCGTGCCCGCCGGACAATTTCACCGCCCGTTCGGCCAGCGCGACCGCCTCGGCGCCATTGCGCGCGGAGGCATCGGGCGACGCCGCCAGCACGTGCGCCGCCTCGTTCAGAGCGGGCAGAAAATCGGGCTGCGCGCGCAGCGCCGCGCGCCACTCCACCAGCGCCTGCTGCACCTGCCCGCGCGCGTAGTAGAGCGCCGCCCCCAGAAACTGGTGCGCCTCGGCAAAGCCCGGATCGATCTCGATGGCTTTCTCAAAATAGGGAATCGCATCCTCCATCCGGCCTTTCGACGCCAGCACGCGGCCGATATTGTCGCTCGCTTCGGCCGACCGCGGATCGAACTGCGCCGCCTTCTGAAACTCCGCCAGGGCTTCGTCGAGCCGGTCCTTCATCGCCAATGCCCGGCCCAGGTTATTGTGTACATCGGCGGACTCGGGATACGCTTCCAGGGCCTTGTTAAACTCCACGATCGCTTCGTCCGGCCGCCCGGCCGAGACGAGCGCCAAGCCGAGGCTATTATGGATGGCGTGATACTGCGGATTCAGCTCGAGCGCCTTTTGATACCGCGGGATCGCTTCGGCGAAGTTGCCCACGCGGGCCAACGCGGTGCCGAGATTGTTGTGGATTCGGGCGTCGCCGGGATTCGAGGCGGCTAACTCGCTCCATTCCGCGATGGCCGCCTGGTATTGTCCTTTTTCCCCCAACTCGAAGGCATGGTCGAATTTCTTGTACATGTCGACGGCCGGGGTCGCGATCTCAGCCAGGCCGTCGGCTGGTATATTCACGAATTCCGGCAGGTTCACGGCGCGATTGGCAGCGGTGGCATTGTCGATCAGGATGGCGGGGCTATCGTTGCCGTCCGGATCGAGGTGGGTCAGATACATCTGCGTGTACGGCGAGCGGCTCTTGGAGGAAAACACCATCCATCGTCCATTGGGAGAGAAGCTATGCCAGGAGTTCATGAGCGGCGTGTTGCAGCGCATGCGCCGGGCTTCGCCGCCCCGCGCCGGGACGATATACAACTGGCTGTCGGGCCGCATCAACTGTCCGTTCTTGCATTTCACGAAGACGATCCAGCGGCCGTCGGGCGAAACCTTCGGGAAGGTGTTGCTCATCCCGTTGGCCGACGCCCCGGCGATCGGCTCGGGCACGCCCCCTTTACCGCCGTTGAACGGGACACGATAAAGGTCGTACTGAATCCGGCGTTCCACCGGATCGTTGGCGTAGCCGGCTCTTTGTATCCCCACCGGATAGGGATCCTTCGCCTCGGCGCGCGCGAACACGATGTACTCTTGATCGGGGCTCCAGACCCCGTCGGTCTGCACGTAGCGCGGGTCGTCGGCGCCCGGCAGCGGCTGGCGTTGGCCCGTCGCGCGGCTATACCATGCGAGAATCCCGCGGGTGGGATAAAACACCTGCAGAAACCGATAGTCCTTGAAATTGATTACGTAGAAGTTATTCAGCGGCGCGCTGCCGGCGGTCGAGACGGTAGTCAGAACGTATTGTCCGTCGGGGGAAACCTGGGACATGAACCCCACCCGATTCAGGCCGAACTGGCGGTCCTGCGAAGGATTCCACGAGATCATATCCTGGTTCCGAATCGACATCTTCGGCTTCACTTCGGCCAGCGCGTAGAGCCCCTTGTCGTTCTGCGGGCCGTCCATATCCATGCCCATGGTCTTACCGTCGAGCGAAAAGGAATGGCAGTTGGCGCAGGTCGGCATACCGGTCAGAACCACGCGGCTGCGCGGTTCGCCGATATTTCTCACGCTCCACTGGATCAATGGGATGGCATCCTGCGCCAGCGGTTTGATGACGCCTTTCTCGGTCTCCGACGGCATCAGGGGCACGTCGCGATAGAAGATGGGCGCACCCGCCGGATCCTTGGACGTCGAGAGGCGGACGCGGCCGCTCGACACCGGACCAACCTGGCCCATGCCGGTGATGGTCACGGTGGCCGCGCCCGAGACCGACTGTTTCTTGATGGCGGCCCACACGGCGGCATCCGGCACCCAGGTATGCGCGGAGGCCTGCGCCGGCGTCAGTTTCGGCAACTCATTCGTAGGTGAGACGCAGCGCGGATCGATCTGGCCCAGGCGCAGGCGCTCACCGGCCGATTCCAAGTGGATGGCGGGAGCGCGCCCGCCAAAATCGATGTCAATGCGCCAACGCGCGGCGTGCGCTGACGGATCGTGAAACAGGAACGTGGGCGAGGTGATTTCAGGAGGGAAAACCGATCCGTCCTCGGGATAATCGATCGCGATCCGCGCGGTGGGGACTTGCGCCATCGCGGCAATGACAGAAAACGCGAGCCAAACACCGGGGTTTTTCGTCATGCGGTCTTACCTTGACACACCGCGGACACTCCATGCGCATGGGGCGCGCAGCAGAGTGATTGAGGGATCATTCTATCATGGCAGCGGCGCCGAGTTGGATCGATCCGGGGATTTTGCAGTTCAGGCGCGGGCAACCGCTCCCTTGCGGTCGCGGCTCGGTTACGAACTCCTCGGGTTTGCAGTCACTTACCGAGCCGCGACCGCGAGGGAGCGGTTGAGCCGCTGAAGCCGGCCTCATCGGGTAACGAAGGCCGGTCGGGTAGAATTGGTGACATGAGGTTCACCGCGTGCCTGTGCCTCTGCGCCTGCCTTCTTCGTGCCGCCGAGCCGGCGAAGGAGGTCTTCGACGGAGCCGTCCGGGCCCTCGGGGCAGGGGATTACGAGACTGCCGAACGGGGATTCCAGGCGGTTCTGCGCGAGCAGCCGCGCAACGTGGCCGCGCTCGGCAATCTCGGCGTGATTTACTCCCGCACCAGCCGCGCCGATCAGGCGATCGCCGTCTACCGGCGGGCGCTGCAGATGAGCCCAGACGACAAGGCGCTGCTGCTGAACCTGGGGCTGGTGTATCTCAAGCAGGAGGCCCACGCGAAAGCGTTGCCGTTGTTTGCCCGCGTCGTCGGGATCGATCCGGAGCACCTGCAGGCCCGGCAGTTACTGGCGGTGTGCCGCGTCTATACCGGCCAACTGGGACCGGCGATCCACGACCTCGAGGCCCTGCACGCGGCCGTTCCAGGCGACGATGGGATTCTGTTCTTGCTGGGATTTGCCTATCTGAAGAACCACGACTCCGAAAAGGCGAAGGCGACTTTCCAATCGATGTTCGAGGCGGCCGGCCCGGCGCGGGCGCAGTTCCTGCTCGGTAAGGCCAACTATGAGGCCACTCAGTTTCCCCAAGCCGAGGCGGCCTTTTTCGAAGTGCTGCGACTCGACCCCGCGTTTCCGGGCGTGCATCTTGAATTGGGGAAAGTCTACATCAGTCTGCGCCGGACCGAGGACGCCATCCGGGAACTGGAATTGGTATTAAAAGATACACCCGGCGACGCGGATGCGAGTTACTTCCTGGGCGCTCTGTTGGTACAGGAAGGCCGCTACGCCGAAGGGATTCCCCACCTCGATCGGGCAAGAAAGACGAGGCCGGACTTCTGGGCGCCGTACTTCTATTTGGGGAAAGCGAAATTCCGGACGGAGCACGCGGCGGAGGCCGTGGTGCTGCTGCAAAGAGCCGTGGAACTGAACCCCGACGAGGCGTCCGCCTACTACCAGCTCGGGACGGCGCTGCAGGCTTGCGGACGAAAAGTGGAAGCCAGCCGCGCGTTCGCCCGGGTGCGCGATTTGAGAGCCGCCGCGACCGAGGCCGCCAAGCCCGACGATGGCAGGGTGGCGGGCGCGCGCTGAGGCTTCACATCACCAGACTTGCGCAGCCAAGACCTGGGGATGGCCGCTGACACGGTTCACTACCGGGATGCGCAGGACGAACTGTACGTTCTTGCGCTCCCATCCCCTCGGGAGCTTTGCGGCCGCTTCGGCAAAGTACTCCGGGTTGGTGAGAAACTCTCCGGCGGCCATGGTTCCGTAATGGGTGATGCCGGCGGCGATCACCACCGGGCGGTCCGTGGTGGTGTCCACGATACGAGAGACAATGGCGTAGTCGTTCTTAACATCCCAGTACGGCCACGCTCCCGTAAGCTTCCATTCGTTATTTTCCGGGTGCTGCCGGTCGCGCACGAAATCGGTTGCGCTCGCGTCGTCCTTCTCGAAAACAAAACGGAGTTGCCCCACGGCAAGTAAGGTCCATTGATTATCGAATGCGCCGATGAGCACGGCCGGCGTCTCGCGCAGATCCGCGAATGTGGTCGACCGCTCACCGCGGATACGATACGGTTTGCCGTACTTCTCCAGCATACCGGCGATGTGAACCAGGCAGATGACGTCGCCCATGGCGGCGTACCGGTCCGGAAGAATGACGAGGTCTTTCTTGAGGATGAAATCCGGTTCCGGCCCTGGATTGGGGGGCGTTGTACCGGCGAAGCCCTGGATCGCGTCCTGCGCCTGGGTGGATTTCAGATTGTATACAATAGGCTGGCCCAGCGAGATGATGATGGTCCCCGGCGCCTTGAGGACCGGCAGCCACAGCCGCTGCAACTCCGTCTCTTTCCACCGCGGAGAGAGCAGTGTCAGAACCAGCACGACCACCGCCGCGCCGGCAATGCTCAAACCAATCCGTATCCACAGGCGGGCATCGCGCCCGGCGGCGGGTGCCGGGGTGGCGCTATCGTGGAACTCGGCGATATACGAGCCGGCAAGCAGGTCGATACGAAGTTCGGATTGGTGTCCGGGCTCCTGATAATATTGCGCCAGCTTCTTGCGGATTTCTCCCGCCGTGGCGCGGACCACCGGGTCCTGGCTGGTATCGTAATCGGGCTCGCGCTCGAATACTTCGATCCCCAGGGTCCGTTCCTTCAATTGCGCCGTCTCGCCCGTCACGGTGTGTTCCACGATGTGACGCAACAGGCTCAAGCATCGCCGGCTCCCTCGAAACTGCGGGCTCGTCAGAATCCGTTCCACCTGGGCACGAATCGCGGCCGCCCTTTCGGGGGGCAGGCTTGGCGTCGTGGCCTGCAGGTCTGGCTTACGGGACATAATCCAGTCTGTAACGGCTCATCGTACCACATTGAAACACGTAAGGTACCCCCGTCTCGGCAAACCCACGAGCACCCGTAAGTTGTTGTATCCAAAACCCTGAAAAAGTACGATCCCGTAATGTTCTGCTCTTGGGAGGCGCTGGCCCGTTACGCTGGCATGGAAAGTTTTTAGGCCCGGCGAGCCATGGCGATGGCGCATGCGCCGGTGCCACCGTTGCGGGCGCTCGGGCATGACTCCGCTCGAAAGGCCGACTGCGGCTGCGCCCAACGGCCGGTTTCAAGTTGAGGTACACATGCGTCTGGACCGGATTGACATCGCGATCATTCTGGCTTATCTGGCGACCTCCGTTCTGGTCGGTTACTGGGTTTCTCACCGCGCTTCGCGGGATATGAGAGCCTACTTTCTGGGCGGCAACACGATGCCCTGGTACGTGTTGGGCGTATCCAACGCGTCCGGCATGTTCGATATCGCGGGCACCATGTGGCTGGTCTACCTGTTGTTCGTATACGGCCTTAAGAGCGTTTGGATCCCATGGCTTTGGCCGGTATTCAACCAGATTTTTCTCATGGTTTACCTTTCGGCCTGGCTGCGGCGATCCAATGTCATGACGGGCGCCGAATGGATCGTTACCCGTTTCGGTTCGGGCCGGGGAGCGCGCCTCTCCCACCTGATCGTGGTCCTTTACGCACTGGTCAGCGTGATCGGTTTCCTGACTTATGCCTTTAAAGGCATCGGCAAGTTCGCCGTCAATTTCCTGCCCTGGCAGTTAAGCGCCAACCAATACGCCTTGATTCTTATGGCAATAACGACCTTTTACGTCGTCAAGGGCGGAATGTTCAGCGTGGTGGTGACTGAGGTGATTCAGTTCTGCATCCTGTCGGTGTCCTCGATCGCCATCGGACTGATCGCCATGGCGCGGGTTTCTCCCGAGATGTTGCACCGGGCGGTCCCAGCCGGTTGGGATCGCCTGTTCTTCGGTTGGAGCCTGAACCTCAACTGGAGCGGGCTTATCGATTCGGTGAACGCCAAGATCGCCCAGGACGGGTATTCGATGTTCGGAATCTTCTTCATGATGCTGCTGTTCAAAGGCATTCTGGTCAGCACGGCCGGTCCGGCGCCAAACTACGACATGCAGCGGATTCTGTCCACCAAAACCCCCCGCGAGGCATCCTTGATGAGCGCCTGGGTCAACGTGGTTCTGATCTTCCCCCGTTACTTCATGATCACCGGCTTGAGCGTTCTCGCCCTGGTGTTTTACAGCGATCAGATTCGGGAAATGGGCGCCAACATCGATTTCGAGATGGTGCTTCCCTACGCGCTTGGCCGGTTCGTCCCGGTCGGTCTGCTTGGGCTTCTCATGGCGGGACTGCTGGCGGCTTTCATGTCTAATTTCGCGGCCACCGTCAACGCGGCTCCGCCTTACATTGTCAACGATATCTACAAGCGGTTCATCAATCCCGATGCGAGCCCCAGGACATATGTTCGTTTGAGTTACCTGAGTTCCTTCGGGGTGGTGGTTGCCGGGATTACCGTCGGGTGGTTTGTGGGATCGATCAACTCCGTCATCCAGTGGATCGTTTCGGCCCTCTGGGGGGGGTATACGGCTTCCAACGTGCTCAAGTGGTATTGGTGGCGATTCAACGGTTACGGCTACTTCTGGGGAATGGTCGCGGGAATTGGGAGTTCTCTGGTTCTGCCGCTGGCGTTACCCCACACGTCCCCGCTCAATGCGTTTCCGCTGCTGCTGGCGATTTCCATGGGTGGGTGCCTGGCGGGCACGCTGCTCACGCCGGCGGAGGATTTCGAGGTTCTGAAGTCGTTTTATAAACGGGTGCGGCCGTGGGGATTCTGGGGACCGGTTCTTCGCCAGGTGCTGCGGGAAGATCCCTCTTTCAAGCCGAACCGGGATTTTCGCCGCGACATGTTCAACGTGGTCGTGGGAATCTGCTGGCAAACCAGCCTGGTCGCCCTGCCGATTTATATCGTCATCCGCAATACCTCCGCCGCGATGGCGGCTTTGGCTGTGGCCGCGGTGACTTCGGTGGTGCTGAAATTCAGTTGGTACGATCACTTGCGCGAGATGGAGGAAACCACCGAAGCGGCCAGCCGTCCGCAACCGGCCCCGGCTCTCTCGGAGCGAGCGTAACCGGATCTCGACCATGCGATACGGATATTTTGACGACGACCACCGCGAATATGTCATCACGCGGCCCGATACCCCCCTTCCGTGGATCAACTATCTCGGCTGTCAAGCCTTCTTCGGGCTCATCTCCAACACCGCCGGCGGCTATTGTTTTTATCGCGATGCGCGGCTTCGGCGGGTGACCCGCTACCGCTATAACAATGTTCCGCTCGACCAGAGCGGCCGCTATATTTATCTCCGCGACGACGATTCCGGCGAGTTCTGGTCACCCTCCTGGCAGCCGGTGTGCCGCGAGCTGGAAGACTACCAGTGCCGTCATGGGATGGGGTACAGCATCATCGGCGCGCGGTACCACGGCATCGAGGCGCGCACCCGGTATTTTGTCCCGCTGGATGAAAACCTGGAGATCTGGCAGCTCTCCATTACCAATCGCCGGTCCACACCCGCAGCGCTCTCCACCTTCTCGTCCATCGAGTTCTGCCTGTGGGACGCACAGGACGATGCCACCAACTTCCAGCGCAATTTCAGCATCGGCGAAGTGGAGGTCGAGCCCGGTATCGTCTACCACAAGACCGAGTACCGGGAGCGGCGCAACCACTTCGCGTATTTCGCCTGCTCGGCTCCGGTGTGCGGCTTCGACACCCAGAGGGAGGCGTTCCTCGGTCCGTATCGCGGTTGGGACCGGCCCCTGGCGGTGGAGCGCGGCGCCTCGTCGAATTCCATCGCGCACGGCTGGGCGCCCATGGGCTCTCACCATGTCAAGCTGCAACTCGAGCCCGATGAGACGCGGCAGATCATTTTTCTGCTGGGCTATCACGAAAACCCGAATGAGCGGAAGTTCGACCCGCCCGGCTCTCAGACCATCGACAAAGGAACCGTCCGCCCGGTAATTGCGAAGTATCTCGATCCGGCGAACGTCGAGAAAGCCTTTGAGAAGCTGCGGTCTTATTGGTGCGGCCTGATGAGTGTCTGCCAGGTGGATACCCCGGACGTGCACACCAACCGGATGGTCAATATCTGGAACCCCTGCCAGTCGATGGCGGCCTTCAACCTGTCCAGATCGGCGTCTTTTTTCGAGTCAGGAATCGGACGGGGACTCGGCTTTCGCGATTCCAACCAGGATTTACTGGGGTTCGTCCACATGGCACCCGCGCGCGCCCGCGAGCGTATCCTGGACCTCGCCGCCACGCAGCTTGCGACCGGCGGCGCCTATCACCAGTATCAGCCGCTCACCAAGCGCGGCAACAACGACGTCGGCTCCAATTTCAACGACGATCCGCACTGGTTGATAGTCGGCGTGGACGCTTATCTGAAGGAGACCGGCGACTGGAGCATACTGGATGAGCCGGTCCCCTACGATAACCAGCCCGGCACCGAACAGCCGCTCTATGAGCACTTACAGCGCAGCTTTCGCTACACGCTGGAGCGGCTGGGGCCGCACAACCTTCCGCTGATCGGACGCGCCGACTGGAACGACTGTCTGAATCTCAACTGTTTCTCCGATACGCCCGGCCAATCGTTTCAAACCACCACCAACAAGGATGGCAAGGTGGCGGAATCGGTTTTCATCGCCGCGCTGTTTGTGCTCGCTGGACGCTACTTAGCCGCCATCGCGGCTCACCGCGGGCTGGAGGAGGAATCGGCCGCCTGCCTGGCCGAAGTCTCCCGCATGGAGCAGACGATACGGGATCACGGCTGGGACGGCAAGTGGTTTCTGCGCGCCTACGACGACTTCGGCCGCAAGGTGGGTTCCGACGAGTGCGAGGAAGGGAAAATTTTTATCGAGCCGCAGGGTTTCGCGGTTCTGGCGGGCGTCGGGCTGGAGGACGGGAGGGCCGAGACGGCCCTCGATTCGGTGCGCGATCTACTGGCCACCGAGCACGGCATCGTACTCCAGCAGCCGGCATTCTCGCATTACTATCTTCACCTGGGCGAGATTTCTTCTTACCCGCCCGGGTATAAGGAGAACGCCGGAATCTTCTGTCACAACAATCCTTGGGTGATGATTGCGGAAGCGCGACTGGGCCATGGCGACCGGGCCCACGATTATTACCTGCGCATCAATCCATCGGCCCGCGAACACCTCGGCGAAGTCCATCGCTGCGAGCCCTATGTGTATCCCCAGATGATTGCCGGCCGCGACGCCCCAACTTATGGCGAAGCCAAGAACTCCTGGCTTACCGGTACTGCGGCATGGAATTACTGCGCCATCACTCAGTGGATCCTGGGCATTCGCCCAACTTATGACGGACTGGAAATCGCCCCCGTGATGCCCGCGAGCTGGCCGGGGTTCCGCGCGACGCGCAAATTTAGAGGCGCGACTTATCACATAACGGTGCAGCGGACCGGCAGCGGGAATCGTGTGTCGCTGGTAGTCGATGGTGTTCCGGTTTCCGGCAGTATTTTACCCCTTTCCGACGGCGTTGAGGACGTGCGAGTGGAAGCGACGGTCTGGTGATAACAATAATGCAAGTCCGCCAGGAAATCAAGCCTTAATTTGACATCTGAACTATGCCTGCAACGGGGCCTTCGGTTGCGGCGGATTCACCAGATCGGCGACGGTTTTGGCTGGCGCCGATCCGACCATGCCTTAATTCGACGCCTGAACCATGCTCGCAACAATCGTCGTACAACCCACCCACTTCATCCTGTTCGGCGGATTCTCAACTCCCGATTTTCATAGTTTGGGGATGTTACCGGTGACACGATTTGCCTTTGTCCGAGGCGTTGGTTCGGCTGTAACACGCCGCGGCGGAAGCTGTAATCTACCTGCCATCGGGGAGTCACCTGAGGTCGATCTTGGTATTGATTATAAAGGCGCTTAAGGCTTAGTTGGATTGTAAGATACGGTATTGTACTTGTTCCTGTTCGCTTTTTTAGTAGATTTGCATTACGGTTTACACAAGGGAGACGAGTTGGTGTGGAGGAGTGCGCGGTCGCTGCACCGCGTGAGTACCGGCGGCGGCGTCCGCTCATCGCAGCCAGGAAACGCGTACTCCCGCTTTGAAGTGTGTGGCTCTGAGAGAGGTTATCTATGAAGATAAGACGAACCTGGAGCGGCCTGAAGATCGCGATGGCGGTTCTTTCGGCCCTCCTGCCTTTGCTGCTTGCGCCCCCCATGATGGCGCAGTCGCAGTACATCAGCGGCACCGTTGTCGACCCTACCGGTGCCCTCGTCCCGCAGGCTTCCGTCAAGATCGTGGACGCGGCCAAGGGAAGCACCGTCCGGGAAACCAGCACCGATCAATCGGGCCGGTTTCAGGCCATCGATATTGAGCCGGGCAGGTACACCATCGGTGTCGAGAAGGTCGGATTCAAGAAGTCTGAACTCACGGTCACGCTGGACGTCAACACCAAGTTGGACGTGGGACAGGTGACGCTGGCGGTAGGCAATGTTAAGGATGTTGTGTCCGTGGAAGCGGACGCCACGCCGTTGGTCACAACCAACACGATGGACAAGTCCTACATCGTCGACAAGATGGAAATATCGGAATTGCCCATGAACGGCCGGAACTTCACCTCTTTGATGAGCACCGTGCCAGGCATGGGGAGTTCGGCCCAAAGCGATTTTGCGGTCGACTTCAACGACGTATCGCAGTTCCATTCTCTGGGCGGACGCGGCTCGGAGAACAATATGTACCTGGACGGATCTCCGAATATCGACGTGGGCGACAACCAGTCGCAGTATACCCAAGCCAGCGTCGATACGATTGCCGAGTTCCGGGTGCTGGAGAGCGGCTTCAACGCCGAGTACGGACGGAACTCCGGCATGGTGATCGCGGTGCAGACCAAGTCTGGCGCGGCGCAGTTCCACGGCACGTTGTACGAGTATCTCCGCAACAACTATTTCGACGCGAAAGAAGTGCAGGACAACACCTTCCAGGCGCCGCTGCGTTACAACCAATTTGGCGGCAATTTCAGCGGCTGGGTACCGGTGCCTAAACTGTCCACCAGGCAGGACAAGCGCTTGTTCTTCTTCTTCAACAGGGAGATGACGCGCCGCAACGAGCCCAGCAGCAACTATGCGGATATGCCCAACGCGACCGTGATGGGCGGGAACTTCGCTCCGTTGCTGCTTTCGACCAATATGACGTATGCGCCCGGGTTCAAGACCGGAACCGTTTTCGAACCAGGAACGGTCACCCGCGACGGCTCCGGCAACATCACCGGCGGGGTTGCTTTCCCGAACAACGTCGTTCCCCAATCGATGTGGCAGCCGCTCAGCGCCAACATGCTGAAGATCTATACAGGGCTCCCCGGTTATTCCGGCCTTCCCGCCACGCCTGGAGTCCCGGGCTACGTGCGCTACTACTACAACAACCCCGACGACCTGACGAAGAACCAGGACATGCTGCGTGTGGACTTCAACATCAGCAGCAAGATGACCAGTTTCTTCCGCTGGGTGAACGACTACCAGAAAGAGTCCATCGCCAATGGAATCTGGGGCAGCCAGCCTTTTCCGTTCCAGGAGCAGGCGCGGCCAAAGCCGGGCAGTTCCTGGGCGTGGAACCTGGTGACCACGTTCACGCCTCACCTGGCTTCCGAGACGATCCTGACGTACAACCACCAGTCTCAGTCGCTGTCGGTGGTTGGCAACAATCCCGTCGATCGCACCGCGCTGGGCGCCAACTTCGCCCAGGTCTTCCCGGCGACCAACATCACCAACTCGGTTCCCGATGTGACTACGGGAGTGAACGGGCTTGGCTGGTCCCTGGGCGACCCGGGATGGCACAACTGGGGTAAAGACTACGGCGCCACCGAAAACATCTCCTGGATCAAGGGCAGCCACAACTTCAAGTTTGGCGCCTTTTTCAATCGCGACGACAAGGCGCAGACAGGAACCTGGGGCATGGAGGGCAACATCAATTTCAGTACGAATACGAATGCCTCGTTCACCCAGGACACCGGCAGCGGGCTGGCCAACATGATGTTGGGCAACTTCAACAACTATACCAACCTGAGCGGCGCCGTTTTCCCCTATTTCCGTTTTTGGGAATTCGACTTTTACGCCCAGGATAACTGGAAAGTCAGCAAGCGCCTGACCATCGATTACGGTCTGCGCTTCGTCCATATGGATCCCACCTACACCGTCGTTCGCGGCGGCACGCCGGGCGGGGAAGGCACATGGACGATTTACAGCGTGGATCTCAGCAAGTATAACCGCTCGAATGCCCCCCTCATCAACACGACCGCGGGCGTGCAGAACGGCTATCAGCCCGGTTTCATCGAAGCCAATCCGGTGACGGCACTCACGAACCTGGGAATGATCTGCGATCCATGCAACGGCACCGATTCCGGATTCTCTCCGCCCAAATCGTTCCCCGAACCCCGTCTCGGCTTCGCGTACGACGTATTTGGAGATGGCAAGACGGCCCTGCGCGCCGGCGCCGCCGTATTCAACGAACGCCTCCGCCAGAACAACTTCAGCTTTGGCGCGGGCGGGCAATTCCCCAATCTTTACTCCGGATCGATATACAACCAGAACGTGGCTAACTTCAGCACCGCCGGGGTGGGAACGGCCACATCGCCCATCCAACCGCCCAATATGACGATTTGGCCCACCAACAACACCATGCCGAGCGTTTACACCTGGTACGTCGGCATTCAGCACCAGTTGCCGGCCAAGTTCAGCCTCGACCTGTCTTACTCCGGCAGCCACTCCATTCACCTGATGGACCAGCGGGCGGTCAATGCGCTTCCCAACGGCTATTTCCAGAACAACAACCTGTCGGCGTCGGTCAACGGCTGGAACAGCGCACTTCTGCCATACGCCGGCTGGGGCAACCTGACGGCGATCGAAACCAACTCCTACGCGCACTATAACGCCCTGATGTTCCGGCTCAACCGGCGTTTCGCCGACAACCTGGCGGTGAATTTCAACTACACCTGGTCCCACGTTCTGGACACCGGCGACAACGACTCCGACAACATCAACAACCCCTTCTGCATTCGCTGCAGCTACGCCAATGCGGGATACGACCAGCCGAACGTGGTCTCGCTCGACGCCATTTACATGCTGCCGAAGGTAAGGGGCTCGCTCGATAATCGTTTCCTGCGGGAAGTGCTCAACGGGTGGGAACTGAGCGGCGTGGTCCGCTACCAATCGGGGATGCCGGTCACCATCGGATCCAACGGAAACCTGTTTGGCTTGAACATAGGTAACGACGGCATCAATAGCGGCCAGTATCCCGACGTGGTCGGCAATCCGTATGCCACATCGGGTGGATCGCTGGTGCTGAATCAGTCGGCCTTCATTCGTCCGCCGGATGGCCAGTGGGGCGATCTGGGCCGCAACGCTCTCCGCTTGCCGGGCATCAGCAACGTGGACATGGCCCTGATGAAGAGCTTCGCTATCACGGAACGAGCGAAGGTCACGTTCCGCTTCGAGGTCTTCAACCTGTTCAACCATCCGGAACTCTGGTCCATCAACACCAATTTCAACGGTGATAATCCGGGTAGCGGACTTTCCGCCAGCGACGGCACCTTCGGGCAGCCGGCTTCGGGCGGCTACCGCGATGCCCGGACTATACAGTTAGCTCTGCGCTTCGCTTTCTGATTCAAAAGCTGCGTTGACCCCCAAAGAACCCCGCTGCCCCTCAAAAGGCAGCGGGGTTTTTGTTTGCGAGGGGAAGGGGCGGCCGTTGTCCGCGCTCAATTCGACCGCAGCGCGACCATGGGATCGATCCGCGAGGCGCGCCAGGCCGGAATGTATCCGGCTACCGCCGCAACCACGATCAGCAACGCACCAACGCCCACATAGGTGACCGGGTCGCCGGAGGTCACGCCGAACAGCAGGCTCCCCAGCGTGTTCGACAACGCTCGCGACGCCGCCATGCCCAACGCGAGCCCCAACGCCGCCAATCCGAACGTGCGCAAAAGGATACGACGTTGCAACTCGGCCGGCGACGCCCCCAGCGCCATCCGAATTCCGATTTCCTGCACCCGCTGATTTACCGAATACGAAATCACCGCATAGATGCCCAGCGAAGCGAGCACCAGCGCGAAGGCCGCGAATCCGCCGAGCAGCATGACGAGAAAGCGTCGCGGAGACACCGCTTTATCCACCAAATCCTGCAGGCTTCGGACTTCGCGAATCGGCAGATTTGGATCCAGCGGCCGCAGCGCCGTTCGAATTCCCGATGCGAATACTTCCCTCGGCAGCGTCGTTCGCGCCACCAGTTCGATGTCGGAATAGTCTCCGGTCTGCCGCAGCGGAATATACATCTCGGACCCGCCCGTTTTTTCCAGCGCTTCGTGACGGATGTCGGCCACCACGCCGACCACCCGCCGGCCCCCGTCCTGGGTCACCGCTTGTCCGATCGGGTCTTGTGCAGGCCACAAGGTGCGGGCGAAAGTCTGGTTCACGATCACGACCGGTTCGCTCGATGCACGATCCTGCTCAGTGAATCCGCGGCCGGCTTCTAAACGGATCCCGGCGGCCGCGAAGTATCCGTCGCTGACCATCCGAATGTAGGGTTCAGGAGGATATTGGCCCTTCGGGTAAACATGTCCCTTTGCGCCGACCTGCCACGACCGGTCTCCGGCAAACGGCAAAACGTCGCTCACTCCCGCCGCCCGGACGCCCGGAATCGATCGCGCCCTCCGCAGCATGTCATCGAGGAAAGCGTTCTGTCGAGCGAGGCTCGAAATCCTGGTCCCCGGATCGACCCGCAAGACCGCCGTGTGCTCCGGTTCAAAACCTAGATTGACGTCGAGTACGCGAACAAAACTGCGCACCAGGAGACCCGCGCCCACCAGCAAAACCGAGGCGAAGGCGATCTCGGAAACCACCAATCCGTTGCGCAGCCAGGCACGACGCTTGCCGGCGCTCAGCCCGCGGCCACCCTCTTTCAGCGCGTCCTGCATCTCTAATGCGGGAGCCTGAAGCGCAGGCAACACCCCGAATAGGACGCCGGTAAGAACGGCCGCGACCAGCGTGAAAGCGAGCACGTTTCCGTCGATGCGCACGCCGGTTAGCAAGGGAAGATTGAAGGCGCTCAGATGCGCCACCGCGCGTGCGCCGGCCAGCGCGAGAGCGAGGCCCAGCACCGCGCCGCAACAGGAGAGCGCGATGCTTTCGGTAAACATCTGCCGCAGCAGGCGAAGACGCCCCGCGCCCAGCGCCGCCCGCATTGCCAGCTCCCTTTGCCGCGCTCCCATACGGGCCAACTGCAGATTCGAGAGGTTCGCGCACACAATCAACATCACGACGCCGACCGCGCAAGCCAGCACCAGCAAGGCCGGCCGAACGCGCCCATTGATGCGTTGATCGAGCGGAGTCAGCCTCGGAACGACGGGATTCCGTTCGGGAGGGGGATGCTGGATCTCCATCTGTTTTGCCAGTTGAATGAATTCCGGACGTGCGGCCTCTACCGTAGCGCCGGGCTTCAACCGGCCGACGATCGTCATGGTATTGCCTCGCCGGTTCGTTTCGTCCGTCAACGGCCAGGGAATGAAGATATCCACCGGCGTGCCGGGCGCGAATAGTGCGGCGAAGTCGAAAGAGGCCGGCAGCACGCCCGCCACGGTGACGGCGCGATTGTTGAATATCAACTTGCTGCCCACCACTGAGGGGTCTGAAGCGAACCGCCGTTGCCAAAAGCCGTAGCTGAGAAGCACGGCCTGAGGAGCGTAATCCTTTTGCCGGCATTCGTCTGCTGTGAACGACCGCCCGAGCGCCGGTTCAACTCCCAGCAGCGGAAAAAGGTTCTGAGTCACGGGAACGCCCGTCACCCGTTCCGGCTCGCCGGTGCCCGTCAATTGCCAGGCTCCGGTGCCACCGCCGGACCACCCGGCCAGATCGGAGAAGGAGTGATTCTGCTCCCGCAGGTCCAGGAAGTTGCTCACTTGAGTGGACCATTCCTGGTTCGCAATCCAGACCAGACGGCCCGGATCGCGGAACGGGAGGGGGCGCAGCAGGAGCGCGTTCACCATGCTGAACACAGTCGAACTGGCCCCAATGCCGAGGCCGGCGATGAGGATCGTAAACACTGTAAACCCGGCATCGCGCCGCATCCCCCGAAACGCGTAACGCAGATCCTGTGCCAGATCGCTCCACCAACGAACCAACCACACGCTGCGGGATTCTTCCGATTTCTGCGCCATATTGCCGAACTTTCTCCTTGCCGCCGCGCGCGCTTCCACCTCAGACAGGCCCTGCGCGGCGAAGTCTCGAGCCAATGACTCGATGTGAAACTCCATCTCTTCCCACAACAGCCGCTCCCGCTCGCTATGGGCGAGCAAAAACCGTAAACGGCGTCGAAAGCGTTTCCAACTGGAACCTGCCCGCATGCGATCTCCGTAGTCCCCCCTTAAGCGAACCCCATAATCCGAGCGACCGCGCCCGTTACCCGCCTGTAGCGGGCCGACTCCTCCGCCAGTCGCTTTCGCCCATCGGGCGTCAGTTGGTAGAAGCGAGCCCGTCGATTATTCGCCGACAGGCCCCACTCGCCCGTAATCCATCCATTCAGTTCGAGCCTCTGCAGCGCCGGATAGAGCGAGCCTTCCTCCACGCGCAGGAGATCGTCGGATAGTTGCTGGATCAGTTGCGCGATTGCGTATCCGTGCAAATGGCCGCTCATCAATATTTTGAGCACCAGCATGTCGAGCGTTCCCGGTAACAGGTCTTCTCTGTTTTTCTCCGTTCCCATAGACGGTCTTATTATAGTACGTTAAACTTGTGGATTAGTTACGAAGAACCGTGATTTTTTCACTCAGACAGTCTGTTCGAGCCGACATGGGGGCGGCAATCGCGAACGGCGCTGAATCGATGAAAGTTGCGTAGCTTGGGTTTTACGGTTTCGTTTCCGTGATTCCCAGGTCGGTCAGGACCTTGGGATTGGCTTCATCCATCGAGAGCAGGTTATGGCAGGCGTTGCAATCCTGGGTGATGGCCTGGCCGGCGGGGGCGTTGTGAGAGCCGTCGTGGCAGCGGAAACAGCCCGGGGAATCGGTATGACCGACGTTGATCGGATACTTGCCCCAGGTGACATTCATCTCCGGGAAGATATTGCGATCATAGATGGCTAGCACGCCGTTGGCCGAGGAGGTGACTTCGCTGCGCCGGCTAGCCCAGATTTCCGGGTAATTCTGCTGGTAGAAGGCGGCGAAAGCGGCCGGAATTTTGCTCGCGGCTTCCTCTCGCGAGCGGTAGTTCACCTTCAGAATCTCGAGGCCCTCTTTCTTGGCGAAAGGCAGGTTGGGGGAAACATCGCCGGAACCCATGGCGCGGTCGAGGCCCCGCTCCGGCAGCTCGAAGCTGTGGGAGGGGCGGTTGTGGCAGTCCATGCAGTCCATTTCCCGCATGGTGAGGCCGGCCGGTTGGGCGTCTTTGGTGGCATAGACCGTCTTAGCGCCCTGGTTGTCGTATTCCACCCAGGGAATGTTCTGGCGGGCTTCGTCGGAGTGGCCATAGCGAATGTGTATGCCCACCCCGAGGTGGGTGCCATGAATGCCGATGCCGTGGTTGCCGCCGCCGATCTTCATCAGCAGGACGGTTTTGGTAAGCGAATTGGTGGCGTCGTCGGCATATTTATTGATCACGCGCAGGCGGTCCTCGCCGTATTTCTGGGGCCAGTGGCAGGTTTCGCAGGTTTCCCGGGCCGGGCGCAGGTTGTGGACCGGCGTCGGAATCGGCCGGGGGTAAGTGTGGAAGGTTACGGCAAAGACCTGTCCCACGCCGGACAGCTTGCTGCGCACGAACCAGGACGCGCCGGGACCGATGTGGCATTTGACGCACTCGACGCGCGAATGCGGCGACTGCTGGTAGGCGGTGTACTCGGGCTGCATCACGGTGTGGCAGGTCTGGCCGCAGAAGGTGACCGAATCCATGTAATTGACGGCGCCGTAGCTGAGCTGGCTGGCCACGATGATATTGACCGCGGTGGTGAAGATGACGAAATAGGCCAGCTTGCGGAGCTCCGGATTGCTCCAGCGGAGCGGCGGAAAGGCGGCGGGCCAGAGCTGCGCCCGCCGGTCGGCGCGGCGCTGCCGCCAGATGCCCAGCGGAATCAGCACCAAGCCGGCAAAGAACGGCGCCGGCAACACCATGAAGACCAGGATGCCGATGTAAGGGCTCTCGGTTCCGCCCCGTAGCGTGGTGGGCAGCAGGAAGAGCCAGAACACGGTGGCCGAGGTGACCAGGATCACGCCGAGCAGGCTGACCCAGTTGCTGGAAAGATGGATATAGGGGGAGAGCCATCCTCGGCCCTGACTCGGCGGTGGGGTCATTTTTGCGGATTTTCCTCTCGATTGCCGTTGAGAAAGGCGGTGTTCAGCGGATAGATGTCGGGGTCGAAAATCACCGAATAGAAGTGCCAGACGACAATGGCCAGGGTAGCCAGAACGGCTTCGTAGAAATGCACGGAAGTGGCTACGTCCAGCCAGGCTTTAGGCAAAATGCGCATGGCGATATTGTTGGCCCAGAGCAGAATTCCGGTGGAGGCCATCACCACGGCGCCCCAAATCACGGCCCAATATTCGGCTTTCTCGATATAGCTGTGCGACGAGCGGCCGGGCGGCGTGTCTCCCAGTCCTAGATTGTACGCGAAATTGGCCATGGCTTCCCGCGGGTCGTTGCGGTTCGGCCACATTTCCTTCCAGTGTTCCCGTAGTTTGCGGCTCACGACGAGCGAAACCGCGTGGGTGACGGCAATCAGGATGAACACCACGGCGGCCGAGCGATGAACCAGGCTGCGCACCGAGAGCGTACCGGCCATCCCCAACAAGGGGCGAGCCCACCAGTGGTCCGGGTATTTGAGCGCAAAACCGCTCCAGACCAGGATCAGGAAGGAAATCGCCATGACGGCGTGCTGGATGCGTTCGAACGGGAGCATGCGCGGACCGGTGTGGCCGGCCGGGCCGGAGATTCGCGCCGCCTTCCGGAAGCGGTTGCGGATCAGCTTGCGCAGCCAATCGCCGGCATTGTGCAGCAGCATGAGCCCGATGGTGACCGGGATGAGGAGGAGATAGGTGCTGCGCACGAAGCGCAACGGGGCAGGCTCGGCGCCGTTTTCCGAGACGTGTACCTGGCTGATGGCAAAGCGTTCGCCGGCGCCGGGATGGCATCGCCCGCAGGTCTTGGGCAGGTTTTTGGGATTGATGGTGGACTTGGGGTCGGAAGACGGCAGAATGTCGTGAACGCCGTGGCAACTGGCGCAATTGGCGACGGTCTGCATGCCGGCTTTGGCAGCCAGGCCGTGGAAGGAGGAATCGAAGCTGACCATGCGGTCGGTGGGCAAACCGAAACGGCTGTTCAGGCGGACGTTGCCGTGGCAGCTTCCACAGGTATCGCGAATATGGGCGGCGTTCACCGGAGAAGCGGCGCTGGTGTGCTTGATGATGTTGTGCTCGCCATGGCAGTCGGTACACAGGGGGGCCTGGGAAACGCCCCTGGCCAGCGCTTGCCCGTGGATGCTGGCCCGGTACTGGTCGACTACGTCGCTGTGGCACATGCCACAGGTATCCGGCACGCCGGCGCGAAACGCTTGGGATTTCGGCGAAAGCAACTCGTGGGCGCTGCCGTGGCAGAGGGCGCAATCCGGCGCGCCTTCATTGCCGTGCGCGCGGGCCTGTCCGTGCACGCCCTGGGAGTAATCGCCGGCCTGGTCGGTGTGGCAATTGCCGCATACGGGTTTGGGAATATTGGCCGGGTGGGGATACTGATCGTGAGATTGGTGGCAGGTATCGCAGGTGAGCCCGGCGTGGGCGCTTTTGGCCAGTTTGGCGCCCTGCTCGTGGCAGTCTGTGCAACTGGCTTTGGCCGGAGCGGCCGCCCAGGCGTTGGCGCCCGCAAAAACTACAAAAACTACAAGAAAACCGAGGATGGCGAAACCGAGCCCCCCGGGTATCGTCTGGAAAGCCCGGTTTCGCATAGCCCTAAATCCCCGTCGTGGAGCTCGACACCCAAAACCGATAGAAGTAAATCGCGACCAGCACGAACCCATACGCAACCGCGATTATGGTCAGAGTTTTGCCCCATTTGTCCACCTGGTCCAGCTTTTGCGCTACCGTGCTCTGCTGCGCCACAGCACCGCTCGAGGCGCCCAAGTGCAAGACGTCATCTTCCTGGCTGGCGATGTGGCGGCGGTATACAATCAGTCCCGCCACACCCACCGCCATGAGGATCCAAATTGCGAAAAAAAAGTTCATTAACGGCCTCCATTTCAGATAACCAACTCTTTTATACTACATTCCGCGCCGGCCATCCGTGCTTCGGGCACTTTGCGAGATGCACGCGGAATTCCACGATGACGACCACGTTAATTATTGTGTTTTGCAACGCTTACGGCTGGGACGGTGGCTAATTGGGGTTATTGACGCAGGGACTGGCGCGGGATTGGGGGAAATTGCGTGTGCCGCGCGTGGGGAGTGGGAAACCGGCATCCGTAGCGCCGCCGCCATGATCGCCAGCAAGACGGTATCCATGGAATCGTCCCAACCGACCACCGAAACGATGCCCGCATCCCAGGCCTGCGCCATGCGTTCGGAATTCTTGTGGGTGATCAATACGATGCATTCGGGGTGAGACAGAGGGAGGGGCAGGCGGGCCAATGCGGTATCGTCCAGCACCAGCACCGACGGCTGCCCCGGATCGGAACTCGCGGCCGAGTCGATATGCCAGGCGCAAGTGTGGTTCAGGGCGTCTCGCAACGCCGCGGCGTAGGCGGTATCGGAGAGCGTAAGCCTGACCGTCTGTAGCATATGCGGCTGGGAATCCTCCACCCGAAAGACCGCTATTTCTTGTCCTGGTATCCGTCCAAGGTCTTATGCTCGGAGTAATACTTTCCGGCATCGGTCAGGGCTTTCGGATTCGCCTTGGCATCGACATGGCAGTAGGTGCAGGCTTTCTTGGTGCTCTTGGTATACTCCGGCTTCCCGTAGGACGCAATGGAGCAAATCAAGAACCCGGCCGCCAGGATGGCGGCGGGAAGAGTGAGTTTGAGGTGCGGCATCTAGCCTCCACCGGGGAAAAGAGCAATTGCATCGCCACCAGGGTAAGCGGTTCAATTTCAGACTTTTTTGCCTGTTTGGCGGCGTCGGGGCGGGGCAATTCCCGCCCTAGTGCTCCGAGATTGCGCTATTTCGCTCAATCGGCCTGTTATAATTGGAGCCATAACCGATCCATGTCGAAGCTTTCTCCAGGTTGGCAAAGCGTAAATATCCTGGAAGCGGTGTTTGACCAGCTTTCCGATGCGCTGATCCTCTACGATCCGGAATTCCGCATTACGGGAGTGAACCGGTCCGCCGAAAAGCTTTTCGGCATTTCCTCCGACCAAATGCTGGGCAAGCACTGCCAGGAAGTCTTCAAGTGCTCGCTGTGCGAGCCTGGCTGCGGCATGCTGGTGGGTTTGAACCAGGCGCCTTCGACCCCGCATTCGACCGTCCGGCTGCACACCGATAACGGCCTGGAACGCCTGGTGGTGATGAAAACCACCCAGATGCTGGACGACCAGGGGCGGCTGACCGGGGTGGTGGCGACCATCAAGGACGTTACCGAGGAAGCCTCGCCGGAGCGGCGCGAGGTGATCGCCGAATCTCCGGGCATGCGCGAGGTGGTGAATTTCGTGCGGCGGGTGGCATCGAGCGAGGCCACCACCATCCTGCTCGAAGGCGAAAACGGGACCGGCAAGGACCTGATCGCCAAGACCCTCCACTACCAGAGCCTGCGGCAGGCCGAGCCCTTCATCGCGATCAACTGCGCGGCCATTCCGGAAACCCTGCTCGAAAGCGAGTTGTTCGGTTACGAAAAAGGCGCTTTTACCGACGCCCGTTCGCAGAAACGCGGCATATTCGAGCTGGCCGACAAGGGCACCCTATTTCTGGACGAGATCGGCGAAATCCCCACGATGCTGCAGGCCAAGCTGCTGCGGGTATTGGAAGAGCAGAGCTTCCGGCGGCTGGGCGGCTTGAAGGACATCCAACTGGATCTGCGGGTGGTGGCGGCCACCAACAAGAACCTGCGCGAAGCGGTCAAGGAAGGCGCCTTCCGGCAGGACCTTTATTTCCGCCTCAACGTGATCCAGATTCTGATTCCGCCGCTGCGCGAGCGGCGCGAAGATATTGTGCCGATGACGCGTTTCTTCATCGACCATTACAACCGCAAATTCAAGCGCAGCATCGAAGGGATCAGCGACGACGCGGCCAAGCTGCTGCTTTCGCACGACTGGCCCGGCAACGTGCGCGAACTGCGCAACGCCATCGAGAGGGCCATGATTCTGGAGGAGTCGGCCCTGATCCATTCCGCCAGCCTGCCTATTTCCATCAGCCGGCCCGAATACGCGCCCATTACCGACACAGGCTTCGACGGCCGAAGCGCGGCCGCCACCGTGGACGGCATGTCGCTCGAGGATCACGAACGAAACCTGCTGGTGCGCGCACTGGAAAAGACCAACGGGAACCAGACCCAGGCGGCGCGCCTGCTGCGCGTCACCCGCGACACGCTGCGCTACAAGATGAAGAAGTTCAGTTTGAAGTAGGGGCGGGCGGGACGAAGAAAACCCGCGGCGAGCCGGCGTTGGGATCGACCAGCCACAGCGGACCGGCTCCGGCCTGGTTCAGCCGGAAGAACCCGCCCATGGGCTCCAGCCCTGTCGCAAGGGCGCCGCTGGACTGTTGCACGCCGGTCCCCGCGGCCAGATCGAAGCTCCATATCGAACCCGTGGCGTTGGCGGCGTAGAGCGTTGCGCCATCGGCCGAGAACGCCACTCCGACCGCTCTAGCCAGGGCCGGGTTCTGCGCCACCGCCTGCTGGACGGCGCTGCCTGCGGCATCGTGAATCCAGGTGACGGCGCCATCGCTCGCGATCGCCGCATCGTGGCTGCCGGGTGCAAAAGCCACCGCGGCGGACTGGCCATTGGGCATCAGGGTAATGCTGCCGCCACCGGCGACCGCAACCAGCCGCAGCCCGTTTCCCGAGGCCAGCAACAGCCAGGCGCCATCGTCGCTCACCGCCAGACGGCCCCTGCCGGGCTGGCGATCCGGCGCCAGCGTCACGCTGCCGGCCAGCGCCGGGCTGGAAGGCAACCCCGTGACCACCTGCACGCTATCGCTTGCGACCAGCGCCGCCGCCGTGCCCGTCGGGCTGAAGACCACCCGTTCGGGCGTCGCGATCGAACCTTGGGCCGCCACTTCGGTTGCGCCATGGCCGCTCAAGGCAATCCAATGGGTGGTGCCGTCGGTCGCAACCAGCACGGCCAGATCCTGGCGCGGCGCCACAAAACCAGCCTCCAGCGAGTAAGGAACCGCCAACAGATCGCCCAGCGTGGCTGCGCCCGGCACGCCGCGAACCGGCCGCAGAGCCGCGGCCGTCCGGTCGTACACGTAGCCGGCCACGGGGCCGCTCAGTTGCCCTGGCTGCGCCGCGGCCGCAGCGCCCAACAATAGAAATGACGCCAACAGTTTGCGCGTGCTCATTGTCCCGGTGCTCCTACCGTGCCAGTCCCCGGCGTCAGCGTAACCACCGACGATGCGGTGGAACTGCCGCCGCCGGAATGGGTGGCGTAATAGGCGCCGCCGGCCGCCGCCGCCGCGCCCACCGCCACCAGAACTACGAAGAGTTTGATCGAAATCCCCGCCACCGTTGCGGTCGCCGCCCCGGCGAGCGCCTCATTGCGCATGTGAATATCAGTGGAGCCGGTGCGGCCATTGGACGATGCGTTGACGTGCACCTGAAACTGTCCCTGCGCGTGGTTGGGGTGAAAGCCGCGCGCAATCGCGTTGCCCTGGCTATCGGAAGTTACCGCCAAGGTCTGCGAGCCGTTGGCGAACGTTCCACCGGCGCCCTGGGAAGGCAGCAGGAAGATCACCGACGCGCCGGCCACCGGCTTGTGATTCTCGTCCTGCACCTGCACGATGGCCTCCCGCGCGGTACGCTGGCGAATGTTGTTGATGGCGCCTTCGCCCTCGACGATCACCAGGTTCAACTTTGGGCCGCTATCCTGCGCGCGTCCCGCCGGAACCAGGGGCACCACCATCCACCAGGCCAGTATCCACGCCAAGCCTCGCATTCCACCTCCGCGATTTCCTATTATCCACGATATAGGGTTGCGCGTCAGTACACTCGGGCTTTTCGCCCGGTTACAGCTTGAGGAGTTGGCATCTCGATTTGCGCCTCTGGGGGCCTGTGAGGGATAACCGTTCCACACGGCAGCAGCCGCTCTTTCCGTTTCAGGCGATTTTTCCACAGCGCCTGAGCGTCCAGAAGAGCTCCGCTCAGCCTCCGCAGACCACATCGTCCCGCTCCAGGCGATCGGCGGCGGCGACGAGCGCCAGTCCCGCCAGGAGGGCGGTAGAAAATCCCGGGAAGAGCATCCGCAACGGGTCCAGGTCGCCGCCTCGCATGGCCGCTTCCAGTTGCAATTGCTGGCCGGCCACGGGCAGCAACTTCCACCAACCCTGGCCGGCCACTGGAGAAAAAACCATGAACATCCCCAGCCCCATCGGAACGAAAACCAACATCGAAAGGTAGGTGTGTGCCTCTTTGACGGTGCGGCACAAGGTGGAGATCCATAGCTCCAGGGCGGCGGCCAACAGCGAGAGCGGAAGCAGGCACACGGCCAGCGCGGGCGGCGGAACACGGTGGAACAGCAGCGCGAAGCCGAGCAGGTTGAGCCATAGGCCGGCGGCTGAAAACGCAGCCACGGCCAGCCACTTGCCAACAGCAGATCCAACCGGCTCACCGGATGCATCAGCAGAGGCACCAGCGCGCGACGCTCCCGTTCGCCGGCAATCGAATCCATGGCCACATTCATTCCACCCACGAACGCCGACACCATGGTGAAGATGGACATCATGGCGATCAGCACCGGACGGCTGTCGCGAACGGCGAGCGAAACCAGCCAGACCACGCCCGGCCCCATAAGGCAGTACAGCGCGGCGGAGAGCAAACTGCGGCGGTCGCGCCAGTTGTCGGTTGCCTCCTTACCGGCGACGATGAGGACCTGGTTCAGCATGACGGCACCTCCCCGGCGCCCGTGAAGGCCATGAAAGCATCTTCCAGAGTGGCCACGCCAGCCCGGCCGCAAAGCTCGCCCGTGGCGCCCTCGGCCACCACGCGGCCGTGCGCCACAATCACGATACGGTCGCACAGTTCCCGCACCTGGTCGAGCACATGGCTGGAGAAGACAATGCACGCCCCGGCGTCGCGCATCCGCCGCAAAAGGAGGCGCAGCGAGCGCACCGAGGGCACGTCCAGCCCGTTGGTTGGTTCATCCAGCACGAGATTCCGCGGCGCATGAATCAGGGCGCGCCCCAGGGCGGTCTTCATCCTCTCCCCCTGCGAGAAGCCGAGAGTGGGGCGATCGGCCACCGACTGCATTCCGAGGAAGGCGATCACTTCCTCCACCCGTTCACCAAGGCGCCGACGGGGGATCCCGTGCAGGCGTCCGGAAAAGGCGAGGGTCTCACGCGGGGTCAGCCGCGAGTACAGCCCCGCGTGGTCCAGCAGGCCGCCAACGCGCCGCTGTAAGGCGAGCGGATCGTCAGCGGGCGAAATGCCATCGACACGCACCTGGCCGCCGCCGGGTTTCAGCACTCCGCAGATGGTGCGGAGGGTAGTGGACTTGCCGGCACCGTTGGCGCCCACAAGGCCGGTAATTGCGCCGTCGGGCGCCAGGAACGAAACGTCCCGAAGCGCGGCTACGGCGCCGAATTGCTTTTGCAGGTGGTGAACTTCGATCATGGCCGGTATAGTCCGGCGCCATAGGAATTCCTTACAAGAAAAGAGGGGCCGCCCTCGGGCTCAGCATAGTCGCAGCCAAGAGCGCCGGGATTAGTCCCAGCGTGGCAGACTGGGAGTCCGCTCCACGGAAATGCATGGCATTAGTGAACTTCGCCGGCGGGTTTGGCGAAGCGATCGTCACGGATGGCGATGTTGCTTTGCACTTCCTTGATTTGGATGGTAAAGCGGCCATTGGGGCGGGACAAGGTCCAGCGGAACGGGATCTTCACGCCGTCCGCGTCGCGGTAGTCGGCATAGTCGATTTGGGTGGGCATGCGGCCAACGGGAGTTTGGGCGTAGCGGACTTCGCGCACCAGCAAGCCGGAATTGCGGTCGAAGGAGAGACGCACGGGAGGGCGGCCGGCGGCGGTTGCCTGGAAGGTTTCGCACTCCACGCCATCGATGGTTTCCGGGCGGGGAGGGCGAATCTGGGGAAAGATCTCTTTCAGCTTGAGGCCGAGATAGAACTCCGCGTCGAGACTGGATGCCCACGATTCGGCCGGGGACATGTCGCGGGCCGGGCGGCCGGTATTGCCCATCCAGCCGGCCACGCCGTCGAAGGCGGTGAAACTTTCGCCACTGCCCATGTGGGAGACGGTGATGCGCTTGTTGGGAGCCTGGGTGAAAACCTCGATGGGGCTTTCGCTGCCATTGGCCAGAATCACGCCTTTCTCGACGCGGCTCGTGATTTTGCGGAGGGCATCGGGTCCGCCGAGGGCCGTCACGTACTTTTCGACGATCTCATCGACGCTGGGGCCCTGGCCGGCCGGGGCCTGCGCCACAGGTTTCGGCGCGACAGGTTCGGACTCCAGCACCGGCGGAACGCTGGCCGGGTGCGCCAGGCCGTGGTGGCAGGAATTGCAGGTCACTTCCTGGCGGCCGTTGAAGCTGGTCTTGTTGATCGTCGCCATCATGGCCATCATGTCCCGGGCGGTTTTCTTGGCCGGCTTGTCGTCGGCGTCCATCTTGCCCTGCACGTGGCAAAAACCGCATTCGACGCCCAGCGAGGCGGCGATGAACTGCATGGCCGGGATCAGTTGATCGGCGGGTGTGCCCTTGAGCTGGGTGATGTTTTTGTAGACCTCTTCGGCGGGTTTCGGGTCGGCGGCGTGGGCCGGCGAGATAACTGCCAGTAACCCAACGGCAGCCAGATAGTTCAGGCGTCGAAAATGCAGCGGCATGGAGTCCCCTCGTCTTAGGGATTGTATACGATTTGGGGGAAGGTTTCAGCGCGCGGCGGGCGGATGAAACCGACCTCCGAACTGAGGCGCGTGGAATTTGGGTTGAGCCGGGTCTCGATCTCGGCAGACGGCCGGGCTGGCGCCCGGCTGGACCGGTTGACAACCGGTCCGCAGGTTGGCAACCTGCCCCACAAAAACGGGACAGCCGCTATACGCCGGGCGGTCTTTTCTGGTGCCAGTCGGTGCGGGTCTGGAAGTCGTTGCCGATGGACAGGAGGGTATTTTCGGAGAATGGCGCGCCCACGACTTGGATGGCCACGGGAAGGGCGCCGGCGAAGCCGCAGGGCAACACCAGCGCGGGGAGTCCCGCCAGGTTGCCCGCCGGGACGATACCGCTCATGCCGGGCTGCGGCGCGGCGGAGACGGCACTGGCGCGGCCGGAGAGAGGCTGGTCGACGTTGGGGGCGGGGGCGGAGCGTCCGGGCGCCACCAGCGCATCCACTCGGCCGAACCAGTGGCCGATTTCGGTTTGGATCAGGCGGCGCACGCGCATGGCCTTCAGATAATCTTTGGCGGATGTATCGAGGCTGGCCTTGAGGCCGGCGATCTGAGATGGATCGGCCAATTGGTCCACCTGGCCGCTGGTAATGAGCGGTTCGAAAATGGCGCTCTGTTCGGCGGCAAGGATGATGGAAAGGGTGGGGCCGTAAGGGAATTCGGGCAGCGAAGTTTCCTGGAGTTGCGCGCCCGCATCTTTCAGGACCTGGATGGCGGCGGCGAAGGCTTCGCGCGCGGCGGGGTCGGCGCGGTCGGTGAAATCGGCCGGGGAGTAACCGATCTTCAGCTCCTTCACCGGCCTGGCGTATTCCGGGGTGTAATAAAACGATTTGCCGGCCGAGCCGGGGTCCTTGCCGTCTTTGCCGGCGATGGCTTCCAGAATCAAGCCGCAATCCTCGGCGCTGCGGGCAAAGGGGCCGAGTTTATCGAGGGTCCAGGAAAGCGCCATGGCGCCGTGGCGGCTCACCAGCCCGTAGGTGGGCCGGAGGGCGGTGACGCCGCAGAAAGAAGCGGGAGTGACGATGGAGCCGGAGGTTTCCGAGCCGAGAGCGAACGGCACCAATCCCGCCGCCACGGCCGCCGCCGAACCGCTGGAGGACCCGCCCGACCAGCGCGTTCGGTCCCAGGGATTAAGGCCCGGCCCAAACAGCGAAGCGGAGGCATAGCGGTATCCCCCGCCGCCGGCCAGTTCCACCATGGAAAGCTTGCCGGCCAGAATGGCGCCCACCCCAGCGAGTTTGTCGACCACCGTGGCGTTGAAGTCGAAGACCTGGCCGGCGTAAGGTTTGGCGCCCCAGGTGGTGGGCTGCCCGGCGTAGCTCAGCAGGTCCTTGACGGCGTAAGGAACGCCTTGCAGAGGGCCGCGCAGACGCCCGCGTTTGAGGTCGGCATCGACAGTTTTGGCCTGGCGAATGGATTCCTGGACGAGGGGCAGCGCCAGCGCGTTGTAGCGCGGTCCTAACTGTTGGAGGCGCAAAGCAAAGGCGCGGGCGAGCTCTTCGGCGGAAAATTCCTTAGCCAGCAGGCGCCGATTGAGCTGCTTGATGGTGGAGAAGAAAACGTCCTGGTCGAGCGCTGCCATGGCGCGTCAAGCCTTGAACTGGAAGGCCGGTTCGGTGGCCATGGGAAGCTTGACTTTGGCCAGGACGCCGGCGTTGTTGCGGATCCGCTCGCGCGCGAGGCGCAGTTCCTCGGCCGGATCGGAGGTGGAATCGGCGGCAGACGAAGCCCGTTGTTGGGCCGGCATCACCGAACCCAAGACGGCCGGGGCCAAAGCCGCCGCCAACTTCCGGCGGGTGAATTTCGCGCGGTTCGAGGAAACGCTCATTTGGGCTCCAGTGCCTCCATGGCGGCTTTGAGCATGGCCTGGCGGGGCGCCGTTTCGCCGGTCCACAACTCGAACTGGCGCACCGCCTGCTCCACGAACATCTCCACGCCGGGTATCACCGCCTTACCCTGTTCGCGCGCATGCTTCACCAAGACCGTCTCCATAGGATTGTAGACCATATCGAAGACCACTTCGCCGGGGATGGCGCCGTCGAAGAAACATTCGTCCACTTTCGGGAACATGCCCAGCGGCGTGGCATGCACCACCACATCGAACTTGCGGCCGTTCAACTGGTCGCGCAGCAACGGCTCGGCGCTGCAGATCTTGGCCAGGGCGCGCACCCGGTCGGGGTTGCGTCCGGTGATGGCGAGCTTGGCGCCGGCATCGGACAGCGCAAAGGCCGCACCGCGCGCCGCGCCGCCGTTACCCACCACCAGCACGGAAGAATTGGGCAGGCGCAGTATGCGCGCCAGGGGAAGCGTGACGCCGGCTACGTCGGTGTTGGCGCCACGCCACTTGCCGGCCTTGCGCCATACCGTGTTGACCGCGCCGATGCGTTTCGCCAGCGGGTCGACCGCGTCCAGGTAGCGGATGATCTTCTGCTTGTGCGGAATGGTGACGCTGAAACCGGCCAAAGGCAGTTTGGAGGCCAGCGAAAAGAAGTCGCGCAGATAGGCGGGCGTGACCAGAAACGGGAGGTAGACGGCGTCGATGCGGCGCGACTGGAAGGCGCGATTCAGCACCGCCGGAGAAATGGAATGGCGAATGGGATCGGCGATCACGCCATAGATCTTGGCGGTCCGGGTGAGTTTCTCGACATGGTAGACGGAGCGCAACACGCGCGCGCTGGCTTGCCCGGAAGCGGTACCTTCGGTCGCCATGGGAGCGGCATAGGTAAAACAGCCGCCGAAGACGGGAGACAGCACGCGGGTGGGAAATCCCAGGTCGCCCATGGCCAGCACGACCAGTTTCTGCCGCGGGAGGCCGCGCGCCGCCGCCAGAACCCGAACGTTGTCGGAGGGTTTGCGCGCGGTGGTGACCAGCTTATACACGTCGGCGCGGACGCCGAGCACGCGGGCGGCCACGGTATCCATGGGGGGCGTGGCCTCGAAATTGTGATACGACACCACCACCAGCGCGCGGCCGCGGAACTGCGCCACGCGATCCGCCGCTGCCTCGGCCGTTTCGATTTCCACGTCGATGGCCTGCGCGCCCGCGCCGATCGCCTGCTCCAGAATGGCGAGTTGTTCCTCGATGCTGCCGTTGAATCGACCGTGGTTCTGGTGGCGGCGGCAGGTGGCGAGGATAAAAGTATCCGGAAAGTCGCGCAGAAAGTCGGCGATGGCGGCGGCGCCCACGGCCGGCGCGTCCAGGAAGTCCAGACGGAACTCGAGGAACGTCTCGCCCGCCTCAGCTTCGCGCCGGGCGTGGGCTAACAAGTTGGGAACATCGGGCAAACCCATCGCAATGCAAATGCGCGGGAGCGTCCTGGTTGGCGGCATCGTACGTAAGGATCTCCAGAATATCATACCGGCGGCGGACCGCCTGAATTAGCGCGAATTTGGGGGTGTCGCACGAGGTCGGCGAGCGCATCGGAACCTTCGGGAGGCGTTTGCGCCTGTGCTTTTTCGGTTGCGGCCGTTTTTCGCACTCCTTTCGACGGCCGCGCTCCGGTCCGGGCGATCCGGGCGAGAATGGAAGTGGCTATGGCGTTCGATTCCTCCCGTTACGGCGAAACCGTGGCAGCGCTGCTGGGCCTCGATGGCGACGGCAAGCGCCTGATGCCGCTGGCCGCGCCGTCGTGCTCCTCCGAAGAGGTCCAGCGGCGGTTGCGGCAATGGAAGGCCGGTGAGGTGTTCGGTGGCGCGCGCGCCCCCGAGGCCGCTCTGGCCGGGCTGTTCCTCTATTTCTCCTGTTGGGAGGACGCCCACCGCATCGCGCAAGATATCCCCAGCGCGGAGGGCAGCTACTGGCACGCCATCGTGCATCGCCAGGAACCCGACGCCTGGAATTCCGGATACTGGTTCCGGCAGACCGGCCGGCACGCGATGTTTCCGGCTTTGCGCGCCGCGGCGGCCCGGATCGGCGTCGAGTTCGGCCCGGAGTGGGACCCGATCGCGTTCATCGATTTCTGCGAAAAGGCGCGGACCCAACCGGGCTCGGCCATGGAGCGGCAAGCGCTCGAAGTGCAGCGCGCCGAGTGGCAACTGCTGTTCGATTACTGCGCTCAAGGGCTTCGCCCTTGATATCCCTAACGGGATATGGAAGGTGAGGAAGACAAGAAGGACAGAAGACGCTTCTTCCTTCTAACTTCTTAGCTTCTTCCTACCCCGCTTCCACGCCCAGGTGACGGGCCAGGAAGGGCAAGCCCTGCTTGCCGTAGAAACTGTGCGGGCCGTCGAAAACTTCCAGGCCCACCTGGTCTTCCGCGCCGAACACGGCGTAAACTTTCTGAATCCGGGCGAAGCTTTCACGCGCCGCCGCGGTGGGGAAAATGGGATCGCGCAGGCCGGATTCGGCGAACAGCGGGCGCGGCGCGATCAAGCCGCCCACGTCGTACATTTCCGCCCAATTCAGGATGCCCGGAACGTAATTATCGATGCAGTGCGACACCCGCATGATGCTTTCGCGGAACGTATTGAGGTAGCTCGAAACCAGGGCGGCGCGAATGCGCGAATCGAGCGCGGCGGAAAACAGGGTGCAAGTCCCTCCGCCCGAGCAGCCCAGGCAGCCGACGCGGCTGCTATCGAGCTCCGGCCGGGTAGCGATCCAATCGATGGCGCGCATGGTGTCATAGACGCGCCAGCCGATCATGGTCTGCCCCAGCAGCAGCGCCGAGCCCGCCGCCGGCTGGCAGGCAGTGGCGGAAAGCCCGTGGGATTTGGTGAGCGGATCGCGACGGCAACCGAAAGCCATGGGCTCGATGGCCACCGCCGCCATGCCGTGCTCGGCAATCTGCAAGGCGTAATCGTAGGCGTACCCCTCGCGGACGGAGCGGTCGCGGCCATGGTCGTCGATCCCCACGATGTCGTCCACGCCGCGGCCGTGGCCGGGAATGGCGATCACCGCGGGATAGGGCGCGCGGCTGGCGGCGGGCGTCACCAGGTATCCCAACACCCCCACGCCGGGGCGGCTCTGGAAGATGAACTTCTCCCGCCG
Source organism: Bryobacterales bacterium (assembly GCA_003164035.1). GTDB lineage: Bacteria > Acidobacteriota > Terriglobia > Bryobacterales > Bryobacteraceae > JBEKYD01. Next base: position 126,587 of record PLRS01000071.1, on the reverse strand, counting down.
GTAAGCCGGGTATTCCTTCACTTCCAGGGTCTGCGGCTGAAGCGGAGTACGCTGGGACGGGAACCCGCCCACCAGATCGGTGATTTTCTGGCGCAGCTCTTTCTGCCAGGCTTCCGCCCCCGCGCGCGAGGTTGCCTGAAAAGTCATCCGCAAGGGCGCGGCGTCATGCAGGTTTTGGGTGTAAAGTACCGGGTCGAAACTGGCCGGATCGATTTTATTTTCGAAGCCATCGAGCGCGCCGGTATAGGAGGGAGTATCGGCCGCCGCCGCGGTTTCAACCGCCACCGCGCCGGCGATGGCGAGCTTGCCAAGATCGCGTCGGGTCATGAAGCGATGATAGCGCCGGATGGGCTGCAGTTGGCCTTTCGGTGGATGGGAGCGTGCTTAACCGATTTGGGGGTTTTCGCGGTTTAGGCGCGGCAACCGCTCCCTCGCGGTCGCGGCTCGGTTACGGGCGGCGCGTGTTTTCAATCATTTACCGAGCCGCGACCGCGAGGGAGCGGTTGCCCGGAAAAAATTTCCCCAGATCGGCTAAGCACCCTGGATGGAAGCCTGTCCCATGCTGTGCTTCAGCAGAGGAATGAGAGACTACGAAGGGCGATGGTCCGTCCCACCTGAATCTCGGCGGGTGTCGGACCGATGGCAGCCCTGCCTGAGCTTCCCACCGCCAGATGGTAGAGGAACAGCAGAACCAGCGCGCCCACCACGGCCATGAAAAATCCGGCGGGATGGCCTTCGTTGTACAAGCCCAGCACGCGGCCGAGAACTCCACCGAGCCAAGCCCCGGCCAGTCCGAGAAGCATCGTCAGGATCAATCCATGCGGAGTCCAGCCCGGAAAAATCCACCTGGCGACGAACCCGACAATCAGTCCGAATATCATGTGCCCGATCATGCTCATCATGTACAGAGGATCATATCCCAGCCATGGGGAACTGACAACACAAGTCGCAAATCGGGCTTCGTGTTTAGTCCTATTACTTATAGCTTGAAGTCGAGCCGTGGTTTGAGGAGGGCCCGCCGCGGGGCCCTCTTAAAGGCAGTTCTGAACGCTCCGTCAGACCCTCGATACGTTTTCGGCCTGCAGGCCCTTAGGCCCTTGCTTTACCTCGAACTCCACTTCCGAACCCTCATCCAGGCTGCGATAGCCGGACGATTGAATCGCGGAAAAGTGGACAAAGACATCGTCACCGCTGGCTCGCTGAATGAAACCGTAGCCTTTGGCGGCGTTGAACCACTTCACGGTACCTTTTTCCCTCACTACAACTCTCCTCAATCCTGTTTGTCGTGCTCTGGGGAATCCTTCAGACCAGGAAAGCTGACTTTCTCGGGCTTGCCAAGACCTTTCGAAGCGCGGCAAAACATCCTAATAGCAACTTCGTAGGGTATTCTCTCAGAAGACAAACCTATGGTCAAGCATCGTTCGGCGGCGCGGAGCGAATGGGACTGGCTGGACGCGGTCCGGCGGCGCGTGAAATTACCGCGCGGAGGTGAAACGATTGTCGGCATCGGCGACGATTGCGCCGTCTTCCGTCCGCGCGGCGCCGCCGAGGACCTGCTGTTCACCACCGACCTGTTGGTCGAAGACGTCCACTTTCGCCGCTCCACCCACACCGCGCGCGACGTGGGCTGGAAGGCGCTGGCGCGGGGCTTGAGCGATATCGCCGCCATGGGCGGCACGCCGCGCTTCGTCCTGCTTTCGCTCGCCGTGGCGCCCTGGTGCGATGCGCGGTGGTTGCGCTGCTTCTACGACGGCTTACTGGCGCTGGCTCGAAAAGAGGGCGCAGTCCTGGCCGGCGGCGACTTCGGCCACGCCGACAAACTGGCTGCCGACGTGGTAGTCTGCGGCGCGGTCGAGCGCGGTAAAGCGCTGCTCCGTTCCGGGGCGAGGGCCGGCGACCGGCTCTACGTTTCGGGCCGCCTCGGCGGTTCGGCGTTGGGCCTCGCCGGGCATGGCGGCGCCGCCCGCAAGCGGCATCTGCGGCCCGAGCCCAGAGTAGCCCTCGGCCGATTTCTGCTCCGCCTGGGAGCCACCGCCGCCATGGATCTGAGCGACGGCCTCTCGCTCGACCTGCGCCGTTTGTGCCTGGAATCGAAACTGGCCGCCGACATCGCCGCGCCGCCCATATTCGGTGGCGCCACTCGCGCCCAGGCGCTCCACGGCGGCGAGGATTACGAACTGCTGTTCGCCGTGCCGCCCGCGAGGCGCGTGCCGCGCGCCTACCAGGGCGTGCCGCTCACTCAAATTGGTATCCTGCGCAAAGGGCGCGCGGGCACGGTGCTGCTCGACGGCGCGCCGCTCGAGCCGCTGGGTTACGACCATTTCCGAGACCGATGAAAAGAAGAACTTCGATGAGCCGCGCCCGACCTCGCATTTCTCAGTGGAAGCCCCCCGTGGCGCACGCACTCCTGCGTGCCGTGTCGAGACTCGTCTCGACACGTTTTTGCAGTCGCGAAACGGCGTCGAATCGGGGCCCCGCGGCGCGGAGGCGTCGAGTGGAGACTCGACGCGGCACGCAAAAGTGCGTGCGCCGCAGGCTAATCCTTCTCGCCATCGCTGCCCTTCCGCTCGCGGGGCAGGCGCCAGGCGATCTCGATAAGAAGCTCGACGGGACGATTTCCTCCGCGCTCCGGAAAGCCGGCGCGCCAAGCGTTTCCGTGGCCGTCGTGAAGGACGGAAGACTCTTCTACGCCAAAGCTTTCGGCAGCGCCGATCTCGCCGCCCAGAGGCCCGCCAACGTCAACACCCGCTACGCCGTCGGCTCAATCTCGAAACAATTTACCGCGGCGGCGTTGCTGCTGCTTCAAGAGCAGGGCAAGTTGTCGCTCGACGACCGCGTGGCCAAGTATTTTCCCAAGCTGACGCGAGCCGATGAAATCACCATCCGTCAGCTCCTCTCGCACACTTCGGGCTATGAGGATTACGCCCCGCAGGATTACATCATTCCGGATTGGACGCGGCCCACCACCCCGCTGGCGGTGATCGACGGTTGGGCGAAGAAGCCGCTCAACTTCGACCCCGGCACCAAGTGGCAGTACAGCAACACCAACTTCGTGCTGGCCGGCCGGATCTTCGAAAAGGTTTCTGGCCAGCCGCTGGTCGCCTTCCTGCGCGAGAAGATCTTTCAGCCGCTGGGGATGCAATCGGCGTCCGATTGGCCGCCGGAGCAAGCTGCCGACGCGAAGGCCTATACGCGCTACGCGCTCGGTCCGCCGCGGCCTGTCAAGCGCGAAGCCGAGGGCTGGTATTTTGCCGCCGGCGAACTGGCCATGACGCCTTCGGACCTGGCCAAATGGGACATCGCGTTGCTCGAAAAGAAGATTCTGTCGGAGCGCTCCTACCAGGAATTCACCCGCGAAGTGAAGCTCGCCAATGGCGACTCCACGCACTACGCGCTGGGCTTGAGTCTGGGCGAAATCGCCGGCATACCCGTGCTGCAGCACGGCGGCGAAGTGAGCGGCTTCATCTCTTCCAACACCGTATTGCCGACCCGCGCGGGCGCGGTCGTGGTGCTCTCGAACCAGGACGTGGTCAACATGGTGGGCCCGCTCGCCCGGCAAATTGCGACCCTGGTTTTCGTGCCCGAGGACAAGGCCCCGCCCGATAGCGACACGCACCAGGTTCAAGCCGTTCTGGAGGGTCTGCAAAAAGGCCGCATCGACCGCGCCCTGTTCAGCGCCAACGCCAACACTTATTTCAGCGAGGTCGCCCTGCGCGATTGCCGAACATCGCTCGGCCCGCTGGGCAAGCTGAACTCCGTGACGCCCGTCGGCGAAAACCTGCGCGGCGGCATGACCCATCGTTCCTATCGCACCCAATTCGCGCGCAAGGCGCTGAACCTGAATCTGTATCTGCTGGCCGACGGCAAATACGAGCAGTTCCTGATCGAGGACCAGCCGTGAGCGGCCTGCCCGACCCCGCTCCGGTTGTCGATCTGATCGAAGCCTTCCGGCGATCGAAGACCTTGTTCACCGCGGACGCCATGGGCGTGTTCGATCTGGTGGGCGCCGAGCCGGCTGGCGCCGCCGCGATAGCCGCCCGGCTGCACGCCAATGCCGGCGCGATCGAGCGTCTGCTGGACGGTTGCGCCGCTCTGGGCCTGCTCGAAAAACAGGACGGCATTTACCGCAACACGCCCGTGGCGGAGACGTATCTGCGCCCCGATAGCCCGCATTCTCTGGGCGGCTACATTCGCTATTCGAACCGGGCGCTCTACCCGATGTGGGCCAATCTGGAAGACGCGGTGCGCGAAGGCTCGCCGCGCTGGAAGCAGACCTTCGGCGTGGCCGGCGGGATTTTCGACGGCTTTTTCCGCACGCCCGAGGCGCAACGGGATTTCCTGATGGGCATGCACGGCTTCGGCATGTTGACCTCGCCCCGCGTGGTCGCGGCCTTCGACCTGGGCGGTTTCCAACGCCTGGCCGACCTGGGCGGCGCCACCGGACACCTGGCCATTGCCGCCTGCGAACGGTACCCGCAACTGGAAAGCGTGGTGTTCGACCTGGAGCAAGTCGCCGCGCTGGCGCGCGAGGTAGCCGGCCGGTCCGCGGCGCGCGATCGCATCCAGATAGCCGCCGGAGATTTTTTCCGCGACCCGCTGCCCGAGGCCGATCTCTATGCCGTGGGCCGCATCCTGCACGATTGGCCGGACGAGAAGATCGCCGCTTTGCTCGCCAGGATCGTCGACCGGCTTCCCCCCGGCGGCGGTCTGCTGATCGCGGAGAAACTGCTGGCCGAAGACGGCGTAGGGCCGGTCTCCGCCAACATGCAATCGCTCAATATGCTGGTAGCCACCGAGGGCAAGGAGCGCAGCGGCGGCCAATACCAGCGCCTGCTGGAGAGCGCCGGATTCACCGCCGTCGAGGCGCGGCGCACCGGCGTCCCGCTGGACGCCATTCTGGCGCGCAAGCCTGCGCTAACATAAAATTTGCCTCAGCCACTGCCCCAACTCCGGCGCGACCTCGACTTTTTCCCCTCGCCCGCGCCCGAACACCCAGGTCTGTTCCTGCGCGACCCGTTTCGGTATTCCGACGCCATGCTGGTGGTGCCGCCGCTGCTGGTGGAGTGTTTGAGCTGCTTCGATGGACGCCAGACGGATTTGGACCTGCGCGCCGCCCTGGTGCGGCTGACCGGCGATCTCGATACCGGCCGTGTAGCCGATTACTTCCGCCAGACCCTGAGCCAGGCCGGCTTTCTGGAAGATGAGGCGTTTGAGAAAATGCGCGCCGCCAAACGCCAGGCATTCGCCGCGCAGTCGGTGCGCGAGCCGGCCCACGCCGGCAGCGCTTACCCGGCCGACCCGGCGGCGCTCCGGCAAACTCTGGCCGGCTGGACCGAAGGCTGCGGCGCCGCAGGTGGTAGCTTGCGGGATGGCAACCTCGCTGCCATTGCCGCGCCCCACGTCAGCCCGGCGGGCGGCTGGCAGAGCTACCGCGCCGCGTATGGCGCCCTGCGGCCGGAACATCGCGACCGCACTTTCGTAATCCTGGCCACGTCTCACTACGGCGCGCCGGAAAGCTTCGGTCTCACCCGCAAGAATTTTCGCACCCCGTTGGGCGAAGCCGTCACCGACACCGCCGCGGTCGACTGGCTGGCGAAACGCGCCCCGGGCTCGGTAGAGATGGAAGACTTCTGCCATTCGTTCGAACACACCGTCGAGCTGCAGCTTGTCTTCCTGCAGCACGCGCTGGGAGCCGGCGTCCGCATCGTGCCCGTGCTGTGCGGCCCGTTCGCGCATAGCATTCTGGAAGGCGGGAAGCCGGAAGACGACGACAGCGTGAAGGCCTTTTGCGAAGCCTTGGGCGAATTGCAGGACCGCGAAGGCGACCGCCCTTTGTGGGTGCTGGGAGTGGATATGGCGCACATGGGCGCGCGCTATGCCGACCGGTTTCAGGCCCGCGCCGGCGAGGGCAAAATGCAGGAAGTCCACGAGCGCGATCGGGAGCGCATCGCTCGAATCGAGGCCGCCGACCCGGCCGGCTTCTGGGACCTGGTCCAGCAGAACCGCGACGACCTGAAATGGTGCGGCTCGTCGCCCTTCTATACCTTTCTGAAATCCGTCCCCGGCCTGCGCGGCGAGCTGCTGCACTACGAGCAGTGGAACATCGACGAACAAAGCGTGGTGAGTTTCGCCGGCATGGCATTCGGGCGGTGATGACCCGGTGGCTCCTGGCTTGGCACACCGTTTCGGGTGCTCGGTAAGATATTCAACGGTAACCGCTTCCTCACGGTCGCGGCTCGGACTGGGGCATTTCAGAGCCGCGACCGTGAGGGAGCGGTTGCCGTTGAATAGAACAGTGGTTCCCGGACGGCCCCCACGCTTCCCAGGGATTCAGAACCGCAACCCGCAGGGCGGCAAAGCTCCTGGAATTGCGTGAGACGATCGTAAGGTTGTGCTGCATCGCGGACGCCGCAAGCAAGCCGTCGATGATCGGCAGGACGATCCCTTTGCGCTGCCGCTGGGCCGCGATGCGCGTCACTTGGAATGAGACCCCAAGCGCGCTAGCTCCGTCTCGGATCCGACAAACCCCCAGGTGATCCAGACGTGCCCTTTCAACACGCGGCGGAAATACTCCCGGGCTTTGGCGGTGTCGCCCGCCGCGAGGTGCCAGTTGCCTATTCCGAACGCCACCGTATCGAACGGCAGCTCGACTTCCTGATCCGCGTTATCGGCCGGCGGCTCGGGAGGCAGCGCCTCGGATTCGCTCATCCGGCCTTGAAAGAACCGCACCAGATTGAGATAAAACTTCGTGTGCGGCTCCTGGTTGGTCATTTCCGGCGTGATGGCGTCCGCCGCTTTCGCCGCTTCGTCCTTCCGCCCGGCGCGGAACAGGGCCGCGCAAAGCCAGTTGGTGGAGTTGATGCGCTCGTCGCCGTTCGGCGCGGCCTCCACGGCGTGGCGAAAAGCGTCGGCGGCCGGGCTGAACTCGCCCAGGAAAAAGTGAGCCAGGCCGAGGTGATAGTACGTCGCCATGTTCTTCGAATTGAGCGCCGCGGCGCGGCTTAGATCGGCGCGCGCCCGCGCAAACTCCCGCAACGGAAGCTCGCGATGGCCGCGCTCGGTGTAGAGATCGGCGTTCTGAGGGGAAATCGCCAAAGCGCGAGTCAGGGTTTCGACCGCTTCCTTGTCTTGCCAGACGGAGACTTGCGCCTGCGCCAGTTTGAGCAGCAAGTCGGGGTTCTTGGAGTCGCCGCCGAGCTTCGTCTCGGCCGCCAGGACTGCACCCTTCTCGTCGGCCAGCGAATAGAACTTCGTCCCGAGTTTAGAGGTGATTTCAAGTTTCGTCTGAGCGGGCGCCGCAGCGGCCAGCGCAAGCGCCGCAAGCAAGGACAGGAATCGCGCGTGGGTCATAGCTTCGAATTATAGCGGACTCGACGCGTGGGGCAGACAAGCGGGGACCGATTGTCAATCGGTCGGCAGGTTGCCAACCTGCCCCACAAAAAATGGAGGCAGACCACAGACGACGATGGTCTGCCCCACCATTTTAGAACTTCAGGTGCAGGGCCAGTTGGATGATGCGCGGGTCGGCCGTGGTGGAAACCTGGCCGAAGCTCTGGTCGCTGATGTTGGTGTCCGGATTGCCGAATTCCACGTTATTGAATATGTTGAACGCGTCGGCGCGGAATTCGAGTTCCATCCCCTCGCGCAGTTTGAAGATCCGCGAAAGCGAGAGATTGGCGTTGAAGGCTCCCGGTCCGCGCAGCGAGTTACGCCCGAAAGTGCCATAAGTGAACTGATTCAGCAACGTGGCCGGATTTACCGGCGGCGTCTGGGTGAGTTCCTGATTCAGCGTCACGGCGCGTGCATTGGAAAAACTGTTGGGATTGAACCAGTAGTTGCCGGTACCCGTCTGTGGTTCCGTGCCACTGGGGTTGGAGGTATAGGTGCGGTTGGGTCCCGCGCTCACGTACTGCACGGGCGCCACCAGGTCGGCGCGAACCACTTGAAGATCGCCGGCGCCGGATGGACCGGGATCGGACTGGGAAGGTTCGGTGCCATAGCTGAACGCCAGCACATCCAGCGGAAATCCCGACCGGTAGGTAACGATGGGATACAACGTCCAGCCCCTGGTCAGCCAGCCTGCGTGCGTCGTCAGCTTCTGGAACGGCAAGTCCCAGCCACCCGATAACGAAATGAACTGCCGAATATCCGGATCGCCGGAGGCGTAAAACTGGTTGTGGTGATCGTAAGGCACGAAGTTGTTGCGCTGCCGGTACCCCGACTCGTTATCGAGCTGGTGCGACCAGGTGTATGCCAGCGTGAAGAACGTGTTGCCAATCCGCGAATCCGAAAGACGCTTGGTCAGGTTGGTCTGCAGCCCATTGTAATTGGCAATGCCAAGGTTCTGGAACTCGTTCATGAAGTTGTAATCGCCGGCGAACGCGGGGTTCAGATCCAGAACGCGCGTGCTCGATCCCGGCGTGAAGGAATCGATGTCGGTCAAGCCGGTAAGCCCGTGCGCGACATAGCCGATATAGCCGGCTTCGAGCGTAAGATTGTTGGCAAACTGTTGCTGGACGGAAACGTTGTACTGGTAAATGCGCGGCGTCTTCAAATGCGGGTCTACAAAGAAAGGATTGCCGCCGCCGATGGGCAGGAACCCGGCGTCGCGGAAGTTGACGTTGTGGTTGACCGGCTTCGACGGGAACGGGTTCGGCGAACCGGCGGCGCCAAACGGATCGCTCATGATGCCCGGGTCGGAGGTGAATGTGCCACTGTCTGGCGGGTAGAAGCTGAGAAACGCGGACCCGAAGAACGGGCTCTGGCCGTTGAACTGAAGATTGTCCTCGGCCTTCAGAATATCGTAGAACATGCCAAAACCGCCACGAACGCTGGTCTTGGCATTGCCGAAGACGTCCCAGGCGAAACCGACCCGCGGGGCGAAATTCGTCCGGTCCGGCCAGTTCGAGCCGCGCGGCGCGTCTTTGTCGCCGGGGAAGAGTAGACCTAATGGGGCACCCGAAAAAACCGTAGATTGCTGGCCCGGAACAAAGGTGAACGACCGCTTTTGCGTATCGTACTTGGGCTGATTGTATTCGTACCGCAAACCGTAATTGAGAGTGAAGCGGCGGCTGACCTTCCAGGTGTCCTGAGCGTATCCGGCGAAGGAATGGGAGCGGATGTTGGTCGGCGCATTGGGATACTCCTGAAAGTCGTCGGGCAGCCCCATCAGGAAATCGGCTAAGTCGTTGCCGGAACCGATACCGGTCCCGGAGCCATAGAAATCGAACTCACCGTTCAAGTAATAGCCGTAAATCATGGCGTCGCGATACGACGAAAACAGGAAGCCCGCTTTTAACGAGTGACTGCCGCGGGTCCATGACAAATCGTTGGTGAAGGTGAGGGTGTCGTCCACGATGTCCGCCGGGCCAAACGGGTTATAACCCGCGAACATGTCGCTGCCGATCAGGTTGATGATGGTGGGTCCGTCGACTAAGTCGGGTGTAATTCCAATCCCAAGCTGCGACGGGCCGGGCAGCGACTGCGAGCCGATCGGATAGTTCTGCATCTTATTGTTGCGCTGCGCCGTGAAGCGGGCCACGTTGATGATGGCGGGCGAGAAGCTGTGAATGTAAGCGACGTTGCCGAAATAGGCCATTACGTCGTCGGAAATCGGGTAGCCGCTGACCGTGGTGGCGCCGGAGGTGCCCGAGAACGGAACGACTTGCGGACTATCCTGCGACGCAAAGGTGCCGCTCAGGGTATCGTGCATGCCGATGGTGTAGTCAATCTTGCCGATGTACTCGGAATGGTTGATGGTAGCCGTCGCCTCGGGGAACACGAATCCCTGTGGCGAAGTGGGGATCAGCCCCTTCTTGAAGTAGTTCAGAGACACCTGGCTGATGCGGCTGGGATCAAGAATGGCTTGCGAAGCGAGATTAGGGTCGGGCTGAAACCACGGATTGGCCAGCAAGAAGCTGGAAACCAACGGGTCCGGACCATTGTTCGCCGCCTGCGAGAAGTTGCCCTGCGCTTCGAGCGGCGTGAAGGTGGTGATTTTGCCGGCCTGCGAGTATTCATTCTGCCGCTGCCCTTCGTAGGCGAAGAAGAAGAACAGCTTGTTGCGACCGTCAATGACGTGCGGTATCCAAATCGGCCCGCCCACCGTCCCGCCGTATTGGTTGCGTTTCAGAATCTGGCGCGCGACGCCCTGCTCGTTGTTGAAGAAGGTATTGGCGTCCAGGTCTTCGTTGCGCAGATAGTCGAAGGCGGTGCCGTGCACCGAGTTGGTCCCGCTCTTGATCACCATGCTCACCACGCCGCCGCCGTTGCGGCCGTACTCCGCCGCATAGTTGCTCTGCAGCACGCGGAATTCGCTCACCGCGTCGGGATTCGGGTTGATGACGATGCCGTTGTCGATCAGGTGGTTGTTCAAGCCGCCGTCCAGCAGGTAGGTCACCGAGTCCGAGCGCCCGCCGCCGATGCTATAGGCGCCCGCCTGCCGGGGCGCATCGCCGTTCATCGGCGTGACGCCGGGTTGCGTCGCCAGCAGGTCGAGGGTGTTCCGTCCGTTCAGCGGCAACTCCAGGATCGCGTTGCCGCTGACGGTGGCGCCGACCGTGGAATTCTCGGTTTCCACCGCGCTGGCCCCGCCTTCGACCGTGACTACGTCCTTGACGGCGCCCACCTCCAACGTCAGGTCGATGCGCAGCGTTTGGTTGATCTCGAGCGGGTTCTTGGCCGCCGCCAATGTCCGCGAGAACCCGACCGCTTCGGCGGCAACTTCGTAGCGCCCGATCGGCAATTCCAGTACCTGGTAAAAGCCTTGTCTATCCGTCGAGGTCTCCCGCGCGACTCCCGTACCAGTATTCGTTACCGTCACCTTGGCGCCCGCCACCAGGCCGCCGCTGCGATCGGTGACCGTGCCGACGATCTTGCCGGCCGCATCCTGCGCCAGAATGGGATACCCCGCCAGAGCCAGAATCAAGATCGCGTATCGAAACGCGCGAAAGCCAATCGAATAGAATCGCATCCATATACCTCGAATAGAGAGAAAATACTGGGAGGAATCGCCGGGGCGGCAGCGCCAATTCGCTCTTGATGCCCAAGAGATCGCGGCTTTCAAACAAGCCAAGCCGCTACCATCCGGCCGCGTGAGTTTGCACATCACACACCGGTACAGGCGCGATGCCGGACGACGTCGTGGTCGGCTGCAGGCAATTCAAACGGAGTGTATCACGATTGCAATAATCAGAAATTCGGTCCGCCACCGGAGTGTGCTCGACAGATTTGGAGAGGTTAGTCCGGTTCGACCGCTCCCTCACGGTCGCGGCTCGGTAAATGACTGCAAACATGCGCTATCCCTAACCGAGCCGCGACCGTGAGGGAGCGGTTGCCGCGCCTACGCTGCGAAGCATCCCGCCATGGTACAAGAGTGGGATGATCAGAATCGACAAGTGGCTCTGGGCCGCCCGGTTCTTCAAGACGCGCTCGCTCGCCTCGCGGGCATGCGATCTCGGCAGGATCTTCTCGGGCGGACAGCCGGCCAAGCCTTCGCGTGAAGTCCGGGCCGGCGACCGGTTGCAAGTGAAGAACGACGGCGGCGATTTCGAGATCGAGGTACTGGCCCTCAGTGAGATGCGCGGCCCGGCGGCGGTTGCCTCGACGCTCTACCGCGAGACGGAGCGAAGCCGGGAATTGCGCCTCAAGCTGGCTGAGGAACGCAAAGCCGAGCCGCGTTTCGACAACTGGCGGGATGGCAAACCCTCCAAACGCGATCGCCGTGAAATGGGCCGCTTTCGAGGCAGGCTATGACCCCTCTTTTCGACGGCGATTCCCCGCCCCGCTCCACCGAGAGGCTGGAAGAAGGCGCCGTCCTATTGCGCGGCTTCGCCACTTCCCAAGCCTCCGCGCTGGTCGAAGCCGTCGCGGGCGTCGCCGCGGGCGCGCCGTTCCGCCATCTGGTCACGCCCGGCGGCTATACCATGTCCGTCGCCATGACCAACTGCGGTCGTGTGGGCTGGGTATCGGACCGCACCGGCTACCGCTACGACACCGCCGACCCGGATACCGGCGCCCCCTGGCCCGCCATGCCCGAAGCGTTCCTGGATCTCGCGGTGCGGGCCGCCGCCGAGGCCGGCTTCGTCTCCTACGATCCCCACGCCTGCCTGATCAATCGCTACCTGGCAGGCGCCAAACTCGGCCTCCACCGGGACCATGACGAAAAGGACGCCTGGGCGCCCATCGTCTCGGTTTCGCTCGGTCTCCCGGCCGTGTTCCTGTGGGGCGGCCAAAGCCGCTCGGGTTCAGTGCGCCGCCTGCGTGTCGAAAATGGAGACGTTGCCGTCTGGGGCGGTCCCGCCCGCTTCGTCTATCACGGCGTCGCGCCGCTGAAAGACGGCCTGCATCCGCTGACCGGCGCCGCCCGCATCAATCTCACTTTTCGAAAAGTCTTCTGATTCGGTTGCCATTCGAATACGTCACCGCGCCGCACGGGCCGTCTTCGGTTTTTTCGCGCCGGGCACCTTGCCGATTCGTGGGTCCCTGGCGACAACCAGCTCGCAGGCATGGATCGCGGCCTCTTCGAAATCCGGCGCGTCGGCGGGAAGCACCTGCCAGCCGGTCACCTCGCCGCCGAACACCTGGATGGATCGCAGGTGCGGGAACTCGCGGCCGAGACTCTCGTGGTGCTCTTTGGTGGTGGCGAGCCACACCCCGTTGTCAGGGTCAGCGCCGGGTTTGTCGCGCAGAATCAGGACAATCTTCGATCCGATGTACACCGCCAGGCAGCCGAACATAGAGCGGGTCGTGGGCGACAACGCGGCGATTGCCTCGAGCACGAACTCATGCGGCACGGCCTTGCGCTTGACGGCCAGACGAGTGTCGTCCGGCCGCTGAGATGATCTCTTCCGGCGGGGTGTCGCCATCGGACTTAGGATAACCCGGAAGCGGGATCGAGAGGAGGGGCGCTACACTATCCTCATGCTTGGAAAGTTTCTTCTACTACTCCCGCTGCTGGCCGCCGGTGCCTTGGCGCAGACACGCGTCTACGAGCTCCGGACTTACCACTGCTACGATGGCAAACTCGAAGCTCTCAAAGCCCGTTTCCGCGATCACACCGTCGAAATCTTCAAACACCACGGCATCGAGAGCATCGGTTATTGGGTTCCGCAGGACCCGGAACTCGCCAAGAACACGTTTGTCTACCTGGTCGCCCATCCCAGCCGCGCCGCCGCCGACAAGAACTGGGCCGATTTCCGCAAAGACCCGGAATGGATAAAGGTCGCCGCCGAATCCGAGAAAAACGGCAAGCTTGTGCAGAAAGTCGACTCGGTGTTTCTCGATCCGGCGGATTTTTCGCCGTTGAAATAGGGTGGAGGGCGCCGCGCGGTTCAGAAGGCGTCAAGAATAGCCGCCGATGAACACCGATAAACGCCGATAAACAAACCGGAGGTTTTATCTGCGTTCATCTGCGTTCATCGGCGGCTATAGACTCCTGTTTTCACAGCACCTCAGTCTTCCGGCTTCGGGTTCAGCGATTCGAAGATCCCTAACTGCCGATTCTTGCGCACGGCGTCCCATCGAAAGCAGCGCCCATTCATGGCTACGTACACACCGGGCGGAAGTGTCTGCACGAAGGCCAGCGCGGTTCCCAGGTTGAACAGTCCATCGGAGCTGCCGAACGTGTAAGGAACCATGGCGCCGGTGAGGATCACGGTCTTGCCGGCGACATTGGGGCCGAGCAGGGCCGCGGTCAGCTCCATCGAGTCGGTGCCGTGGGTGACCACGATGCGATTTTCGCCGGCTTCCAGGCAGCGCTTCAGGATCAAGCCGCGGCCGGACCCGGTCATGTCCAGGCTGTCGATCATGAAGAGGGTTTCCACGGCCACCGGCAGCCGGCAACGGCCCAGCCGCAGCATGTCGGGCAAGTGAGTCCGCTTGAAGAAGAGCTCTCCGGTGATCTCGTTGTACTCTTTGTCGAAAGTTCCGCCGGTTACCAGAATCCGGATCGTGTCGGGCATTGTTTCTCCAGGTGGCTTCATTTTCTTACGCCCGCGGACACGTCGCCGTTCGAGCTTTGGCAGCCAGCTTCAGCGCTTTTCGGGCGGTCGTGCTGAGGGGAACGCGTTCCAGTTGGCCGGGGTCCATCCAGGCAAATATGCCGTACCCGGCCGGAGGCTTTTTCGCCTGGGCCCGCGCCACCGCGATCCGGTATCGATGGTGAGCGATGGAGTGCCGAAACTCTCCGAGCGGAACGCCGAGGCGCGCGGCGGGAAGCTGGTCGGGCGAAGGCAGGTCCCAGAAGCCGGCCAGGCGCCCCAGGGAAAGCTCCCGGCGGCGGAGCAGAACGCGGCCGGAGCGCTCCACCAGTAATCGCGCTTCCCGCACTTCCACCGGCTCCACGCGGCGCAGTTTGACGGGCAATTGGGCGGCGGTGCCGGCCTGGTTCGCCTGGCAGGCGGCCGAGATCGGGCAAGCGGTGCATAGTGGGTTGCGCGGCCGGCAAACGGTGGCGCCCAGCTCCATGAGCGCCTGGTTGAATCCGCCCGGGTCGCGGCGCGCCAGCCAGGCTTGGGCGATTTCACCGAACCGCCGGCGCGTGGCGGCGGCGCCAATATCGGCAGGTTCGTTGCGGACCCGCGCCACTACCCGAAGCACATTGCCGTCCACGACGGCGTGGGGCCGGCCGAAGGCGATGCTGGCAATGGCCGCGGCGGTGTAATCTCCGATGCCGGGAAGGGCCTTCAACGCCTCGATTTCTTCGGGAAAATGGCCGGCGGCGGCAACCTGGCGAGCGGCCCGCAGCAGGTTGCGGGCGCGCGAATAATAGCCCAGCCCGCTCCAGATCGCCAGCACGTCCGCTTCGCCGGCCGCCGCCAGTGCCTCCACCGACGGATACCGCTCCAGGAACCGTTGGTAATACGGAATCGCCGCTGCGGCGCGAGTCTGCTGCAGCATGATCTCGGAAACCCAAATGCGATAAGGATCGCACGTGCGCCGCCAGGGCAGATCGCGGTACGCCTTTCGGTACCAGGCCAGCAACAACCGGCCAATGCGGTTGGATATAGTCGCCGATGAACGCCGATGAACGCCGATAAGTCCTTGGTTTTCTTTATCTGCGTTCATCTGCGTTCATCGGCGACTAATGTATCTTTATTCGATGACGCGCAGCCACTCGGCCACCACGGCGAAATCCTCCGGGCCGACGTCCCAGGCTTCAAATTCGGGATTCAGGGGCTCCAGCCGGATGCGTTCGTGCCGCCACTCGTCTTCGCTCAAGGCGACCTTGGTGCTGGTATATTTCTTGACGGTGTAGCGCGCGGTCTCATCGGTGACGCCAAACCGCTGGATCAGCAGAATCTTGTTCTGCCGCGAACCGGCCGGATGCAAGCGGAACAGGTTGAGGCTGCCATCTGGAATGCGCGGTTCCATGGAGCGACCGACCACGTGGGCCACGAACAGGTCGGGCCCCAGGCGCAATCCTTCGGGCGCACGCACCCAGTCCTCTTCGGCGGCTTCCATCTCTTCTCCCAGGCTGCCCGCGGCGGCGCGCAAGCTGTACAGGGGAAGATGGGTGACAAAGCGGCCGACTTCGAGCGGTTCGACGTGCTCTTCATAGAGGCGGTCGAGCACGCGGGTGAAGGAATCGACCGCAACCTGGCGCCGCTCGGAAACGCGTAAGACGTTGGAGAAACAATCTTCCAGAGATCCCAGCCAAGCCGCGCCGCCGCGCTCGGCGGCTTGCCGGCGCATGTCGTTTTCGAGCAGAGGCAGATAGCTCGGATCGAACTCCTGGATCGGGCTGCCTTCGGGTTGGGCTTCGAAATCGGCTTCGGAATCAATATGTCGCGGAGCAAGCCAGGGGCTGAAATCGTGCCGCAGGCGAATCCAGACACGATCGGCGGCAGGTTCGAGCAGTAGTACGCCGAGGTTGCCGGGGGGCTGCAAGGGACAGGCTAATTCCAGCACGACGTACTCGCCGCGGCGCCGGCCCGTGAGACTTCGATCGGCGATGGACACGAGCGTGGGCATGGGGCGGTGGGGCGGCTACGGAACCGGCTTATTCCTATCCTTTTATAACTGTTTATCGGCCAAAATGGCAATTCCGACAGGTCGATCTGTCAGGAAATAGGGCCACAGAGGAACACAGATAAACACGGATAAAGAAGGCAAAGGATTTATCTGCGTTTATCCGTGTTCCTCCGTGGCTGGAGCTTGATTTTTTCACGAGCTTCAAGGCATTGAAAAGGCGGTCGATCTGGGATAATGGAAAGATCCTCATGTCTTCTCTCGCTCCAGGCGAGCCTGGCCGCTGCCGGCTCCGGAGATTCGGGTTTCTTCGAGCGGCGAGTTTACCTAAGACAGCACTTAGCCCCTGTACTCTAGGTTTTGTAACCTACCGAGCTAACCGGACGCCTATCCAGACGAAGTTCGATGCGATTCGGCATGCCGGTGTTCCAGCCGGTGTCCGATGTTGGTAGATTTCGAGTTAATCGAGCGCGCCCAGCGAGGCGACTCGGCGGCATTTAACGAAATCGTTCAGGTTTATCGCAAGCGGATTATGGGGACGATCACGCGATTGATCGCCCGGACTGAGGATGTCGAGGACGTCGCGCAGGAAGTTTTTGTGCGGCTCTATTTTTCTCTCGACCAATTGCGGACGCCCAAGGTTTTTGAACCGTGGTTGTACCGCCTTACGGTGAACGCCGCGTATGACTACTTGCGGAAGCAGCGGCGCCGCCATGAGTTCCGCATGTCGGACCTGTCGGAGCAGCAGGTCATGCTGGCCGATGCGGCCGCCGGAGGTAAGGCGGACCATGACGAACAGCAGCAGAAGCGGATCCGGGAAGCGGTGGATTCGATGCTTGGCGCGGTTTCGGAAGCGGACCGCCTCCTGCTCATGCTCAAAGAGGTGGAAGGGCTTTCGTTGAAAGAGCTTGAAAAGATTTACAAGGTCAACGAAAATGCTCTTAAGGTGCGGTTGTTTCGCGCCCGGCAGCGGGTCTTGAAAGCGTTCGGCGCGAGCGCGCAGGGTCAGGCGGGCTGAAAGGCCCCATTTTGGGTGGCTGAAACGGGAAGCTGAGAAGGGAAGCGAACATGTACCCCGGGGACCATGGCAATCACGAGGAAGAGTTGGACGCCCTGTTTCGGGCGTACCGCGAAGCGTGTCCGGATCGCGAGCCCGGCGTGAACTTCATGCCGGGAGTGTGGCAGCGGATCGAAGCCCAGCAGCGCAACACGTTTTCATTCCTCCACATGGCGCAAGCATTCGCGACCGCCGCGGTCGCCGCCACGTTGGCTTTGGGCGTCTACCTGTACTTGCCGCAGAACTCCAGTGCCCGCGCCGGTGCCTACCAGCAAAACTACCTGGAAGCTTTGGCGGATGCCAATTCCGTGGAAACTCCCGATATCGTCGGTCCGCTGCGCCTGGATTTGCGTCAGAGCGCGAACCAGCCGGGCCGGTAAGCCGATCCATGCCGAAATCCAGGCTTTCCGCCTTTATCTATCTGTTCCTGGTGTTCGCGGGCGGTGCCGCCGTGGGCGCTCTGGGATATCGGCTCTATACGGTGCAGGCCGTTGGCGGAGTCAGCGTTCGAAAATCCGGCGCTCCCGATCCCGAGGACGTGCGCAAGCACCTGGTGGCCGAGATGAAGGACCGGGTGAAGCTGGACGCCAGCCAACTGGCGCGCTACAACCAGATCCTGGACGCTACCCGCGAAGACTTCCACGCCCTGCACGACCGCATGAACGCCGAGGGGCGCGCCATCCACGACCGGCAAATCGCGGAAGTCAAAGCCCTCCTGCGTCCAGACCAGATGCCGCTCTACGAACAGTTGCTGGCGGAGCACGAAGCGGCTCGGCAGCGGCGCCTGCAGCAGGAACGCGGCAGTCCCCCGCCCCCGCCGGATTTCAAGAAGTAATCGGGCCGCGGCCAAAGCGAGCGGGTTTTCGCCAAGCCCGCAGCTACGCTACGGGCTGTGCCTGTGCCTTCTTGGCGCCACGGGTGGCTTTGTACTTCTTCTCGAAGCGGTCCACCCGGCCAGCGGTGTCGATCAGCTTTTGCTTGCCCGTGAAAAAGGGATGGCAGGACGAGCAGATTTCCACACGGATATCGCCCTTGTGCGTGGAGCGGGTCTTGAAGGTATGCCCACAGGCGCAAATGACGTTCAATTCGTTGTAAGCGGGGTGAATACCGGCCTTCATGGCGTTACTTGAGGATTCCTTTCGAGAATTTCAGTATAGCATTTTCTTTTTTCAATCCACCCGCCCGCGGGGGCGAGAGCCCTGGGCCAAGAAACGTTAAACCCCCGTGCTCCGTATGGAACACGGGGGTTCAGGGTAGCCCGGATAAAACCTGAGGCTTAAAGCTGACCACAAAAGGCAGCCGGTCCACAGGAACTTGACCCCGCCACTGAAGCGGGAATCGGCTACGTTAGAGGCCCGACTTTAACAGTCGGCCACCTCCTGCGGTCGTTGTCTACTACTTTCCATGTTTGCTGGACCACCTCCTTCCTCAGTGATAAACACATCCTCGCACGACACCCCGAAACTTGTCAATATGGTTTCTCATATAAAGTGTGCCTAATTCGTTGTCCCGCAATATGTAGTAGTACAGTTGCACCGTGGCGCGAGACCGGACGTTCCCACGCTACCTGCCTTTCGGGGCCAAGTGGCGGCAAAACTTCTTTCGATCCGTTCATACCGTTGTAAAGTTCAGCGGCTAGACTTGTCAGGTTCGAGGACATATTGACTTATGAGCGCCGCCGCCGCACCAGCACCAATACCCGCAGCAGCACCAGCAGCCACCTCCACATTGCAGGCGAAACTCAACCGCAAGCCGGGGATGATCGGCATGCTGGTTTTCGCCGTAGCATTAGTGATCGGGTTCGTTTACGCCGCATCGGAGCTTCTGCGCGATCTGGCCAACGTTCACTCGACCTCCATCTATCCCTTCGTCCTTCTCGGTCTGGCGCTCACAATTGCGCTGGGCTTTGAATTCGTCAACGGATTCCACGATACGGCCAACGCCGTGGCTACGGTAATCTACACCCATTCGCTGGAACCGCACATCGCGGTAGTCTGGTCCGGTGTCTGGAATTTCATTGGCGTGCTGAGTTCCAGCGGTTTGGTGGCGTTCGGCATTATTTCGCTGCTACCGGTGGAGTTGATCCTGCAGGTGGGCAGCGGCGCCGGATTTTCCATGGTTTTCGCCCTGCTGACGGCCGCGATCCTCTGGAACCTGGGCACGTGGTACTTCGGCCTGCCGGCATCCAGTTCGCACACCATGGTAGGCTCCATCATCGGCGTCGGGATTGCGAACCAGTTGATGTCGCCGCGCACGGGCACCAGCGGGGTCGATTGGGGCCAGGCCATCAACGTGGGCAAGACGCTGCTGATTTCGCCGCTAGTGGGCTTCTTCGTTGCTTTCCTCTTCCTCACGATTGCGAAGCTTGTGTTGAAAAATCCCAAGCTTTACGCCGCTCCCGAAGGCAACGAGCCGCCGCCGTTCTGGATTCGCGGCCTGCTGGTATTGACCTGCACGGGGGTCAGCTTCGCGCATGGTTCCAACGACGGCCAGAAGGGCATGGGGTTGATCATGCTCATTCTGGTCGGGACCGTTCCTACGGCTTACGCCCTGAACCACGCCATTACCGAGAGCCAGACGGCGGAGTTCGCGACCATCTCGCGCCAAACCGTGGATACGCTGCATCAGTACGTGAGTCCCTCCGCCGTGATTGGCGAGCCTCGCCGCGAAGTGGAGGAGTACGTCCGCACCCGCGAGTTCACCCCCAACACCATGCTGGCGCTGCAGCAAATCGTGGGCGATCTGGGCAACGAAGCCACCATCTACAAGGTGCTCAAGGACGTCCCCCAAACCATGATGCCGAACTTCCGCAACGACATGTACATCACCAGCGAAGCCCTGCGCCTGATGAAGAGTTCCGGAAAGCCGGCGTTCACCGCGGCCGACCAGATGGTGCTCGACACCTACAAGAAGCACGTGGATGCCGCCACCAAATTCATCCCCACCTGGGTCAAGGTCGCGGTAGCCATGGCGCTCGGATTGGGGACGATGATTGGCTGGAAGCGCATCGTGGTGACGGTGGGCGAGAAGATCGGCAAACAGCACCTGACGTACGCGCAGGGAGCCGCGGCCGAAATCACCGCCATGCTGACCATTGGCGGTGCGGATTATCTGGGCATGCCCGTAAGCACCACCCACGTGTTGTCTTCGGGCGTAGCCGGTACCATGGCCGCCAACCACTCGGGCCTGCAATGGAGCACGGTGCGCTCCCTGGCGTTGGCGTGGGTGCTGACCCTGCCCATGGCCATCATCCTGTCGTCAAGCCTGTACATGCTGTTCCACCGGATCATGTAAGGCGAGGACGGCGCCCCGGCTCGGTTCAAGCTTCAGCCTCATCCGCAGCCTCCCGTCTTCGCGCCAGCAGCTCGAACCATTCCGCGAAGCCCGCCCCGGATTTGCTCGAGGTTTCCAAAATCTCCACCCCGGGGCGGATCTCGCGAATGTTGCGCAAGGCCGCGTCGCGGTCGAATTCGCAGGCCGCGGCCAGGTCGATTTTCGAGATCGCCACCACGTCGGCCGAGTGGAACATGGCGGGATACTTGAGCGGCTTGTCTTCGCCCTCGGTGACCGAAACAATAGCCACGCGCAGCGCCTCGCCCAGGTCGTAACCGGCCGGGCAGACCAGGTTGCCGACGTTCTCGATGAACAGGTAATCGAGCTGGCCGAGATCCCAACCCTCCAGGTGCCGGCCGATCATATCGGCTTCGAGGTGACAGCAGCCGTGAGTTTGGATCTGCCGCACGGGCGCGCCGGACATCGCCAGGCGGCGCGCGTCGTTGTCGGTTTCGAGGTCGCCAACCAAAGCCGCCACGCGCTGACCCGTTAGGCGCAGTTCGCGCAAGGTGCGCTCCAGAAGCGCCGTCTTTCCGGCTCCGGGGCTCGATACCAGGTTCACCGCCAGCAGCCCGGCGGCCCCAAACCGCGCCCGCAGATCAGCCGCCAGCAGGTCGTTCTTTTTCAGAATCCCCTGTCGCAACTCCACTATGCGCGTCGTCACCGTCTTCCTCTATCTCCAAGGATACTATCTCGAGTTCCCGCCCCTTCAGCACTTCCAGGCCAGGCGTGCCGCAGCGCGGGCAACGAAAGCTCTGCACTCCATCGAGCGCCACGTCCTGGCCGCAAGGCCGGCAGCGAATGGTGACCGGAACGCGCTCGATGACCAGGCCGGAGCCCGCCAGCAAGGTTCCCTCGGTTGCCAGGCCCCAGCAAAACTGGAGCGGATCTTCCATGATGCCGCTCAGCGCGCCCACCCGCAGCAGCACGGAATCGACCTTGGCCACCTTGCGCCCTGCCAGCGCCTCGGTCGCCGACGAAACCACGGAGTAAGCGATGGAAAGCTCGTGCATCGGACAGCCCAGAACTATCTTAATCGAAGCAGTCGGGCGTTTAGCTCCCTGCCACGCTGCCCCCGATCTCCCAGGCGAAAAGAGGGTTGTCGGATTATTGCGAAATAGCGTTATGATAATTGGGAAACCATGGCGCGACGCGAGCGAGGGCAATTTCGGCCAAAGGCGGTCGATCCTGGAGCGGGCCCTTCATCGGGCGAACTACCATCATCAACTCCACCGCCGCCGGAGATCCCGGAGTGGCTCGAAGAGGTGCGTCTCACCGTTGAGCGGGAGGCGCCTATTCTGCGGACCCTGCTGGTGCGGGGCATCAATGCGGTTCTGCAATTCACGGCGCTCTCGGAAAATGCGATAGCGGACGCGACGGCGGCGCCCACCGACCTGACTGTTCTGCTGCGTGCTCTGTCATCAAGGGAACTGCTCGACGATTTGGTGGCGGCGGAACCTCTGGCCCCCGCCTTCATACGAGGCATAGAGGCATCGCGGAGGCTGATCGACAAACACGGAGGCGCGTTCACCGCGGTAAAGGTGGCGGAGGCCCTGGACATCAGCCGGCAAATGGTGGACAAGCGGCGCCGCGCCGGTAAGTTGCTCGCCGTATCGACGGGCCGCCACGGGTACCGCTATCCCGTTTGGCAGTTCGACGAATCCGGCGTCGTGCCGGGCCTTGAAGACGTATTGAAGGTGCTCAGCGCGCACGATGAGTGGATGCAGGTGGCGTTCTTTGTGAGCAAGGATCCGCGTTTGGCAAACAGGGCGCCAATCGACGCCCTCAAGGACGGCGAGTTGGACGCGGTTCTGGATGCCGCAGCGGTCTATGGCGAACATGGAGCGGAGTGATCGTGGAACCCGGCACGCTGCCCGCGCCGCCCACGAATCTCGCCAGCAGAGAAGTCGGCGTGGTGGAGTTCGGTGGATCTATTTTCCGGAGCCACGCTACCCTGCGGCACCCGATGTTTTTTGGAAGAACGGGACAATACAGGTTCGACGCGCCGGACGGATCGTATGGGGTTTTATACGCCGGCGTGGACGTATTCTGCGCGTTCATCGAGAGTCTCATCAAAAATCCGAATAACCGCGTCGTCACAACCGCCGAACTGAAGAGCAAAGCCGTTGCCGAGCTTAGGGGCGCGCGAGCCTTACGCCTGATCGACCTCACGGCGTCCGGTGCCTTACTGCGTATGGGGGCGGATTCCCGCCTGTTCTCGGCCGATCGCGCGGCGGCCCAGGTGTGGTCCAAGGCCCTGCACGATCACCCGGTTCTCGCCGACGGGCTGCTCTACCCGAGCCGGCTCGATCCGATACGGCAGGCAATCGCTCTGTTCGGCGATCGAGCGCCGAAACTCACCGAATTAGGCCGGCAGACGTGGTACGCCCCGGGGCCTCAGCGGCGCCTGCTGGCGGAGATTGCCGAGCACTATAAGATTGAGCTTGTAGAGAACCGCTTGATTGCGCCCCGAAAGCCGATTTCTACCGCCTTCAGCAAGCCGGGCCGGCTCTTTTGACCCGGACGCGGGCCCTTCACAAAACCGCTTGACATCCTGATCTTTTAGTACTAATTATTTAGTATGCGTCCCCGCAGCACCACCCTCACCGGCCAGGAACTGGAAATCATGAAGATCGTCTGGGCCCGCGACCGCGTCACCGTGCGCGACGTCTACGAAACCCTGCTGGAGCGCCGCAAAGTGGCGTACACCACCGTGATGACCATGATGAACATCCTGGAACATAAGAAATACCTCAAAAAGACCCAGGCCGAGCGCGCCTATGTATACCGCCCCGCACAGCCGGAGGGAAAGGTGATCGGCGCCATGGTGCGGGATTTTGTCAATCGGGTATTCAACGGGTCGGCCGAGCCTCTGTTGGTGCATCTGGTGGAGGAGCACGATCTTTCGGCCGCCGACCTGGAGGAGATCGCCCGGCTCAGGAGGAAGTCATGACTTCGCTTGTTTGGGGCAATTTCTGCGCCTACAGCTTGCAAATCGCCTTGCTGGTGGGTGTGGCCGCGGCCCTGCCCACGCTGCTTCGCCTGCGCGCTCCCGGTGCGCGCCTGGCCTACTGGTACGCGCTGCTGGGGGCGTGCGCGCTGCTGCCGGTGGTGCGCGCGTGGCAGCCACTGGCCATGGGCGGTAGCGTTCAGGTAACCACGGCGATTATCCGCGTCACCACGGCCGTACCGGTGGCGCGGCCCATTCCGTGGAGGGAACTGGCGCTGGCGGCGGCAGCCCTGGGCGCGGCCGGGCGCTTGGCTTGGCTCCTGGCAGGCTTGGGCAGGCTGCGCCGGTATCGCCGCGCCGCCGCGCCGCTGGAGCCGGGTTGCGCCTGGTCCACCGAAGCCGAACTGCGCGTCTCCGGAGATGTAGCCGGGCCGGTCACTTTCGGCTGGCGGAAGCCCGTCGTTCTATTGCCCGCGCGCTTTGCGGAATTGGCCGCCGAGATGCAAGACGCGATCCTGTGTCACGAGATCGTCCACGTGCGCCGCGGCGACTGGCTCTTTGTGATCGCCGAAGAAATTGTCCGCGCCGTGTTCTGGTTCCACCCCGCCATCTGGTGGGTGCTGGCCGAAATTCAACTGGCGCGGGAACAGGCGGTGGATCGCGAAGTGCTTGCCATGACGGGCTCGCGCGATCCTTATATCGACGCGCTGCTGGCCATGGCCGGCGCGGCGCCCGAACTCGATCTGGCGCCGGCGCCGCTATTCCTGCGCAAGCGCCATCTGAAGCAAAGGGTGATGGGAATTCTCAAGGAGGTGAATATGTCGAAACCGCTCACGGCCAGCCTGCTGGCGGCCGGACTCGTAACTATGGCCGCCGCCTGCTGGATCGTTTCCGGCGCCATTCCATTGGCCGCCGCGTCACAAACCGTGTCCGACGCGCCCGGCGTCACCGTCGATACGGGAGGCGCCGAACTGCTCCACCGCGGAGGCGTAGCCTATCCGCCCGAGGTTCAGGCAAAGGGCATCGAGGGGACCGTGGTCGTCCAGGCCACCATCGATGCGAACGGCGAAGTCTCCGACGCCAACGTCCTCAGCGGTCCGGACGAACTGCGCCGAACCGTGCTGCAATCCGTGTTGAGCTGGCATTTCACCGGCGTTTCGGCCAATTCCAAACGCCAGGTGAGCGTTACTTTTGGGCTGCCCACGGCGCAGACCGCGCCATCGGCGCCCGCTGGTGGTGTCTTCAGGGTCGGAGGCGGCCTGCGCGGGGGAATCGCGCCGGCGGCAGGCTCTCACATCATTGAATCCATTCGGATCTCCGGCCTGTCGGAGGAAGCCAGGGCGGAACTGCTGGCCCGCCTGCCGGTAAAGGTCGGTGACGACTTCACCGAAGCGGCTCCCAACATCTTCGCCACGGTACACGAATTCGACCGGCATCTGACGGCCACGCTGATGCCGACCCAGTCCGGAAATGCGCAGTTGAATATCGCGGTGTCCGAAGCCGCCGGTGTCGAGGCTGTCGCCACCGGCCCCACCAAGATCCGCGTAGGCGGCAACGTCCAGGCCACTAACCTGATCACTCAGGTTCGCCCGGTGTACCCTCCGGCGGCAAAAGAGCAGAGAATTCAGGGCGCCGTCAAGCTGGAGGCTACCATCGGCCCCGACGGGAAAGTCGAGGACCTGAGAGTCGTCAGCGGCCATCCCCTGCTGGTGCAGGCCGCCCTGGACGCGGTGAAAGACTGGGTCTATCGGCCCACCTTGCTGAATGGAAATCCGGTCACGGTGGTGACCTCCATCGACGTGAACTTCACCTTGTCGCAATAGCGGCCGTCACTCGCTACGCTTCAGGCGTTTCCCCAGCTCACCGATCCTGCGGAAGGTCTCGCTTCTGGCTTCGGCGTAGGCCTTCACGTCGCGGTGGCCCGATTTAGCGAAGTCGATCACCACCGCTTCGGCGGCCACATATTCGGCGGCGGCGTGGGCAACTTCGCGGGCGATGGCATGGGGAATGCCGCAGACGCCGTTGGCGTCGGCGTGCAGCAAATCGCCGGGGCGAACTTCCATTCCGCCCACGCGCACGGTCTGGTGGATGGAGGTGATGTGGCTGAAGCTGTGCGACGATACCACGCCGTCGCTGAAGGCCGCAAAGCCCAGCCGCCGTACCTGGTCGAGGTCGCGCGCCGGGCCGCTGGTGACGATGCCGAGCGCGCCGAAGCATTGGTAGGTGGTGCACATGATTTCGCCGAAGGTGGCGCCGACCGGCGGATCGTCCAGGTCCTGAAACACCACGATGGCCGGCCCGGAAAGCTCGGCGAATCGCTCCACCTGCTCATCGAGGGAGGCATACGCGGCCCCTTCGGCGCGCGCGTAAGCGGTGCGCATAGTGGCCGTGGCGGCGTAGCCCACGATCGGCGGCATCTCAGGAAAGCAGGCGCGAATGCGCTTGTCCATGAAGCCCGCCGAGCGCGGGCGAACCTCGAATAACTCGATCACGTTGGCGATAGTCGGCGTATCGTACTGCGCCAACAACTTCAATTCCGCGGCGGATACGGGCATGGTGTCCATTTTAGATCGCTTGCGGCCGCCATGCCGAAAAGCCCGAGAGGAATGGCCTCCTTGCCGCACCGCACGCCCCGCTTTCAATTGGTTCCGAGAGCATCCGGGGCCCGCGATCGGCGCTAAAATGGTTGTCGGAATGGACCGTGTGCCTTCGCAACCCGTCCAGGATCCGCCCAACCTAGTCCAGGCGGCGTCCTTCTCGCTCGACCGGCTATTGAGCCACACCGACCCCGGGACGGCGGAGGAATCCGAAGACTTCGTACGCCTCATCTATGACCGGCGCCGCATTGACCTCTCCTCCGATCGCAACGGCAAGACTGGTCGTTGATACAGACGTCGCCAGCTTTGTTTTCAAGTGGCATCCCGAATTTGCGCCACCCTACATTGCCATTATGCGAGGTTCCGAGCTGGTCGTCTCATTCATGACTCTGGCCGAGATGCGCCAAGGCGCTTTGGAAGCGAACTGGGGGCGGCGCAAGTGCGACGTACTGGAGGCGTATTTGGCCGACTTCTCGGTGCTCCATTCCGACGGCCTGCTGTGCTCTACGTGGGCGGCGGTACGGAATGAGAGCACCCGCAAAGGACGCCAAATGGGCTCCGCCGACGCCTGGATTGCGGCAACAGCGTTGGTTCTATCGGTGCCGCTGGTGACGAACAATCCGAAGGACTACCGCCACCTGGATAGGCTCCAGCTTGTTCCCACGGCGTCCCGATAGCCGCCAATCCGCCGCCTACCCGATTCGCGCCAGCACTTCGTCGGCCTTGACCGTCGCGCCTTCCTGGACTGCGATGGAGAGCACCCGGCCAGCGCGGCCGGCTTTCATCTCGTTCTGCATCTTCATCGCTTCCACCACCAGGATTCCCTGGCCGGGCTCCACCGTGTCGCCGGGTTTGACTAGCACGCGCACCACCTTTCCCGGCATCGGCGCCAGCAGGCTTTGGACGCCGTCTCCCACCCCCGCGCCCGCGTGCGCCGACCAGCGCCGCGGACCGCGCACTTCGACCGCCAGGCGGGTCCCGTTCACCACCACCAGCAGCCCGTCCGGGGTTTGCTCCACGCGGGCTTCATAACTTCGACCGTCGAGGAGCACCGAGTACACGCCCGGTGTAACCTCGGCCACGTCGGCCTTTCGCTCTTCGCCATCATTGACGCGGAAGCGGCACTCGGGGGTGGTCGCCACCACGTCGATGGCCGCCGCTACGCCACCGATTTCGAGATCCAGCTTCATCGCAGCAGCGCGTCCCTTCCCGCCCGCAGCCAGCCGCTCGCCTGCGCGCCGCTTCCCGCCTCCGCGCCATTGGCCCTGGCTCGCGCGGCGGTGTGGATCGCGGCCGCCAGCGCGGCCACCGTTTCCAGGTCCGCCGTGGGTTTGGGCTGGGCGTGGCGCGCGAAGAATTCCTCGATGAACCCGGTGTGCAATCGGCCGGCGGCAAATTCGGGGTCTTCCACAATCTGGCGGAAAAAACCGACATTGGTGCGTATGCCGCTCACGTCGTATTCGCCCAAGGCGCGAATCAGGCGGGCGATGGCCGCTTCCCGCGTCTCGGCCCAGACGGCCAGTTTGGCCAGCAGCGGATCGTATTCCATGGGGACCGTCCAGCCGTCGTACACGCACGCGTCCAGCCGGATACCAGGACCGAGCGGCCGTCCCAGCCGGGTGACTTTGCCCGGATAGGGCAGGAAGTTGTTGTACGGGTCTTCGGCGTAGATCCGGCACTCGATGGCCGCGCCGCGCCAGCTCACCTGTTCCTGGGTGAAGGGCAGGCGCGCGCCAGCGGCGATTTCGATCTGCAGCCGCACCAGGTCGAGCCCCGTCGCGAGTTCCGTGACCGGATGCTCCACCTGCAGGCGCGTGTTCATTTCCAGGAAGTAGAAGCGGCGGCTCGCGTCCACCAGAAATTCCACCGTGCCGGCGTTGTAGTAACCGGCCGACCGCGCGGCGCGCAACGCGGCTTCACCCATCTCCTGGCGCATTTCCGGATGCAAGCTTACCAGCGGCGACGGGCATTCCTCCAGCACTTTCTGGTGCCGGCGCTGCAGCGAGCACTCGCGCTCGCCCAGGTGTACCAGGTTGCCGTAGCGGTCGCCCAGCACCTGGATCTCGATGTGACGCGGCCTCTCCACCAGCTTTTCCGCGTAGATGTCTTTGTCACGAAACGCCCGCTCTGCCTCGCTTGCGGCATCGCGCAGAGCCGCTTCCAGGTCGGCTTCCCGATCCACCCGGCGCATGCCTTTGCCGCCGCCCCCGGCCACGGCTTTCAGCAGGATGGGGTAGCCGTGCTCGGCGGCGAAAGCCCGCGCCTGGTCGAAGGTAACCCCGCGGTCCGTCCCCGGCACCACCGGCGCGCCGGCCTCCATGGCGGAACGCCGTGCCGCGGTTTTCGAGCCCATGGCGCGGATGGAAGCCGCCGAGGGACCGATGAAGACGATGCCCGCGTCTTCGCACGCAGCCGCGAATTCGGCGTTCTCGCTCAGAAACCCGTAGCCGGGATGAATGGCTTCGGCGCCGTGGCTGCGCGCGGCATCGAGGATGCGGTCGATGCGCAGGTAGCTTTCGCTCGATGCCGCCGGACCGATGCGCTCGGCTTCGTCGGCCATGCGCACGTGCAGCGCGGTGCGGTCCACGTCGGAGTAAACCGCCACGCTCCCAATGTTCATCTCGCGCAGGGCACGAATCACCCGCACCGCAATCTCACCGCGATTGGCAATCAACACCTTGCGAAACATCGAGCAAGATTGTAACAGGCGTAGCGCCGGCGGTCTTGCCGCTGTGTCTTCTTGCCACCGTCCCGGACGCGCAGGTAAGAAGCCACCCGCGACAAGATCGCCGGCGCGACCCGGCCTAGAATGTCAAATGCAGGTTCAGTTGCAGGAAGCGCGGGCTTCCGATGGTGTGCTGGATGATACCCAATTGGCCAAGCGGCGGAACCGTCGCGGGCGGCTCGTAGTCGGGGAAAAACTGCACGTCGTTGTTCGGCGTGTCGAAACTCGGATGGTTGAACAGATTGTATGCGTCGAAGCTGAAGCGCAGGTTGAATCGCTCGCCGATCTGGAACTGTTTACCGATCGACGCGTCGAAGCGCGCGCCGAACGGACCGCGGAACAGGTTTCGCCCGCTCGTGCCGAAAACCGATTCGCCGGTATCGCCGGCGGGAACGCCGTCCTGCCCCGGCGCCAGGAACTGCGGCATGAAGTCCGCCGCGTTCAGAACCGGCTTGCCGGCGTTCACACCCGTGGTGCCTTGCAACTCGGCTTGCTTGGCGCTAATGCCCGGCGCCAGCGGCACCACCGGATTGGTGATTTCATCGTTGCTCGAGAAGTACAGGCTGGCCTGGGATCCAGAGTAATCGTACACGCTGTACGGCTGCCCGCTCTGCGCCACGATCTGGGAAGCGAGCGTCCATCCGTTGAGAAGTCCGTCCACAGCCTTACCCGCCCGGAATCGCGGTATGGCGTAGCTGAAGTTCAACAGGAACACGTGAGTCTGGTCGAGATCCGAGGAAGCGTATCCGGACTTGAGATTCATAGAATCGTTGCCGGTGTAGAACAACCCGGCGCCGCTCTGGTCGTCGAGGGCGTGCGACCACGTATAGCTGCCCGTAAGTTGTAAGCCGAACGACAGCCGCTTGCGGACCTGAAGTTGGAGCGAGTCGTAATTGGAAATTCCCACGGCCTTATAGAGGACCGAGTTGGCGCTGTAGCCGATGTAGGGGACCCGGATGCCCGTGTTGCCGCCCTCCAGCGTGTTGATAGGCGTGAGCGCGTTCGTGCTGGGGTAATTATACCCGTAGGAAGAGGTTTGCCCGTTGACCGGATTCGAGGGCGTTGCGATGAGCGGTTCGTTGAACGTAACTGGAACAACCTCGTGCTGGCCGTGGTTGCCCGTAAAACCAGCGGTGACAAGCCAGTTGTTGGTCAACTGATATTGCAAATCGAACGTCCAGTTTTCCGTATAGGGCAGCTTGTTGTTGATATCGTAGCCGCTGAAGATGAAGGGGCCGTAGAGATTTCCCGCCGGGTTGATCTCATTCGCCGTGTCGTTAAGATTGGGAAGCTGCGCCAAAAACGCCGCCGGACTGCCTGGGATCGCGGCCCCGGCCGATGGAAAGGGATTCGCGAAGGTGGAGGCGGAGCTTGCCGTAACCTCGCTGACGAATGGCGGCGACAGCGTCACGCCAAACGGACCGCTGAAGCCGCCGCCGGCGCCCGCCGAAAGATAGCTGAAAAATTCGCCGCGGTCGTAGTAAATGCCGAACCCGCCGCGGACGGTGAGTTTCGGTAGGACATTCCACGCGACGCCGATGCGGGGCGCGAAACCCCACTGGCGCTGGGTCATCAGCGATTTGCCGGCGCCCGCCGTGGCCATGGTTGGATTGTTGCCGGCGATCTCCAATCCGGAACCGGTGATGGTATCCGTGGCGGCGTTGTACGAATAGTCGTTCGCATTGAATCCGGTCAGCCGGCCGTATTTTTCCGTCAAGGGCCCGTCCAAATCCCACCGCAGGCCTAGAGTCAATACCAGATTGCTCCGAACCTTGTAATTGTCGTTGACATAGGCGCCGCCGGTATTGGACCGGTAATAGCGATCGGCGGATCCCAGAAAGGCCGTGGAATGGGTTCCGGTCCGCACGGTGCCTTCGACGAAGTTCACGAAACTGCTGAAATCGATGATGTCGCTGTTGGTGTTGTTGTTGATGATATTGAGCTGGGTATTGACCCAGTTCACGCCGAAGCTCAGCGAGTGACGTCCTTTCACCCAGCGCAGCGTGGTTCCATATGTCCATTGATTCTGGTACATCCCGGCGTTGCCGAAACTGGCGTTGGAGCCGAACGCAAAAGTGTTGCCCAGACTATTGTCGGCCTTGGAAAATTCGATTTCCGGAAAGACCGCGCCGGCCGGAAGGTTGATTCCGAACTGGCCGGGCGTGAACTCGTCGGTAGTCGAGCCGTAGGCGACCATGCGAGTGAAGCCCGCGTTCTGCTGCCAGGTGATCGACGGGGAGAGAACCACTGTATTATTCAGCCCGATCACCTGGCTGCTGGCCTGAAGCGTTTGCGGGAAACCAAGCGCCTGGGTGACCGCGGCGAACGGATTATGGGTCGGATCGTTCTGAATATAGTATTTGGCAGCCAGACGGTCCCTGTCGTTGACCACGTAGTCGACGTTGCCGGAGCCCTGGTTGACCTGCGCCTGGGTATGCGGCCCAATCTGCAGGGCATCGTAGCCGAGCGTCTTGGCGGTGGCGGCGTTGGTGATATTGGGAGTCGGGATCAGATACGATCCGTTGGGCAATTGGGCTTGCAGAATGGAGAGCGCCACGGGATTGATCTGGCTGGTGGCGACGGTGGTCCCGTAATCCTGCTGGATCGCAGTGGCGATTCCGGTGGGGCTGCGGTCGTTCGTCAGGGTGATCGGAACCGTCCCGCCAACGGTGGAGGTTTGTCCATCCGCGATTCGGACGCCCTGGTAAGCGACGAAATAGAACACCTTGTCCTTTTTAATCGGCCCGCCGAGCGTAGCGCCGAAGGCATTGCGGGCGAGGAACGGCACTTTGGTGGAAACGGCGGGACTGGCGTTATAGAAGAACGGCGCGGCGTTCATGTCGCTGTTCTGAAAATGCTCGTAGATCTCGCCGTGAATCTTGTTGCCGCCCGATTTCGTGATGACGCTGATATGGGCGCCGCTGTTGGCGCCCTGCGATGCGTCGTACATCGACGTGTCCACGGCAATCTCGGCGATGGTTTCCGGCGCGGGCGTGGGAAGCGCCTGTCCGATCGCTCCGTACACGGAGGTGCTGGTTTGACTGGATCCGCCCGCTCCGAAATTTTCGCCGGTGTTCAGAACGAAGCGATTCTCGCCCACCTGGCTGGTGGAATTGCCGTTAAAAAGATTGTTCGTCGTCACGCCGTTTAGGGAGAAACTGTTGCTGGTCTCACGCTGTCCATTGGCGACGATCGCCTGGTTTCCCAAGCCTGTGTTGGCACCCCCACCCCCGAGGAAATCGGCGTGGACTCCAGGCGACAAAATGGCCAGTTGCGTGAAACTGCCAGTGCCGAGCGGCGTGTCCTGAATGGTCAATTGATCCACTACGTAGCCGTTGGTCGTGTCCACCTGGTTCATCAGCGGGGTGGCCGTCACTTCCACGGTGGTGCTGACCGCGCCTACGCGCAGATTGCCCTCCACCGTCGAGGTGCGGTCCGCGTTCACCAACACCGCGGTGTGCGTCTCGGTCTCGAACCCCTCCTTGGAAAAGCTGAGTTGGTAGATACCCGCGGGAAGATTCGACACCTGGTACGAGCCGTTGGATTGAGTCTTTTCGGACACCGAAAGGTTCGTGGCGCTATTGACGGCCTTGACCGTGACATCGGCCACAAGCGCACCCGAAGCATCCTTGACCGTCCCCGTGATCGCACCCAGGACCTGTTGCGCGTCGAGCGGCAGACAGACGCTCGCCGCGAACGCCAGGATTCCCCAACATACGGCCCTGCGGATATAACCGGTCGGCAAACTCGTCATGAAACTCCTCCCAAACGAAGTGGAACTTGAATAGATAGAAATTGTTCCCGTGGTGAACGGGCTGCCTGGTGGGACAGGCTTCCTAGCCTGTCAAGGCCCTTTCCAGCAACCCGCTGGCGAACCACGAAAGACAACGCGGTCCCGACACAAAACCAATAACCCCGAGGGAACCTAGAATAGCAAATCCCCGATTACGGGATCGTGAAATTGTGGACGCTCTTTTGGGCTATCTCGGGAGGCGGAAGACCAGGAAATGTTAGCGTTCGTACGTTTGTCAGTGCAGCCCGGCGGCCCCGCGCACCGAATCCAGCAGCTTGGCCGGATCGTAACCCGCGCCGTCCTGGAACACCAGTTTGACCTTCTCAATGTCTGCGATGTGCGCCGCGGGATTGCCGTTCAGCACCACCAGGTCAGCCTGCTTGCCGGCCGCGATAGTACCGATCCGCGCGCTCTCTCCCAGGAAGCCGGCCGCGTTCGATGTGGCGATTCGAATCGCCTCGAGCGGGGTGAAGCCGCCTTCCACCAGAAGCTCGATATTGCGCTGGTCGGCGAATCCCGCCAGCGCGCCGCCGTTTCCGGTAGGGTCTGCGCCCGCCATCAGAAGCCCGCCGGCTTTGACGAAGGCCGCTTCGAATTCCAGTTCCTTCTTGAGCGCCGCGAGCGATGGCGAATCTTCGCCGCCGCGCGCCCGCGCCCGCGCACCCAGGTAGCTGATCGCCGCTTGCGGATTCACGGCATCCAGAAAGCGCTGCTCGATCGGCGGCCTGTCGCCGTCGAAAGCTTCGAAGACCGCCAGCGTCGAAGTAATCGCCACGTGGTGCGCTACCAGGTCGGCAATCATGGCCTTCAGCGGCGGGCTGTCGATATCGATTCCAGCCATTTCGCCGCGAGTCAACGCCTGCGGAGGACACATGTCGGGCTGTTTGCCGGGGTGAAACTCGGTATCCACCAGCAGACCGTGCTCCAGGTTATCGATGCCCAGGTCCGCGGCCTCCCGAAAGCCCACGCTACACAGGTGGCCGGTCACCTTTATGCCGTGCCGGTGCGCGGCGTCGATGGCCGCCTTCAGTTCGGCGCGGGTAATGTTCATGTAGGCCTTGAACGATGTGACGCCCTCGCCCGCCCAGTAATCCACCGTGCGCGCGGCGTCGTCCGGGCCGGTCAGCTCGTGCATTTGCGCCGCGAAACTTCCGGGGCCTTCCAGGTATGGGCCGGTTACGTGGAGCTTCGGTCCCGGCATGCGCCCGCTGTCGATCAGGCGCTTGATGTTGAGATCGGTGTAAGGCTCCAGGCTGCCGCCGGTGCGCGCCGTGGTCACACCGCAGGCCAGATACAGGCGCGGAAAGCTGAAAGCCTGCTCGTTGTACATCGGAATGCCGCCGCCCGATGGATAGAACAGGTGCTCGTGCATCCCCACCAGCCCCGGTATCACGGTGGCCCCGCCCAGGTCTAACGCCTGCGCGCCAGCCGGAGCTTCAATGGATGCGAAGGGCCCCACCGCGGCGATCTTGCCGTGATCGATCACGAGCGTCTGGTTCTCCGCCGGTGCAGCGCCGGTTCCATCGATCACCCGCACGTGCTGCAACACCACCACCGGCGCATCGACGCTCAGGAAAGGCTTGACGCCCGGCGTGAATGCAGACTGAGCCGAAGCTGCCGCGGCCAATAGAAAAGTGAGAGAGAGGGTCTTCACAGCGCCATTATACGCGGAGGAGCAGGCGTCGTTCGGGTATACCGCGCCTCCGTGGGCGCCTGGTTGCAAAGAATAGCGTTTAGCACTTAGCTGGCCGTCCCGCCCTTGTGTACGGGCCCCAGGAGGGTCGAACGTTCCAGCGGTTTTTGAAGTCCGAACTTTTCCATTATTGAGCCCGCGATGTCGAAAAAGAGATTGTCGGCACGCGGCCCCACGTACACTACGCTGATCAGTTCCTTCAGGTCGAAGTTGATGTTGCAGCCGTAACAGTCCGCCCGTGGGTCCTGATAAAGCGCTCCCCGCCATTCCCGCTCATGCGCAAAGCAGGTGCGCTTGTGGAACGCCACCGGTAGAAGTTTTTCCCAGACGCCTGAACCGGGCAGCGGAATCGGCCCGGCACTGAAATCAAAGTTCAATGCCGGGTTTGAATGCGGGTCATCCTCGTATTCGACTTTGCCATAAGCGTACTGCTCTTCCCACATTTCGAATCTGGCCGCTCGCCTGTATTGGCCGACGGAGGACTTCACGGCTATTCCTCCGCCATTCGAGCCGTAGATCTCCCACATAGCCATTGATTCATCGGCCAGGCACCAAGAATTGACGTACAGATGGTCTCTGGCGTTCTCGAAATACGCGGCTGCATTCTTGCTAGATTCCACCAACATCTGCGTGACTGATATAACTGCCGTCTCGCCCCCGGCGGTTGTCCGCGTAATGCACTTAGAATGAGGATCGTTCTGAGGCATCTCACCGGCCTTGGCTTGGCAGAATCCCTCGTAGTTATCCTCCAAGTGCTTGGCCTTCGCAAACCACAGCGTATCGGAGGCCAGCATCGCCACAAACTTTGGCAGATCCATGTACCGCCATATCGCCGTATCGTCACGGACTTCATCATTCATTTGCCAGCCCCGGATGAGGATAGCACCATTCGCCCACCGCCCTATCGCCGTCTCTATTTGCCTCCGCCCCTGCTTGGCAGCCCGTGGGAAGGTTGCATTCATGCCGCGAGCCGGAGCCGCGACCGTCAGGGAGCCGGTCGCCGCGGCCTATCGAAGGCTCCGAGCAACCGAGGTCGCCCGGGCATCTCGCGCAGTCAAGGAAGATGACTTGAGCCCTTCCGTCGCATTTCGACCGCTGGCAGGCGCCGTGGGGCAGGCCATCGTTTTTTGTGGTCTGCCCTCCACCACCCACCCGAACATGCTCGCTCGTGCTCGTATTCAGCCTCTTACCAGCGCGAGATTGCCGGCGGCCTGAATGACACGGTGGCAGACCACAAAAAAACGATGGTCTGCCCCACGGACCGCCCCACTGCCCCGCGAGCCGAAACTTGGCTCAACCCAATTTCCGCGGCTTCAGGGGTTCGGAGTCTCTTGCTGTATCCTCGGGCGGGTGCCAATCCTGGGTTGTGCCGTGGATTTTGGGAAAGGTGGGAGACAAAAAGCTTGACGCCACAATCACTGTCGCTGCTGAACGCTCGCCGCCGTGTGGATGGTCTAAGCCAAACCCTCTCGCAGACCTTCCAGTGTCCGGTCACCGCGGGAGAATTCGGAAATGAGGATATGCACTATCCCGGCCATCTGGCGCGTGCTCTCGTCTCCACCGTCGACGTCCCACAGAGCAGGCAAAAACCAATCCTCAAGATCGGGGAGGGGAATCTCGCTCCTCAAATGCTGGGCGACGCGTTGCCCTATCGCTTGTCTGAGTTCTGGCACCGAAACAACCCTTCTCGCACGCCACCCGAGAAACGCCGAGCGCCACCGCTCTCTTTACCGGCGTTCATCGGCGGCAAACACCTCCCCCCTCCCCCTTAATTCCCCGACACCACCACCGTGACTCCCGCCGGGCTGCTTACGCCAGCGACTGTCACCACCACCGGGACGCTGCCGGCCGCCAGACCGCTTGGCACCTCCACGTTCAACTGCCATATCCCGGCGATCGTTCCGGGAGCGCCGCCGGAGTAGCTCACGTAGGCTGCCTGGCCGCCGACCGTCACCGATACAGGCAGCGTCGAGATCGGCAGCGGCACCGCGGCCACCAGGCCATCCTGCCCGCCCGGATTGGTCTGCCCGCCACCGGTCATGTAGAACGACACAATGCTGCCCGCGTTGGCCGGGTGCGCGGCGCCATTGATCGACCCATCCTGATTCACCGCCGCCGCTTGCCCCGTGCCCGCGCCGGAGGCCGTGAAGATGGCGGGCGAGGCAAGGCTCAATGCCGTCGTGAAGGAAACCAGTTCCTGGCCGTTGTAAGTCACCGCTATGGTCGCCTCGGAGCTGTTCACCTCATATGGCACTACCACCGCCACCTGGGTGGAGGAAGTATAGATCAGCGGGGCCGGAGCGCTGTTGATGGTAACCTTGGTGCCGGCCAGCGAAGTCCCGTAGACTCCCGCCACCGGCGTATTGGTCACCAGCGTGTTCGGACCCAGGCCAAAGCCGTAAATCACGATCGCGTCGCCCGGAGATATCGCCTCGCTCGCATTGCTGGCGGCGTTGGCTACCGCGCAGACGCCCGCTCCCACGCAGGCCGGCTCCAGCATCCGCACGGCATTGTTGCCGGCGTCGGCGATGTACACCAGCCCGCCCGTCGACACCGCCACGCCTTCGGGCGAATTCAAAGTCGCGGCAGCGGCCGCGCCGCCGTCGCCGGTATATCCGATACTGCCGTTGCCCGCGATGGTGGCGATGGTCGCGTTGGGAAACACTTTGCGGACGACCCCGTTGGAGTCCCCGATATAGAGGCTGCCGAGCGAATCCACCGCCAAACCCACGGGCGCGGTAATCTGCGCATTCACGGCCCAACTGCCATCGCCCGAATAGCCGAACGTGCCGTTGCCCGCCACGGTGGAAATGATGCCCGCCGTGTTCACCTCGCGAACCCGGTTGTTCTGCGTATCGGCGATATAAAGGTTGCCGCTCGCGTCAACAGCTACCGCCTGCGGGTAATACAGCTCCGCCGCCGTCGCCAGTCCGCCGTCTCCGGCATATCCTTGTATGCCGTTCCCGGCCACGGTGGAGATGGTTCCCGCCGGTGTGACCTTTCGAATCACGGAATTCAACGTATCGGCAATGTAGAGGTTGCCGGAAGTGTCTACCGCCAGGCCCGTGGGAGTATTCAATTCGGCGTTGATCGCCGCGCCGCCATCGCCGGAATAGCCTTCGGTACGGTTGCCCGCGTAGGTATTGATCTGCCCGTTGGACAGCGTCACCACGCGGATGCGCTGGCCGACGGTATCGGAGATGTAGACGTTGCCCTGCCCGTCCACGGCCAGTCCGGCCGGCCCTATCATCTGCGCCGCCGTCGCCGGTCCGCCGTCTCCGCCCACGCCGGTCAACCCGTTGCCGGCAAAAGTCGTGATCGTGCCGGAGGTGGAAACCTTGCGCACTACGTTATTGGCGGTATCGGCGATGTATACGTTGCCGCCCGCATCGGTCGCCACCGCGTGCGGCGAGTCCAGCTCGGCCCGGGTGGCCGGCCCGCCATCGCCCGAATAGGCGAATAAGCCGTTACCCGCCACCGTGGCGATGTTGCCCTTGCCGGAGTGGGGCACCACGCGGATCCTGAAATTCTGGGAATCGGCGATATACACGTTCCCCGCGCTGTCCAGCGCCACGCCGGTGGGGGAACTGAGCTGCGCCAGCAGGGCGTTATCGCCGTCGCCGCTGAATCCCGGATTGCCGTTGCCGATGATGGTGAAGATGTAATTGTTCAGGTAATCAGGGCCGGCGGCGACCTGCCGGATGCGGCCGTCGTTGCGCTCGGCGATGTACACGTTGCCCGCCGCATCCACCGCCACGCCGTATGGCTCGATCAGCTCGGCATCGATCGCCAGGCCGCTGTCGCCCGCGTAGCCAATGGTGCAGCCGCTGGTGGCCACGCAGTCGCCCGCGATAAAGTTGATGATGCCCTGGCTGACCATGATCTCGCGGATGGCGCCGTTGCCGGTGTCGGCGATGTAGATGTTGCCGCTCGTATCCACCGCTACGTCCTCCGGCTGCCGCAGTTCCGATTGGTAGTTATATGGCGACGCCGTATCGCCCGAGTACCCCGGATATCCGTCGCCGGCGATGGTCAGAATCTCGTTTTGGGTTGTGACCTCGCGGATGGAGTTGTCGCCGGTGTCGGCGATGTACAGATTGCCCTTGGAATCGAATGCCAGACCATTGGGAAAATACAGGTTCGCGGCAGTGGCCACGCCGTAGTCGCCCAAATGCAATCCCGGCGAGCCTACCTGCCCGTTGCCCGCGAACGTGGTGATGATGCCCGTGGTGGCGGAGACGACGCGCACCCGGTTGTTCAAACTGTCGGAAATGTACAGGTTGCCGGCTTTGTCCAATGCCAGGCCCTGCGGCGAATTCAACTGCGCGGACGTCGCCAGGCCGCCGTCGCCGGAATACCCGGCCCGTGAATTGCCGGCCACCAAGTTCAGCGTACCGCCGGGCGTCAGTTTGTAGACGCAGTTGCCGGCGCTGAAATAGACGTTATTCGAAGCATCGGTGGTGAGTTTCCCGGTTGGCCCAATGGACGTATTGATAGCCGTCGCGGGTGTCGTCGGCGGCGCGCCTCCCGCCAGCGTCGCGATTGAATACTGTTGCCCGGACGCCACAGCGGCGCCCGCCAACAACAACGCAGAAATACTCCACACCAACCTTCCGGAAACCTGATTTTGCATGTACTTGCCCAGTCTAACAGGATGAGACGCGGATATTGAAGCTGCCTGAAACCGTTCCTGCTTGCACCTACCGTGCCAGGACCTTTCCCAGGATCTCCAGCGCCTCGCCGCACTCTTCGCGGCTGACGTCGTAGTGCGTCACGGCGCGCATTTTCCGCGGGTTGATGGCGTTGATCCGCACGCCTTGGGCCATCAGGCGGGCGCTGATTTCCGCCCCGGTCACCCCGGTCGCGCCGACGTCGAATACTACAATATTCGTCGCCACCGCCGCCGGATCGATCTGGATACCCGGAATGCGCGCCAGGCCCTCCGCCAGGTACCGCGCGTTAGCGTGATCCTCGGGCAGCCGGCGGGGCGTCTGGTCGAGCGCCACCAGGCCCGCCGCCGCCAGTACGCCCGCCTGGCGCATGCCGCCGCCCAGGCGCTTGCGGTACAGCCTGCCCCTGGCGATCGAATCCGCCGGACCGGCCAGCATCGAGCCCACCGGCGCCCCCAGCGCTTTTGACAGGCAGAACGTCACCGTATCCACCGGCGCCGCAATCTCCCGCACCGAAACGCCCAAAGCCGCCGCCGCGTTGAACACCCTCGCGCCGTCCATGTGTACCGGAATGCCGCGCTCGTGCGCCCCATCGGCGATCTCCCGGATGGTGGCGAGCGGATAAACCGTGCCGCCCGCCATGTTGTGCGTATTTTCGATTTCAATTAGCCCGGTGGGCGCGTAGTGCGCCGCCAGCGCCCGGACGTAGGGCTCGATTGCCACCCAGCTCAGAATGCCGTCGGGCGTCTGGACCGGCCGCACCAGGCAGCCGGCAAACCATGCCGTCATCGCCAGCTCATAATCCAGCAGGTGGGCGCGCGCATCCGCGATCACCTCCTGGCCGTGGCTGGTGTGCAGCTTGACGGCGATGGTATTACCCATGGTCCCGGTGGGCACGAACAAGGCGGCCTCTTTGCCGGCGATTTCGGCCGCGCGGGCCTCCAGCCGGTTGACGGTAGGGTCTTCCCCGTACACATCGTCGCCCACTTCGGCCTCCGCCATGGCTTGCCGCATGGCGGCGGTGGGCTTGGTCACGGTATCGCTGCGTAGATCGATCATTCGTCCAGAAACTCCTGCAACACTTCGTTCGAAAGCATCACGCCGCGGCCTGTCAACCGCAGCACGCCGCCCGACGATTCCGTCAGGCCGGCGGCGTTGAAGCGGTGAATGGGCTCGGCGTAACGAGTCCATTCCGCCGCCGTGGGGCGGATTCCTTCGCTCAACCTCAGCCCCACAAAGAAACGTTCGGCCGCGTGCGGCGCTTCGTCCACCGCCGGGCCGCGCCCCAGGTATTCTTCAAGCGATTCCGGATTCCGCCGCCGCGCGCGCCCGTCGAAGGAATGCGCATCGGCGCCAAAACCGGCGTACGGCTCCAGCTTCCAATACTTCATGTTATGAGCCGATTCCCATCCCGGCCGGGCGAAATTGGAGATTTCGTAGCGGGCGATGCCCAGCCCCGCCAGCCGTTCCACCGCCGTCTCGTAATAATCGGCCACCGCGTCTTCCTCCGGCGCGTCCGCCGCACCGTAGCGCACGCCTCCGCGGAGCATTTCCTTGCCCAACCGCGAGTCTTCGTCCACTTCCAACATGTAGACCGAAACGTGCGGCGGCGAAAGTCGCTCGATCCAATTCAGCGATTCGCCCCAGCTCGCCGCCGTCTGCCCCGGAAGCCCCGCGATCAGGTCGATGTTGACGTTGCCAATGCCTTGCTCCACCAGCAGCCGCATCTCGCGCTCGACCGTTTCCGCCGTATGTTTGCGTCCCGTGCGGCGAATTTCTCCCTCGACGAACGATTGCACCCCCAGGCTGACTCGCGTAATGCCCGCGTCCACCCACGCGCGCGCCCGCTCCGCCGTGACGCTTTCCGGCGCTGCCTCGATGGTCGCTTCCTTCCACGGCCGGCCGGGAATCGAGCCCAAAATCTTCGCCAGATCCGCCGGTTCCATCCCGCTGGGCGTGCCCCCACCCAGATACACGGTCTCCGGCTGCCACTCCCACCCATGCCCTCGAATTTCCGCCAGCAGTTCCCGCCGGTAGCGCCGCTCCAAATCCGCCCCGAATACGCCCGAAGCAAAGTTGCAATAGGTACACTTCTGCGCGCAAAAAGGATAGGAAATGTAAACTCCAGCCACTGTCTCCATTGTAAACGGGCTGGCACGAACGCTCTCCGAGGCGCCAGGCCCACCCAGGCACTTCGCCGACAATTGCGAGCCACTGGCCTGCCGTGTCGAGAGTCGTCTCGACACCAGACTTCCCCCCTACGTCCCGCTACCGTAACCGTTAGAATCAAATGCTATGACGGGAATTCAGTTGATCGTTTTGGTGGCCATTGTTTTCGTAACAAGCGGTATAAGCGTGGTCACGGGAAGCACTTCGGTCATCACCGTACCCGTGATGTTCCAGCTCGGAATCGATGCTCGGGTGGCTGTGGCAACGAACATGTTCGGGCTTACCTTCTTGAGTCTCGGAGGCACCTTACCGTTCCTCCGGGCAGCCATGGTGAATCGACGGCGCTTGCCTCTTTTGATTGTCCTGACGTTGTTTGGCTCCGCAATAGGGGCAATGCTGCTGCTAGTTATTCCATCCGAGGTGGTTCCGCTGGTTGTTTCGACGGCAATTATCGGCGTCGCCGTTTTTTCGATGGTTTATTTGCCGGCGCACTGCTTGGAGGCCGGTACGCACGGCGCTTGACTAATCTATGGCTACGGCGCATTTATTTGGCCGCTGTCTGGCTGCTCAGTCTCAAGACGCTGCTTTTTGATGTGTTCGGCCACCACGGCGCCGCGGTATCCGATCCCGCACCGGGCCAGTCCGGATAACATAGCGAACGGGCGCAATCTACCGGAGGATCTGGTGCGGTCTCGTGGCGCGGGCGAGTCTCTGCTGCCAGCCGAGTGCCGCCTAAGAAACCGGCTACCGCCAGGACTGCCTGCCCCGCCGCCGCTTCAGTGCATATTCCCCAGGTTCCCTAATATCAACGCCGCGCACGTCGCATTCAGCAGTACTCCCACAAATCCCGTGATCAGCAGGCCCTTGGCGGCCAACCGGTAGCCTCTCTTTCTTTGGGACAGGTACACCGGGATCAGCGCGGCCCACTGCACCACGCCCCAAATCGTGCACATCAGCGGAATGGTAATGATGATGGCGCCCACCTGCCACGCCACCGCGATCAGAACGCCTCTCCCGATGCTGTCGTTCGGCGCCGCTGGAGTCATAGTTTGTATAGTCTCTCCGATGTCTCGCGTTCCCGCCGCAATCCGGCCAGCAGTGTTTCCTCCAGGCCGTCGCGGTAAAAGAGATTGTAAGTGTCGAACGGGACGATGCGCTTCCCGTCGGGGTGGGCGATATGCACGCAGCTCTTCTTGACGCTGCGTACGTCGAAGCCCCAGGCATCGATGAATTGCATGACGATCACGCGAAAGACGCTGCGGTAGTCGATGCCGTCCGGAGTCGCCACCCGCGGCAGACAACAGAGCAGGTCGCGCAGAGTCACGGCGCTCGATTGCGGCGAGTGATTCGTCGAAAACAGGCGAAATAACTGCTTGTGTAACTCGCGGTCCGCTTCGTAGACGATGGTATTGCGGCCGCCTTCGATCAACACTTTGGGGCCGATCATGCCCGTCAACGGCACCACCCGGCCGTCCGCCTTGAGCGCGTATGCCATCGCCAGCGAATCCGGGTGGCAGGGGACGGGGATGATATCTTCGGCGCGGAAAATCGCGGTCTGCTCCAGGATGCGCCGCCGCACTTCCGTCAGCGTCAGCCGGTCGCGCGCGGGGTCGAAGTTCTCATGCCGTCCCGCCGCCTGCACCGGCTGCAGAACCACGCCGCGGACCGCCGGCTGCTCCAGCGCCCACTCGATGATCCGCCCGATTTCGCCATCGTTCACACCCTTCTTCAAAGTCACCACCAGCGTGGTCGAAAGCCCTAGCCGGTTCAGCTTCTCGATCGCGCGCTGGCGGATATTTCGCAGGTCGGCGCCGCGCAGATCGATCAGCGG
Organism: Bryobacterales bacterium; assembly: GCA_003164035.1. Classification (GTDB taxonomy): domain Bacteria; phylum Acidobacteriota; class Terriglobia; order Bryobacterales; family Bryobacteraceae; genus JBEKYD01. Next base: position 83,800 of record PLRS01000071.1, on the reverse strand, counting down.
GCCGGCCTCCAGCGAATCGAACTGCAGGTAGATTTCGAAGTCGGGCATGTAGCCGGCCAGCCGCTCGGCGAAGCCATCCTCCCGAGCGATGCGGATGCCGTTGGTATTGAGCATCAGGTGCCGGATGGGGCGCTCGCGGGCCATATCCAGCACGGCGAAGAAATCCGGGTGAAGGGTGGGCTCGCCGCCGGAAATCTGCACCACGTCGGGCTCGCCTTCGTTGCCGACCACCGCGTCGAGCATGGCCGCGATTTGCTCCAGCGAGCGGTATTGGGGCCGAGACGGGCCGCTGGCGGCGTAGCAGACGGGGCATTCCAGGTTACAGTGGTCGGTGATCTCGATCAGCGTCAGGCACGAATGCTGTTCGTGGTCGGTACAGAGGCCGCAGTCGTAAGGGCAGTCCCACCGCACTGGCGTGTTGTAGTGCCGCGGCATCTCCGGCGCCTTCAGAAAAATCTCGCGCGAGCGGCGGTAATAATCGATGTCGTCGGCCATCAGCACGCGTTCCGGGCCGTGAACCGGGCAGCGCTTCAAAAGGTAAACGCAGCCGTCCTCGAAAACGATCTTGCCTTCCGCGCGCCGGTAACAAGTGGAGCAGATGGAAATGGCCGTATCGTAAAACAGGTAGGGACGAACCCGGTCAGACATGGACCACCTCGCTCCTCCAGGCGCTACGTTGCAGCATGCGCACCAGATCCTTTGTATACCAGAGCATCGCCGCCAGCGAGCACCACTGCAGAGCGGTCAGTCCCAGAAAGCGCACGCCGGGCTTGAGAAAGTCGATCAGCACGCGCCATCCGCAATAGGCCAGTAGAAACACCCGAAAACGGTCGCCTTCGGCGAATCGCGGCGGCCCGATGCGCCGCAACCCCAGCGCCAGCAGCACCATGGCGGCGCTCTCGTAGAGTTGCACCGGATGGCGGCGGATGCCATCGCCGAAATCGATGCCCCACGGCAGGGCCGTCGCGACGCCGTGGGTGTCGTCATGGACGCCCGCCAGGGTGCAGCCGATTCGCCCGATCGCGATGCCGATGGCGAGCGGCACGGCGAACAGATCCCCGGTCCGCCGGGCAACGCGAAGCCGGCGTTTCATCCACTCCACCGCCAGCGTGCCGCCCAGGATCGCACCCACCACCGTCTTACCCCCCAGCAGGTATTCGAGATTGGTCCCGTTATGCAGCGTGCGCACGGGGTCTTCCGCCCAGAAGAGCACCTTCGAGCCGATAGCCGCCCCCGCGATGGCCGCCAGCACAATACTCCACCGCGTGTGGGTATCGAGGAAATCGCCGCCCCTCCGGCGCACCGAAAGATAGAGCCGGAAGGCAACGAAGTAAGCGGCCGATTCGAACACCAGGTGCCAGAGCACAATTAGTCCATTATGCGACAGGTGGCTTCCCGTCCACATATCACCCCGCTGGAACTTCCCCCCGCCGTTCGCGTTAATAAAGGAGACGGAGGGCCGTCCAGGTGGTTATGACATCGCGAATTCTTACTGCAATGGCGCTGGCCGCGGGGTTTTGCCCCACTCTGCCGGCAGTCGATCCCCGGCTTCTGAACCTGGTCATGCCCGACGCCGTGGTGCTGGCGGGTGTGAACGTTACCCAAGCCGAAACCACCCCCTTCGGCCAGTACGTTCTGGGACGACTGGCGACGAACGATGCGCAAATGCAGCAACTGGTCACCCTCACCGGTTTCGATCCGCGCAAGGATGTCAACGAGTTGCTGGTGGCCTCCAACGGTGCCGCCAAAGCTGGCCTGGCGCTGGCGACCGGAACGTTCGACGCCTCCACCATCGTCGCTTTTGCCACCGCGCACGGAGCCGCGACCGAAACCTATAACGGAGTCACCATTCTCGAAGACCCCAAACAAACGCACGGCACCGCCTTTCTGAGCGCCGCTGTGGTTGCCGCCGGAGACCTGGCGGACGTAAAGGCGGCGATCGACCGTCTGAACGCGGCTTCCGTCTTGCCGGCCGGCCTGGTAACTCAAGCCAATCAATTGAGCGGTGCCAACGATGCCTGGTTCATCTGCAGCGTACCCCCCGCCTCGCTGCACCCGGCTGGTACGGCAACGGGAACCGCCGCCGGGCTCGAAAATGCCGCGAAATCGATCCAGTCCGCCTTCGGCGGCGTCAAGTTTGGAACCGTGGTGACGGCCGGCGTGACTGCCCAGGCGGATAACGCCCAGGACGCCAGCACTCTGGCCAGCCTGCTGCAATTGCTGGTCAATATGGCCCAAATGCAATCCACCACCAACACTTCGGCCGCCACGCTAGCCTCCGGCCTGACGATCAAGACATCCGGCGCCACGCTGGTCCTCACCATCAGCCTGCCCGAATCGCAGTTCCAGCAATTGCTCGCCCCCGGTTCGAGCGGTTCCAAGCACCGCACCATGCGCAAGATGTAGGCGTCTCGTGGAACAGGCGTTCGCAGTTTGGGCAGGGGAAACCGCTCCCTCGCGGTCGCGGCTCGGTTAGGGGCACTGTGTGTTTGCAGCTACTTACCGAGCCGCGGCCGCGAGGGAGCGGTTTGTCGCGGCTATACTGCGAAATCCCCAAATCGGTTAAGCACCCCGTTTTCGCCTGCAAGCCGGTTCCCGCGGTGGATTCAGCTAAACTGAAGGAAGCATGACCCTGGAAGAACGCTTTGCCCGCATCGAGCACGTCACCGCGGGCATTGCCGAGCAGCGCGAAAAGGACCGCGAGGAGTACAAGGCACTCTGGCGCGACACCCAGCGCCAGATCGACGCCCTCGCCACCACGACCCACAAACTCGCCGGCACCGTCGCGCAAATGGCAGAGGAGAATCGCGCCGAACACGAGCGCCTGCGTCAAGCCGACGCCGAGCTCAGCGCCCGCCAACGTCAATCCGGCGCCGAACTCGACGCCCGCGTGGCAGCGCTGGTATCGGCCATCGGTCAGTTCATCGCCAGCCAACCGCCACGCCACTAGGTCCGAGTCAAGGCTCGACAGCCGGTTTTTCAACCCTCCAGACGATCCTCGGCCAGCAGCCGACGCCGCGACCATTCCGACAGGAACTTTCGAAAACTCCTCTGTTCCCAATCGTCTTCTGGCTCCTTTGGTGGTGAGGCGGCGTAAAATGCTCGGACGGCATCGGAAAACTCGTACACGGCCCTTCTCCAGTCGGAAACGGTAACTCGGTGCTGGTCCCCATCTTTCGCGGTCAAAAGGACCTCGTCATCAATCTGCACGACCTCGAAATCTATCCCGGAGTTACATCCGACGATCTGCACGTCGTCCTGACCTTCGACCTCGAAGATGCCATTGCCGCAACAAGGGAACAGATGTTCTGCTATCGGCTGCAGCTTCGTGTGCGGTTGTGATAAGGTCCGCAGCAGGTACAGCGCAGCCGCACTGACGGTCCATTCGCCGTCGCCTGGCTTTACCAAAACCGACTCCCCGATACTGAACTCCACGCCGGAGTGCGCGCACAGATCTGCCGAATCGTCAGTTGAGCCGCCTATCCAGTGCAGATTTGTGGGCCGAAGAGTAATCATGCGGTGCCTGGTTAATCTACCACATCCATGCTGTCACGATACGGGGGGCGAGGGAGCGGGAGTGCCGGCAATCGGACCCTTCCTACCCCACCAGCACCGTCTCCACCAGCACCAGCGACACCGCGGTATAAATCACATCGAACCCGATCAGCATTTTGAGCCAGCTTTCGTTCTCCGGCCCGATCGGGTTACCTGCCATCAATTGCATGCTCAACTGCATGGCGCCCAGCAGCGCCGGCACCAGAATGGGATAAGTCAGCATCGGCAGCATGACTTCCCTCAGGCGGATATTCACCGTCAGCGCGCTAGTCATGGTGCCAATTACGGTGATCGCCCAGGTGCCCAATAGGAATACCAGCGCGAGCCAGCCGTATTGGCCCATCCAGCGCACGTTGTAGAACACGCTGAAGACCGGCAGCGAAACCAGCTCCATGCCCAGCAGCAAAACGTAATTGGCGATGGCTTTGCCTAGGAACAGCGCCGCGCCGGAGACGGGCGAGGCAATTAGCGCGTCCAGGCAATCGTTGGGAATCTCGCGCGCGAAGCTGCGGTTCAGAATCAGCGTGCCGGCGAAAGCGAAGGCGATCCAGAGCAGGCCGCCCGAGATTTCGCGGGTCGTATCTTCCTGCGCGTCGAAGGCAAAGCTGAAAATCAGCAGGATCACCAGGGCAAAGGCCAGCGACGCGTTGACGGCTTCCTTGGTGCGGAATTCGGCGCGCAGGTCTTTCAGCGCGATCACCCAGACGTCGCGGAAGAACCTCATCAGGCTTCCCCGTAGCGGGCATAGATCAGCGACGGGTCGGCTGCCATTTCGGACGTCGCCTCGCCGTGAAACGCCACTTGCCCGCGATTGATCAGCGCTACATGAGTTGCCAGTTCCATGGCTTCGCGCAACTGGTGAGTCGACATCACGACGGTCTTTCCGGCCGCCAGGGCCTCACGCAGCAGACGCTGCAGCACGGCGATGGCGCGGTCGTCGAGCGCGGTGAACGGCTCGTCCAGCAGCAGCACCTTCGGATCGTGCAGGAAGGCGCGGGCTACGGCCAGGCGCTGGCGCATGCCGCGCGAAAATTCGCGCACCAGGCCGTTGGCCGACCGCTCCAGACCCGTGCGCTCCAGCCACTCCAGCGCCGCGCGCCGCGGATCTTCCAGCGCGTACAGGCGCGCGTACAGCATCAGGTTTTCGAGTGCGCTCAGCTCGTCGTAAACCGAAATGCCGTGGCCGATGAAGCCGATCCGCCGGCGCGCCGCGGTATCGCGAGGCGGCGCACCGAAAATCTTGACTTCGCCTTTACCGGGCCGCGAAAACCCCGCCACGATGCGCAGCAACGTAGTCTTCCCCGCCCCATTGCGCCCGATCAGAGCCAGGCAGGCGCCGGGTTCGACTTCGAAGCGGATATTGCGCAGGGCCGGATAGTCGCCGTAGAACTTCCAGACGCCCTCTACGGCAACCGCGCTCATGCGTTGCCCTGGGCGCGATAGAGCAGAGCGAAACCCAGGGTCAGGATGCCCAGCGCGAGGCCCAGAATCAAGCCCGCCCGCGAATAAATGCGCGGCATGATCGGCTCGATCTCGGGGCCGGAATCCGGCTGGGCCGAGCTGTCGTCGGCGGCTGGTGCGGCAGCGGCTTCTTCCACCGCTCCGGTCAGCTTTACGCTGTAGGCGGCCGCGTTCAGGCCGTAGATGTGCGCCTGGGTGCGGGGTTCGGCGCCCAGGTCCTGCAGCCCCTGGGCATCGAGCGTCACGCCCTTAGGCGCGATCAGGTACGTGTTCTCGTCGGCAGTCGCCACCCGGCCGGCATACGCGGCGCCCTCCGTATAGGGCACCGCGTAATTCAGGTCGAGCCGCGTTTCGCCGGGTTTGATTTCGAATTTGGCGGCGTAGGTATCGGCGCGCGCGGTCTTGGCCGAAGGAGCCGGCACGGCCATTCCGTCCGGAGCGGTAGCGCTGATCTCCACCTTACCCGCCGCTGCCGCCGGCAGGTAGAAAGGCAGCGTTCCCGCAGCCGGGTCGAACCAGGTGATCTTACCGGTATTTTCCACCAGATAGGTTTCACTCACCGTCATCCGCCCGCCGCCGGGCTGAAACAGAATCATATGCTTGGAGACTTTCACCTCGGGCGGCTGGCGTTTGGAGGCGTTGTACACGTCGACCGCGATGCCGGTGGTGGGAGTGCCGGGCGGACACATATGGTTGTAGATGACCTTGTCGACTTCGACCCGCACCATCGACGGACCCTGCCCGCCGGCCGTGGCGTCGATGCGAAAAGCGCCGGCGGCGTCGGTCTTCGACGAGGCTACCGGCTCCATGCCTCCCTGCCCGAACTTATACAGCGTAACGGTGGCGCCGACTTGCGGCTGGGCGGTGGTGCGGTTGACGACCGCGCCCGAAACTTCCGCCATGAGCGGCACCGAGGCCAGCAGCGGGAACAGCAAAGCGATCTTCTTCATGCGCTGGCCGCCTTCATGGATTTGCCGCACTCGCCGCAAAACTTCAGGCTCTTTTCGAATGTCGCCCCGCAGGAGGGACAGACGAAAACGATCGGCTTGGTTTCGGCGGCGCGCTCGGCCTTCGGTTTGGGAGCCGGCGCCGGCGCCGCCACGGCGGGCTTTCCCGCCAACTGCGCCTTGAGCCGGTCGACTTCCGCCAGCACCGTGGCCAGCTCCTTCTGCAGATCCTTCTTCGTGTTCTGATAATCCGTATCGGAGAGCTTGCCCACGCGGTACTCGAACTGCAAGTCGCGCAGGTTTTCGTAGATGGCGGCCTTACGGTCGTCCAGGTGGGCAAACGGCGATTCCGGCTCGGCGGCGGGCAGGTCGCGCGGCCGGATAGTAAGGATGAACGCGATAATGGCGATCGCGAGCACCGAAGTAATTGCGATGATCACCGCGGAAGCTTCACTCCAAATCGGCCAGATCCTTCTCGATCTGGTCCTTATATTTCGACAGCGCCGGGTCGTCGATCTCGATCGTTCCCAGTTCGGGCAAGGGCCGCGGCCGGCGATATTTTCGAATAAACCACCACACCACCAGCAAACCGGCGGCGACGGCGGCGTAAGGAACCACCCATCCGGCGCTCGAAGGCGGGGCCAGGTAAATGCCCGGGCCGTACTCGCGCACAAAAGCGTCGATGATCTGCTGGTCGCTCATGCCCACGGCCTGCATGCGGGCGATGCGCTCCTTGGCCGGCTTCGAAAACCCGCACTCCAGCATGCTGCAGGTGGCTACCGAATCCTTGCAGCCGCACTGGCAGGCCAACCGCATGCCCACGCGGCGCGTGTCCAGGCTGGGCTTCTCAGCCGCGGTCTGCGCCAGCGCCGCCAGCGCCAGGAGCAGGGCGAGGACCGGCATTTCGAGTTTTGCGAACCAGCCGCTACGCCGCATAAACGTCGAGCGGGCACTCGTGCCTGCCATGTCGGGACTCGTCCCGACACGCTCCGCCGGCCAGTACGATCCAGTGCCCGAGGGAGAACGCGTCCCGATGAGTCGGGACGTGGCAGGCACGAGTGCCCGCTCCACGGCAGACTCAGCGGATGATGGCTGCGGTTTATGCTTTGACATGCGTTTTCGCCACGCCCACCACGCTGGTGCGAGCGTACTGCATTTTCACTTTGCTGGGAACCAGGCACACCAGCGTACCGCCAATCAGCACCAGGCCCCCGGCCCAGATCCAGAATACCAGCGGGTTCACGTAAGCCTGGATGATGGCGCGCTGGTTATCGTCCGACATGCCGGCGAAATTCAGGTACAAATCTTCGTTGGGCCGCTGGCGGAGGCCGATTTCCGAAGTGCCTTGCTTGCTGGCTTTATAGAAGCGCTTTTCGGGCTCCAGCGTGCCCAGGTCCGCGCCGTCCTTGGTCACCTGGATGATGGCTTTATGCCACTGGTATTGGTCGTTTTCGCCCTGGTCCATGCGATTCATGTGCAGCGAATAGTGGCCTATCTGCATGGTGTCGCCCTGCGCCATCTCGCGTGTATCGCTCAGGTTGAACGCCTTGCCGGTAATGCCGATGAAGATCAGCACAATGGCCATGTGCACCAGATAGCCGCCATAGCGCCGCGTGTTGCGATGGGTGAGCTCGACCACGGCGTGGGGAAGCGAAAAGCCACTCTTGGCGGCGATGGAGCGCGCGCCCTTGTAAAATTCCACGATCACGGTGAGCGCCACGAACAGGCAAAAGCCGAACGAGATGAGCGCGTAAGGATGGCGCACGCCGGCAACGAACAGCGCGGCCACCAGGACCACGGCGGCCAGCCCGGGCCATTGGAAATTCCGCCGCAGGCTCTCTCCCGAAGTGCGCCGCCAGGCGAACAGCGGACCCACCCCGGTCAGGAACAACAGGAACAGGCCGATGGGCACCATCAGCCGGTTGAACCAATCGGCGTCGAGCGAAATCTGGTCGCCGGAAACGGCTTCGGAAATCTTCGGGAACAGCGTGCCCCACAGCACGGCGAAACAGCTCGCCAGCAGAATCAGGTTGTTGAACAGGAAGCTCGATTCACGCGACACCACGGCTTCGAGCTGCGAATCGCTTTTCAAATAATCCAGCCGGTCCAGAATCAGGTAAATGGTCCCGGCGATGCCGATGGCCAGGAAGCTGACGAAGTACTTGCCGATATCGGACCGCGCGAAGGCGTGCACCGACTGCACCAGCCCGGAGCGGGTCATCATCGTGCCCAGGATGCACAGGAAAAAGGTGGTCGAAACCAGCACGATGTTCCACACCTTCATCATGCCCTTCTTTTCCTGCATCATGACCGAGTGCAAAAACGCGGTGCCGCTCAGCCAGGGCAGCAGCGAAGCGTTTTCCACCGGGTCCCAACCCCAGTAGCCGCCCCATCCCAGCACGTGGTAAGCCCAGGCCGCGCCCAACATGATGCCGGTGCCCTGGAACAGCCAGGTGATCAGGGTCCAGCGCCGGGTGGTGTGAATCCAGCCTTCGCCGGGCTGCCGCGTAATCAGCGAGCCGATGGCGAACGCGAACGGCACGGCGAACCCCACGTAGCCCAGGTACAGCATGGGCGGGTGAATAGCCATGGCCGGGTATTGCAGCAGCGGGCTCAATCCGCTGCCGTCCGGAACCGAGGTGATGAGCTTATCCACGGCCAGCATCTGGAAGGGATTGGCCACGAAATTATTCATCAGCAGGAAGAAGGTTTGCACCGCCGACAGCACCGCCACCACGTAGGGCATCATGTCGCGGTGCTTGCGGCGATTGGTGAAGACCACCACGGCGGCGTAGGTGGCCAGCAGCCAGCTCCAGAACATGAGCGAGCCTTCCTGCCCGCTCCACCAGGCGGCGAACTTATACACCGTCGGCAGGGTTCGATTGCTGTGCTCGGCCACGTAAGCGAAGCGGAAGTCGTTGGTTAGCAGGGCGTGCAGCAATACCGCGGAGGCCAGGGTCATGAGGACCCAGACCGAGTAAACCGCCCTGCGGCCGCTAGCGATCAGAAACGGTTTGTTTTTGATGCGGCCGGCGACGGAAGCCACGACGGCATAAATCGCCACCGCGAAGGCCAAGAGGATGGCCAGGGATCCGAAATTCTCCATATCCCACCTTTATAAGCTGGCTTTGGTCCCGCTGTTGATGTTGGGGAGTGCCTGGCCCGGTTTCAGGCTCGGCTTGGCCTCGTACTTAGAGGCGCATTTGGCTTGAATGCTGGTGGCGTGAAAGGTCCCGTCCCGGTCCATTTTGCCCTCGGCCAGAGCCTGGGCGCCGTCGCGGAAGGTGTCCGGCAACGGATCTAGCCCGCTGTAGACCACTTTCAGATCCTGCTTGTCCTGCTTCAGCACGAAAAGCACCTGCTTGCCGCGATGCTGAATGGACCCATCGGCCACGTCGCCGCCTACCCGCAGCCGTTGTCCATAAGCCCGGTCCCCCATCTGGCCGAGCTCGGCAACCGTCTTGTAGTAGGTCTTGCTGCCGCCGGAACCCGCCGTGGCGAGCCACACCATGACTGCCAGAATAATGGCGATCAGAATAGCGAACTTGCCGTATTTCTTCATCCGGTCCCTCTAAAGTCACAGTATAACCCCAAAGTAAACCTCGATATTCGGGTGTTTTTGGTTCTTTTGTGGGGATATGCAACACCCCCCATTTTGGCCAACGGGGCCGGAGCCTGCCGGCGACGCGGGTCAACAACCCGGGGTGCTTCACCGATCTGGGGATTTCACGGTTTAGGCGCGGCCACCGTCGCGGTAGGGATGGCCGTTACCAGCCACCCCCCGCACGGACCCGTACTTGCAGGAACTACTGCATACGGTTCTTACCTTGGATGTGACCCCATATGGCGTCTGGCGTCGAAGCGAGCGTCCGGATAGGCATGCACAACCGCCCGAATCGGATCAGCCGTGTCTTGTCTTCATTCCGCTCCAGCCCATACTCGCGCAGATGCTCCTTCCGTTCCCTGAGGTAACGCTCCGCCTCGTCCTGGCGCTCGAAGCCGAGGATGGCATCGTCGGCGCAGCGTATGATGGTGATCTCGCCACGCGCCGCTTGCCTCCACTGATTCCCCCGCTTCCGCTTGATCGCCACATCCAGCGCATCCAGCGCCATATGCTGCCCGCGTCCCGGCCGGAACCCATAAGAGAACCCCCGAAAATCCTCTTCGTATATCGCGTTGAGGACCGTGACCACGGCCTGTTGGACGATCTTATCCTCCAGTGCCGCGATCCCCAATGGCCGTTGCTTGCCATTGGCTTTCGGTATCCAGCGTCTCTTGGATGGCTGCGCCTGATACGCGCCGCGGTGCACCCGGCCGTGTAGATCTTTCAGTCTGTCCTCCAGCCCGGTGGCATACTCTTCCCATGTCACTCCGTCCACTCCCGGCGCGGCATTTCGCTTCAGGGCGTAAAAGCTTTCCCGGAGCAGGCCCGGCGTCACATGATGGAGCAAAGCGGTGAACCGCTCCTGCTTGTTCTTCCGTGCTCTCTCCCGCACACCATCGAATCCCTGGGACACCCTCTCCCCGCTCTGGGTCGGTCGAGTGTTAGATTCCACGATGTTCTCCTTGGTCACGAGCCTTCCCTCCACCACCTCCGCCGCGGGCTTTTCCGCCCGCCTTGTTCGGCAGTTTCGCAGGTACTATGCCCGTGTTCGACTCCTCGCCCGTCGATGCCTCTGTCTACGCTTCACCCGGCACCTCGCGGCACCCGGCGCAAGACTTGAGGTCAAGATGGTTCGCTACTCCTTTCTCGTGGGGCTCTTTCATCCCCGACTGCACGCCGGTTTATCCCGACGCTTGCGCTCCCTCACGGTCGCGGCTCGGTAAGCCGGCAGTCTCGCCACGCCAATAGTTCGTCGCGCCCGCCATGAATCTGTCTCCACTCCGGAGCCCACCGACGCATTTTCAGCAAGTTAGAGAGGCCCTGAAAATGCCATGACAAGGGCATGAATCCTGCAGCAATTTCCAATCTTTCCAACACCTACTTACAGTCGTTCCTTGGCAACCTGCAAGGCAGCGGCTCGGCCAACGGTACCACCGGGTCCTCCTCGCTCCAGTCCTCAAAAAACGGCAGCGCGCAAGACTCGACGTTCGCGGACCTGATGAGTACGATTCAGCAGTTTCAATCGGACTCGACCATGAGCCAGTCGTCCTTCCCGGCGTTGTGACCGCGGCGACCTGGGAGTCGTGACCGCTATGGCCCGCATACCCGAAGCGCTCAGCCTCTGCATGGTGGTGAAAAACGAGGAGCGCAATCTCCCGCACTGCCTCGATTCGGTGCGCGATCTGGCCGGAGAGTTGGTGATCGTCGACACCGGCTCGACCGATCGGACCCTACCGATCGCGGCACGCTACGGAGCCCGGGTGATCCCGCTCCGTTTCGCCAAAGTCGATTTTTCGGCCGCCCGCAATCGCGCCATCGCACGCGCGAACGGCGAGTGGATCCTGGTGCTCGACGCGGATGAAACCCTGGACCGATCGAGCGCGCCCGCGCTCGAAGGCCTGGTCGCGCTCGACCGCAATGCGGGGTATTACTTCGAGCGCCACAATCGCGGGTTCGATTCCACGGCTCCCACCACCGATTACGTCGTTCGCCTGTTTCCCAACCGCACCCGCTACCGGTATCGCGGCCGCGTCCATGAAACCATCGACGCTTCGATACTCTCCGCCGGCGGGAGCCTGCACAGAAGCGGCATCCGCATCGATCACGATTTCGCCTCGGACCCGGAAGCGCGCCGCCGCAAGAGCCTCCTGTACGTTTCGATCCTCAACGAAGAAATCGCCGCCGACCCGAGCGACGTCTCGCGCCTCGATTTTCTCGCCGCCGAATATCACCAGCTCGGCATGTTCGAGCAGGCCGCCGAAATTGCCGAAAGCATCGTGCGGTTGCGCCCGCTGGACGCCAGGGCTCATTTGTTCGCCGGCACGTACCATTTGCTCTACAAGCCCGATCTGGCGCGCGCGCGCGCCGATTTTACCGAGGCGCTCAAGCTTCGCCCCGGCTACGCCCAAGCCGAGTCTTTCCTGCGCCTCATCGAAGCGGGGCGCTAATTCAACTGTGAGTGATTCGTTTCAGCGCGCACCCTTCCTGGCCGGCGATGGCGACGTGGCCGATCTGCGCGATGCGGTTTCCGCCATTGCCCGCGCCGGGTATTGCGAGGACGCGGTGCGCGAGCGCCTCGGGCTCGCCGACTTGTGCGACCTCCATTGGCGCGACCTTCCCGTTTACCGCGACGAGCGCCTGGCGGAACGCGATCCGCTCTCGCTGGCCATCGACCTGCTTCTGCTGCAAGGAGCCCTCAACCCCGGCGAAGTGGCGCGATTGCTCCCCGCTTCCAGCCGCGAGGTACTGCTCCGAACGGGGCTGCTTGAAACCGATGAAACCGGTCTCGCGCGAGCGCGGGCGTCCCTGGTTCCCGTCGGCCGGCGGTTGATTTTCGCCGATCACGCCTGGCCCGAGCTTCCCCATCCCGGCCACGCCACCGTCGCCTCCGATCAGGTCATGGCGCCGGGCTTCGACAGCCGCTATCTGGCGCGCGCCACTTTTCGCCGGCCAGTCGGCTCGGCCCTTGACCTTTGTACCGGCTCCGGCGTTCAAGCCCTGCTGGCCGCCTCTCACGCGCGGCGCGTGTGCGCCGTGGACATCAACCCACGCGCCGTCGGTTGCACCCGCTTCAACGCGCGCGCCCTGGGCGTCGCCAATCTGGAGGCCGTCGAGGGCGACCTGTTCGAACCGGTCGGCGAGGAACGCTTCGATCTGATCACCGCCAATCCTCCGTTTGTTCCCTCGCCCCTCGATACCCTCCGGTTTCGCGACGGCGGCCGCTCGGGAGAGGACGTTCAGCGGCGCATCGTGGCCGGTTTGCCACGTCTTCTGGCGCCCGGCGGCATGGCCCAGATGGTCACCGAGCTTGGCGAACGCGACGGCGAATCCATCGCCGGCCGCTTGCGCCAATGGCTTGGCGGCGCGCCCATGGACATCCACGTGCTGCGCGTGGCCACCCACAGCGCCGCCCAATACGCCGCCGGCCATGCCAAGGGCGCCGACTATGCCTCGTTCCTCGATTCGGCCGGCGCGTGGGCGGCGAATCTCCGGGCACAGGGTTATGCGCGAGTCGTCACCGTGCTGGTCGCGTTCCAGTGGAGCTCCCCAGACTGCGGCCCGCCCTGGGATCGCATCGACCAGTCGCCGCCCCCGCGGCGCGCCGCCGGCGACGAAATCGAGGATGCATTCCGTGCTGAGCGGCTGGCCCGAACCCCGGACATCCGCCGCCCTATCGAAGAAAACGGGCTGCTTCGCGCCGGCCCCGTCGCAATCCTCGATGCGAGCGTATTAGGCGCTGCAATCGCCCCCAAGGCCAAGGCCAGACGGCTCGGCCAGGCGCTAGAGATCGAACACGAGTTGGACCCACTGGAGCGGCAGTTCCTGGCCGCCATGGAGGGCCGCTTCGCCGCGCCGGAATTACTCCGGTTCTGCCGGCAATTCGATGCGCCCGAGCCGGCCGTCCTGGGAGCCATTCGTTCCCTCCTGCGCAAACGCCTCGTCATGATTCAGGAACGCGGCTGATACTACCCCCGTGGGGCAGGCCATCGCATCTTGTGCCCTACACCCGGCTGCTCTCCTGGGGCAGGCGCTTTCGCCTGCGCAGTGCCGCAGTCACGATCTCTGTCGCGGTTTCGGCAGCTCGTACTTCTCACGGTGGGACTTCCTGGGAATCTTGGGGCGCACTTCTACGAGATAAGGGCATTCTTCGCCAAAGTTGCGAGCGCTGCCCAAGCTTCAGTTGGCGCGCGGTCCGTTTTATGGAACGGGCATTCGGGTAAATGCGGCGGCCCTTCCCGTTGCCCTGTGGCCCCATATTCGGTACCATGATTGGGTATGGCAAGCGCCAAGAAGATCCTCGCAAGCATGCGAAAGAACGCCAAGAACTGGCGCATTGAGGATCTTCAAACACTCGCCAAGTACTACGGTATCGCTTACCGGCAAAATGGTACCAGCCATGTATTTTTCACGTTCGACCCAGGGTACCTGCCAGTGCCCGCTCACCGGCCCATCAAGTCGGTCTACGTTCGGCAATTTGTCGAACTGTTGGATGCCAAGCTGGCGGGCCGAAAGGATACGCAAGGATGAAGAAACAAGGGGAACTGGACCTGGACGTCTACCCGTTCACGGTACGGAAGCTGACGGCCGAAGACGGGGGCGGCTATCTGGTGGAATACCCGGATGTACCACTGTGCCAGTCTGATGGCGAAACCGTCGAAGAGGCCATTACCAATGGCCGAGATGCCCTGGAAGGCAGCCTGATGTGCTATTTGCAGGATGGCGAGCCACTGCCGAAGCCCAGTTCTGGCCAAGCCTACAGCGGCACGTTCCGCGTACGCATGTCGAAAACCATGCACGCGCAGATTGCGGCCCGCGCGAAGAAGGAAGGCGTAAGCCTGAATCTGTTCGTGGTGGAGGCGGCGGCCGAAGCGGCCGGCCGGTACGAAAGTCCGAGTAGGTTTGGAACCCGCCACCGTAAGCCGGGCAAGCCGACAGGGCGCGACATGCTCGGAGAGAATCCTGCCCGGAAAGGGTCGCTGCGCGGGAAGCGCGCCAAACGGATGGCGTGAAATCCGCAGTCCACCTTGTTTTGCGTTGGGACAATCCCCCCATTCCACGTCCGCCGACTAGACGAATCGTTCCGGAAAGTTTCCTGGTCCGCACGGATCGTGGCGCGCAATCGAAACGGCCGCTGGGGCTCTTCCCCGACCAAGTCGGCCAGCCGCTATACGACAAAGAGATAGACCCACCCGCCGCCGACCAAGGCGGCCGGTTCGCCGCCGGCGAAAGCCCGCCGCCACCGTCGTGCGACCCCCGGGTGGGTAGACCATCGTTTCTTGTGGTCTGCCCTGCGCCCGGCTGCTCCCGTGGAGCAGGCGCTTTCGCCCGCGCAGTGCCGCAGTCACGATCTCTGTCGCGGTTTCGGCAACTCGAACTTCTCACAGTGGGAGCTCCTGGGAGTCTTGGGGCGCACTTCCACTGGATGGGCGTTTTCTGTCAAGTTGACGGGCGGCGCGTAACGCTACACGGTAGTTTCGATAGACCTGCTCAGAGCGTGGACCTTTGAGAAGAAGTCGACGAATGTGACGGCACGGGCATCTGCGGCGACAGAACCAAGCTCGAATGCGTACTCTTTGAAAAGCGGCCGGACTGCTCCACGGGCATAGCCCTCTTCGTCTCGTGAATAAAAAATGAACATCTTCCCTGCCTTCCTTAGTTTTTCGCGTGGGACAACCAAGCCGCGCAGTCTTGCCGGAACGAAAAACACCAGATAGTCGAATGATGGCTCCGCCCAAGTCCTTAGGAGTTCACCCTCATTAAGCGAGCCCGGTTGTTTATGCTTCACTTGAATTGCCAGCAGTTCCCTTGTCACTGGATGGCGGACGACGACATCGGTACCATAGAGGTCCGCGACCGGGGTGAAGAGCTCCCATCCGGCTTCAAGGAACCAGATGATAATTTGTAGTTCTGCCGATTTCGCCGTATTTGGCTTTAGCATCTTCCGCGGCTGAATGCCAAGCGGCGAGCCGGGCTCGGATTCAAGGGACATAGTCCGAGCATAGCTCTGATGCGCACCCGCGCGATGTTTCGTCGTAACGCCGTGTCCGCCGAGGTGCGCGGGCCGGGATCTAACGAGCGGTTCGTCGGCCAGCAGGAATCATTCCACCTGGCCGTGTCATCGCCGTCTCGACTTCTGCTGCCCAGCGCGGCCCGGAGACGGGCGGAACGCGGGGACGGGAACGCGGGGACAGACGGAACGTTTTCAGCGATACGAAATTCTTAGAAAACGTTCCGTCCGCTCCCGTCTCGCTTAAGTTCAAGTGAAATGGCATTCCGCCCGGCGTCTGCTGAATTCTTGCGTTCCCCGTGCAGTTGAAGTTGCTCGATCTCCACTAGCAGCCCGACTGTTGCTGCGCATCGAACTGGCGTCTCAGCTGCGTTCGCTTCCCCGCCCTCACTCGGCCGCCAGGGCTGCCCAAGTGAAGCCGACCAGAAGCTCCGCGTCCTCGCCTGGCGGCGTATCGCTTCGTCCTAACAGCCTTCGCCGAATCGTTCCCCTGGTCATATCGGCGACAAGCCATGCAATCTTTTCGGAGGGTACCGGCCGAATCTCGCCCCGCCGCGCCGCGTCCTCGATGGCCGAGGCCAATCGCAGCACGGGTTCGCGGAGCCAGTCGCGGTACTGGCTTCGGGTGAAAGACACGCTCCCGAATTCGGCGTCCATGATCCGAAAGAATTCTTTCTTGGCCTCCGCGTTTTCGAGCCGGGCCAGCGTGAACGCCCGGATTTTATCCTTCAGATTGCCGGCCGCATCCATCCGTTCCAGCGTGCCCTTTTTCGAAAACTCCATATCCCGGTCCAGAACGGCTCGATAGATCTCCTTTTTGGACCGGAAGTAGAGGTAGACGGTTCCCTTTGCGATTCCCGCCTCGTTGGCGATCTCATCCACGATCCCGCCGGCAAATCCCTTGCGCGCGAATACCGATCGCGCGGCATCGACGATTTCCGCTCGGCGAAATTCGGACACCATTTTCTGTTTGGTCTTCATCGAATCTCCGGGTCCTACACGCTCCCGCTCGCCGGGGCTTCGCGGGTGCTTAACCGATCTGGGGATTTGTTTAGGCGCGTCAACCGCTCCCTCGCGGTCGCGGCTCGGTAACGAGTGTCGCGTGTTTTCAATCACTTTCCGAGCCGCGACCGCAAGGGAGCGGTTGACAGAACGGATTTCCCCAAGATCAGTTAAGCGCCCGCGCCACGCCTTGATGACTACTCAATATATTATAATGACTGTATGGTCATCCGCCAAAAGAATCGGACGGCGGCGCGGGGGAATTCCGCCGGATGAGCCCGACCGGCGGCGCGCCGCCGAATACCGCGGTGGAACCGGCGGAGTGGACGCCCTCCGCCAACCCGTGGATGATCGCGGTATCGGTCATGCTCTCGACCTTCATGGTCGTGCTCGATTCCTCGGTGGCCAACGTCGCCTTGCCGCACATCGCCGGGAACCTCTCGGCTTCCACCGACGAATCCACCTGGGTGCTGACCAGCTATCTGGTTTCCAACGCCATCATGCTTCCCGCCGCCGGATGGATCACTCGGCGGATCGGGCGCAAACGTCTGTTGATGATTTCCATCCTGGTGTTCGCCGGCGCGTCGCTGCTGTGCGGCATTGCCGTCAACATGCCGATGCTGATCGTCGCCCGCATCCTGCAGGGCGTCGGCGGCGGCGGCATGCAGCCCCTGGCCCAGTCGATTTTGCTCGAAAGCTTTCCGCC
The DNA here is from genome assembly GCA_003164035.1 of Bryobacterales bacterium. Classification (GTDB taxonomy): domain Bacteria; phylum Acidobacteriota; class Terriglobia; order Bryobacterales; family Bryobacteraceae; genus JBEKYD01. Next base: position 66,518 of record PLRS01000071.1, on the reverse strand, counting down.
CCGCCAGCACGGCACGGCGATGGCTGTGTATGGGGTCGGGGTGGTGGTGGCCCCCGTCATCGGCCCGACTTTGGGAGGGTGGATCACCGATAGCTATTCCTGGCGCTGGATTTTCTACATCAATCTTCCGGTCGGCTGTGTGGCCCTGCTCATGGTCAAGACGTTCGTCGAAGACCCTCCCTATATCAGGCAGGCGTTTCGAGGGGCCATCGATTATCTCGGCTTCGGCTTGATGGCCGTCTGGCTGGGCACATTGCAATTGCTGCTGGACAAGGGACAGGAGGCGGACTGGTTTGGAGCGGTCTGGATACGCTGGACCGCCGCCGCTTCCGCCATCGCGCTGTTCGGCTTTGTCTTCCGCGAATTCACCAATCGGGAGCCGATCGTGCAGTTGCGCATCTTCGCCAACCGCAATTTCCGCGTCGGTACCATCATCACCGGCATCTACGGGTTCGTGCTGTATGGCGTCACCGCCTTGTTGCCTTTGTTTCTACAGACCCTGATGGGGTATCCGGCGCTGGCCAGCGGCCTGGCGGTCAGCCCACGCGGCATTGGCTCGATACTTTCGATGATCGTGGTGGGGACGCTGGTCAATTACGTGGATGGCCGCCTGCTGCTGGCCTGCGGCTTCGGCATCCTCGGCTACTCGGCTTTGCTGCTCAGCCGCGTCAATCTCGACATTTCCATGGCTTCGGTCGCCCTGCCGAACGTAATCAACGGTTTTGCCGGCGGCTTCATTTTCGTCCCTCTTACCACCATGACCATGGGCAGGCTGCGCAAGGAGGAAATCGGTAATGCGGCAGGCATCTACAACTTAATGCGCAACATCGGAGGCAGCGTCGGCATCGCAACCGTCACCACCTTCCTGGTGCGCGGCGCTCAAACCCATCAACATTACCTGGGGGCGAACGTGACGGCGGAAGACTCCACCGTGACCAGGATGCTCCATGGCCTCGAGACAAAGTTCTATCTGGGAGGGGCGGACGCCTACACGGCTCATCAAATGGCCTTGGGAACGCTGTACCGCATGGTGCAGCAGCAGGCGTCTCTGCTGGCTTATGCCGACAACTTTCGCCTGCTCGGGTATTTGCCGCTGGTATGCATCCCGCTGGCCGTTTTCTTCCATGGCGTCCGCAAGCGCAGCAAATGAAATCTCGACGCGCGCCTGGCCCATGGCCCAGGGTGCTTAACCGATCCGCAGAAATCCGCTCCCTGGCGGTCGCGGCTCGGTAGGTGACTGAAAACACGCGGCGCTCGTCACCGAGCCGCGACCGTGAGGGAGCGGTTGCAGACGCGGGAACTGCGAAACGCCAGATCGGTAAAGCGCCCCGTGGCCACGCCAAACTTCGCCGCCGGAAGCCCTGCGCTAAAATGAGGTTGCTCAATCAATGACAACTAAGATAAGGTCTACCACGGTGCTTTGCGTGCGCCGCGATAATAAGGTGGTGATGGCGGGCGACGGGCAGGTGACGTTGGGCTCGGAAGTCATCAAGGCTTCGGCGCGCAAGATCCGACGCCTTTATAACGATAAGATCCTGGCTGGTTTCGCCGGCTCCACGGCGGATGCCTTCGCGCTCTTCTCCCGCTTCGAAACCAAGCTCGAACAGTTTAACGGCAACCTGGCGCGCTCGGTCGTGGAACTGGCCAAGGAATGGCGCACGGACCGGGCGCTGCGTCACCTGGAAGCCCTGCTGCTGGTGGCCGATGCCGGCAGCACGTACCTGGTGAGCGGCAACGGCGACGTCATCGAGCCCGACGAAGGCATCGCCGCCATCGGTTCCGGCGGTCCCTTCGCCCTCTCCGCCGCCACCGCCCTCATGCAGAACACCAAGCTGAGCGCCCGCCACATCGCCGAACAGTCCATGAAAATCGCCGGCAAGATCTGCATTTATACCAACGAGAATTTCACCTTCGAGGAGCTCGAGTAGCCATGGTTATCTATCTGCCGGGCCAATCGGACGATGAAGCGCCGCTCCTCGACGAGCTGACACCGCGCGAAATTGTTCGAGAGCTGGACAAACACGTCATCGGCCAGTCCGAAGCCAAACGCGCCGTCGCCATCGCCTTGCGCAATCGCATCCGCCGCCAGAAACTGGCGCCCGAGATGGCCGAAGAGGTGATGCCCAAGAATATTCTCATGATCGGCCCCACCGGCGTGGGCAAAACCGAGTTGGCGCGCCGCCTGGCCAAACTTTCCAATTCGCCGTTTCTGAAGGTGGAAGCCAGCAAATTCACCGAGGTCGGTTACGTGGGCCGCGACGTGGAATCCATGATTCGCGATCTGGTCGACATCGCCATCGACATGGTGCGCGAGGAGCGGCTGGACGAAGTGGCCGACCGCGCCGAACTGAATGCCGAGGAGCGCCTGCTGGATCTGCTCATGCCGCCCCAGCCCGAGCCGAGCGAGAGCGTCGACCGCACCCGCGAAAAATTGCGCGAGCGCCTGCGGGAAGGCAAGCTGGACGAGCGATTGGTCGAGATCGACGTCAAGGACCGCGGCCCTTCGTTCGAAATTACCACCAACGCCGGCATCGAAGAGATGGGCATCAATCTGAAGGACATGCTGCCCAATCTGTTCAACCAGAAAACCCGCCGCCGTAAAATGCGCGTGGCCGAAGCGCTCGATTACCTGGTGCAGGAAGAAGAGCAGAAGCTGATCGATATGGATCAGGTGACACGCCAGGCTCTCGAACGCGTGGAATCGAATGGCATCATTTTTCTGGACGAGATCGACAAAATCGCCGGCCGCGAAGCCGGTCACGGGCCGGACGTGAGCCGCGAGGGCGTGCAGCGCGACATCCTGCCCATCGTCGAAGGCACCACCGTCAATACCCGCCACGGCTTCCTGCGCACCGACCATATTCTGTTCATCGCCGCCGGCGCCTTCCACGTCTCCAAGCCCAGCGATATGATCCCGGAGCTGCAGGGCCGATTTCCCATTCGCGTCGAGCTCAAATCGCTCACCGTGGAGGACTTCATTCGCATTTTGAAGGAGCCCAAGAACGCCCTGTCGAAGCAATACACCGCCCTGCTCGAAACCGAAGGCATCAAGCTCACGCTCACCGACGATGCGCTCGAGGAAGTAGCCCGCTTCGCCGCCCAGGTGAACCAGTCGTCGGAAAATATCGGCGCCCGCCGCCTCCACACCATCATGGAAAAACTGCTGGAAGAGATTTCCTTCGAAGGCCCCGACCTGAAAAAGAAAAGCGTCAAGGTCGATTCCGTCTATGTCCGCAAGCAGCTTTCCGATATCGTCAAGGACCAGGACCTGAGCCGTTATATTCTATAGCGGCCGGTGTCTGTCAACCGGCTTTTCCTCCGATGAATTTCAAAACTCTATCCATCCACGCCGGCCATCGCAGCCTCGACCACCAGGGCGCCGTGATGACCCCCATTTACCAGACCTCCACGTTCGCCTTCCGCGCCGTCGGCCAGCCCGGCGCCTTCGACTACTCCCGCAGCGGCAATCCCACCCGCAAGGCGCTCGAAGAGTGCCTGGCCGCGCTCGAAGGCGGCGCCGCCGGATTCGCATTCGGCACCGGCATGGCGGCCGAAACCACGCTGGTGATGTTATTCCAGTCGGGCGATACCATCCTGGTGCATAACGACCTGTACGGCGGCACCTATCGGCTGTTCGAAACCGCCTTCCGGAGCAAGGGAATACGCGCCCGTTACATCGACCTGCGTGACAGGGATGTTCTCGAAGCCGCGCTGGCGGAAGGGGCCGCGGCGGTGTGGATCGAGTCGCCCACCAATCCCTTGATGAACCTGGTGGATTTGAAGCAAACCGCGGATGCGGCTCACCGGCACGGCGCCCTGGCCATTTGCGATAACACGTTTCTCTCGCCCTATTTTCAGCGCCCGCTCGAATTCGGAATCGACATCGTGGTCCACTCCACCACCAAATACATCAACGGCCATTCCGACGTAGTCGGCGGCGCGGCCATGGTGAATCGTGCGGACCTGGCCGAGCGCATCGGCTTTCTGCAAAACGCTCTGGGCACCTGCGCCGGGCCGCAAGACTGTTTCCTGGTGCTGCGGGGCATCAAAACGCTGGCGCTGCGGATGGAAGAGCACAACCGCAATGGCCTGGCCGTGGCCCAATGGCTCAGCCGCCACCCGAAAATCGAGTCCGTGCTGCACCCCGGCCTCCCGTCGCATCCCCAGCACGGGCTGGCCCTCGAACAGATGCGCGGCTATGGAGGAACCTTCTCATTTCGCGTTCGAGGAGGACAGGAGGCCGCATTTCAGATGCTGGCCGGCGTGCGCATCTTCACCCTGGCCGAGTCGCTGGGCGGAGTCGAGTCGCTCATCGAACACCCGGTCAGTATGACACATGCCTCCGTCCCCGCCGAGGTTCGCGAGCGCATGGGACTCTCGCCCAATTTGATCCGCATTTCGGTAGGGTTGGAAGACCTGGACGACCTGATCGACGACTTAAGCGCAGCCCTGGAGCGGGTCTAAGAGCCTGTCAGGGGATAGCCACTCCAATCACCGGCGAACGTTCGTCTACGTCCGTAAGCAACTCTCCGATATCGTCAAAGACCAGGATCTGAGCCGTTAAATGCAGCACGGCGCTCGGCAATTAGCGGTCAGCTTTCCCTCCGATGCGCGCCGTGGCGCCTGAACGGCAGCCCCGTGGCAGTGCGATTCCAGACACCAAGGAATTGAACAAATCAGGCGGCTCTGCTACCTTAAACGACAGTCGGGAAGCCCGGCGCTGTCAGAGTGAAGACGAAGACTGTCAAAAACAACACTCGCCGGCCGGCCACAGGATCTACCGCCGGAACTCAGTCCAAGCCCTTGGGACTTACCGCCCTCGCCTGCCTGGCCGCTTTCCTTGTAATTCTCGTGTTGTACTGGCCCGCTCTGAACGGCCGGTTTGTCTTCGACGACATGTCGCTTCCCTTCGCTCTCCCCCTCCGCGACTATCCTCTCCGCGCATGGCCCATCGCCCTTCGTCCGGCATTGATGATCTCTTACTGGATGAACTATCGCCTGTGGGGCGCGGGGCCCTACAGTTTTCATTTCGTCAATCTTTTGATTCACGCCGTCAACACGGTACTGGTGGGTCTGGTACTGGCACGGTTACTGGGGAAAGCGGGGTGGACAGAGCGCAAGGCTCGAACGGCGGCAATCGTTGGTGCATGCTTCTTCATGATTCACCCGCTCCAGACCGAATCGGTCAGTTATGTCGCCGGCCGTTCCGAAAGCCTGGCGGCGCTGTTCCTGCTCCTCGCCTACGTCTTTTTCTTGTACAGGCGCAACGATGCGATTTCCTGGAAGGAAGCTTGCGTGGTATTAGTGCTTTTCGCTATCGGAGTGCGCACAAAGGAAAATGCCGTAAGTCTGGCCGCGATTCTATTACTTACCGATTGGTTCTGGGACCCGGAATATTCGGTTAGCCAAATCAAGGCTAACTGGCGGTTGTATGTGTTGATGTTGCCGGGCGTTGCGTGGGCCGGAGTCGTAGTTTGGCGGGTGTTGAGCGAGTCGTCGACCGCGGGGTTTTCCGTACCCACTTTTCGCTGGTATCAGTACGCATTTACCGAGGCCCGCGCGATCTTTACTTACATTTGGATGACAATCTGTCCCATCCGGCAGTCCCTCGATCACGACTACCCCGCCTCGCGAACCATCACCGAGCACTATGCCATCGTCTATCTGATTGTGCTGCTGGCGCTCATCGTGACGGCGGGAGTCTGGCGCCGCCGCTTTCCCGTGGCTGCCTTCGGCTTCCTGACGTTCCTGATCTGGCTGGCGCCGACCTCATCGGTGGTTCCGCTGGACGATGCCTTGGTGGAGCGCCGCATGTACCTGCCGCTCGTGGGTCTGATTCTGGTTGGTTGCGAAGCGTGGGCGCGACTTCGCCCGTCCCCGAAGATTGCGTGGTCCATATTGGCGGCAATGGCGCTGTTCTACGGCAGGTTATGTTACGACCGTAACCAGTTGTGGGGCGATCCGGACAAGCTGGAAGAAGCCGCGGCGGCGCAGTCCGTTGACAATCCGCGCCCGCTCTTGAATATAACCGGCGTTCTGATTCAACAGAACCGGTGCGCCGCGGCGACACCGTACCTCGAGCGGGCGGAACGGAGAGCGCCGAACAACTATTACGTCAATGCCGCATGGGGCAGAGTTTTGGTCTGTCTGGAGCAGTACCCCGCCGCCATGGACCGGTTCGAGCGGGCTCGAAAACTCTGGACCACTTCGCAGATCTACGAATGGATCGGCTTACTTTACGGCAAAATGGGAAACACGGAAGCTGCCGGCCAGGCGCTCCAAAAATCCGTCCACCTCTCGCCGGGTTCCGGGAGCGCGCACGGCTCGCTGGCCCTGTGGTACGAGAAGACCGACCAATTGGCCGCCGCCAAGCGGGAGTATCGCTATGCCTTGTCTATCGACAGGTCCGATACGTGGGCGCAGATGGGACTGCTGCGGGTGGGTCAACGCAGCATGCAAAGCGCACCGTAGCGCTTGGCGGGTGAAAGCGCCTGCCCCACGATCGCGATCTCCAGCAGGTTTGGAAGACGGGCCCGGAGGCTCGGCCTGCCTCGGTGCTAGCGCGCCGAGAACCGGTACACCGTGATGGCGTGATACGTCGCGCCGGGCAGCAGCGTGGTCGAAGGAAACGCCGGATGATTGGGCGAATCCGGGAAATGCTGGGTTTCCATGCAGAAGGCGTCGCGGCGGCCATAGGCAATACGGCCTTTGCCTTTCACCTTGCCGTCCAGGAAATTGCCGGTGTAGAACTGCAAGCCAGGCTGGGTGGTGAGCACTTCGAGCACGCGCCCGGAAGTCGGCTCGTACACTTCAGCCGCTTTCACCAATCCCGCCTGCGAGCGGTTCAGCACCCAGTTGTGGTCGTAGCCCATGCCAAAACCCAGTTGCTCGTCCTTCTGGTCGATGCGCGCTCCAATGGCGGTGGACTTGGTAAAGTCGAATGGCGTGCCTTTCACCGGCCGCAGTTCGCCGGTGGGGATCAAGGTCGAGTCTATCGGGGTGAAGCGGTCGGCCAGAAGGGTCACCTGGTGTTTCAGGACGGTGCCGCTGCCCGCTCCCGCCAGGTTGAAGTAAGAATGATTGGTCAGGTTGATCACGGTCGGCTTGTCGGTGGTCGCCCAATACTCGATGCGCAGTTCATTGTTGTCCGTGAGTGTATAGGTCACTTTGGCCGAAAGCGTCCCTGGGAAACCTTCCTCGCCGTCCTGGCTCACGTAGGTAAGTTCGATGGCGCTCGCGCCACTCACGGGTCTGGCTTTCCATACTTTCTTATCGAACCCCTGCGGCCCGCCGTGTAGAGTGTTGGGGCCGTCATTGTTCGGCAGCGTGTACGTTTTGCCGTCCAGCGGAAATTTGCCGTGGGCGATTCGATTGCCGTAACGGCCGATCAACGCGCCGAAAAACACGCTCTGGTGCATATAGCCATCGAGGGTGTCCATTCCGAGGACTACGTCGGCGAACGCGCCCTTACGGTCCGGCGCCGTCAGCGACGCCACCGCGCCGCCGTAGGTCAGAATGTGGGCTTCCATGCCGTGGGCGTTCTTCAGAACGTAAACATCCACGGGCGTTCCATCGGGCATTTTTCCATACGGCTGAGTCACTGCAGGGTTTCCTTTCTTGGGCGGCGGCGTTTTCGTTGGCACTTGGGCCAGCGCGGCCGATGCCAACAGGCATGCCAACAAGGCACTCCACGAACGGCTTGGTCTCATGACTCCCCATGGTAAGCGATAACACCCGACCGTGGGGCGCCCCGCCCGCAATACCTTCTACCCTGGCCTGTCCTAATGGGCTACGCGAATCTGTCTCTCGCTCAGGATGGTGGCTGTCGCGGTTTGATATTGGGCCACGGCTTTGGCCAGCGCGGCCTGGGCTTCCACCTGGCGGCGGCGGGCGTCGGAATATTCGTTCTGGCGCGTCAGCACCAGAAAATTGGTGGATTCGCCGGTGGCGAACAGGCGGCTTTCGCTTTCCAGTTTTTCGCGGGCGGATTGAGCGGCGGCGCCGGATGCGCGCACGCGCTGGCGAGCGGTATCGAGCGCCTCGAGCGCGTTGCGCACTTCGGCCGCAACCGCCTGTTCGGCGCGCGCACGCATCAGCTCCAGGCGCTTGCGCGCGATGGCATCGTCCGCCAGATTGGCCCGCGCGGCGCGGTTGCGGGCGGTGAAGCTGATTTCCAGTCCCACCTGTACGCTCCGATAATCGCCCGCGAAGAGGCTCGCGAGCGACGCTCCGGCGCCGCCGGAAGCCGAAGCCGGCAGCGCGCTCTCGACACCCAAAGCGGCCAGCGAAGGCGGCAGGGCATGGGTAGTTCCCGCCAAGCCGCATAGCGAATAGCTGGCCACCAGGTTCACCTGCGGCTTGATCGAATCGGCGTTCTGGCGCGTCTCGATTCGATTGGCCGCCAGTTGCGAATCCACCTCGCGCAGCTCGGGACGGCGGCGCAGGGCTTCCTGCACGGCATCGTCCAGCCGAACCGCTTCGGGCTCGGCGGCGGCGTCTTCCGACGGCTCGATGGCGACTGCCCAGAGCGGATCGCGACGGTCGCGCGCCAGCAGCGTCTTTAGCGCGTTTTCCTGCTCCGTGATGGCGCCCGAGGTCTGGTACCAATCGTCGAGCCGCTTTTCCAGTTCGGCCTCGGAAGCCGAAAGCTCCACCGCGGCCAGCGAGCCGGCCGCAATTCGCCGCCGGTCCCGCTCCAGTTGCGTGCGAGCCAGATCGACGGCTTCGGCATTCACCTCGCCCTGCCGTCGCAATGCCACCAGGTCCCAATACGCGGCGGCCGTGCGCGCGGCGACGTCGATGGCCCGCGCCTCGAGCTCCGCCGCCGAGACGTCCCGCTGGCGGCTGCGGATGGTCACCAGGGCGCGCGCGGCGTCGGTTCCACGGCCGCGCAGCAGGGGTTGCGTGATGCCGAACGTCAATTGCGAGACATAGAACGGGTTGAGCGCTACAAACGGACTGCCCAGCGTCAGCCGGTGGTCGTCGAAGCTGGCGTCGAACGTGAGGCCGCTCCACGGCGACGATTCATGCAGCGCGAAGGTTTGCCCGGCGCTGTGTTGGGTGACCACACCGGTGGTGCTGTCGATCAGCGACGGCGTGGGAGTCTGGGTGTTATCCAGCCCCGGCTTCCATTGCAGCACGGGATCGAACGCGCCGCGAGCGGACTCGATGGCCTCCGTGGCGCTATCCACATTGGTGCGCTCGATGGCGATATCCAGGTTGTTGCCCATGGCCAGTTCGATGGCTTGATTCAGAGTCAGCGACCGGCGTGCCGGTCCGATGCCGATGCGTACCGGAGCGATCGAGCCCGCGCCGGCGGATGGGTCCCCATCGGCGGCCAACGCGGACGCAAGCGCGACTCCGCTCCACAACAAAAAACGTATTACGCGCCGCATGTTTTACCTCCCGCCCAGCAGGAACGAATCCACGCGCAGGCCGGAGGGCAGCGGCGGATGGCCGTCCAGGTCGACCAGGGTTTCGAGCACCTTGGTATCGGTTTTTTCGGCCGGATCGCCGGTATCGATATTCTTCTTGCCGAGCGACTGGCCGAGCCGGGTGACGGTGCCCCAGAAACGCTGCTGGCCGAAAGCCTGCGCGGTGAAATAGGCGCGCTCGCCCACGGCCACGCGCGCCACATCGGTTTCGTCCACGTCGACGCGCACCCGCAGGCGGGAGTTGTCGCCAAAGCGGACGATGGGCGTATCTCCCTTGTCGGAGACGCTTTCGCCGGCCTTGCGCAGGCGCTTCAGCACGGTGCCGTCGAAGGGCGCGCGGATAGTGGTCTTTTCGAGCAGCGCTTCGGACTCGGCGAGCTGGGCGCGAGCCAGCGCGAGATCGGCGGCGGCGCGGTCGCGTTCGTCGGCGCGGGCGGGCGCGTCCAGGAATTGAAAATGGGCCAGAGCTTCGGCTAGCCGCGCTTCGGCCACGCGATATTCGCGGTCGGCGTTTTCCCAATCGGAACGCGAGATATCGCCGGTCGAAAACAGCGAGTGTTTGCGAGCCTGTTCGGCGCGGGCGTTTTCCACCACGGCGCGGGCTTCGGCGACGGCGGCCTCGGCCTCTCTGCGCTCCTGTTCCCGCGCGCCGTTGACGACTCGGTCGAGAGCCGCCTGACGCACCGCAATCGTGGCGCGCGCTTCCGCCACGCGGGCGGCGTAGTCGCCGTTATCCACCACGGCGATCGTCTGCCCCTTCCGAAGGTGCTGCCCTTCCTCCACCGGCACCAAGCGCAGGGAGCCGGAGATTTCCGAGCCGATCTCGATTTCTTCGGAAACCGGCTCCACTTTGCCGGCCGCGCAAATCGCGTTGGTGGCGGCGTCGTTCCGCGGACCTTCGCTTTGCGAGATTCCGGCCGCCGCCGGCGAGGAACGCTGCGCGCGCAGCACGGCGGCGATGGTGGCCGCTCCCACTACCAGCAGCGCGGTCGCTGCGATCAGGCGTTTTTTCATTTCCACCCTCCCTCTTGTGCGACCAGATACGGTTCTCCATCGGTATCCCGCTCGGCGGCAATCCGGCCGTCTTCGATATCGACCACGCGGTCGGCGTAATCGAGCGTGCGGCTATCGTGGGTGACGATCACCACCGCGCGATCTTTGTCGTGAGCCAGCCTGCGCAGCATTTCGAGCACGGTGCGCCCGCTGTCTTTATCCAGGGCGGCGGTTGGCTCGTCGGCCAGAATGACGTCCGGATCGCCGGCAAGGGCGCGGGCGATGGCTACACGCTGTTTCTGCCCGCCGCTCAGATCGGCCGGGTAGACGCGATGCTTGTCGCCAAGGCCGACTTGGTCCAGCAGCGCCCCCGCCCGCATCCGCCGCTCGCGGCGAGGCACCCGCTTCAATTCCAGCGCCACTTCCACGTTCTCCACCGCGGTCAGCGTGGGGAAGAGGTTGAAGCCCTGAAACACGAAGCCGATGTGCCGCAGCCGTACCGCGGGCAATTGCTTCTCACTCAGGCGGGTTACTTCGCGGCCGGCCAGCTTGACGCTGCCCGAAGTCGGCCGCAGGATGCAGCCCATGATCGAGACCAGCGTGGTCTTGCCGCTGCCCGACGGCCCCATCAGCAGGGTCACCTGGCGCGGGTAGATATTGAGATCGACGCCGTTGAGCGCACGCGATGCCGCCGCGCCCTCGGCGTAAGTTTTGGTCAGCTCTCTCACTTCGATAATTGGCTGCATAATTTCACCCTAGCCACGGAACACCATCGCCGGATCGATCTTGGTGACTTTATTGATCGACACCATGGCCGCCGAAACGCACATCGCGAGCGTCAGGCCAAACAGACCGGCGCGCACCGGCACCGGCAGCACGATGTTGGCCCCACCATGGCGGCTGGAATGTTCGGCCAGTATGGCGACCACAATGCCCACCCCGTAACCGATCGCCGCGCTGATCGCCGCCTGCTGCAGGATGATGCGGTAGATGTAGCCGTTGGTGGCGCCCATCGCTTTCAGCGTGCCGAACTCGCGGATGTGATCGATGGTGGCGGCGTAAATCGTCTGCGCCACCACCACCACCCCCACCAGCAGCCCCAGCACCGCCGCCAGAATTACCGTCACGCCGGCCCCGGTTCCGAACATCCAGTAATTCGTAGTCATGCCGCTGAACTCCCGCGTCGTAAGCACGTCCACATCCGTCAGGCGAGCCTTCAGGCCCGCGCGCACCCGCTCCAGGTCCCAACCCGGAGCTGCCTTGATGAGCAGGAAGGTGGTCTGATCCTGGTCCACCGGGCCGTAGCGCTGCGCGCTCTTAAAGGAGGTGAAAGCCAGCGGCGAGGTGGTGAAGGTGCGAATGCCCTCGGTGAATCCGACCACACGGGCGCGCACGCCGCGGATCTCGACTGCGTCCCCGACCCGGCTCACTCCCAGCTTCGACTGGTAAAAGCGGTCGACGATGACGGTATCCGGCAGCTTCAGGCTGCGCACGTCGCCTTCCACCACGTTCCACGGCCGGCCCATGGAGCTATCGGGATCGAAGCCCACCACCTCGCAATTGTGCTGCGATCCATCGGCCTGTTTCCAGATGCTGAATCGCACGATGAATTTCTCGGCGACCGCTACTCCAGGCGTAGCCCGGGCATGGTACAGATTCTTCTCCGAAAACGGCGTGGCCACTTCCAGATATCCCACCCCGCGCGAGACCACCCAGAAATCCGCGCCCGAGTGATCGATCAAATTGGAAGTGGTGGTGGTAAAGCCGAGAAACAGACCGATCTGCACCGCTACCAGCACCACCGCGAAAATGATGCCGGTGAGCGTCACTACCAGCCGGACGCGATCGTGAAACAGGTTACGAACCGCCAGCGAAGCCATGCCCAATTCCTTTCATCGAAACGAAACACCAGTAACTTTTGTAACGACGTTAACCATTAGGCCAAAAAAAATCGCCCCGCGCGCCGTTCATCGAAGCAACCCCTTCACCGCGCCGGCGATGGCGATATCGATCAGCAGGTTTTTGTCGCTCCACGGAAATTCAAGTTCCTTGGTAATCAGCAGCGAGGTCACGCCGTGGATGGTCATCCAGAGCGCCTGGCTGGTGGCCATGACGTCAGTCTGGCGCGTGGGTCCGGTGGCCATCACCCGCCCCACCGCATCGAGGAGATACTGAAACGCCTGCCCGCCGGTTCCGAAGTTAATCTTCTGGTCGAGGGAGACCGTATGGGGCGGGTGCTGGTGCGGCGTCATAAACGTGGTGCGGTAATGGTTGGGGTGGCTCAGCCCGAAATCCACATACACCCGCAAACCGCGCCGCAGCAGGTCCACCGGATCGCCTTCGGAGGCGACAACTTTGGCCAGCTTCTTCGAAAGCAATTGGAAAGTCTCGGTGCAGATCTCGTTCAGCAGCTCGCCCTTGTCGCGGAAATGCAGGTAGATGGTGGTCGGCGAGTATTCGATCCGTTCGGCGATCTTACGCATGGAAACGCTCTCGTAACCGTGTTTGGCAAACAACTCCCGAGCCGCGGCAAGAATCTCCTGCCGCAGCGCCGCTTTTTCCCGGACCTTGCGCTCCGTCACACCCATGTGAACAATGTCATCATACTTTACAGCGTTAAGCGATGTCAAGAGGAATCGCGCAGTCCTGGGATCTCCGCCGTTAGAACGGCAGGATCTCTTCCCGTTGCGGGTCGAAATCCAGGCGCCGCTTCTGCACGTAGGCGATGTTGCCGAGGTGCGATGCCTGGGCCGAGCGGTGTCCGATGAGCACGTCCCCGTTAGGCAATTTGCGGGAGCGCACGCACTCGAGGAAATTGGCTACGTGGTCGGTATCGAGGGTTGACTCGCCGCGGCCCTTGACGATCGTCGGCTCGGCGCCTTTCTTGGCGGGGTGGAATTCGTAGTGTTGCCGGTCGATCAGCAACCGCCCCTCGGTGCCGGCGAACTCGACTGCCGCACCCTTAATGCCGGGCGCCAGCGTGGCCTCGAAAGTGGCCGTGAATTCGGAGGGGTATTGCAGCAGTACGTTGATGGTGTCGGGCGCGGTGCGGCCGTCTTTATAGTTGTACACGCCGCCCAGCGCCACCGCCGCGAATGGGATCTCCTGCCCGGTGAACATGTGTACCACGTCGATCCAATGGGTGAACAGATCGGTCACCTGGCCGCCGCCGAAATCGAGATACGCGCGCCAGTTCCAATACTGCTGCGGGTCCCAGTCGCGCCATTTCAACCGGCCCAGGTAGCGCGCCCAATCGAGGTCCTGCGGCTTCTCGCGCAGAGAATCGGGCGCCTTGCGCAGGTGGTACCCGTTGCCGTGCCACCAGGTGCGGGCCAGGGTGAGCTTGCCGATTTTGCCGGTATCGAAATACTCGGCCTTCGCCTGCAGGTAATGTTGGCCGGAGCGCTGTTGCATGCCCACCTGGCAGATGCGGCTATTGATGCGCGCCGCCTTCACCACCGCCGGACCCTCTTCGGGCGTCAGCGTCAACGGTTTCTCCACGTACACGTCCTTGCCGGCGTTGAGCGCGTCAATGGCGATGGGCACGTGCCAGTGATCGGGTGTGGCAATCAGCGCGATGTCCACTTCCTTCATCGCCAGCAGATCGGGGTGGTGGCCGAAGCGCTTGGCCGACGGCGCGTCCTTGGCGGCGGCCTCGAACTGTTTGGGCCAGATATCGCAGAGAGCGACCACATCCACGTCGCCGGTCTTGACGAAATTGGACATGTCGTAGCGGCCGCGCTCCCCGCAGCCGATAAGCCCCAGACCGAGGCGCTGGTTGGCGCCGTAAATGCGCGAGTAGGATAAAGCGGTGGTGGCCGCGCCGATCAGCGCGCGCCGCGACATGGCGTGTTCGGACATACCGAGATTATAAGTGGATTGCGGGGGCCGCCGCGCAAGTCGTGTGTGCGACCGGGCTTGGGAGAGGCAGAACTGGTAACCTTGAGGAGGACAGATCTGAGCCATGGGAGAAAGTGCAATGTCGGAAGACGCGCAGGGCGATTCCATGGAATTCAAGACCCTTGCTACCACCGCCATCGAGGTGAGCCGACTCACATTGGTTGCGGATGCGGAGCGCCGTCCCGATGAGCGTGCCGCTGTGCGCGCTCACGATACGCTGGTCCGGCTGAGCGACCTCGGTTTTGAAATGCCGGCGAACGACGTGTGCGCCGATCCGGACAGGGCCATCCGCCTTCTTTGGAATAAAGACGGACGTAGCGCTGAGATGGTGTTTCCGTCTGGCGATGACGAAGCGCCGTACCTGTATCGTTCCGCTGAGCGCGAATATGCCGTCGAGGAGGACCCGAGCGTTGAGTGCCTCCTCGGATGGCTGCGCTGGGTCTCTAACGGCCCAAGTTCCATTCCTTCTCGCGCCGCATGAGTTCAGGATTGCCCCAGATCCCTTGCGCGGAGATCGTGGCCAGGGCGGTAGATCCCGACCAGCTTACAAATTCCGTTCCGCGGGTGGTCCGGAAGGCCGCCTTCATTCCGCGTAAGAACGGAAAAGACAACGCGGGCCTGTCGGTGACCATCGTCCGTCCCGGAGTCCTCGCGCTCCTGCGGGAGCGGCTGGCTTCGTCGACGAAGGAAGCCGCCACGCTGCACGTCGGGCGAGTCCGTGAGGTCTCGGCCGATGGATACTCCCTTGACGTGGCGTTCGATCCTGTCGAGGGCGATCCGCAACACGCCTTAATCGTTGGATTCCCAAAGCGCCACGCCGCCGCCGCCGAGTCGTCCCAAGAAAAGGCTGTGTGGAACCGGCTGGCTGAGTTGCTCGCCGGCCAAGATCGGTGCTGCCTGAAACCTTAGCTGTCGCCGCGGCCGCGTGGATTGCACGGCCCAGAGCCGCGTCCTGGTTCTGACCTACTACTGACTTTCAATACGCTAACAACCGCTCCAGCTCCGCCGCCAGCGTTTCCGTCTGCGGCAATATCGCGGCTTCCAGTTGCGGATGGTAGCCGACCCAGGTATCGAGCGCTCCCACCCGGCGTACGGGAGCGTCCAGGTGGTCGAACAGTTCGTCGGCGATGCGGGCGGCGATTTCGGCGCCGTATCCGAACGAGAGAACGTCTTCGTGAGCGATCAGCACGCGGCTGGTCTTCGTGACCGACTGGCGGATCGCCGGCCAATCGTAGGGAGCCAGGGTGCGCAGGTCGACGATCTCGATGCTGCAGGCCGGACGGTGCCGTTCGATCTGGGTCGCCGCCAGTAGCGCTTTCTGCACCAATGCGCCGTAAGTTATGAGCGTGGCGCTGGCGCCGGGCTTCACCACGCGCGCGCGCCCTAACGGAATCAGAAAATCGCGGCCGGGATGGGGCGACCGGTTGTACGGTTCGCGATAGAGGCGCTTGTGCTCCAGGAACAGTACCGGATCGTCACAGCGCAAGGCGGTGCGCAGCAAGCCGCAGGCATCGAGAGCGTTCGACGGCATCACCACCCGCAAGCCCGGAACATGCGTGAACGCGACTTCGCCCGACTGGCTATGATAAATCGCACCGCCGTTCAGATACCCGCCGATAGGCACACGAATCACCGCCGGGCATTTCCACCCTCCGGCCGAGCGCCAGCGTAGCGTAGCCAGTTCGTCGCGAAGCTGCATCATGGCGGGCCAGATGTAATCGAAGAACTGAATCTCGGCCACCGGCTTCAGCCCGCGTGTGGCCATGCCGATGGCGCGGCCCACGATGGCGGCCTCGGCGATGGGGCTGTTGAAGACGCGCGCCGAACCGAATTCCCGCTGCAACCCCTGCGTCGCTTTGAAGACGCCGCCCTTGCCCTTCACTTCGGCCAGGTTGGCTTCCCGGCTGGCATCCGCCACGTCCTCGCCGAACACCACCATGGCAGGATTGCGGCGCATTTCCTCGTGCAGGGTGGCATTGATCAGATCGACCATGGTCATCGGCCTGCCGTGGTAGGCCGGCGGGGAGGCGAACTCGTCGCAACAGGGATCCACGCTTTCCGAATAGAGGTGCCGCATGGCGGTATCGGCGGCGGGCGCGTCGTCCAGCCCGGCGCGATGCGCGGCGTCTTGCAGTTCGGTTTCCACTTCGTGAGTGACGCGCTGCAGCGCCTGCCGGTCGAGAATCCCCTCGGCCACCAGGAATTGCGGAAAACGAATCACGGGATCGCGCGCGGCTTCGGTCTGGCGCTCGGCTTCGGTCTTGTATAAGCGCTCGTCGTCGGAAAGCGAGTGCGAATAGGGGCGCGTCACGCCGGCATGCACCAGCGCCGGTCCATGCCCGGCGCGGCAGTACTCGGCCGCGTCCTGCATGGTGCGGTAGGACGCCAGGAAATCTGTCCCATCCACTTCCAGGATGTGCAGCGACGGAAACGCCGCCACCAGCTTGGCGACGTTACCTCCGGCGGTTTGAAATTCCACCGGTACGGAGATGGCGTAGCCGTTGTCTTCGATCAGGTAGAGCAGCGGTAGCCGGCCCAGGCAGGCGATGTTGAGCGATTCCCAGAACTCGCCTTCGCTGGTGGCGCCGTCGCCGGAAGTCACGACGGTGAGCGAATCGGACTTGGGGTCGAGCAAACGCCCGGCTTCGGCCGCGCCCGCCGCCTGCAGGAATTGCGTGCCGGTGGGAGAAGAGGCGCTGACGATGTTCCAGCGCGGATGGCTCCAGTGAGAAGGCATCTGCCGCCCGCCGGATGCGGGATCGGCCGCCGCGCCCAGCGCCTGCTGCAACATTTCGTAAGGCGTGACGCCCAGCGTCAGGCACAGGGCGCGGTCGCGATAATAAGGATAGAGCCAGTCGTGCCCGGGCTTGAGCACCATGCCCGCGGCCACCTGGACGGCTTCGTGTCCCGCGCCGGAGATCTGGAAGAAAATCCGGTTCTGGCGCTTGAGAACGATTTCGCGATCGTCCAGGCGGCGCGCCATCTGCATCAGGCGGTAAGCGCGAATCAGCTTGTCGGCGTCGAGCCCGGCATAGCGCTCGGAAGACGTACCATCGGCGGGCACGGAAGTGGAACTGGTGGCTGCCAAAGCCTTGGTACCCCTTTAACAGTGTAATCGAGAGCTGGTACCGTGAATAGGATGTCCATGCGATTCCTGCTGGCGTTGCTGGCGGCCGCCGGGGCAGCGGCCCAAGGCCAGCGGCCGCCCGAGCCGCTGCCGACCTTCGAGAGTCTTCTGAAGAAGATTGCCTCCGCACCGGCCGACCCTTGCGACTGGCAGAACCCGGATCTCAGCGGCCGGAGCGATCTCGAGTTTCGTATTTTCAATGAAGCGGATAAGGCGGTGGTTGCGAAGCTAAATGAGAGCCCCATCGCGTCGCCGTCCGCTGCGCCCTCACGTGCCACGGCGGCGCTTCGACAACTGCAGGGCGTAAGCGCGGAGGCCAATAAGGGTTGGCCGGAAGACAGACGCTTCCAATTCAAAGTGATCGAGTTGCCGCCCGGGCTGCTGGTGAAGATGACATTTCGTAACTGGGCGACGTTTTCGTACTTTGCCCACCCGGAGGTCGACGAGAACACGCCCGTCAGTCTATGGCACGATCTCGCGGCGGCAGACAGCCGTCGCTCTATGGCCGCTGGATTGAGCGCCGGTCTCGACTTGTTCCCCCTCCATCGAGGTCCGTCCAACAGGCCACGCTTTCTGGCCGTGTTTTATACGTCGTGGTGCAACGGCCCGAGCGGGGGTATTTCCTACTCCGCCTATGAGTGGAACCTCCAGGATGCAGGCATGCTTAGCTGGCTCATCCGCATCGAGGGCGAAATGAACCTCGCCGACCCAAATCGGGGCCTTCGGACCGAGGGGGCGCTCATCCGCTTGCCATATTGCTGGCGGTCGGCGGTCGACACGTGGGATAGCCCGAGCCTCTGCGCCACCAACTCCTATGATCTCTCGGGAGACCGCGTGCGCCTCGTGGGCAACGACTATAATCTCCCCGACCTATTGCCTGTGGCCAGGGCAATCCAATACGCTCAGGCAGGAGACTATCCGGCCGTCCTCGCCTATTGTGGATCGGCTGAGGTGGCCAGGCAGATTGTTCAGAGCATTCCACCCAACGTGTCCGGCATTCCGTTTTTCACCGTGAAGCAAATCGGCGCTTCCAGGAAGAGCGTCGATCTCGGTTCCGGTCCGGAGTTCCACTTCGAAGTGGAGAAGCGCGGCGATCGCTGGCTGGTGGTTTCATTCCGAATGGACTGAGGGCATGGAACTGTCGCCGTGGCGCACGCACTTTTGCGTGCCGCGTCGAGTCTCTACTCGACGCTGTGCCGAGTGGCAGCGGGCGTCGAGATGAGTCTCCGAACTCCTGAAGTCGTGGAAGTGGAATTTGAGTTGAGCCAGTTTCGGCGACCCAGAGGTGGGACAGACGGGACAGACGATCGTTTTTCGTCGTCTGTCAGGCCTCGACACGTCGCCCGCGCCTGACAGACGACGAAAACCGATCGTCTGTCCCACCTGGCTCCCCGCGCCGGTCCCCGTCAGTTGGGTCAGTCTATTTTCCTCAGCACCAGAAAACCGCCGGGGCGACTTCAGAAACTCGGAGTCTCGACGCGGCACGCAGAAGTGCGTGCGCCACATTTGCCCTTACCCTTCTGGGGATGATGCGAAACTTACCCTATTTGAAACATGGCGGAATCTTAGGAGATCAGGGCATCGTAGGTGCCGTGGCCACCAATCCAAAACCACAGGTATCCGTCCGTCCGTTTGATTGCAAGGGCGCGATAGTTTAACGTGACGCGGGCCGACCAGATTTCCTGACCGTGGCGCTCCCCCAGCTTCTTGAATTGCAGGGAATGGTGCTGCTGGTTGGCCTTCAGCAATGAAAACCTTTCGTCCGCCCGGTTGCGGATTTCCTGCGGGAGCGCCCGGTATTCCTTCCAAAAGCCGGCAGTGGCGCGGTGCCGCATCCAAAACACTAAAGCGGCTGGACTCGACCGTTCCTTTCGTCGTCCAAAGCGAGGAGAATGGCCTTGTCGAGACGGCCCGCGACAAGATCGGACTGGACGCGAGTGTCGATGGGCTGCGGGCAGTGTTGGTCAAGCCATGAGTACAATTCTTCCAACTCCTGCGGCATGAGCGCTCCTATGGCGCGTTCGATTTCCTGGACCGTGCTTAAACCCATTTGTGGGCCCCTCACCAATATTTTAGCTGAGGAATAATACCACGTCAGGCATAGGGTTTCGGCGGCTGGTGGTTTCATTCCGCATGGATTGACGGCAGCCGCTCCAGAAGCCGCGCATATACCTTGTAATCTGAGCGGCTGAAAAGGACGAAGACTACGCGCTGCAGGCTGGCATCGGCTTTTTCCAGGTGTGCCTTCACTTCCCGCACGGCGATTTCGGCGGCGGGCCGGATGGGGTAGCCGTAGACGCCAGTGCT
The DNA here is from genome assembly GCA_003164035.1 of Bryobacterales bacterium. Lineage (GTDB taxonomy): Bacteria > Acidobacteriota > Terriglobia > Bryobacterales > Bryobacteraceae > JBEKYD01. The sequence continues at coordinate 46,757 of PLRS01000071.1, read as the reverse complement.
GATGGCGGGGAAGCTGAGGCTCGATAGGCCGCGATCTTCGGCCAGCTTCAGACACGTGCGGTAGCAGGAAGCCAGCAAGTCCGGCTCGCCCCGTTCGCCGCCGCGGTAGATCGGGCCGACGGAGTGGAAGACGAAGCGCGCCGGCAGGCGGCCCGCGCCGGTCGCCACCGCGGAACCCGTTGGGCAGCCGCCGGTCACGCGGCGGAGCTCATCCAGCTCGCGCATGATTTCCGGGCCGCCGGCGCGATGGATGGCGCCGTCCACGCCGCCGCCGCCGGCCAGCGCCGAATTCGCCGCATTGACAATGGCATCCACCGCGATGCGCGTAATGTCGCCTTCCACCGCTTCCATCCCCCGGCCGGTTCCGCAGCTCCACTTCATATCTAATACAATCATTCCATGACACGCAGGGAACTGATAGCCGCCGGCGCCCTGTGCGCGACGCGGGCGTGGGCGCGTACCCACATCGACAAGTTTTCGATCAGCGCCATCACCGACGAAATCGGGCACAGCACCGACCAATCGATTGCCTTCGCCCACGGGTACGGGCTGAAATTTGTGGAGATCCGCAACCCCGCCGGGACGAGGAAAGAATACTTCTCGCTCACCGAGCCCGAAATCAAAGTGGACGCGGTGCTTTTCACTAACGAAGGGCTCAAAGTGAGCTTCGTGAATACCAGCCTGCTGAAGTTTGCCTGGCCGGGGATGGAGCCGGCGCGGAAGAAGCCGGAGGAGCCGGCTGCGCGCGACAAGCGCCTGGCGGCGGAAAAGGCCCGCTGGGACCGCCGCATGGAAGATCTCGGCAAGGCCATCCGCTGCGCGCAGATCATGGGCTGCGACAAAGTGCGCGTATTTACCGGCAGCCGCGTGGCAGAGCCGGCCGCCGAGTTCCAGCGCATTGCCGACCAAATTGGCGAAATGGCGCTCACCGCCGAGCGCGAAAAGGTGTACCTGCTGATCGAAAACGAAATGTCGCAGAACGTGGGAACGGCGGCGGAGCTGGCGGCGGTGCTGAAGCTGATTCCCTCCAAATGGGTGGGCTGCAACTGGGACCCGCACAACGCCTACGGGCGCGAAGCGGCGTTTCCCGACGGCTACAACGCCGTGCCCAGGAACCGCACGCTCAACATCCAGATCAAGGCCAAAGGTGTAATGCCGTCGAGCCCTGAAAAAGAGGACTGGAAGACCATTTTCGAAGCCCTGGAGCGGGACGGCTACAAGCACAAGATCGGCCTCGAAACGCACATCTTCGACGGTACCCTGATCGCCGCGGCGCACACCTCGATGGACGAGATCCTGCACATCGTGGGGCAGCTTTAGGGAGCCGTTGCGCGGCGAGTGCCGCTCGGCCTTTCTTCAATTAGATTCAGCCGGCAAGGCTGCACGCCCAGCAGTGTTACCATTGCTTGTTCATTCCGTGTCACCTCGAAACACCTTGGGCGTGGTCCCTGTAAAATGGCGCGAACTTGCTCTGTTGGCCGCCGCATGCCTTTTCTTTCTGCTGGCTGGGCAGGCCTTCCTGCCGCTGATCGGCATTGAGGACGACGAGTCGCTTTTCGCCTGGCCCCTCTTTTCCCCGTTGGGCGCCATCTACCACTACGCCTTCTTTCAATGGCACCCGCCCATCATGCTCATGAGTTACCTGGGCTGTCTCAAGACCTGGCTCTATGAGCCCCTGTTCGGCCGCTTCGGCACCGGCGTCTGGACCCTGCGCGAGCCCATGCTGCTGGCCGGCGCGGGCAGCCTTTGCGCCTTCTACTTTCTGCTGCGCCGCGTCGCCGGAGCGCGCGCCGCCGCCCTCGGCACCGTATTGCTCGCCGCCGACGCCTGTTATCTCCTCACCACCTGCTTCGATTGGGGACCGGTGGCGCTCCAGCACCTGCTGATCGTCACGGCCATGCTCCTGGTGCTTCGCTTCGCCCAGGATGGAGGTCTGCTGTGCCTCGCGGCCGGGTGCTTCCTGTTCGGCCTGGCGCTGTGGGACAAGGCCCTGGCCATGTGGATGATCTCCGGCATCGGCCTGGCCGCCTTGGCGGTTTACCCGCGCCCGGTGCTGCGGGCTTTGCGGCCGCGCGTTGTCCTGGTCGCCGCCGCCGCTCTCGCCCTGGGCGCGCTGCCGCTGATTCTCTACAACGTCCACTCGAACTTCGACACCTTCCGCGGCAACGCGCGCCGCGATGTTTCCGAACTGCCCAAGAAAGCCGCCATGCTGGCGAGCACATTGAGGGGCCATGCCTTATTCGGTTATTTGGCCGACGAAGATTGGCAAACTCCCAGCCCGCACCCGCTATCGGGCGCGCTCGACTCCGCTGCCGCGAGCGTTGCCGCCGCGGCTCGAGAGCCGCACCAAAACTGGATGGGTTTTGCCTTCGTGCTGGCCTTGCTGCTCACTCCCTTCGCCGGAGCCGCCGCGATCCGCGCCAACGCTTTTGCGCTGATCGCCATGTTGGTGGCCTGGCTCGAGATGGCCACCACCAAGAACGCCGGCGGCAGCGTGCATCACTCCATCCTGCTGTGGCCCTTGCCCGAATGGATCGTCGCCGTCGCGCTGGCGGGCGTCTCCCGGCGCTTCTGCAGGATCGGCCTCGCGGCGCTGGCAGCCGTCGCCGCTCTTCTGGTTGCGTCCGAGCTGCTTGTGATGGACCAATACTACGTCCAGATGGCGCGTAACGGCGGCTCGGCGAGTTGGACCGACGCCATCTTCGCGCTCGACGCCTACGCCGCCGCGCCTCATCCTCCCCAAAACAAACCCTGGCAAGAAATCTACTGCGTCGATTGGGGCGTGCTCGATCCACTGCGAATGCTCTCCGCCGGCGCTCTGCCGCTCAGCGTCGGAGACCTTCCCGGCCGCGACGAGCTCGTCCGGATGGTCTCCGCCCCCGGCCACGTTTTTGTCACTCACACGCCCGAACTCCGCAACTTCCCCGCCAACGACCAAAAACTGGAGCAATCCGCCGCCGCCTTGGGCTATTCGCGTAAGTTGCTAGGCTCAGTCACCGATTCCTTCGGCCGCCGCACCTTCGAAATCTATACCTTCGTAGTGAAGTAGCTCTGTGGGACAGGCCTCCTGGCCTGTCATCTTAGTCCGAGGAAGACAGGCCAGGAGGCCTGTCCCACAACTTGCCCGCGTGTTTCTTCCGCCAGCGCTGTCTCTCCTTGCCATAACGCACCCGCCACACGATGCCCGCCACCACCAGCAAGAAACACCCTTCCACCAGCAGCTTTTCCCCGTCGAGAAAGTCCGTGGGCCGGTTCTTCAGGTCGGGATCGATCAGGGTGCCGTGGAGATACATCGACGCCGCGGCGAAGTAAGCCGCGTAATGCAGCTTTTTCCAGGGCCGGTAGCGAAGCTTGGGCCGAAAGTAAGAAGTCACTACAACGAAGGCGAAGCTATACAGGGTAAGTGCGCCGAGTAAGTTATAGTTCCGCTGGCCAGGCGACGAAAACGGCCAGAGAATATCCATCGGCTTGAACCGGGCCGTACTCGATGCCAACAGAATCAACGGATGGAGAATCGCGACCGACAACGCCAGGTACGCAGTCCAGTTATGAATCCTGAAGAAGGTTACCGGCAGCTTGCGGTGCGGCCAGGCGCGGTGAGTCTGGTAGTTGGTAGTGACCAGCAGGCCTAATAACACGTTGAGCGTCATCAGAACCATGGCGGTTAAGCCGGCGAAACTGGATAGATCGATTGCAGTCATAAAATCGCTCAGGGCAGGGGCGAACTCTTGAGGGCTTTGTGAAGCCTCGCGATGGCGGCTTCCACCTCTTCCAGCCGGGAAGGGATGGCGGCGCTGATAACTTGCGGCTTTCCGCCAGTGACCAGCACGTCGTCCTCGATTCGCACCCCGATGTTCTTATACCTTTCGAACGCCGGCCTCACGGCAGCGATGAATTTTTCATATTCCGGCGTCCGCGGCACCCGCTCCAGCGCATCGGCGCGAAAATACAAGCCGGGCTCCATCGTAACCACCATGCCGGGCGCCAGTTCGCCCGCGCCCGAATCGTGCACATTCAACCCGATGCCGTGGCTGATGCCGTGAATCGCCCAAACCCGGATCTGCTGCGCGTTGTCCGCGTCGGTAACCAGGCCCAGCCGCAGCAGTCCCGGACCCAGCACCCGGTTGACGGCGCGCACTGCGGCGGCTCCGGTGTGGCCGGCCACCAGTTGTGCGATCCCCGCCCGCTGTGCCTGCCAAACCAGGCGATAGATCTCCGCCTGCGGCCGGCTGTATTTGCCGCTGACGGGGATGGTCCGAGTGACGTCCGCGCTGTAGCCGTCGAATTCGGCGGCCGCATCCATCAGCAGCAAGTCGCCGGCCTCGATCGTGTCGCGGTTGGTTTCGTAGTGCAGCGTGGTGGCGTTGGCCCCGGCGCCGATGATGCAAGGGTAGCCCCAGTGCGCGTTGCGGCGGAGAAAAGTCAGCTCGAACTGCGCCTGAATTTCGTATTCCGGCTTTCCCGCGGCGGCCAGGGCAAAGGCGCGCTGGAAGCCTTCGGCGGTGATCGCGACGGCCTGCTTCAGCAGATCGATCTCGCGCGCCGACTTCGCCGTCCGCATTTTGGCCAGCGCCGGGGCGATGTCTTTGATGGCGAGCGATGGCGCCAGCGCCCCCAGCTTGTGCGCGAATTCCAGCTCGCGGCCATACTCGGCGGCCGAGCCGCTGGTAATCATATATAAGGTCACGTTCCCGGCGGCTATGGCGCCGAGCTCGCGCGCCTCGCCGGCCGGAATCGGCGGCGGTTCCTCCTGCGCGCCGGGGCCGCTTGTGGCTTCGTCGAAGATGGGCTTCGAGGCCGGTATCGCAGCTTCCAAGAACTTGGGGTACTGCCGCGCGTCCCAAACCTCCGCGATGCCGGAAATGGCGCGCGCTTCCGCCGCGGTCAGCAAGTGCCCGGTCCAGGTTTCCTGGGCGGGATTGGACGGCGGCAGGAACAGGATCTCGCGCACCGTCTCGGCGCCGGGAATCAGCGCTAGCGTGCCGCCGCTTTGCCCGATGGCGGTGAGATAGTAGAAATCGTTCTCCTGGCGAAAGGGCCAATCCACGTCGCCCGAGTAATTGCGCGGTTCCGCGGCGTGCAGAATCAGAATCCCATTCGGCCCGATCTCGGCGGCTACGGCTTGGCGGCGCCGGGCCAGGTCGGCAATGCGGCCGCTCTGCCAGGAAGCCGGCGGCGAGGGCGCAATCTTCCAGATGTCCGCATCGGCGGCAAGAGCGACCGGAGCGCACAGGACAATCGCGCAGACAACCGGGTTTCGGAGAAGCCGTCCCATTCGTGGGCTCATGGTAAGCCCTCATTATAGAAATTCCCCGAAGGCGCCCGAAAGGCTACAATGGCAAAGCCATGCAATTTTTCACCTGGGACGAAATGGAAAAGGAAGTCGTCAGCGAAACTTTCGCGCGCCGATTCGTACACGGCGAGAAGGCCATGCTGGCGCAGATCTTTCTGAAAAAAGGATCGGTGGTGCCGTTGCACCACCACGAGAGCGAACAGATCAGTTACGTGCTGGAAGGCGCCCTGGAACTCGAGCTGGAAGGCCGGCGGGTGGTGCTGCGCAAAGGGCAGGTGCTGGTGATTCCCTCCATGGTGCCGCACAGCGCGGTGGCGCTGGAGGATACCATCGATCTGGATATATTCGCACCGGTGCGGCAGGATTGGATCGACAAGAGCGACGCCTACCTGCGCAAGTAATCGGAGGGAACGGAACCTACTATGGATTTGGGATTGAAGGACCGGGTGGCCGTGGTAGCCGCCTCCAGCCAGGGGCTGGGAAAGGCCGTCGCGCTGGGGCTGGCGCGCGAGGGAACGCGGCTGGCGCTGTGCGCCCGCACGGCTTCCACTCTCGAAGAAACCGCGGCCGAGATTCGCCGCGAAACCGGCGTGGAGGTCTTCACGCGGGCCTTGGACGTGAGGCTCGATGGCGAGGTGGAGCGGTTTGTCGCCGACCTGCTGGAACGCTTCAGTCGCATCGATATCTGCGTAGCGAACGCCGGCGGCCCGCCCTCCAAGTCGTTCACCGAAACCACCATGGAAGACTGGCGCGCCGCCACCGAACTGAACCTGCTCTCGACGGTCTCCTTCGCCCGCCACGTGCTGCCGCCGATGCGGGAACGCCGCTGGGGACGCTTTCTGGCCATCACCTCGATGACCGTGAAGCAGCCGGTCGCCGGCCTGATCCTGTCGAATTCGGTGCGTAGCGCCGTCAGCGGCCTGGTGAAATCGCTATCCAACGAATACGGCCCCTACAACGTGCTGGTGAATAGCGTCTGTCCCGGCTATACCGCCACCGGCCGCTTGCTGGAACTGGCCCAAAAGCAGGCCCGCGAACAAAACGTTTCGCCCGCGGAGATCGAAGCCCGTTGGGCGCGCGAAGTGCCGCTGGGCCGAATCGGCCGCCCGGAAGAGTTCGCCAACTTAGTCGTGTTTCTAGCCTCCGAACGCGCCAGTTATATCACCGGCACAGCCATCGCGGTGGATGGCGGCATCGTGAAGGGAATCTATTGAAAAAGCTCCCGGCGCGGCTAATCGCAGGCTTCTGACTAATGAGCGAAATCGCGATCCTGATCAACGCTGCCGCCAGGAAGAAACTGCTTTTCCTTCCCCACGCTGTCAGGCAAATGTCTCGCCCCGATAGAATGATTAGTGTGCGAGAGGTGCGCCGCGTCGTTTTGCGAGGAGAAATCATCGAGGACTACCCGGAGGACGTGCGCGGCCATAGCTGCCTGATGTTGGGAGTGGGCGAGGCCGGCCGAAAGATTCACGTGGTCTGCGCTCCCAGACGCGAATACCTTGCCATCATTACCGCGTACGTTCCGGAGATAGCCGAATGGGATCCGGAGTTCAGAATCAGGAGGCCTTCATGAAATGCATGCACTGCCAGGGGAAAATGCGTAGAGGTAGGGCGCCTTTCCAAATTGACCGCAAAGGGTATCATCTATCCTTGGAAGCAGTTCCCGCCTGGGTATGCGGTCAATGTGGCGAGCCGTACTTTGAGGAACGCGAAGTGAAAACGATTCAGCGCCTCCTGCTTCAGTTGGACCGGCAAACTGCGAATCTAGCTTCGGTTTCATGACCCCGGCGAACGGGCCGGTGAAATCGCCGGCACGGGCGCGAACGGGCCAGATATATCACCGGCACGGCCATGCCGTCGATGGTGGCATCGTCAAAGGAGTCCCCCGAAAAGCTCTCAGCCGTCAGCGATCAGCGGTCAGCTTGACACGCGGCGGATCGGGGGCCACGGCGATGCACTTGATTGCGAGGATTTCGTCCGAGCTTCAAGTCTAGGCGCGCTCCCCAATTCATAAGTAACGGAGGCCAAGCCAAGCACTTTCAAGGGGTTTCGGGCCACTCGGTTGCGGAACGGGCCCATATCGGCTCAGAATGAATCTGTAGGAGAACCCGCAGATGTTCAACGTGGCAGATACAATTTCAGATCACGACGACGCAGAAGCGACAAGAAGGCAGAACGTCGCCGCCAAGAACCAGATCGTCTTCCGGGCCCTGCTCAAAGCCCTCCGTGATCGAGTATCCAGATACAACGAGCGGCACCCCCAGGACTTCGGTTTTCCGAGCGCCATCTCCATAAGCAGTGACGACACGGCCTCGACCCAAAGCTCCTTGAGGGTCAAAAAGAACATCGAACCAACGTCGTCGTTGGCACTGGATTTTCCCATCAATTCCGGGGCGATGCAATTCACTCTCTCCGCCAAGGCCGGCGAATTCAGAGATAGTGTGAGGCTCGACGTTACGAACGACGTGCCAACGTACCAGCTCAACGGTAAGCAACACTCCGCGGAATGGTCTAGCCTCGATTTCCACGCTACCTCGCTGAGGGTCTGATCTTGTCAAAAAGCCTCCTGAATGGGCGTATTCTTACTCTGATCGTTAGATATATACAGTACTGATAAGTAGATTATGTGAGCGCTATCCTGTCAGGCTTGCGAGGTGTCTTCCTGCCCCGGTGTTGCCGCTATATGCGGTTCATGCCCTTGTGGACGGTATTTGATGCTTGGCAGCCTCCGCCCTTTCCAAACATATTGACTGGCCAATGTTTCTGTAGCACCATCAGTATATGGAGTCCAGCACTGCCAATCAGATAACCACACCCGCCAACCAGAATTTCTTCCTCTCCCCTCAGTTCCCCTTGCAGCGCCAGTACGAAGCCCTCCGTGCCTGCCTCGTCGAGGAGGAGCCCTCGGCCGAGGTCGCCCGCCGTTTCGGCTACTCTCCGGGCGCCTTCCGCGTTCTCTGCAACTGACCACCCACCGAAAACTCTCGGAGTTGAACCGGGAAGGAATCTGCTTCCTCACCCTGCGCCGGCGTTCGCAAAAGATGTTGCGCGAGATCTACAGTCGGCCGGACTCCGCCTGGCAGCGGATCAGCCTGCCGGCACTGACCCGCATCTATCGCAATCCCAAGGTGCTGGAAACGCGCGTGACGCTCCCCGGCTACGAGGGCGAACTCCGCCAGTTGACCGTGATGGAGCTGGGACACGAAGAGCCGACCGTCCTGTTGACCAACCACCGCAAACTCGGTCCGGTCGAACTGGTGACGCGCTACGCGCAACGCATGCTGATCGAGAACGGAATCTCCGAGGCCGTCCAGTTCTTCCATATCGACGCGCTCTCCAGCATGGTCGGGATGAAAGTAGACTTCGACATGCAACTGACACTGGCGGCCAGTTCGCTATACCGCATGATGGCCCAGCGCATCGGTCGCGAGTACAGTCACTCCCAGGCAAAAACCGTATTCCGTAATCTGTTGGATCTGTCTGGCAAAGTGGAGGTCACGGCCACCGCGGTTGTGGTGACGATCGACAAGCGCGCCCACAACCCCTATCTGGTCGCCTCCGGTCTGGCCAACCAACCGACACCGATGCCCTGGTTCGGCGACAAGAAGCTGATCATCCAATTTGCTTGAGCCGCGCCTGCGCTGCCAAACACGCCAATCGCGTTAGCAAATTATTACGCGTGGAAATCGAGGCTAGCCGACCTATTGCTGGAACCCGTGTTTTCCTCGGCGGAATTCCTGAACGCTGGACGAAAAATAGGATTCATCTAGCCGACGGCGCTGACCCACCGCCCCTCGCCCCCCGCCCCCAGCGGCGGCCGTGCGACGACTGGTGGGAGTACTGTGGGCTACATCTTGCCAGTGGGGCCCGAAATTCGCTCTCGTTAATCGTGCATACGCCTACAACCGCCCTTTTGCAAGGAGAAGCTTCGGCATAAGGCGAACGCGCGCTCAGCTCCTGCCGATGATCCGCCGCTCGGGATCGATTTCGTTTCGCAGGATGGCCAGCTCCTCGTCGGTCGGTTCTTCGCTCACCGGCAGCGGATCGGCGAACTGCATCTCAAAGCCGGTGTCGGCGACGACGTCTTCGGGCGTCACGCCGGGGTGCAGCGCTTCGACGCGCATGCGCTTCGATTCGGGGTCGAAGCCCATCAAGGCCAGCGTGCCGATGACGCGGTAGGGTCCGGTTCCGGGCGGAAGTCCGGCCGCCTCGCGCGCGTCGGGGCCGGTCAGGTAGCCGGGAGTAGTCACAAAGTCGAGTTTGGAGACGAAGTGTTTCCGGTCGTGCGGCATGATGACCAGGGTGCGCCAGCAGAGTGAGGCCAGGTCGTTGGCGCCGCCGCTGCCGGGCAGGCGCACCTTCGGTTTCCGCCAGTCGCCGCCGATGAAGGTGGAATTGAGATTGCCGTAGCAATCGATTTGCGCGCCGCCGAGAAAAGTGTAATCCACTACGCCGCGCTGGCAGGCTTCCATGATCTCATTCATGGTCTGGTGCATGAGCGCGCCGGTTTGGGTGAAGGAATCGGCGACCGAGAGCGGCAATTTCACCAGTTGCGGCGCCACGCTGCCGGCTTCGAAAAGTGTAATCAGGTGGGGCGCCCGGGTCTTTTGCGCCAGCATGGCGGCGGCCAGCGGCATGCCGGTGCCGATGACCGCGGTCTTGCCGTTTTCGAGCTGGCGGGCCGCCACCGTGACCATCAGCTCCATCAGGTTGTAGCGGCGGTTGTGCTCCGGCATGGCCTCTCCTGGCTTCTCCTAACGGCGCAGCGGCTCCATTTCGCGCAACTCCGCCAGGCGCTTTTCGCCGCCGGCAAGCTCCAGGTATTCGGCAAATTCGCGGGGGCCATGGATGTACTTATCGAGGAACCGGTCGAGCGCGGCCTGGGTCTTGCCGGCTTCCATCCATTCGGCCAGATGCGCTTCGTCGGAGTAATACTCATAGGGCATGTTGCCCGGAAAGCTGCCGTAGGGAACGTGGCAGACCGCGTCCACCAGCCAGTAAGGGACCAGGGTCTTGGAGGGCTCGGCTCGAATTTCGCCGGTGGACACGATTCGCTCGGTGGTAAGGATCAGGCGTTTGCTGGCGCGCGCCAGGTCCCAATCGGCTATGCCAATGCCATCCACCTGGGCGTTGCCGTAAATGTCGGCGCGGTGCACGTGGATGATACCGACATCGGGGAACAGGGCCGGAACGGCGGCGAGCGTCAGGCCGGTAAAAGGGCACCGGATACGCTTGGCTGCGCTCTTTTCAAAAGTGCCGGTGCCGAGGAGGGTGCGCACGGGCAGAAAAGGCACGCCCATGGCCGCCGCCTTGAAGCGCCAGCCGAGGGTAGCGTTGCTCCATTCGGCGACGCGCACTTCGCCACTCTCCATATACCGGCGGGCGCAGGGCGAGAGGCCGCGCAATTCGAGGCCGACGATATAGGCGGCGTCGCAGCGGTCGAAGCAGCGGCCGGCGGCCAGGATCTGGAAATCATGGGTAGCGGTGTGGCCGGCAAAGCCGAGGTGGGTACGGCGCCTCCGCACAACTTCGTGAAGCACGGCAGTGGCGATCCGGACGCCGCCAAAGCCGCCCGAGGCCAGGTAGTCGCCATCGTGAATGAAGCGGTCCACGGCCTCCGCCACGGTCATGAGCTTGCTGGTCAGAGTGCGCGGCTTGGCGGCGAAGAAGGCGCGGGCCGCGTCCACGTCGGGAGAAGAGAACAGTTCGCCGACGGGATCGATGGAAGCCGGTTCGGTTCTCTCGATTTCCATCGCCGGATTCAGCCGAGGTGAAGATCGAGGAAGCGGGCCTGAGCTTCGAGGGCTTCTTTCGATTCGGGGAAGTCGAACGAATACCAGTGAGCGTGGGGCATGGCGTCGAAGACCATGAGACGCGCGTCGACGCCGGCCCGCAGCAGCGCGCGGTGAAAGTCGACGGTGCCGCTGAGGCAGATGTCGCGCGTGCCGGTCATGCAGAGAGTGGGCGGGAAGCCCGTCAGGTCGGAATACATGGGCGAGAGGACGGGGTCGGTGGGGTCGGTCGTGCCGACGTAGGCGGCAAGGGTCTGGCCGGTGGACGGCCGGAAGCCCATGAAGCCGGGAATGCTGAAGAGGTGGCCGGCGTCGCCGCCGCGCGCCATGTCGGCGAAACCGGAAAAGAAACCCAGGGCGGCGGGCAGCGGCACCCGCAGTTTTTTCAACTGGGCGGCCGTTTCGGCGGTGAGAATGGCGCCGGCGGAGGTGCCGTAGAGGGCGATCTTCTTCGGCGAGTGGGTTTTGAGGACTTCTTTATATACGGCCACGCTGTCCTCAACCGCGGCTGGGAAGGGGAACTTCGGCGCCAGGCGGTACTCCACCGAGATCACGCGGGTTGCGGTGAGGGCGGCGATGGGGATGGCCTCCAGGAACGAGCCGGAGTCGGTTTGGAATCCGCCGCCATGAACGCAGAGGAGCACGCGGTCTTTCTTGTGGGGAGCGGCATTTTTCGGGGTGACGATCTTCGCTTTGACTCCGGCCACGGTGGTGTGCTCGAAATCGACCGGGTACGCGACCCGCATTCTCTCGATGAGAGCGGCCGATTCTTTCGATCCCTCGTCGGGCGCCCAGCTCGTGCCCGTGACAAGCTTGGCATAGGCTTGGGGAGAGACGGTCTTGGGTACGGGCACGGCCCGAGTGATGTGCACGGTGCCGTCGCTATCGATGGTGGTGGAGCTTTCGGGGGCGGCCGACTGCGATCGAGCCCGCCCGGCGAACGCGGCGGGCAAGGCAAACAGAGAAGCCAAGTCTCTTCTTGTCATAACCTCTACTCTGACATAAAGCGATCGATGGAGAAGCCGAGGGGACTCTCGGCTCGGTTACCCGGACGATGGCGAATCCGGATACCATGTGATCGGCAATGGGGGAAACCGACGTGGAAGACGTGGTCATCGTATCCGGGGTTCGGACGGGAGTGGGGAAATTTCAAGGGGCGCTGGCGGGGATTGCGGCGACGCGGCTGGGCGCGCTAGTGGTGCGGGAAGCGGTGCGGCGGGCGGGGATCGGGCCGGAGATGGTGGACGAGTGCATCATGGGCAACGTATTGGCGGCGGGGCTGGGGCAGAACCCGGCGCGGCAGGCGGCGCTGTACGGTGGATTGGCGCCGGAGGTGGCGGCGCTGACGATCAACAAAGTTTGCGGGTCGGGGTTGAAGGCGGTGGCGCTGGCGGCGCAGGCGATCCAGACGGGCAACGCGGAGATCGTGGTAGCGGGCGGAATGGAATCGATGAGCAATGCGCCGTACCTGCTGCCGCAAGCCCGCAGCGGCTTTCGGATGGGCCATGCGGTGGCGGTGGATTCGATGATTCAGGATGGGCTGTGGGACGTGTACAACGACTTCCACATGGGTCAAACTGCGGAGAAAGTGGCGGAGAAACATTCGATCACGCGGGCGGAACAGGACGGCTATGCGGTGAGTTCGCACCGCAAGGCGGCCGAGGCGTGGGCGAGCGGGCGGTTCGCCGAAGAAGTGGTGGGGGTGGAGATCCCCGCCAAAAAGAAGGGCGCGGCGGCGGAAATTTTCGCGAAGGACGAAGCGGTGCGCGCGGATACCAGTATGGAGGCGCTGAGCGCGCTGAAGCCGGCCTTCCGGAAAGACGGGACGGTGACGGCGGGCAATGCGCCGGGGGTAAACGACGGCGCGGCGGCGCTGGTGGTGATGTCGGCAAGGCGCGCGCGGGAGCTGGGGTTGAGGGCTTTGGTGCGGATCAAGGCGCAGGCCGCCAGCGGAGTGGCGCCGGAATGGGTGATGCTGGCGCCGGTTACGGGCGTGCAGAAGCTGTGGGCCAAGGCGGGGTGGGGCAAGGACGATGTGGATCTGTACGAATTGAACGAGGCTTTCGCGGTGCAGGCGCTGGGGGTGGTGAGGGAACTGGGCTTGAGCCTGGAGAAGGTGAACGTGAACGGCGGGGCGGTGGCAATCGGCCATCCGATCGGGGCAAGCGGGGCGCGGGTGCTGGTGACGCTGATTCACGAGATGGTGCGGCGGGACGCGCACCGGGGGGTGGCGGCCCTGTGCCTGGGCGGAGGGAATTCGGTGGCGCTGGGGGTGGAGCGGTAATTGCTTTCAGCGTTCGGCAATCAGCGGTCAGCCAAGCATAGTAGGCTGATCGCTGACCGCTGATTGCTGAACGCTTTCTTCCTAGAAGATCACGCGGAAAGAAACCTGGATATGGCGGGCGTTGGTGCCGAAGGGGAAGCCGTAGGAGGCTTGGCCCTGCTCAAAACCCGTGACAGGGCGGAGAGAGCCGGTCGTGGATACGTATTCCGTCGTGTAGAGGCTGGTGTTCCACCGCCGGTTCAGGGCGTTGAAAACTTCGCCGGCTAACTGGGCTTTGACGCGCTCGCCGATGCGGAAAGTACGGGTGAGGCGGGCGTCCAGGTCGGTCATGGTTTGGGTGTGGATGAAGCCAACGCCTTGGAAGGGCACGCGGTCCCAGCCGCCGGTTCCGTTCAGCGAGTTGGTATAGTCCATGGTGAATCCGCTCCACTGCTGCCCGATCACCAGAAGCGTGGGAGTGAGCGGCAGGCCGGAGGCGACGGTGGCGATGGCGGAGAGCTGCCAGTCGCGGAGGAGGGGGTTCTGGCTTGCCGGCTCCCAGATCCAGCTCAGCAGGGCGCGCTGGCGCTGATCGGTGGTGGAACTTCCACGGTCGTCGATGTAAGCGGCGTCGCTGACGTTGGTGGGGAAGCCGAACTGTGTCGGTCCGCTAACGTCGTCCAGGGCGTGGGACCAGGTATAAGTAAGGGCGGCGCTCAAAGTGCGGCTGAACGGCTTTTTCAGCTCCAGCGCCAGACCGTTGTACCAGGAGGCTCCGGCATTCTGGGCCTGAATCACCTTGCCGTAGGTGACGGAAGTCTTCTGATAATAGATCCACGTCGTATAGTCTTGTTGCACGGCGCCGCTGGAGTTATAGACGACGTAGGTCTTATCGGCGCCGTTTGTGCTGTTGGTAGCGGCGAGCCCGGTGGGGCCGATGTTGCCGTCGTTCGAGGTCCAGAGCTTTTCACCGCGATTGTAGAGATAGTCGAAGGTGAAGACGATGCCCGAGTCGAACCGGTGTTCGACGCTGAACGATCCGAGCGAAGAGTACGGGTTACGGAACTTGGAATTGGCGTAGACCACGTCTTCGGTGCCGTTGGGAATGTTGCCAACGGCGGCGATCTTCTTAGGGAATACGGTGGCGCCGCTCTGGGTCGAGTAGGGTACGACGGTAATGTTTTCCTGGGCAATGGCGTTGCCGAGATAGAGCGGGTCGACGACGGAACCGTTGAAGGGCGAGTAGTAGAAACCGTAGCCGAGGCGGACAACGGTGTGCTCGCGAAGCATGTAGGCGATGCCCAGGCGGGGAGCGATATCGAGGCCGGGGGTATTGATGGTATCGGTTTCGTAGAACGAGGTATTGACGAATTGAGGTTTCGGCAGGCGCCACTTTTCATAGCGGACGCCAACCGTCATGGTGAGCTTGGGACTGGCCTTCCAGGTATCCTGGCCGTAGCCGCTGTAGTAGATATCGGCCAGATTCCGGGTAGGATGGCCGAAGCCCTGGGTGTAGGAGGTGTAATTCTTGGCGTTCGAGGTATTGCTGCTGAAATCGGTGGCGAAGGTGGTGAGGGAGGGGTAGACATAGGCTCCGGCGGCATTGGCGACGCCGTAGATCCAATCGCCGCCATAGAACAGGTCGGCGCCGAACTTGAAGGTGTGGGAGTTACTGGTGATGGTGAAGTTATCGGCGAACTGGGCGCGGTAATCGGAGACATCCTCGGTATAGAGCCCGTTGGCGCCCAGTGGGGTTCCGGCGACAGTGACGTCGACGGCGCCGGTGGAGGGCCAGTATTTGGAGTTGGGATCGATGCCGATGCGGTCCTCGAAGGCGCTGAGGCGCATATCGTTGAAGATGCCTGGGGTGAGCTGGCGCAGCCATTCGACCTTGGCCATGCGGGATTCGTCGTCGGTGGTGCCGCCGTAGCCGCCAAGCTGGTTATTGGTCGAGACTTCGGCGTTGCTGGCGGGGGCGTGGCTATGGAGGGCGGCGATTTCGAAAGACCAGTTGCTCCGGTCGCTCGCGCGGTAATCGGCTTTGACCACGCCGCGGAGGGTGTGGGTGGTGGTGGGAATGACCAGGTTCAACTGGGTCTTGATGTAATTGGTGACGGCGGTGCATTGGGCGGTGACGGCTTTGCAGTTATTGGCATTGACGCTGTTGCCGTCGGGCTCGGTGATCAGGGGATTCACCAGGCGGTTCAATTCCTGCTCGCTGTTGTAGATGCCTTCCACGTTGGCGAACAGAAAGAGCTTTTCCGGGATGACGGCGCCGCCGATGTTGCCGCCGGGCTGCTGCTGGGAGAGGGAGAGGCTGTGGCCGGCGGCATAGCGGTCGGCGGAAAACAGCGACCGGTCGGTGTAGTATTCGTAGAGCTGGCCATGGACGGTGCTGGTGCCGCTCTGGGTGGCGGCATTGAGGAAGGTGCCATTGAAGCGGCCGAACTCGCCGGGGCCGCCGCCGGAGAGCACCTCGAGGTCTTCGAGAGCGTTGGCGGAGATCATGGGGATCAGGTCCGGCTTCAGACGGAAGAAGTAGGTATTGGTAGCGTTCACGCCGTCGATCGCCACGGCTTGGTCGAAGGGGCCGCCGCGGCTGGTCAGCGCGCCCACATCGGGAGACTCGCTGACCGCGGGCGCAAGCCAGGCCAATTCTTCGATGCGGAAGCCGTCCAGGGGAAAGCCATAGACTTGTTGGCGGTCAAAGGTGTCGGTGCGGGTGCCGTGGTTGTCGTCGAGCGGGCGCAAAGGCACCGGCTCGTCGGAGGGCATTTTGGTATTGACGGCAGCCATGGGGATGCGGAAGTTGAGGGTGCGTCCCACGTGTACTTCGATGTCTTTGAGCGTGACGGCGGTGAAACTCTTCCGAGTCACTTTAATGGAGTATCCCGGTCCGGGAGTGAGGGCGGGAACATCGAACAGACCGTCGTCGGTGGAGTGGACGACGCGATCAATCCCGAAGCTCTCATTGACAACGGCCACGATAGCATCCGGCATGCCTTCGCCATAAGCGTCGGTGACCGTTCCGGTAATCGCACCGAAGCCCATCACCGACTGGGCATAAGAACCCGCGGCGCAAACCAGCACCACGAATGGCACACGGAAACTTCTCATCCACTTCACTCGCATTTCCCCTAATCTTTTTTGTTGGTACGACATCACTAGCATACGACGGCGGAAGGTCCGTAAGCACCTGGATTTGCAGGGCAAATCGCTGTGACTATTGGACCACAGTGTATAACGTTTGCGTCCCGGAGACTCCGTTCAAAGTGAAGGTCAGCTTGACGAGGTCGCTGGCCGGGATATTGGGCACCACCACGTTGATCTGGTAAAGGCCCACGGTGTCCGGGGCCAGTCCGGCGTAAGTGACCTGGGCCTGAATACCGTTGAAATAGACCGCCAATTGGCCGGCCAGACTGTCGGCCTGCTGCGCGATCTGGCCGGCGGCCAGGGTGGGCAGGACAGGACCGAAGCCGACCCCGTACAGGGTAATGGTCTGGCCGGGCTGCGGCCGCTGGGAAGTCACGCCGGTAATGGTACCCGGCGGCAACACGTAGGTGGAACTGTTGGCGAACAGGGCGTCCACGTATTGGCGGCTGTCGACGATGAAGTTGGACGTAGCCAGCAACCCGGGTTGGGTCGGATTGATGGTGAGATCGACCGGCGTGGTGGAACCGGCGGCGGCTTTGACGACGACCGGCTGGGGTCCGGTGCCGACGCCGAAGGGGATCTGCACATTGACCTGGTAGCCGCTGATGTAGTCGACGTAAGCGGGCACGCCGCCCACGGTTACGCTGGTGCCGCTAAGGCCGGTGGGAGCGGCGGTGCCGTTGAAATCGGCGCCGGTCCAGGAACGCTGGACGGAGGCGAGATTGGAGCCGTAGATTTCGATCCAAGATCCGGGGGCG
Organism: Bryobacterales bacterium; assembly: GCA_003164035.1. Lineage (GTDB taxonomy): Bacteria > Acidobacteriota > Terriglobia > Bryobacterales > Bryobacteraceae > JBEKYD01. The sequence continues at coordinate 29,498 of PLRS01000071.1, read as the reverse complement.
GCCACGCCGAAATCGCCGAAAGCGCTGGCGCTGGCGATGCCCGATATGGAAGGCGGCTGGGGCGTCGCGGCGGATTGCGGCTTCAGCATGCGAATGCGGTTGTTGGAGGAATCGGCGATAAAGATATCCCCGAGGCTATCGATGGCGAGGCTGGTGGGCTGATTCAGGGTGGAATCAGTGGCCAGGATGCCGTCGTAACTAAAGCCGATCCCGTAGCCGCCGGCGATGGTGTAGATGGTGCCGTTGGGCACGACTTCGCGGATGCGGCAATTATTCGCGTCGGCGATGAACAGGTCGCCGGCCGCGTCCATGGCGAGAGCATAGGGAAACCAGAGTTCGGACTCGATGGCGCCCATGCCATCGCCCGAATAGCCCGGGTTTCCGTTGCCAGCCACGGTGGTGATGATGCCGGTGGAAGCGGAGACTTTGCGGACGCGGTTATTTTCGTTGTCGGCGATGTAGAGATTGCCGCTGGCGTCGACCAGCACGCCAGTGGGCTTGTAGAGCTGGGCGGAGGTAGCGAGGATGCCGTCGCCGTTGTAGCCGGACACGGAGGTGCCGGCGACGGTGCTGACGATTCCGGTGCCGGCGGCCACCTTGCGGATACGGTGGTTATTGCTGTCGGCAATGTAGAGGTTGCCGGCCGCGTCGAAGGCGATGCCGGCGGGATTGTAGAGCCAGGCGTTGGTCGCGATGCTGGTATCGCCCTTGAAGCCGGCGATACCGAGAATCCCGGCGAAGGCGTCGATGGTGCCGCTGGGATTGATGACGCGGACCATCTGGTCGAGCAAGTCGGCGATATAGAGATTGCCGGAGGCGTCGAAGGCGAGGGCGTTGGGGCTGTTCAACTGGGCGGTGAGGGCCGAACTGCCATCGCCGTCGGCGTTGGCCGGCACGGTGGCCACGCCGTCGCCGCCGATGGTCGTGATGGTGCCGGTACCGCTGGCCGCGTTGGTCACTTTTCGGATGCGCTGGTTCACGGCATCGGCGATGTAGAGATTGCCGGAAGCGTCGAGCACGATTCCCTGCGGGTCGTCGAGCTCGGCGTTGGGGGCGCTGCCGTTGTCGCCGCCAAAGCCCGCTTCGCACGTGGTCAGCACCGCAACGTTGCATCCGGCCACGGTGGAAATGATGTAGGTCGCCGTTTGCGCGGCGGCCACCAGCGGGATTGCGCCGCAGAGTATGACAGTCCTGAATATCGCGATCAAAAAACCAACCTCCCGGTCCTGTTGCGGGCCCGACGCGCGGGCGTAGCGCTGCAGCCAGTGCAAGTCTGGGGCCATTCTGAAGCGGTTACTACCGGTTAGACGCCGGGCGCCGGCTACAAGTACCTGGCTCTCCGGCCGGCGCCGGCGGCTTGACGCACCGCCGCCGCCCTGTTAGGGTAACGCATGGAAATGCGCATTTGAATTAAGATTCACGCGCGGCCTGACGGTCAACCGCAAGCCACAAGGATAGCATGGCACGAATCGACGAATTACGCCTCATGACCCAGGTGGCGCGCATGTACTACGAGCAGGAGCTTCGGCAGCCGGAGATCATGAAGCGGCTGAATCTGTCGCAGTCGACCATCTCGCGGCTGCTGAGCCGGGCGCGCGAATCGGGCATTGTGCGAATCACCGTAAACGTGCCCTCCGGGACGCACCCGGAACTGGAGGAGGCGCTGCAGGAGCGCTACCGGCTGAAGCAGTGCGTGGTGGTGGAATCGGTGGACGACGAAGAGCAGATCATCCGCGAACTGGGGGAAGCGGCGGCGTTTTTCGTGGAAACCACGGCGGGGCCGGGCGACGTGATCGGCATTTCCTCCTGGAGCGCGGCGCTGCTGGCGATGGTGGACGCCATGCACCACGGCGCGCGCGGCGGGGCGCGGGTGCTGCAGATTCTGGGAGGTGTGGGAAGCCCTGGGGCGGAGGTTCACGCCACCCAACTGACCAGGCGGCTGGCGCATCTGTTGAACGGCGAAGCGACGCTGCTGCCGGCGCCCGGGGTGGTGGGATCGCGCAAGGCCCGCGACGTCCTGCTGGAGGATCGTTTCGTGGCGGAGGCGACACGCCTGTTCGATCAAGTCACGCTGGCGCTGGTGGGCATCGGCGCGGTGGAGCCCTCCCGGCTGTTGGCGGAGAGCGGCAACGTGTTTTCCAAAAGCGAGCTGAATACGCTGGGCCGGCACGGCGCGGTGGGGGATATCTGCCTGCATTTTTTCAACGAACAAGGCAACCCGGTGGCGACCCCGCTGCACGACCGGGTGATCGGCATGTCGCTCGAGCAACTGCGGAGGGTCGGCCGCGTGGTGGGCGTGGCGGGGGGTAAGCGCAAGACCGTAGCCATAAAGGGGGCGCTGGCCGGGGGATGGATCAACATTTTAATTACGGACCGGAATACGGCGGAAAGGCTGCTGAAGGGGTGAAGCCAACTACCGTAAGTAGCTACTATTAGAGTTAATAATAAAATTATGGAGAAAAAAAACGGATTGCCGCCGGTCCATCCGGGCGAGATCATCAACGAAGACATTCTGCCGGCTGTCGGTCTCTCCGTGACAGCCACGGCTAATGCGCTGGGGGTGTCCCGCCAGATGCTCCACGATATTCTGGCCGAACGCAGACCGCTGTCCGCCGTTATGTGCCTGAAGATCGCCCGCCTGTTTGGCGGCTCGCCGGAAGTGTGGATGCGGTTGCAGGCGGCCTACGACCTGAAGAAGGCTGCGCAGGACAAGAAGGTGATGGAACGCGTTGCGCGGATCGTGCCGGTGAAGGCAGTCGAAGAAGCGCGGGCCTGAACGCAACGCTGTTCACTTAACTCGTGGCGCAGGCTGTCAAGCCTAATGCCGCATAGTTTTCACTTTGGCGACGTTCTGCACAAATCGTGGGGCAGCCAATTCTGGCTGCAGCCGGCTTTTAGCCGGCTCTCGCCGGGATGGAAGACTCGCCACACCTCGAAAGAGCCGCCTAGAAAGGCGGCTGCGGGCAAAATTGCCCGCCCCACTTGTGCGGGCTCGCGCCGGCGGGGAAAACTATGTGGCATTAGGCTGTCAAGCCTGCAGAGCCGAGAGTCGTCTCGGCTTTTCTTGCCGAAGTGAACAGTATTGCTGCTAACCCACGTTCACTGCGACGCTCGCCGGCGGGAGGCCTGCCGCCTCCGCTCGTAACGCGATAGTGCCCGCCTGCCCCGCCGGCCGCACGATAGCCAGGCACTTGCCGTGAAAAGTCCTCGGCTTCGGATTCCGAAAGCTCTCGACATCCTTCGGGTTCGCGCTACCGCTAGCGGCCAGCTCGCCCGGTCCGGCGATGGCGAATTGCACCTGGACCGCGGCGTCCGGAACGAGGCTCCCGCCCTCGTCCAGCACCTCGACAGTCACGTAGGCAAGCTCGCCGCGGGTCCGCCGAATGGCCGTCCGGTCCGCATGCAGCCGGAGTTTAGCCGGGCGCCCCGCGGTCCGGTACGTCAAGTTGGCGATCTCGACGCCGTTTTGAAGGGCGATTGCTTTGAGCTCTCCTGCCTCGTACGGAACTTCGAATTCGGCCGTGAGCTTGGTTTCGGCCGAAACCGCCTTTACTCCCAGTTCCTTGCCGTTGAGCACCAACCTGACCCGATCGCCGGTGGAGTATACGCGCACGCGGATCGTCTTCCCTTCATAACCGGGCCAGGTCCAGCTCTTGAGTTCGTCGGACCATCCCCACATGCTGAGCTGTTCCTTGCGTCCTTCGGGAACCGGGCGCTGCACCGCCATTTCGAGCTTGCTCAGTCCCCATATCACTCGCTTGTACCAGAGTTGAGGCTTGGTCTCGCCGATGATATCGATGTCGCCGCAATAGGCGTTGAACCATGGATACTCCAGGGTAAGGAAGCTGGTTCCGGCCGGTAAGAAGTCCCCCAGCGGATTGGCTGGGCCGCCCGTGGGGGGATTCCCGCCCGGAGCCGGCAGAGTAAGGCCGGGTGGCAGAAGGTCCGGCGGCACATCGAACATGGTCGGCTGGCTCAACTGCGCGCAGCCGATGGCGATTTCGCCCAGATAGTCCATCCCCGTCCAGACAAAATCGCCGAGGATGTACGGATGCTTCTCGACCAGCTTCCAGTTTTCAAAAGCTTCGATCGGGAACGATTCGGTGCCCACGATGACGCGTGCCGGGTGGCGCTCGTGATCGGACTCGTACTGGCGCCGCATGTAGTTATAGCCGCCCACGTCGAGAGATTCGAACGCGGCGTCGATGGGGCCACGCGCGAATAAGGCATTGATCGCCTCGGTCACCGGCCGGGTGGGATCGAGCTGCCGCACATAACCGGACAATTGCTTGGCGAGCTCGATGCCTCGCGGCGTCGCGAATTCCGGAATCTCGTTGCCGATGCTCCAGAAAATCACGCTGGGGTGATTGCGGTCGCGCAGCACCATGGCATCCACGTCCCGCCGCCACCAGTCGTTGAAATAGAGGTGGTAGTCCCGCGCGTTCTTCCCGCGCTCCCAGGCGTCGAAGGCCTCGTCCAATACAAGCATGCCCAGCCGGTCGCAGGCGTCGAGAAATGCCGGCGAGGGCGGGTTGTGACTGGTGCGTATGGCGTTGAAGCCGTTTGCGCGCATCAGCTCGACGCGGCGCTCTTCGGCCCGATCGAACGCCGCCGATCCCAGCAAGCCGTTGTCGTGGTGCATGCAGCCGCCGCGGAGCTTCAGCGGTTCGCCGTTGAGGCGCAGCCCGCGTTCGGCATCCACTTCGACCTTCCGAATGCCGAAACACGCGGTGATGCGGTCCGCGATGCGGCCATCCGCCGCCAGTTCCACTTCGGCGTTGTACAGGCGCGGCGTACCTGTAGACCAGAGCTGGGGCGATTTGACGTCGAGCCGGTGCTCCACGGCGGCCTCGCCGCCGGCCGCAACCGTTTGCTTCTTGTCGCCGGTGGCCACCGAGGTTCCGGTGGAATCGAGCAGCCGGGTGCGGACCGCGACCTCGCGCGCCGAGTCTCCGCGATTCTCGATGCGAACGGCAACCACAACCGTGGCGGCGTCTCGGGACACGGTGGGCGTGGTGACGAATACGCCCCACAGGGGAACGCACACGTCCCCGGTGACGCTCATCCGGACGTGGCGATAGATGCCCGATCCCGAATACCAGCGGCTGTTGCGTCCTTCGTTGCGCACGCGGACGGCGAGAACGTTGTCGCCGTCGCGGGACAGGTGGGGAGTCAGGTCGAACTCAAATCCGGTGTAGCCGTAAGGATGGTCTCCCAAATGGTGCCCGTTCAGCCACACATCGGCGTTCATGTACACTCCATCGAACAGGACGGAGACGTGCCGCCCGGCCGGAATGGTGAGTGCGGCGAAGCGCTTGCGATACCAACCGGTGCCGCCGACAACCCAGCCGGTGTTGCGGCCGCCTTCGCTCCGCTCCCGATCGAACGGTCCCACGCGTGGAGCGAGTGCGGTGGGCCCCCACAGCGTGCCGGCGCCGCTCGTTTCCTCCGGACGAGGCGCAAGGTCCTCGACACTGAAGTCGTGCGGCAGGTCCACCACCCGCCACCGGCGGTCGTCGAACTCGTTCCGCTCGGCGCCATCGAGGTCGCCGCGGTGAAACCGCCACCCATCGTCGAACGCCTGGGCGCGCTGGTTGTCGCCCAGGGCGGCCACCAGGGCGCTGGCTTGCCCCTGGGCCGGGTGTCCGCCGGCCGGCAACGCCGCCAGGCTCGCGACAATTTTCAGAGCGTCTCGGCGGCGGAGGCCGTCGTTTTCGGCGCCGGATGGAATTCCATTCTGCGTGGATGGCATATGTTCATCTTAAGTAATCAAGCGTAAGAGCGGCGTTCCGCGGATCGTGGCCGCGCACTTCTGGTAGCGCCGCGAGCCGCATGCTAGCATATTTTTTCGGCGTGCACATCGAGCTATTCATCACCTGTTACAACGACACGCTTTTTCCGGATACCGGCAAAGCCGTGGTAGCCGTGCTCGAACGGCTGGGTCATAGCGTAGGGTTCCGCGCGGCGCAGACCTGCTGCGGTCAGATGCACTACAATACCGGCTACCCGCGCGAGGCGGCCGGCATGATGCGGCATTTTCTGAAAGTATTCGAGGGCGCCGAGACCGTCTGCGTCCCTTCGGGTTCCTGCGTGGCCATGATCCGCGAACATTTTCCCAAAATGGCGGAAGATTCCGGGGACACGGGCGTGGCACGCGCGGTGGAAGAACTGCTGCCGCGAGTGTACGAGTTCTCCGAACTGCTGGTGGATAAGCTGGGAGTGACCGATACCGGGGCGACGTTTCCGCACAGCGTGACGCTCCACACCACCTGCCATTCCCTGCGCGGCCTGAAGATCGGCGACCGGCCGGTGCGATTGCTCGAACAGGTGCGGGGCTTGCGCTACATCCCGCTGCCCGCGAGCGATCAGTGCTGCGGTTTCGGCGGCACCTTCGCCATCAAGAACGCGGGCGTCTCCACCGCCATGATGGAGGACAAGATCCGCTGCGTGCTCGAGACCGAAGCCGAGGTGGTGACGGCGGTGGACAATTCCTGCCTGATGCATATCGGCGGAGGTTTGAGCCGGCGGCAGGCACCAGTGCGCTATCTGCACCTGGCGGAGATTCTGGCGGCACAGGAGGCTGGCCAATGAGTATTCATGTCGGCCAGGCGGCCGAAGCGCCCGATTTCCCGGTAGCCGCGCGGGAACTGCTGGGCAACCAGCAACTGCGCCGCAACGTGCGCCACGCCACCGACGTAATCCGCGCCAAGCGCGCCAAAACGGTGGCCGAAACTCCCGATTGGCAGCAACTGCGCGACACCGCGCGCCATATCAAAGACCACGTTCTGGCCAACCTGGACCGGTACCTGGAACAGTTCGAGCGGCGGTGCACTTCGGCCGGCGGCAAGGTGCACTGGGCGCGCGATGCCGATGAGGCCAACCGGATCGTCATCGATATTCTGCGCGGCCACCAGGCCACCGAAATCATCAAGGTCAAGACCATGACCTCCGATGAAGTCGGGCTCAACCGCGCGCTCGAAGCCGCCGGTATCGCGCCCTACGAGACCGACCTGGCCGACCTCATCATTCAACTCGGGCACGACAAACCCTCCCATATCGTGGTGCCGGCCCTGCATCGCAACAAAGCGGAAGTCCGCCGCCTGTTTATGGACAAGATGGGCTTGAGCGAACTGGGCGAGCAGGCCGAAGATCTGGCGGCGGCGGCGCGGGCCTATTTGCGCGAGAAATTCCTGCGGGTGAAGGCGGGCTTCAGCGGCGCCAATTTCGCCATCGCCGAATCCGGTTCCGTGTCCGTGGTGGAATCGGAGGGCAACGGGCGCATGTGCGTTTCCCTGCCCGAGGTGCTGATCACGCTGGTGGGCGTCGAAAAGATTATTCCTTCGTTCGACGACCTGGAAGTGTTCCTGCAATTGCTGGCGCGCTCGGCCACCGGCGAGCGCATGAACCCGTACAACTCGGTCTGGACCGGAGTGGCCGAAGGCGACGGGCCGCGCGAGGTCCACGTGATCCTGCTCGACAACGGGCGCACCGGCGTGCTGGCGGACCCCGAGTCGCGCCAGACGCTCGATTGCATCCGCTGCGGCGCCTGCCTGAACGCTTGCCCGGTGTACCGGCAGACCGGCGGCCACGCCTACGGTTCCATCTACGCGGGCCCGATCGGCGCCATTCTGACGCCGCAATTGCAATCGCTCGAACATTCGCAATCCCTGCCCTACGCGTCTTCGCTGTGCGGCGCGTGCCTGGAGGTTTGCCCGGTCGAGATTAATATCCCGGAGATCCTGGTTCACCTGCGCGCCCTTCTGGTGGACAAAGGCTGCGCCTCGCTCACCGAGCGAATCGGAATGAAGGCGGCGGCGGTGGCTTTTGCCGATGGGTCGAACCTCGAGACCGCGCAGACCCTGGCGCGGATCGGCCAGGCGCCGCTGGTTCGGGACGGCGTCATCCGCAAACTTCCCGGCATGCTGGGCGGCTGGACCGCCAGCCGCGATCTGAAAGCGATTCCGAGCGAATCGTTCCGCGACTGGTGGGCCAAACGGCCGGCCCAAAAGGAGCACGTATGAGCGCGGCGCGCGAACAGATCCTGGCACGCATCCGCGACGCCAAGGCCGGCGCGAAGGCGGTGGAATACGGAGCGATTCCGCGCCACTACCGGCGCTCGGGCACGCTCGACGCCGAAGGCCGCATCGCCCTGTTTATCGACCGGCTGCACGACTACAACGCGATGGTGTATCGCACCACCGAATCGGGCATCGCCCAGACCATCGCCGAAGCCTTACGTGCGCGCGGCAAGCGGCGCCTTGCGATTCCCGCCTCGCTGCCCGAAGCCTGGCTGCCGCCGGAATTCGAATTCGTGCGCGACGACATTGCCGGCGCTGGGCTGAGCTACGCCGAACTGGACGCCAGCGACGGCGCCATCACCGGTTGCCTGGCGGCGGTGGCCTTCACCGGCACCGTTATTTTGCGCCACGGCAAAGGCGAAGCGCGGCGCGCGCTGACGCTCATTCCCGACTACCATCTCTGCGTGGTGCGCGCCGATCAACTGGTGGAAACCTTACCAGAAGGGATTGCCCGCGTACGCGATTTTCGCCGCTCCCCGCTCACCACCGTTTCCGGCCCATCGGCCACGTCCGATATCGAAATGACGCGCGTCAAAGGCGTCCACGGCCCGCGCACCCTGGACGTAGTGCTGGTGGGCTGATTCGGCTGATCCTGCCGCCAGGGCCTGGAACCGTGAGCTAACCGCACACTGAGGCGAAGCTTCACGCCGCTGCCCCGCAACGTTCCGCCCGCCATCCGCGTCAACTGAGTCATGAGGCCATCACGATGTAGTGTGTTGGTGTGTTTTCTTACGCCGATCGCGTTCGGCGCCGACCGGCCGGAGGCGATCAACCTGCGCACTCCGCCGGTGCACGCCACACTGCCGATCGGCGGCCAGGCGGTCGGCATCACCGCCTGGGCCGAGTTGTCGGGACGCTCCGACGCTCCTTTGCATTTCACCGTCACCGCCGACCTGGCCGAATTGCAGGCCAACATCACGCCGTTGCTGGCGGCCGATCTCAACCGCTCCAACCGCTGCGGCGAACGGCTCGAAGTGCAATCGGCGACGTTGGCCGCGGCTGCGCCTTCGGCGCTGCTCAATCTTCACGTCCACTATGAACGCTGGGCGTGCGCCAAGGCGATGGGGCGCGAGATCGCCAAACGGCTGGTGGGCGGCAATGCCGTGCTGGACGTGCGCCTGAATCCCTCCGTGGAATCGGGCGCGCCGGCGCTGCACGCCGACGTGAAGAGCATCGACGCCGACGGCAGCCTGGGCGACGCGCTGAAATCCGGCTCGCTGGGCGATACGCTGCGCGAAAAAATTCGCACCAGCGTGGAAGCGGCGGTGGCCAAAGCGGCAACCGCGCCGGCCCTCCCGGCCGAGGTTAACGGCGTGGCGCAACTGGGCGGCGCCGCGTTTCGCGATGGCGGCCAGGGCCGGTTGTGGTTCAGCGTGGAAGGCGAAGTACGCCTAACGCCCGACCAGTTGCGCGCGCTGGCCGTCCCCGTAACCGAGCCGCGACCGTAAGGGAGCGGTTGCCCGCCTGAACTGCGAACCCCCTGGATCGGTTAAGCTCCTGCCCAGTTGCCCCGTGGCGCCCGGCCGCGCGTTTTCGGTTATAGTCTTGTTATCTCAATGAACAAGGCCTGTTTCCTGCTTTTCGCCGGCGCCCTGGTGGGGTCGTCCGCCGGTTTCGAGTTCTGGCCCGGCGCGGTCTACGATCCGGCGGTGCCGACCGCGCAAAAGGTGCTGGGCTACGACTTCGGCGAACGCATCTCGAGCCCCGCCGACATCGCAAAATACTTTCACGCGCTGGCCGCCGCCGAGCCCGCCCGCCTTAAAATCTTCGAGTACGGAAAGACGTGGGAAGGCCGGGAATTGATCTACGCCGCGATCGGCTCGGAGGCCAACCTGCGCCGCCTCGCCGAGATTCGCGCCGGGATGGCGAAGCTCCACGATCCCCGCAAGACTTCCGCCGCCGAAGCCCAGAAGCTCATGGAGAGCCTTCCCTCCATTTTGTGGCTGGCCTACGGCGTGCACGGCAACGAGATTTCCTCCCCCGACGCCGCCATGGCAACGGCTTACCACCTGCTGGCGGCGCGTAACGATAAATTGGCGGCGGACGTCCTCGCCAATACCCTGACCATCATTAACCCACTCCAGAATCCCGACGGCCGCAACCGTTTCGTGCACGACTTCGAAATCAACCTCGGTCTCGAGCCCGACCCCAATCCGCTGGCCGCCGAACATTCCGAAGCCTGGCCCAGTGGACGCACCAATCACTATTCTTTCGATCTCAACCGCGATTGGATCGGCATCACCCAGCCGGAAACCATCGGCCACGTCAAAGCGCTCCAGGAGTGGTATCCGCAGGTCTTCATCGACCTGCATGAGATGGGCACGGACGCAACTTATTACTTCACTCCCGAAGCCGACCCCTACAACCCATATCTAACCAAAGAACAGCACGACGATCTGTACTGGTTCGGTAAGAACAACGCCAAGTATTTCGACCTGTTCGGCTTCCGTTATTTCACCCGGGAGGAATACGACGCCTTTTACCCCGGCTATGGCGCCAGTTGGCCGTTCCATCTCGGCGGCCTGGCCATGACTTACGAGAACGGCTCCACCCGCGGCCTGGTGGTGCGCCGCGCCGACGATACCACCATCACCTTTCGCGAAACCGTCCGCCGCCACTTCGTCACTTCCGTGGCGAGCTGCGAAGTAGCCGCCCATAACCGCCGGCAACTGCTCGATATGTTTTATCGCTACCAGGTTTCGGCGCTGGAAGAGGCCGCGAAACGCCCGGTGCGCGAATACATTCTGCCGCGCCGCGGCGATACGTCGGCGGTCGACAAACTGGCGCAACTGCTGGCCTTGCAGGGCGTGGAAGTGGACCGCTCCGCGGCGGAGTTTTCAGTGGAAGGGAAGCCGTATCCGGCGGGCTCCTACGTCGTCCGATTGGCGCAGCCGGAGGCCCGGCTGGTGGAAGATCTGCTCGCACCGCAAGTTTCCATGGACGACAAGTTCTTGAGCGAGGAAGAGCGCCGGCGCAAGCTGCGGCAGCGGAGCGAGATCTACGATGTAACGGCGTGGTCGCTGCCGCTTCAGTTCAACGTCGAATGCGTGGCGTCCAATACCCGCACCGAAAGCGGGCTGGAGAGGGTGTTGCCGGGCGCCGTGCCGGCCGGACACGTGGAGGGCAAAGCGTCGGTGGCATATCTGGTGCCCTGGGGAACGGCGGCTTCCGCGCGCCTGCTGGCCGGTGCGCTGCGGGACGGATTGCGGGTGCTTTCGACCGATAAGAAATTCACCCAGAACGGGCGCGTCTACCCGGACGGAACGCTCATCGCGATGGTGAAAGACAATCCGCCCGAGTTGCACGAAACGCTGCGGAAGTTGGCCGCCGAGACGGGCGCCGAAGTGGTCGCGACCGACACAAGCTGGGTGGACGACGGGCCCAACTTCGGCAGTTCCCGCGTGGTGTACATGAAACCACCGGCGATTGCGATTGCCTGGGACCGGCCGACCAACGCCGCCTCCGCCGGCGAGACCCGTTTCGTGCTCGAGCGGCAGTTCGGTTATCCCACCACGGTGGTTCGCACTCAGCAGCTTGCCGGCGCCGATCTCAGCCGGTTTCAGGCGATCGTGCTGCCGGAAGCCGCCGGGGAAGGCTACGCGGCCGTCTTGGGAGCCAATGGGGCGCGCCGCCTGCACGATTGGGTGGAAGGCGGCGGCACGCTGATCGCGATCGGCAGCGCGGTTTCGTATCTGGGCGGTAACGGGTTTCTGGCCATCTCGCAAGAGAACGCCCCCGCTCCGCCGGCCGCTAGCACCAGCGCGGGACGCGGCGGAAGGGGCGCGGCGGATGCCACGGCGCCGGCGGAAGCCCGCGGGGGCGTGGCGGCGGTACCGGGGCAACTGTTCGCCACGGAGAGCGACATGGAAAAAGCCGCCCAGCCGGACGCGCAGGCGCCCTGGCCGGCGCACGGCTTCCTGGCCAAAGCCAAAGTGAATCCGGATCATTGGATCGCCGCCGGCGTGCCCGGCACCGTCTACGCCCTGGTGAGCGGGTCCGGCATCTATACCCCAATCAAGGTGAACCAGGGCGTCAACGCCGCTTACTTCGCGGCCGCCGACCAGGTGATGGCCAGCGGATACTCCTGGGAGGAGTTTCGCAAGCAACTGGCTTTCAAACCGCTGGTGGTGGTCCAGCGCGCCGGCCGGGGCAACGTGATCGGCTTTACCGCCGACCCCAATTACCGGGCATCGCTCGACGGCTTGAACCTGCTGTTCCTCAATGCCATCTTTCGCGGCGCGGCCCACGCCGGCGGCAGCGGGCGCGGCGGCCGGGAAGAGCGGTAACCTGATACCCATGCCAGCTTATTCGGAAATTTCGAACCTACTGACTCAAGCCCTGGGCTTGGCCCAGCCGCCCATCGCCGTTTGCCTCACCGATAGCGTGCCTGCCGGCGTCGCTCTGTGGGAAGGCCACGCACCGGCGGGCTGCCGCTTTTGGCAGGAAGCCGCGACACGCGTTTTTGCCACTACCGCCGCCGATCACGGCCTCTGCTCCATCGGCCTCTATACCCACAACCTGGGCCTCTCGCCGGCGGCCGAAACCGACCTCAACGACGCCCTCAAAGTATTCGCCGATCTGACCTACGTGCGCCCCCAGGACGTGGCCGCCATACCGGTGCTGAAGTCCCAGCCGAAATTCGTGGTCTACGGGCCGCTGGCGGAAGTGCCCGTCGCGCCCGATGTGGTGTTGCTGTTCGTCCAGGCCAGCCAGACGCTGATTCTATCCGAGGCGTCGCAGCAGCTCGAAGCCGGCGCGCCGCCCGCCATGGGACGCCCGGCCTGCGCCGTCATTCCCCAAGCCGCCAATTCCGGCCGCTCCGCCTTAAGCCTGGGCTGCTGCGGCGCCCGCGCCTACCTGGATGCGCTCACCGACGATGTCGCCCTCTACGCCGTTCCCGGCCCGGCCATCGCCGCCTTCGCCGAACGCATCGAAGCTCTATCGAATGCCAACCGCATCCTGCGGAAATTCCACCAGATCCGCCGCCAAGAAGTGGAAGCCGGCGGCACTCCAACGGTTAAGCAATCGTTGGCGGCGCTGCAGGCGGCCGGATAAGGCCGCGCCAGTGGGACAGGCCTCCTGGCCTGTCGGCGGCTCGAAAGAGCCGCTTCGCGGCTACGACAGGCCCGGAGCCCTGTCCCACCGAACAGTCCACCGCGCGTAACCGAGCCGCGACCGTTAGAACCTGTGAAAAAATCAAACTCGAGCCACAGAGGAGCACAGATGAACGCCGATAAAGCCTTTGTTTTCCTTATCCGTGTTCATCTGTGTTCCTCTGTGGCTATATTTCTTCACGCCTTTTAGGGAGCGGTTGCTTAGCTTATTAACTCAATACGCGGCGGCCATTCCGAAGCTGTGTACTGATGAGCACATGGACCCGGAATGGTCAATTTTGAACAGTCGACGAAGGAAAACGGTGGTACATCTCCAAAAGGTGCCGATATCGTTCTGGAGAAAGCGGACCTGACGAGCCGGGTGGGAAGGAGAAGGCATGGACGTAGCGGAAATTCTCTCCGAGCTTCGCTTGGAACTGGAACAGGTGGACCGGGAAATCCTCCGCCTGGAGCGATCCGCTCGGCCCGTTTCGCGGATCGCAGACTCGATCGGGAATCAGGCACGACTATCCGTTGCGGGGGATTCGAGCCGCGAAGAGGGCTCCGATGCCGGCTTCGTGTGACCTGGCCTGACCTGTCCCGGGTAGGCACAGGTCACGCGGTACAGCATTGAGACTTGACGGATGAAGCCAAATCAAACGACAGGAATCATCTCCACCCGGCGAGAGGGGGCCGTATCCGAAGCCGAGTTGGTGGCCGATCTTGCATTCAGTCTCTGGCTTTCATGGGCTTTTCGAGACTCACCCGAAAATGCCTTGGCGGCCTCCATGAGGATGTGGAAAGGGCGAACGCCAGCGGGGCTGTTCTTGGTGCCCGAACGTAATTTGATACGGAAGTGACACCCGGTCGCCTGGAGGGTCTTGAAGTGCAACTCTTTCGCAGCGCAATGTACTCGGCTCATTGGTTTGCCTTCAGCCCAAAGACCGGGTGGGTGATGTTTCCCGCCGAAGCCGATGGATGGCAAAAGCGCCAACCAGCCCGTGGCATCGATCCGCTCGACATGCAGGAAGTCCCTCTTCGCATGGGGTTCAACACTGGAATTCCCGGCGCGCCCATGTTAGCCGTCGGTGCTTCGGAAGCCGCGCTCATCGAGGCCGCGTAAAGAGAGATCCGCGGGATCGGCACAGCTTTACATGTACGGTGGAATGGCTTACCTTACGGATAGCTCTCAAAGGCGCCTTATGAAAGAGTACCAGCGCAGCCGTACCGCCGCGTCGAGGCCCGCATCGCGCCCGAAGCCCTCGCCATTGTGCGCCGCGCCGCGGAAATTCAAGGCCGTTCGATCGGCGATTTTGTGACGACGGCCGCGCAAGAGGCCGCCCGGAAGACGGTTGCCGAGGTTGAGGTCATTCGGCTCTCGCGCGAGGCGCAGGAGCAATTCGTATCGCTGCTGCTCGATCCGCCGCCGCCGTCGGCCGCGCTACGGCGCGCGCTCAAACGCCCCAAGTCGCTGATCGCCAGCTGACCGTGCCGGAACAGTTTCGTATCGAGCCGCTCAGTGTAGTGTCCAATAAATAACTGGTCAGGCCACAGTATTACAACCCGTCGGATTCTTCTCCCGCCGCAACCACGTTTTCGTGGAGCAGGCTCTCAGTCTGCCACGCCGGGACTCCTCCCGGCGCTTTTTGTCGCGGCCACGCTGCTCCGTGGGGCAGCCAATCATGGCTGCAGCCGCCTTTCCAGGCGGCTCCTCCATTCGCGCGCCTGCCCACCTATTTCGTGGACACTCCACGGCCGGCGCACACGACCGCTCGCGATTCTCGAGTGGATCGGCTCCGCTCGATCGGTACTTTCGGGAACAGGCCCCGCAGGGCGCGAACCGGCGCAGCGCGGTATCGTGGAGCTGGAGCTGCCGTGATTCAAACCGACGAAGAGATGCTGCTCGCCCAGCAATGTGTCGCCAACCTGCGCAGAATCCTCCTGCAGGCCCGCAAGGTCCATTCCCGCCAGGACTACGCTCGCATGTCGGCGCCAATCCTGCTTGAAGTCCAGCAACGCGAGCAGGAGATCCTCGAGTACTTGAGCCGCGACCTGCAACGGCCCATCGCGAGCTGACAACCCGACACTTCCTTCACGCCGCCCTTCCCCACCCGCAAAAACGTTACACTGTTCTAAAAATCTCCCACGCCATTCAGGCGGTGAAAGCGAGAAGTCTCAAATGAAAGCGACACGGTGGGTGCCTTACCTCTTATTGGCCGTCAGCCCGATTGTTCCGGCTCCGGCGCAGCAGCGCGGAGCGCCCGACAAGGAGCTGATCGCCAAGCGGAACGGCACCGAAGCCGAGCTGGAATCGGTAGCCATCGTGGAACGCAAGGTGATGGTTCCCATGCGCGACGGCAAACGCATGGCCACCGATATCTGCCGGCCCAAGGACACTTCGAAAAAATACCCCATCATCTTCGTGCGCACGCCCTATAATTTCAACTTCTGGGACGTCCGCCTGGGCGCCCCGCGCGACATGGCGGCGGAACTGGCGGCGGTGAAGCGCGGCTATGCCTACGTCGAAATGAACGAGCGCGGGCACTTCTTTTCGGAAGGCATTTACGACATTCTGGGCGCCCCCCTTACAGACGGCACCGACGCCATTTCGTGGATGAGCTCGCAGGCGTGGTCGAATGGAAAGGTCGGCACCATCGGCTGCTCGTCCACGGCCGAATGGCAGCTCGGCGTAGCCGCGCAGGGCAGCCCGGCATTTGCCGCCATGATCCCGCAAGGCTTCGGCGCCGGGGTGGGCCGCGTCGGCCCTTACTACGAACAGGGGAACTGGTATCGCGGTGGCGCCGTGCAGATGTTGTTTATCGCCTGGCTCTACGGCGAACAGAACCAGGTGCGCCCCATGTTTCCGGCGAACGCTACCCAGCAGGAGTTGATTGCGGCGTCGAAAATGTTCGACCTGTCGCCGCGGATGCCGCCTGTCGATTGGTCGCAGGCCCTCACCCATCTGCCCGAAGCCGACATCATCAAAGCCGTCGGAGGCCCCAAGGGAATCTTCGCCGACCGCGCCGAAGTCTCCACCGGCGGCGCCATGATCAAGCGCGCGCCCGACGACCCGGCCTGGTACCGCGGCGGCCTCTGGCACGACGACATGAAGATCGACGTGCCCGGCTTCTGGTTCATGTCCTGGTACGACGTTTCCATCGGACCGAACCTGGCGGCTTATAACCAGGTACGCAAAACCGCGCGGCCCGAAATCGCCCGCGAACAATACGCCGTGATCGCTCCCACCCTGCATTGCCAGTACAAGCGCGCCACCGAAAATACCGTCGTGGGCGAGCGCGGCATGGGCGATGCGCGCCTCGATTACGACGAGCTCACCTACGGATGGTTCGACCATTTTCTGAAGGGCGAAGACAACGGTGTTCTGGAAAAAATGCCGCGCGTGCGCTACTTCACCATGGGGTTGAATAAATGGCAGTCTTCGGATACCTGGCCCCCGGAAGGCGCACAGCCGATGAACTTGTATCTAACCAGCGGCGGCAAGGCCAACACCCTCAATGGCGATGGCGCGCTCAGCCCCGCCGCGCCCGCCGCCGACGCTCCCGACAATTTCACTTACGACCCCATGAACCCGGTATCTTCCTACGGCGGAAACGTGTGCTGCACCGGCAACGCGGTCACCGGCGGCGCATTCGACCAGCGCAAGATGGAAACCCGCGCCGATATTCTCGTCTACAGCTCCGAGCCCTTGCGCGAGGCAACCGAAGTGAGCGGCCCGATCTCAGTCACCCTGTTCGTATCGTCGGACGCCAAAGACACCGATTTCACCGTCAAGCTGATCGACGTCTATCCCGATGGCACGGCTTATAACCTGGACGAAACCATCCAGCGCGTGCGCTATCGCGAAGGCTACGATAAGCCGCCGGTATGGATGGAACCCGGCAAAGTGTACCGCGTCGCCCTCCAGCCCATGAACACCAGCAACTACTTTTCGACCGGTCACCGCATTCGCATCGAAGTATCCAGCAGCAATTTCCCCCGCTTCGATCGCAACCTGAATACCGGCGGCAACAACTACGACGAGTCGAAAGGCGTAGTCGCGCACAACTCCGTGCACCACTCGCGCCAATACGCCTCGCAAGTGACGCTGACGGTGGTGAAACGATGACGAGTTTACCCGCTTGGGTGGCGCAGGCGGTTCCGCCTGCGATTCGGTTTTTTTTTGCAAGGTCTCATGCCGGCCTCATCCTCCTGCTGGCCGCCGCCGCATTCGCCTTCCAACCAGCCCCCTCCAATCATCTCGCCGACCCTTTCGCCCTGGGATGGTTCCTGGAAGATACCAACGGCGACGGCGTCGCCGATATTCTGAACGGCAGAATCGTCGTCCCGGCCAGCCCTTCGGCGGCGCAGAACGCTGCCGCCGCAAACCTGGCCGCGCGGGCAGCCTACGGCTCGACAGGGTTGACACCGCCGCTGGTGGTGTCCGCGGACGAAGACCGCGCCGGCGGCCCGCGCATCTGGGTCGGCAAAGAAGCCGTACCCGCATCCGCCGCCACCGAATTGGCGGCCTTCCCCCTGGCCGCTGATGAGGGCGGCGTTTTTGTCATTGCCGGCAACCTGGCGGTGATCGGCGCCGACGACGCGGGCCTGCTAGCCGCAGCCGACGCGTATTCTGCCCGCGCTCCCTCCCTCTGGCGGCCGTCGGGCGAAAAGCTGACGGCCATCGTCGAAGTTCTGCGTGAAGCCGCTCCCGGCGCCAGCGTGGAATTGGTGGGCGTCTCGTATCTCCACGGCAAAGCCGGCGTGCACCGGGCTTACCTTCGCGCCGCCGGCCTGACGGCGGAAGCCCTGAACGGCGCGCTGGCGTCACCCCGTCTCGCCACGGTCCACAGCCTCGCCGCGCTCGGCGGCGAATCGGCGGAGAGCACCAATCCGGAACCACCCGCGCCCACGCCCGGCCCCGCCGCTCCGGAATCCGGGTCCGGCGCGGAAGGCGCTGGCGCCGCCGCTGGCCCCACCCGCCTCGACCTGGCCACACTTTATACCAGCCGCGGCCTTTTCGGACCCGCCGGCCGCATCCCCGTCCCCGGCTCGAGCAGCGCCCGCCTCTACGTACCCGCCGGACGCGAAGGAATCGCCCTGGCCAACCTGGCCGCCCGCATGGGCCTCGAAACCACCGGCATCACTTTGCCTATCGCCGCTCCCGCCGATTCGGCCACGCCACGCGAAGTTCGCACCCATGCCCTGCTAGCCGGCGACTCCCCGCTAGCGCGCGAAGCCGAACGAAAAATGCGCGCGAACGATACAGGTGTCACGGCTGCCGCCGAATCCGAAACGCCGCTCGCCGCGGGCGTTGGTGAAGTGCGCATCGTCGACGGCGCCTTTGGCCGCCGCTCCGCCGTTCTCGCGCTGGGCGACACCCCCGGCCAGACAGCCGCCATCGGCGCCCTCGCCGACCGCTTCCCCAACCTCTGGGAACAGGCCAAGCAGTTCCTTTCCATCGAAGAAATCCGCTACGACCTGCACCGGTTCTTCTCCCTCCACTCCGGTTCCGGCCAGGCTGCCGCCGCGCTCTATCACCTGGATCGCTGGATGAAAGCCGCCGCCCCAGCCGGAATCCGAGACGTGAAGGCCGAGGTTTACACCGACCTGGCCGACCCCCGCCTGGCCGAATTCATCCGCCGCCAGATCGATCGCCAATGGCACGTCGCCGCCGACGTGAAGACCGCTAGCCTGCGCGCCGGCACCGCCTGCTGCGCCACCAATCCCAGCCTGCATTTCGAATCGCCTGGCTACCCGTTTCATCAGGCCGCGCCCACCTTCACCGAAGACATCCCGATTCCGTGGGAAGGCCGGCGCCTGCTCGATCGGGTGCGCGCCGCCGCGGCCAGGATCGTTGCCGGCCAGGAGGTCACCCTAACGGCCAGGCTCAGCGAAGGGCCCGGCCAGCGGCACAAGCTCGAAGCCCAGCTCCGCGACATGCTGGCCAAAGCCGGCGCCGATCCCCACAAGCTCTCGGTGGAAGTCCTGTGCGCTTACAAACAAGGCTATAGCTGGCTGATCGACGAAATCGCGCCGGCCCTTGCCGGCAAGCCGGTCGCCTCCGTCAAAATCGATTTCGCCAAAGACGTCGACCCCACCAACATGCGCGCCATGCACACCGACGCCCGCTGGGTGCAGGAACTCTATCCCGTGGATGAAATGCTGGCGCGTAAGCTGAATATCCCGCTCGACCGCATTTCGCTCAACCGGATCGACCCGCCGCCCAATGGCGCCACCTATCGCGTCCACGCCTTCGACGCCGCCGGCACAGAGATTCTGGCGCGCTCCTTCCGCGTCGCAACCGTGGTCGAGCCCTACAACGGCGTACTGCCGCGCTATGAAGAGGTCGAAGTCGAAACCGGCTGGGTACGGCTCGCCGCCGCCGGTAAACTCCTGCTCGACGAACGCGTCAAGACCGATATCGAAACTTTCTGGGAGCATTACCAGAACCAGACCCTGCCGCGCATTTATCGGCTCGTCATGGCGCAGGCCCACGGCGAAATCCGCCCCGAGTACCTGCCGCCGTTCGACACTCTCACGCTCGACATCCACATGTCCGAGCCCGATTACAACCTCGATCTGGACAAAGAACGCATCTCCACCCTGGAAGCCCTGCAGGAAGACACGTTCTATTCCACCGCCAACTTCGTCAGCATGGCGGGCGATCTCGAAGCCGGCCGGCCCATCGCCTACACCGGCCGCATCATTCCCATCGTGCACCCCTCCGAAGACGGCAAAGACGGCCGCGTGCACATCGAATTCTACCTGAAGGCCGCCGCCAATCCGCTGGTGCGTCTGGCCTGGACCGATGCGAAAGGCGAGCGCCATACCGAGGAGCGTAACCTGCCGCCCATGACCGGCGACTTTCAGCCGCGCCTCATCCAAGCCCGCGTCCAATCCGGCGAAGAAGGCATCGACCGCCTCACCTTCCTCCTCCCCGCCGATTTCCGCGAAGACCGCTATCACGACTGGCTCAAGCTGGAAGGCCAGGACCAGGTGGATCGCACCATCTTCCCCGCCGAGCGCGCCCGCGCCATGCTCGACTGGCTCGCCCGCATGCACGCCGCCGGCGTCTATCCCGACGAGTTGGCTTACCCGCGTCTCGGCCAGATCGCCGTCGAATTCGAATTGCCTCGGGAAGCCCGCGCCGCCGTCGATAGTCCGGCGCCCCGCCTTTTCTCGAGCTTTCCCGTCACCGCGCCCGCCACGCCGCGGCCCATGATCCGCGATTTTCAGCCGGTCTCCTCCAACCCCATCGTGCAGTGGAACGAGCCGATTTCGCCTGACGAGAATACCGCCATCCTCGCCCGCCTGGCGCAGTATCCCGGCGTCAACGTCTACTGGATGGGACGCAGCTACCTCGGCCGCAACCTCTGGGCCGCCGATGTCACCCTGCCTTCTCCCGCGTTGCTGCGCTCCTGGCCCAAAGAGACCACCCTGAAAGCCTCCATTGTCTACTCCGGGCGCCAGCACGCCAACGAAGTCTCCAGCACCAGCCATATCGATAAGCTGGCCGAGCAACTCGCCACCGATACCGCCCGGCGAGAGCTGCTGAAGAAAGTCAACGTGGTCCTCCATCCCATCGACAACCCCGACGGCGCGCAGCTTTCGGTGGACCTGGCCGCCATTACGCCCGACAACCTGCTGCACGCCGGCTATCACGGAGCGCTCTCCGCCGACGTTTCGAACGAGGCTACCGCCGCCGACCCGATGTACCCGGAGTCGCGCACCCGCAAGCAGTTGAGCGACGCCTGGCTGCCCGATGCCTTCCTGAATCCCCACGGCTACCCTTCGCACGAATGGGTGCAGCCGTTTTCCGGGTACACCGGTTGGGTGCAAAGCCGCCAGGGCGCCAATCCCGGCCGCGCCTGGTGGATTCCGCGCGGCTGGTTCACCAGCATGGGCTACTTGCGCGACGACGGGCACCCGTACAGCAAAACGGTCGCCTTCGCCATCCAAGACCGCATCGTGGAAGCCGAGCGCGCCGTCCCCGGCCTGTTGCCGCTGGAAGACCGCATGAACGCGCGCTACCAGCGGTTCGGCCAGCGCTGGCAGCCGAAAGATATGTTCCAGCCGATCGTCGATGGCATCCGCATTTATATGTCCCTCAAGGGTGCGGCCGTACCCGGACGCGCTGGCGCGCCCGGCGGCGAAGCAGGCGCCGGTGCCGCTACACCCGGCAGCGGCGGCGTGATCGGATTATCGCCCGATGTGACCTGGGACGCCGCTTACACCGAAGCCCCCGACGAAACCGCCCACGGCGACTATATGAAGCTGATGGCCGCCGCCGGCCTGGCCTTCGACTACGTTCACCTGAATTACCTCGCCCAAGGCGACCTGCGCGTGACCCGCACCGAACGCGAAACCGGCGGCGCCGTCCAGTGGCGCGTCGAGCGCCCGCGGCCGATTCTGCCGCCAGGCATGAAGCCCATCCCCGCAGCCAGCGAAGCGCAGTAGCCTGACCATTCAGGAGAGCCTTCGCGGATCTGAGGTAGGCTATGCCCGCCTCGCAAATGCCTCAATCGTCAGTCCGATGTCCTTTGCAATCCGCCGCAACAGGATCGGTGAGATGTCCCGGCCGGCATGAACCGGCACGGTCGTGCACCTGCCGTCAGCATGCTGGAACTGCTTGTGGGAACCCCGCTGGCGCACTTCTCGAAATCCCAGGGCTTCCAAGACGGCGACGACTTCCCGTGGTTTCGGAACTGGGACCTTGCCCACGGTCAACTCAACGTGACCGTTTGAGTCCCGACAAACTGGGAGTCCAGCCGCGGCTCGCCGTCTTCGAGAAGCATCTCAATCACCTCCTGGAGGTTCCTGTTGAGCTCGTCCATGCTCTCACCCTGGCTGTGGGCCCCCGGAAAGCCCGGAACGTAGCCAACAAAGAGGCCGGTGTCGGCGCAACGCTCCACCACGGCCGTATAGCTTCTCATGCGAGGCCCACCTTCCATGGCTGAATTGAAATGCCCACGCCTTCCGGCGCCGGCCTTCTTCAGTATAGGATTGCCGGAAGCACGCGGCAAATCGATCCTAAGACGTCGCTGCGCTGCCGGCCTCTTTGTGATATACCTTGGTATATATCACCTGCAAGGAGACCGCCATGCCGCGTACCGCAAAGCTCTTCCTCAACGGCCGAAGCCAGGCCGTCCGCCTGCCTTCCGAGTTCCGTTTCGAAGGCCCCGAGGTCTTTGTCCGGCGGGACCCGTCTACCGGCGACGTCATCCTCTCCCAACGGCCGGAATCCTGGGATAGCTTCTTCGATCTCAGACGCGAAGCGAACCCACCGGACGGATTTCTGTCTGATCGCCGCGACGATGTCCCGCAGACGCGCGAGCTGTTCTGATGGAGAGCCGCTACCTGCTCGACACCAACATCGCCAGCTACATCCTCAAAGGGAACAATCCCGCCGTGGACAGCCGTCTGGTACAGGTCCCCGTCGCGCAGCTCGCCGTATCCGCCGTTACGGAAGGCGAGTTGTGTTTTGGGGTCGTGCGACTTCCCCACGCTACCCGGCTGCGAGCCCTCCTCGACAGCTTTTTCCTGCGGGTCGCGGTTCTCGCTTGGGATTCGGTCGCCGCGAGGCAATACGGGCAACTTCGGGCCACGCTCGAACGCCGCGGCCAGCCCATGGGAAACCTAGACATGATGATAGGCGCTCATGCCCTGGCGCTGGGGTTGGTACTGGTGACCGGCGATCGCGCATTCACCAGGATCAAGAAGCTGAAGATCGAAGACTGGACGCAACCCTCGGCTTAAGGAGCAAGCATTCCCCCCGCCCCCCAAAGCCCCTTTCGTCCGCTCTCGCCCGATTAAAAGACGTCTCGCACCGAAAATGGCGGCCGTTTCAAAAGAATTCGTCCTGGAACCACCCAGTCCGCTGGTTTTGTTTGCAATCGGCTTACAGTGTTTGATACTATCGTTCTGGCAGATCGGATTCCCCCCTTGAAGTCCGCCATTCCAACCAACGGAGTCAAAATACCAACTGAATGAGCTTTACCGTATTTCTTGGCAACCTTCCTACGTGGGTCACCGCCGATGACATCAAACAATGGCTCGCCGCAGAAGATCTTGTGGCCGATGCCGTAAAGGTGATCCGCAATCACGAAACACAAGAATCCAAGGGTTTCGCTTTCGTCGAAGCGCCAACCGCCGATGAGATGCAGTCCATCATCCGCCGCTTCGATCGCGCCCCTCTGGAAGACCGCCTGCTGCGCGCCAATCCGGCGCAGCCACCTAAGGGTAAGGATGCACCGCGTGGCGCCCCGACAGCCGCCGCGCCGGCGAACTCACCCCGCCCCATGCAGCGCGACCGCGACCGCAGGAAACGCGGCGGCAGGGACCGCGAACAGACGCCACGCAGCGCATTTGCAACCGAGTTGGCGAAGGTACTGTAACCGCTTCTTGGCCCGCTTCGATGCCCGCCGGCGCGCCTCACTGGATTTCTACACCTGTGAAGGAACGTCACATCGCACAGGTAGGTATTTCCTTTATTTATAAGCATTTATAACTGGCAGTTCGCTTGCATCCTGCGCGCGTATGAAATCTGTGTGGCTTGGCGGCCTCATCTGTGCCAGCCTGCTGGCGGCGGGAACGACCGACTCGGAAACTAATATAAATACCCGTTATACCGTGGAGGATGTCCAGGTTTCGACTGGCGCTTGGACCGCTCGCGTCCCTTCCGAGAACTTGCAAAAGCTCAGCTCCGGCCTTCGCAAGGACATCCTTTCCTTGATCGGCGAAAAATTCAGTCCCGTCGCCTTGGACAATCTTGCCCACCGCCTCCGCCGCGAGCTCCATGCCCGCACCGTGGATCACCGCATCCTCCGCGGCAGAACGCCCGAATACGTCCAGGTCGTCTTCGACGTCCGCCTCAATCCCACCCGCTTCGACGTCGCCGTACCCAAATTCCTCTACCAGGGGGAGCAGGGTTGGAGCGGCACCGTCGAAGGCACGGCCGCCGTCAAACAGCAGGGATTCACCCTGGGGTTGGTGAGCGATGGCGACGTCCTGATCGAGCGCTACACTGGAGTGGAAGGCCGTTACGAAGACGCCCATCTGGGCACCGATCGTCTGCGCTTCGATCTGGAGGTGGATCGCTATCACGAAAAGTGGAACGACGCGACTCTCGCCGTCGCGCCGGCGGACCAGCTTTACCGCACCCGCCAGAACGTCCAGCCCATGCTCACATTCATCCCTTCCCGCCAGCTTTCCTTCAGCGTGGGAACCAGCTTCGAACAAATGCAGGAAATCGAGCCCACCGCCCACTCCCTGGCCGCCAACTCGGTGGCCGCCGGTGCCCGCTATCAACACGGCTTCGAAGGCTCGGATTTCTTGCAGGACGTGGAAGGCGATTACAGCCTCCGCGCCGGCATGCGCTCGCTGGGCAGCGATTTTGCCTACACCCGCCAGCGCTGGCGTATGCGCTACAGCTTGACGCACGGCAAACACACCGTCGCCGACGAGCTGACCGGCGGCATTTTGCTCGGAAATGCACCCTTGTTTGAGCGTTTCGTACTAGGAGATAGCCGGTCCTTGCGCGGTTGGAATAAGTACGACATCGATCCGATCGGGGGAAACCGCATGGTAAATAATTCCGTCGAATATCGGTACGGAGCCTTCGAATTGTTTTACGATACGGGTGCCGTCTGGAACAGCGGCGCCAGCGCCGTCGCCCGAAACTCGCTCGGAACGGGTCTTCGGGAGGGTTTGTTTTCCTTGGCGGTGGCCTTTCCCGTCAGAGAAGGCAGAATGGATCCGGTCTTCATGTTAGGCATGAATTATTGATGCCCCCGCCCGCGCGGAAATCTGGCATCAGCCGAAGAAGCTGGCTACTGGCCGGCCTGGCTACCCCTTTGTTCCGACTGCGGGCCGACGCTCAATCCAGCTCCCTCGCCACTGTCTTCGACGGCGATACCCTCCGCCCGGTCACTCCCGGCTTCCACTTCCTCGCAGGTAAACAATTGGATCGCTTGCGTTACGGCCATACTGTAGTCTTCCTTTCCAAGCTCACCCTGTACGAGGACGATCACGCCACCGTCTTCCGCCAGAGCGCCCAGCGGTTCTATGTGAGCTGCGATCTGTGGGATGACGAGCATTTCCGGGTGACCATTCCCGGCGCCAACCCCGAGGCCATGAACGGCCTCACCGCCGCCCACGCCGAGTCCTGGTGCCTGGACAATATCTCCATCAGCGCCCTGGGCATGGTGCCCGATAGGCCGTTCTGGCTTCGCTTCGACCTCCGTACCGCCGATCCCAAAGAGCTCTCCAGCGTCGTCGGCGATACCGGCATCAGCCTCACCAGCCTGATTGAATTCTTCAGCCGAAGGCCCGGCCCCGGCCAACCCCAATGGGGTTTCGAAACCCGCCTGCGGCTGGCCGATCTTCACCGCTCGCCTTCCCGAGGAATCCGGAACGAGTGAACCGGCTTCGTAACAAACTGATTCTCATCTTTGTGGCCGCAACCCTGGCGCCGCTGGCCGCCACTGCCTGGCTCACCACCTCCCTGCTCCGCCGCAGCGTCGATTTTTCCTCCACTTCCGAGCTGGATCTAATCTCCCAATCCTTGCAGCAGACCGGCAAGGAGTTCTATCGCCATGCCTGCGACGATCTCCGCTTCCGCGCCGAGTCCGGCCACGCCAAACCGCGCGAATACCCGCTCTCCGAACAGGCCAATTGGCCCGACCAGGTGAAAAGCTTCGCCGCCAGCCCGGACCCCGACCGCTTCGTTCTCGCCGGCGACCGCGGCAACCGCCTCGACTACCTCACCCGCCGCAACGGCGCCATCCGCGTCTATTCCGAAAGCCTGGGACCTGTGGGCCTGGACCGCGTCGCCAGGCAAATCGTCGACGCCCGCGACGCCGTCGAATGGGCCCGTGGCCACGATCTCCGCCGCGGCCTGGCCCTGGTCTACTTTCTCTTAGCCGCCGTCTTCTGGCTGGGCTCGATGGCCCTCATGGTCTACCTCGCCCATCGCATCAGCCGGCCCATTCAACAGTTGACCGCCGGCTTGAGCCAACTTGCCGCCGGCGACCTCAACGCCCGCGTCCCCGTCTCCGGCGACGATGAAACCGGCACCGCCATTCGCGCCTTCAACCACATGGCCGGCCGTTTGCAGGAAAGCACGGAACGCCTGGTCTATCTGCGCCAACTCTCCAGTTGGCAGGTGCTCGCCCGGAAAACCGCCCACGAGATCAAGAATTCCCTCACCCCCATCCGCCTCACCGTCGAGGAAATGGTGGCGCGGCAAGCCGAACCTGACCCCGCCTTCCTGGAACAGGCCGCGCAGATCGTGGTGGAAGAAGTGGAATCGCTCGAGCGCCGCGTGCGCGCCTTCTCGCAATTCGCCACCGAGCCGCCCGTCTGTCCCAAGCCCGTGGATGTCAATTCCCTGCTCCAGGAACGCATCGCGTTTCTGAAGTCCGCCCATCCCGAGGTAGCCTACGACACCCGCCTCGCCGACCATCCGCCACAGGTCGTCGCCGATCAGGACCTGCTCCGCGGCATTCTCACCAACCTCCTCGAAAATGCCGCCGAAGCCGCCGGTGAGGGCGGCCGCATCCTCGGCGTCACCGCCGCCGAAACCGGCCGCGTCGCCATCGAAGTGCACGATTCCGGTCCCGGCTTGAGCCGCGACGCCCGCGCCTCGCTGTTTCAACCCACCATTTCGTTCAAAAAGAAAGGCATGGGGCTGGGCCTTTCCATCGCCCGCAAAAGCGCGCTGCTGTCGGGCGGGGACATTGTGGTAACGAAAGGAGAGCTGGGCGGCGCCGGTTTCCGCGTGCTGCTCCCAGTCGCAACCAATGGTATCCAAACGCCTTCTGATCGTGGATGACGAAGAGAATATCGGCCGCTCCCTGCGTTTGATCCTGGAGCGGGAAGGCTATGCCGTCAATATTTGCCGCTCCGTGGCGGACTTCAACCGGCATCCCGACGGCGGTCGCGCCGACGCCTACCTCTTCGATATGAAGCTGCCCGATGGCAACGGCATCGACCTGTTGCGCACCGTCCGGCAGAACGTGGCAGCCTCGCCCGTCATCATGATTTCCGGCCACGGCACCATCGCCGATGCCGTCGAAGCCACCCGCGCCGGAGCTTTCGATTTCCTCGAAAAACCGCTCAGCCGCGACCGCGTTCTGGTGGCCGTCAAGAACGCCCTCGATCGCTCCAATCTGGAGCATGAAAACGAGCGCCTGCGCGAGTTGGTAAAATCCGACGCGCCCAAAATGATCGGCTCCTCGCCCGCCTGGCAGCGCGCCGTCGAACAGGCTTCCATGGCCGCCCGCTCCGATGCCCGCGTCCTCTTAATTGGCGAATCCGGTACCGGCAAAGAGCTGCTGGCCGCCCACATTCACAATTCCAGCCCGTTCTGCGGCGGTCCGTTCGTGAAAGTGAACTGCGCCGCCATCCCCACCGAGCTGCTCGAGACCGAATTGTTCGGCCACGAAAAAGGTTCCTTCACCGGCGCCACCGCCACCCGCCGCGGCAAGTTCGAAATGGCCGACGGCGGCACCATCTTCCTCGATGAAGTCGGCGACCTCCACGCCGCTTCCCAGGCCAAGCTGCTCCGCGTCCTCCAGGAGGGTGAATTCCATCGCGTCGGCGGCGAGCAGATCATCCGCGTCGCCGTCCGCGTCATCTCCGCCACCAACCGCGACCTGGCCTCCCTGGTCTCGCAGGAACGTTTCCGCGAGGACCTCTATTACCGCCTCAGCGTCGTCCCCATCCGCGTCCCCGCCTTGCGCGAGCGCCCCCACGATATCCGCCTCCTGGCCGAATATTTCCTCGACGATTTCTGCGTCCGCAACAACTTCCGCGCCAAGAAGCTCGACGACACCGTCTTCCCCTTGCTCGAAACCTATCCCTGGCCCGGCAACGCCCGCGAACTCCGCAATGTCGTCGAGCGCATGGCCATCCTCACCCAGGGCGACCGCCTCACCCGCGACGCCATCCCCGTCGAAATCCGCGTCCAGCGCGAAGCCGGCCCTAAATCGACCATCCAGGAAGCCCGGGAATCCGCAGAACGCGAGCACATCCTCCGCGCCCTGGAAGAATCGAGTTGGAACGTCTCCGGCGCCGCCCGTGCTCTAGGCATGGAACGCACAAATTTGCACAAACGCATCCGTGCCCTAGGCCTGAGCCGGGCGCGATAGCGACTTCTTGTTGTGGAGCGGACTCTTAGTCCGCCACGCCGGGACTCCTCCCGGCGCCTGTCTCACCCACTCTCCACGCTTCGAGCGTCTGGTCTTCGTGGCGCGGACCTCCGCTCTGCAGCGTCGGTTGTCGAGCCGACGTTCCAGGGTGGGGCAGGCGGTTCCGCCTGCCAGCCGACCGTTAGTTAAGGGCGGCGGATCAGATGACTCCCTGGGGACCGCTGGACCTGACAACGGAGAGCACGGGACTGAGGCATCCCGTCTTCGACCTGTTTCATAGACCCAATCCATCTCTCTCCGTACCGCAAATCGCCATCGGCCAGGTTGGCGATGAACGGCCCCTACGGATGGAGTCTAACCTCTATCGGCCGTTCACCGGCGAGCAGGGGGAGAGACACTACGCTCCGGCGCGGAACGGAGACATCACCGCCGAGCAGCCCGAGAAGGCTCTCGACGTGTATCGCGGCACGCAACGAGTAGCGCTGATTACGCGCAACATGCTGCCGTTGCGCGGTGCTGCGACCGATAGCTGGCCCGCACCCAGCGTCGCATTCGTTCCTGCGGCCGGCTTTTCGGTCGAAAAGGCCTCATCGAGCTGGGACATGCTGGTCCAAAGCCCTGGCGAGGGTCTCATTCTCGATTGGCTGCGCATGCTGGACAATCGCATTGAGGACCTGGCCTACGTCGGAGGGCTCGGCTCAAGTGTTGCCGTACTCTATAAAGACGCCCACCTTTCGAAGGCCGTGATCCGCACATACATGGCATGGCAGGATCCTCCCGACGTACAGTACCTCGGCCTGGCGATCCAGCGCGGCGTCTTCGCAAACATCGAGGCCGAGTGCAAGCAGTTCGTCCAATGGCTTGATCGGCTCTTCGGCCCGCCCGCAGTGTAACCGGCGGCGCCCCCATCACAAACTTTCAAAATATTTCTTACCCCCTTTCCTCCCAGCGCCTTACCGCCATTCCCCACCCACCCCACCCCCCGTTTTTCCCCACTCGCCCGCTATCGTGTAATCGCAAGCGATCTTTATGTATATTCTGAATCCCCCACAACTCAAGGTCATCGACGCCCTGTCTAATGGCGCCTCCATGACCGACGCCGCCGCCCAAGCCGGCATCCATCGCAATACCATCGCTAACTGGCAACGCATTTCCCCCGATTTCCGCGAGGCATTAGC
>PLRS01000039.1 GCA_003164035.1 Bryobacterales bacterium | reverse complement strand
CGTTGTGCACCACCACCACGTCGCCCTTGCAGTCGCGATGCGGATGGGCATTCTCTTCGGTGGGCCGGCCGTGCGTGGCCCAGCGGGTATGGCCGATCCCGAACGAGCCGTCCACCGGGTTCAGGCGGATGGCGTCTTCCAGGTTGCGCAGCTTCCCCTTGGCCCGGCGTATGGCCAACGCGCCCTGTTCGTCGTAAACCGCCAGCCCCGCCGAATCGTACCCGCGGTACTCCAACCGGCGGAGCCCATCCAGAATGATCGGCACCGCTTTGCGGTTGCCGATGTAGCCTACGATTCCACACATAGCTACATTATAGGGATTGGGCATTTGTTTTGTCGTACTGGGCGGTACCGGCGTCAGTCCAGGATTTCGACCCGGTACTCTTCGATTACCGGATTGGCCAGCACTTCGTGGGCGATGGCGTTGAGTTCCTTCGCCGCCTGCTCCCGGCTGGTGCCCTCGCTCAGAACGATGTCGAAAACTTTGCCCTGCCGCACGTCGGCGATGGAACGATAGCCCAGCCCCTCCAGGGCGGACCGCACCGTCTGCCCTTGCGGATCGAGTACCGTCGATTTGTAAGAAACCAACACGCGCGCATTCATGGAGTACCCCGATTATCGCATGGCGCGCGGCTGGAGCTTTCAGCGGTCAGCGATCAGCCGTCAGCTAAACCGAGCCGCGAGCAAAGGGAGCGATGTTTTGGCTGACCGCTGACCGCTGACCGCTGACCGCTGAGAGCTCATCCCTGCTTCAAGACCAAGACGCGCCCGCCGAGCTTGCCCGATGCCAGCTTGCCAATGGCCGCGTCGAAGGTCACCAGCACTCCGTCCCGTTCGGCGGCGTGCGCCAACAGCAGCGCATCGGTCCATTGCTGGTGCCCCTTCAGTTCCGCGGCCAGTGGCTTAAGGAGAGCGGGAATGTCGCGCTCGAGCGGCCAGAACTCGTGCCCTGGGTGGGTAGTCGCCTCGGCAAGCAGTTCGAGTGCCGTGCGGGCGCTCACCGCGCCGTGGGTGACCGCGGGATTGGTCAGCAGCCGCAGCACGCCAAGCTGCGTCACCGGATCGGTGGCCCACCCCCGATGCCCGGACTTGGCGAACCAGGCCTGCGCGGCCGCGTGCCCGGTATGCCTCGGCCAAACCAGCGCCAGAAGAATATTGACGTCCGCCAGGTGGCGGGTCATTCTTCGTCCAGCAACTCGCGCACCCGTTCGGCGGTAATCGCCGGAATGTCGTCCAAAGCGTCCAGGACCGGCAACCCGTTCACCTTGCGGACACCGAGTTGGTACCGGCTGCCCCGGCGAATCAGCTCCGATGCCGCCTTCCCCAACGAGATCCGGCGCCGCACCGAGAATTCCTGCACCGCGCCCATCGCGTCATCTTCCAGCGCCAGTGTCGTCCTCATGGCTTCCATGATGGCAGAAACCGCAGCATGATGTCAATATCAGCAAATGATGTCAACCGGTGCCATTTGATGCTTGATCGGCATTCAGCCGCGGAAGCGGTTCATCCGGCCGATCCCGGCGCCGGCCAACGCCGCCACCGGAATCACCAGCGCATGCCACAGCAGGTGGGGCGGCTGCAGATAAGGGCAGTGCAATTCCAGCGCGAAGACGCCCGTCAGCGCTCCCACCAAGCCGGCGGCGGCGCCGGCCGCGGCCGTGTTCAGCACCAGCCCGCGGCGCAGCCACAGGGCCGACAGCCCCCCCGCGGGCACGGCCACCATCAAACCCATAACCAGGCAGCCCAGGCCGCGATGGACAAAATCGGTGGCGGAGCGATCCGGAAAGAGCTCGACGAACATCGCCATCGACGCCAATGCCGCCCAGACCGCCAGCCGCGCCGGGCTGGTGAGCCTGCCTCCGGCCGGAACCATTTCGGCATATAGCGCCCGGCTGGCCAGCCACAGCAGCATGGCCAGTTCGCTGAAGATCAGCGCCGCCTGGAACCGGCTCAAGGCCCGCAGACCGTATTGGCCAACCAGTATCGATACCAGCAGGGAAATCGCCACCGAGCCCGTCAACAGGATCGCGGACAGACTTGCCGGCGAAATCATG
Source organism: Bryobacterales bacterium (assembly GCA_003164035.1). Classification (GTDB taxonomy): domain Bacteria; phylum Acidobacteriota; class Terriglobia; order Bryobacterales; family Bryobacteraceae; genus JBEKYD01. The sequence continues at coordinate 43,560 of PLRS01000039.1, read as the reverse complement.
GCGCGCACCGGGCGGACGCCGGGCACGATGCCGCGCGCGATCGCTTCGATCAGCCCCGCGTCCGGGCCGGGCTGGGATTGGGCCGCGTCTCTCAGAATGCGATCGATTTCGGGAGGCGTCATGCGCCGTCTCCCTTCAGCACGCCGCGCAATTTCCGATACGCGCGGTGGGCTTTCTGTTTGACCGACCCCACGCTGGAAGAGGTGGCGCGCGCGACCTCCTCCAGGCTCATGCCCGACACTTTCAACATAACCAGCACCTCGCGCTGGCTCTCGGGCAGCTCCCCCAGAATGGCCGACAGATCGGCGCCGGAAGGGCGCGGCGCCGGCGCGGGCGGGTCGGGCAGGGTTTCCACCCGCACTTCGCGGGCTTCGGCGCGCAGACTGCGCCGGTAATGATCGATGCGGATGTGCCGCGCGATGGCATACACCCAGGGCAGCAGCGGCTGTCCCGGCCGAAAAGTGTGTCGCGCCTGGTGAATCCGCATCCAGGTTTCCTGCAGCAGATCGTCGGCGTCGCGGCGGCTGCGGACTTGCGCCAGAAAGAAGCGATAGAGGGGCGGACTGACCCGCTCGATGAGCGCACGCGTGCGCTCGCCGTCGCCTTGCTGATATCCGGCCATGAGCGCTTCGATCGGGTCCTCGGGGAGCACGTCTGGGAGCATGTTGCCGCAGCTTTTCCATTATGCCTCCCGCAGCGCCGCCCGTCATCCGGAAACCGCGCCCGATGGCCCCTATCCTCCATATAATATGAATTCGCCGTCGACGACGGAAAGGTTACCATGCCACGGTGGCGAGGCAGGATGGAATCCCGCGCGTTGCCCTCGCCCAAGCCCGCGTCTGGCTCGCCGACGGCAAGCAGCTCCGCCGCCTCTCCCTCTACGAGCACCGCATCCAGAGCCGCGTCGATAAGAATAAGAAGGTGCTCGACGACCTGCAGCAGAAGCGCCAGGCCGCCCTCCAGCGCGCCGCCGAAGAGGTCGCCCTCCTCACCCAACTCGCGGAAAGTAAAGGAGAAACCTACGACATCGAGCGCGACTACCCGCGCCAGTCCCTCCCCCCGGCAATTTGATTTTTCAATCCCCGGAAATCGCCCGCCTAGGCGCCCACCAGACCCGCCTCGCCGAAGCCAAAAAGCTCCTCCAAGCCGCCCAAAAGCCCCTCCGCCTCGTAGCGTCGGCGATCTTTGTCACCGTGTATCTTTAGCCACTCCCGGCGCAGCATCGCCCTTCTGATCGAAAAAGCCGGCGTGCGGACGCGAAGCCAACTGGTTCGGGCCGCGCTCCAGGGAGAGATCGCTTCGCCCAATAGCCAGTCGCCCGGATGATTTCCCGATCGGGCGAAACTCAGTCCGACTCCGGCTGTGTAGCCGCGACAAGAGCCGCCTCGGGCGAGCTGTTGAAGTCCAGATCGGCCGGACCCTTGGCGCCATGCCATCGGGTGAAGCAATCCCTGACGACGCGGCCGATCGCGCGCCGGTTCCGGGCCGCCAGTTTCAGCCATCCCCACGCGCCCTTCTGCGGGAAATAAATTCCACGGAAGAACAGGCGGGCCATCAGGTGGCTGATCTTGTACGCGGCCGGCTCGTCCGCGATCGATTCCAGAGCTCTCTCGATCGCCGCGGGGCTGTAAGAGTTCGCCCAGGCGTATTGGACCTCGGACTGCACCTCCGGAATCGTCATCTCGAGAGGCGTGTGCGCCATCTGGAACGGGGCGAACTCGAGCCAGTGTTTCGGCCGTGTCAGCCGGCCCGCCTTCTGCAGGCGCTCATACAAGGGAGTAGCGGGGAATGGAGTGATCTGACCGAACACAGGCAGCCCCGGCGGCCACTCGCGAATCTGGGCGACGGTGCGCTCAGCCACGCCGGCCGTGTCATGATCCAGCCCGAAGATGAAGGACGTGATCGCGTAGACGTGGCGCCGGGCTAGCGCCTGCAGTACGCGGGCATAATCCGCCGGCTTATTGAAGCTCTTGTTGACGCTGGCGAGATTGGCGGGATCGAGAGACTCCATCCCGATGAAGATCCACTTACCGCCCGAAGCGGCGATCAAGTCGAGCAGTTCTTCATCCTTCAAAAGGTTGGCGCTGATTTGCCCCACCCACGACAGTTGGGCTCCGGCTGCAATCACATCGCGCAAGAGCGACTTGGTCCGCTTCACGTTAATGGCGAAGTTGTCGTCGACGAAAAATACCGCGGCCTTGCCTCCCGTGCTGTTCGCACGCGCCTTGATTTTGAGCATCTCCTCGACGATGCTCTGGTTGGAGCGGTACCTAATCGAATCGCCGAAGAAACCGGTCACCGTGCAGAACTCGCATCCATAGGGGCAGCCGCGCCCGGATTCGATCGGAATGATATGAAATGTCTCCCAACCGGGCGCGTAGCGCCGCATCACCGGGCGCAGGAAGCCCGGAATCCGGTTGAATTGCCGCAAATCGATCGAGTCCCACGGAATGATCGGGTAATCCTGCAAACTGGGCTTGCGCTCCTGCCCGAAGGCGTCTACCGGAGTGTAAACCTCCTTGAGCTCGCCGCGCGCGGCATCCTCCACGATGCGCGGCCAGGTTTCGTCCGCTTCACCCAGCGCTAAAGCGTCGGCGTGTCGGGGTCCGCCGTCCCGGCCGAGAGCTTCTTCCGGGACCTCGGTTACGTGAGGGCCGCCCATGACCACGCGAATGCCGGCCGCGCGGAGCGCATCCGCTACGCGGTACGCTTTGGCGATCATGCGCGTCATGGCGCCGATTCCAACCAGTCCGACCCGCCGGTCGAGCGCGAACCGGACCAACTCGGCATCGGTCATCGGTTGGGTGTTGCCGTCGATCAGAACCACCTCGTGACCTGCGGGCGTCAGAGCCTGGAGCAGAAACATCCAGAGGTGAGGCATGAAGTTCTGGGTCACCCCGTTGTCGGGGTTGTACAGCAGGATTTTCAAGTACTCGCCCATGCCGGCGTCCAAACGGAGCGCTGGCTTTCCTTTCTCCGGCAAGTAGTCCGCAGTTTTTCGGTGAGATCGGTGCGACCGAGCCGCGAAGGATTCTCTGTCGGTAGACGCTATCGTATCATCATCCCGGCGCGCGGTCACGGCAATAAGCAATTTTGCTCACTACCCGCTTGTTGGGCAGGGGCGGTGGTCCGGATCCATGGCGGACAGCTCTTAGCGCCCGATTTCGGAATTACGGCCACGTATTAAGAAAACCGCTCCCTTGCGGTCGCGGCTCGGTTTCGCTTGTTTCCGAGCCGCGACCGCCAGACGCTGTGAAAAAATGTCACGAACCTTTTTTGGTGCCAAATGTTTTCAATTACTTACCCTGTGCAAAACTGGCCCAAAACGAATATTTCACAGCTTCCCAGGGAGCGGTTGCCCGGAAATGTTATGAATCTGTGTACTTAGCGCTTCTCCGCGCGACCGCCCGCAGCCGGATAAGGCGTGTCGTAGCCTTTGGCGTCCCACCAGAGAATCCGGTTCAGTACGTCTTGGGGCGCGTCATCGAGATCGGCCCAATTCATAGCGGCGGACTGGCGCGCGGCCCAGAGCTGCCGGCCGGCCAGGGCTTTCAGGGGCGGGTTCATTTGATCCAGCGGCTGACAGGGCACCAGGTGCCGGTACGGCTTCAGATCGGCATCGGGGGTGAAAATGCTGGTCATGGAGCGGGCCGACGCCAGAAAGCGCGTGCGGGCCGGGACGCCGAGAACCTCCTGGATGGTGCGAATCATGCTGGTGTGATTGTAATTATTGGAATCGACCGCATCGCGGCGAACGAACGGGCCGATGGCCAGGGCCACGGTGCGATGCCCGTCCACATGGTCGACGCCATCCTGGGCGTCGTCCTCCACCACGAAGATGAGGCTCTTGGACCAGAAGCGGCTTGCGGAAATGGCTTCCACGACGCGGCCCAGCGCCAGGTCGTCGTCGGCCACCATGGAGCGGGGAGTGGGCGAACCGGGGCGAGTGCCGTTGGTATGATCCTGGTTCAAGGTCATGATGGTGAGTTGGTGCCAGCGGCCGGTCTTTTCGGCCTCGCCAAATTCGCGCAGGAATTCCTCGGCGCGGATCTGGTCGGAGATAGCGAGCGAATCGTAGGGATAGCGGACGCTGGAATAGCGTGCCAGCGCGGGCACGCCGGGGCGGGCGCCGACCGCCGATTGCCATTTGCCCTCCTGGTAGAGCTTCCAATAATCGCTCCATTTGAGCTCGCTGGCTTCGTCCATATCCTTGACGGATTGCGTCTGAGGATCCCACCGGCCGGGCAGCATGAACTCGCCGAGGATGCGGAGATCGATGGGCTTAGGCCCGCTTTGCCAGAAGAAACCGGCGGGAGAAACGGTCAGGGCGTCGGCCATATTCCAGGCGTAGCCACGCGGGGAGCTGGCGAAGGCGCGCTCGACGTAATCGCTGACGAAGGCCTGCATCAGCCACTGGTGGCCGTCGAAGCTGATGGCGCCGCCGGTATAGAAACTGTCCAGCGTCACGTAGCGCTCGGCGAGGGCGTGGTGATTGGGGGTGACGGCGCGGCCATACATGGTGAGCTTGGGGTCGCCGTTGCCGCGGCCGAGGTCGCCGAACACCTGGTCGTAGGTGCGGTTTTCCTTGACGATCAAAAAGACGTGCCCAATGCCCAGGGAGGGAAGGTTGCGGACTCCGCCGGCCGGGTCGAACCGCGGCGCATTGGCGGCGCGGACCTCGCGCGTGCCGGCCATCACCTGCATCGGCAGAGGGGCGGGAATTTGTTCCAGCGAGCCTTCGTACTGTTTCGAATTGAAAGTGCCGTTGGCGCCGGCGGTATTGCCGACGCCCTTGATGTCGACTACACGCAGGGCGCCGCCGCCGTCCACGGCGATGGCGGAAGGGAACCAGGCAGTGGGCAATGCGCCCGCTACCCGCCAATCCAGGCCGCGGCCCGACAGCACGGCGACGGCGTTGTTGCCGGCGCAGGCCACGTAGAGGCTGCCGCCATCCGGGCTAAAGGCACTGGCGATGGGCTGGCTGCCGATGGCGGCTTCCGGATACGTCGGGATGTGAATGTCGGCGTGGGTCAGGGTTTGGGTATCGAGCAGGGTGACGGCGTCGGAATGGCCGTCGGCGACCGCCAGCAGCTTTTGATCGGGGGAAAGCACGATTTGAGATGGCGCCAGGCCGACGGGAATTTCCCGCACGCCGCCGGACGCCGCGTCGACCACGCTAACCGTCCCGGAAACCGACGATCCAGTGACGGGATCGGTAAGCACCTGGGAGCCACTCGAAGGCGCGACGGTTTCGTTGGCGTGCGGGCGGCGGCCGCCGCGATTGGAAACGTACACCGTGCCGCTGCTGGCGGCGGCCACGCCAAACGGGGCTATGCCCACGTCGATGCGGCGCAGGATTTGGCGGGAAGCGGTATCGATCACCGCCAGCGAGTTATCGCGGCTCAGGGCGACGTAAGCCCGAGAACCGTCCGCCGAAAACGCGATCCCGACGGGAACCGGATGGCCCGGCAGCGCGATTCGGCTGGAACGGACGGGGACGCCAAGCTCGGAGATCTCGATCACCAGGATGGTGTCGCGGTCTTCCCCCGAGGTTTCGCTGGCCCAGAGTTCCCGGTCGCCGGGACGAAAGGCGATGCCGGCGTAGGACGTGGCAGGCGATTCCACCTCCGCCAGACGCGAGCCGCTGACGCCGTCGATGAGCAGAACGCTCCGCCAGTTGAGGACCGCCAAGATGCGGCGGTGCGAATCGAAAGCCATGTCGACGGGACGGCCGGGCAACAGCGATAGCCGCCCCCATGGGCGGAGCAATTGATTGGTAGGGACAAGATAGAATCCATCCGGGTGTTTGCCCAGCCGCACCGTGCTCGCGAGGATGGGAAACACCCTGGTCTCGTCGGCAATCACCGCCGCCGTAGCCAGTAAGACCAGAAAGAGGAGCTTTCGTCGCATAACGCCCAGCATAAGCCAATTGCGTTACAGCAGGTTGAGGACGGGCTGGAGCGAGCACAGTACTCGATCTTGGAATTACGGCAGCAAATTAGTTAAGGCGGTTGCCCGGAAATGCGCTGGCGAACTTATGAAATGAAATTTGTGTACTAATTTTCCGGAGTCTCCGACGCGTCATAAATCAGGTTACACCCAAGGCCGGAACTCCTTGATAATTTTGGAGATAGGAAGTAATTACCCACGCGCGAGCGGCAGCTTACGGGATACTGGAAAGAATTACACGAAATCGACCCTCGCGGCCGGCCAATTAGGCTCGATTTAGACTCCAGAGGGGTTTTGTGGCAAACGTGCAAGGACTAACAGCGTCATGGACAGCAGCCGTCCGGAACTCCCGCGCGAGCTTGCCCTGCGCCGGGAGGCGAAGCCTATCTCACTCCGGGAAATTGCCGACTCCACGAAAATCAATATCTGCTATCTCGAGGCAATTGAATCCGGTGACTTCCAGAAACTACCCGGCGGCATCTACACGACCAGTTATCTTCGCCAGTACGCGCGAGCCGTGGCCTATGACGAGGACGATCTCATCCGCTATTACCACGATAGGGTGACGCGCCCCGGAGCGCAGCCTGTAGTCCCGGCAGAATATTCACCCGGCCGATGAGCTCTAGTTGCTGGCCGCCTGGCCACAAGAAAGGGGCAGCCGGAGTGCCGGAGCCGTCTGCCCCATCGGAGCCGTTACTTGGCGGAAGCCACGATGTGAATACGGCGGTTCTTTTGCCAGCAGGATTCGTTGTGGTCTTCGCAGGCCGGCCTATCCTTGCCGTAGCTGACGAGCGACAACTGGTCTTGCGGAATACCAACCTTGGCCAGGTAGCCGCGAGCCGATTCGGCGCGCGCTTCGCCCAGCGCCATGTTGTACTCTTCGGAGCCGCGCTCGTCGGCGTGGCCTTCGATAGTCAGCTTGTAATCGGGATACTGCACGATAATGTCGCGCAACTCCTTCGAGTCGGCTTCGAGCGCCGTGATGGCATCGGGGCGCAGGGTGTGCTTGTCATAGTCGAAGTAAGCATCTTCGATCTTGGCCAGCAACTCGTCGATACGCGCACGCGTAGGAGCGTCGGGAATGCGCGGGGCGGGGGCCGCCGCGGCAGCCCGTGGGGCGGCGGGCGCCGGGGCGCTCTGCGGGGCGGGCGCCGGAGCGGCGGTCGCGCTCACGGCCGGTGCGGGCGGAGCCGGCGGTGTTGCGGCCACTTTCTTCTTGGCGCATCCGGAAATGATAGCGGCGCTCACCGCGATCGTCACAATCAAAAGTCTCGTAGGTTTCATAAATCCCTTCTACACTTCTATTGTTACTCCATTTGCGGCGGCCGTGGCCATCCTGTTCGTACAGGATTCTCGCCGGGCACCGCCTTTACTACACTTTAAGCTAAGGAGAGTCCATGCGGGAAGCGCGGGGCGCCGCGCGCCCCAGAGCCGCGTCTTTGGTATTGTGGCTGGGTTTCGGGGGCTTATTGTTGGGCATTCTGGCCGCCGCGATCGGCACTCTGACGGCGCTCGACCGCGTCAGCGGGGAGGAAACCCGCACCGGGAAGACGTTTCTCGAAAGGGTGGGTGCGCTCGACCAACTGCGGGCGCAAATCTACCTTTCGGGCACCTACGTGCGCGATCTGCTGCTATCGCCGGATTCGAGCGGCGCGGCGGCGCAGGGGGCACGGCTGGAGACGCTGGAGACCGGCACGCGGAAGGTGCTGGATACCTATGCCCGCTCGCTCGATCCGGCCGAGCGCCAGCCGTTCGCGACACTGCGCGCGGAGATTGAAGACTATTGGGGCGTACTCAACCGGATGGAAACCTGGTCGCCGGAGCAGCGCAACCGGCAGCGCGACCATTTCTTCTATGACGAACTGGTACCGCGCCGCACCGCCATGCTGCAGATCGCCGACCGCATCGCGCTGGTGAACGAACGCGGCCTAGCCCGCGCCGAGGAGAGCATCGAAGGCTCCGCCAGCAGCTTGCGACGCACCCTGCAGCTAACTTTCGGCGTGACCCTGGCCGGCGGCCTCCTGCTGACTCTGCTGACCATCGGCCACACCGTACGGTTGGAGCGCGAACTGGAGCGGCGGCTGGCGGAAAATAGCCGAGCGCGGGCCGATCTGGAAGAGCTTTCGGCGCGGCTGGTGCGGGCCCAGGAGAATGAACGGCGGACGCTGGCGCGCGAACTGCACGACGAAGTGGGCCAATCGCTCTCGGCGATGTTGATGGAAACCGAAAACGCCGAATGCGCCGAAGAGCCCGAAGAGATCCGCGAGCACCTGGCCGCGGTGAAGGGCCTGGCCGAAAAAACCATGAACGAAGTGCGCGACCTGGCGCTGCTGCTGCGGCCCTCCATGTTGGACGATTTCGGGCTGGTGCCGGCGCTCAACTGGCACGCTCGCGAGACCGGCAAACGCACCGGTCTAAACGTGTTGGTACGCGCGGACGGGGAAGCCGACGACCTGCCGGAGGAGCACAAGACCTGCATTTACCGGCTGGTGCAGGAAGCCGTCAATAATTCCGCCCGCCACTCCAGCGCTCGCACCGTGGAGGTGGTGGTGGAGCGGCAGGATTCACGGGTGCTGTTCAGCGTGCGCGACGACGGGTGCGGTTTCGATACCCGTTTCGTCCGCGGCCTGGGCTTGCTGGGCATGGAAGAACGCGTGCGGCGGCTGGGCGGGCAGTTACGGCTCGATTCGAAACTGGGCCGCGGCACCCTGATCGCGGCCGAGCTACCCTTGACGGACCTGGGCGAGAGAAACGGAAACCGAAATGGCCATTCGCATCCTGCTGGCTGACGATCACACCGTAGTGCGCGACGGCCTGCGCGCGCTGGTGGAGAAGCAACCCGACATGGCCGTGGTAGCGGAAGCTTCCGACGGCCGCGACAGCGTGCGCCTAGCCGGGGAGCACGCCCCCGACGTCGTCGTCATGGACATCGCCATGCCCAACATGAACGGCATCGAGGCCACCCGCCGCATTCTGGCCGCCAACCCGCGGACCGCCGTGGTGATTCTGAGCATGCATCACGACGAGAGCTACGTGTTGCGCTCCCTCAAGGCCGGCGCCAAAGGCTACCTGCTGAAAGATTCGCTGCGCAGCGACATGGTGGAGGCCATCCGCGCCGCCGCCCAGGGTCGTTCCTATTTCACCCGCAAGGTGAGCCGGATTCTGCAGGAAGATTACGTCCGCGAGATGGAGCGTCGCGGGGTTGACGACACGTACGAACTGCTCACCGACCGCGAGCGCGAAATCCTGCAACTAGTGGCCGAGGGCCGCACCAACAAAGACGTGGCCGCGCTGCTCAACGTCAGTCTCACCACGGTGGAAACCCACCGCACCCACATCCTGCAGAAGTTAGACCTACACAGCGTGCCGGAACTGATCCTGTACGCGGTGCGCAAGGGGATTATTTCGTAGCGGGGGGCGCTTTCGGTCTCTGCTTGGCCTTGCGGGAGCCCAAAAATTGCCAAGACGTCGGGGCGCGGGCGCCGTTCGCCCTGCAAACTAGTTCGTTACTACAACCGTGACGCCGGCTTGGCTGGTTACGGCGGGTTTGGTGCCGATGGTCACCAGCACGGGCAGAGCGTTGGGCGGAGAAGTGAGCGTCACTTTGCTTGACACCTGGGCATCGATCTGGTAGAGCCCGGCGACTGAGCCCGTAACCCATCCGGCATACGTGACCGTAGCGGCGACCCCGCCGATCGTGACGGTTGGCTCGGGGGTGAGGCACGGGGGCAAATGATTGGCCTTGACGCCATTGAGCACGGCGTTGTTAATTACCACGCCATCGAGCGATGTCCAGGTGGCATTGCCGGACAAGCCATATACGGTATTGGCGGCGGCCAGGAAACCGTTGGCTCCGGAGATGGCGACACAACTGCCGGGAGAGGCGAGAGTCGACGCGCCAGCCGTGTTGATACTGCCGGTGCTGTTCGGCACGCCCAAACCGGTCAAATAGATGTGCACGACCTGTGTCGAGGTGGCTTTCCCACCTATGATGACCGGGTTGGCCACGCTGTTTGCAGTCCAATCGTAGTTCAGGATGGCTCCCTGGCCCGTGCCGGCCGAATTCACGGTAAAGAGTCCCGGATCGGTAGCCGCGTATGTGACCGGGTAGAAAGTGCTATAGGCCGGCGGGGCTCCGTACCCGACCTGGATGTTGCCGGCTCCAAGCGAGTTGGCCACCGCGGATGGCACCAGCACATTGATTTGGGTATTGTTGGCGAACAGGAGATAGCCGGAGGCGATCTCGCTGGGAGTGCCGGCGTTGTTGTAGAACCCGACCGTGAGGAAATTGGTGTTGTCGGGGCTGGCGGAGGTCGGAAAGCGATAATCGTTGGCGGCGGTTGGCGAGAGGGTCAGCGTCGGGTTAGCGAGCGCGAGACAGCCGGGGCAGAAGTTCGACCCGAAAATACTGACGATGTCGTAAGGCGCGAACGCGGTCGCGCCCTGCTGGAAGGTTGAAGCGCTGGTCACAGCGGTGATGATGGGTGAGGTGGTTACCGTGACGGTGGCCACCGATCCAGCGCTTACTGAGCAGGAAGCGACCCCCATCGGGTTACAGACGCCAATGTACCAAGAGCCCGCAGCCGAAGTGTATCCGCCGCTGATGACCTGGTAGGAGACGACAAGCTCCGTAGTGCTAACCACGGTGATATTGACCTCGTTCATAAGACAGGTGGTTGGGTCCGAGGCGTTGCAGTAATAGACCATGGTCGACTGGCTGTTGCCCACCGTGGAGGGAACAAATCCGCTCCCGTTGAGCACCACTGTGATGGTATCGCCTTGAGTGGAATCCACCGGGACCAGAGCGGGAGAAGTGCTCGTGAGCAAAGGCACGGGGGCAGTCACGTTGATGGTAATGCTAAGTGTGATGGCGGCACCGGCCGCGGGTGTGACGGTGACCGCCTCCTGGACGGCGTCGCCCGGCAGGGTCTGAAGAAACGCCTGGGTACTGAAGGTCACGGTCAGAGGCGTGCCCCATGAGTAGCCGATGCTGCTGGTCGGGGACACCGTTGCGGGGTTCGCGACGCCGTAGAAAGCGCTGCTGCCGGAGACTCCGCCGGATGTCTCGGCGACCAAGGCGCAAGCGACGGCAAAAGAGACTGGCGCGCCGCTGGAGGACAGCGATACAGTCAATGTCGGCGCGATGCCGGAACTCCAATTGCAGACCACGGACGGCGCGGTGGCGCTGGGCGTGAACACGCAGGTTGGATACATGGAGGCCGGGGTACCGCCGGTCACTGTCGCACTCAGAGCCGGAGGGGATGTGTCGACCGTGAATCTAACGGCGACGGTTTTGGGCAGATAGGTGGTCGACCCGTTTGGCAGCACGTCGAACGCAATGGTGGCAGTGTATACCCCCGGCAGCATCGTCAGACAGTATTGCTCAGCGGACAGTCCCACGGAGACGCCCGACGGGGTGGCGAGTCCGCTAATCGCGCCGACGCTAAGCCAAACCGGTGGGTTATACGTCGTGGTGTCAAGGAAAAAAAACGTTGAGGCGGCCGCGGTGACCGTAACATTGATCGGCGTTGGCGCGGTCCACGCCACTCCCTGTTGGCAGGACAGTTGTATCGGGAATCCGCCGGTTACCGCGACGGTCAGTGGTGACGCGCTTTGTGCATTTACGACGCCCGTGCCGGCCGCCAACGCAACAACGGCTAAGAGCAATGACGGCTTGGAGATTGCGGACGCCCGTATCACTTCGTTATTCCGTATTCCCACTACGGCTCCTTGTAAAACTTGTTTATCGGACACTTCCGGCGCCGACTTGAGGGGAAAATTGTCTTAGTGCGAAAGTACTGGGGGCTGGCTTGCGGGAACACGAAGGACGGGGCGATCGCGGATATGGACTTAACCGTGGTAGAATCGGGAAGCGGCGTGCCCGCATAGCTCAGTTGGTTAGAGCGCCGCTTTCACACAGCGGAGGTCAGAGATTCGAGTTCTCTTGCGGGCACCACTTCCGTAGTTTCCGGTTGTGTTGGGCGTCTTCCGTAGTCTCACCTTCCCGAGTCCTACCTTCCATATAAGCAGCTGAAAACAAAAGCCAATCGCTCAAGGCCGGGGCAACGGATCAGCGAGGTACGATTGGTCCCGCTCCGGGAGGACCGTCCGGATCGGATTGGCCGTGCTCCGCTCGCCGAGCGCCCAGGGCGGATGTGGTTTCGTCGGGAGACGGCCGGATCTGCCTCGCCAGTGGCAACGGTGGCGACCACACAAAGGATTCGACGGCCGAACGTTTTGGCCCGGGCTGCAACGCGGCGCCGGTGTCCGCCTGACGGAGCGAGCCATTTGTCTCCCGGTCGCTACCGCCGTGCCTGGTTTTCTTCGGCGCGAACACGAAGGGCTCCGGCGGAATGGCAGTTGAGGGCTGAAGTCGCGGATTCCGGAGAACGCCGAGGGCGGTCCATTGTAGACGAGCAGAATCCGGGCGGCTCGATGGATTGATTGAGCCCATGAGGGTTGGAATCGCGCGAGCGTAGGAAAATGACTACAACTCAGACCGCGGGCGCTTGGAATGCCGAAGCGTATCACAATGTAAAACAATAAGAAGGCGCTGTTTCCTCCGGGTTCTAGTACTCTATGCTGCAGCGGTTTGTTGACTGAGACGCTTAGCACTCTTAAGATTGCTTAAGTTTAGTCACTCCCGAGGTTTCACTAGTTATTGGGCGCGGTTCCCTGATTGGGACTCTTGTGGCGGTAGCTTGCTCCAGAACCGTGAAGCCGGGTAAGGTAAATAATGTCACCGACTTACGCACGTGACGATTGCGGATCCGAAGAACTTCAGAGCACGACCTGGCGCCGGCGCGACGCCTGGGCTTGGTATGCCCTTCGGGTCCAATCCAAACTTGGTAGCCTCGCGTCCGCGACGCTGTGCGGTAAGGGATACGAAGTGTATGTGCCGTTGTATCGTTCTCGGCGCCGGTGGTCCGACCGGATGAAGGAGTTGGATCTGCCGCTTTTCCCGGGATACATGTTCTGCCGATTCGACGCGGGCAATCGGTTGCCCATTCTGGCCACCCCCGGCGTGATCAGCGTGGTAGGGGCTGGTAAGACCGCCATCCCGGTTGACAAGGAAGAGCTTGAGGCCATCAAAACGATTCTTCGTTCAGGGCTTGCGGCGCAGCCCTGGCCATTTCTCAGCGTCGGTTCCAGAGTGTACATCGAGCACGGCCCGCTGGCAGGCATGGATGGCATCATTACCAACACGGATAAGGCCCTTCGCCTGGTAGTCTCCGTCAGTCTGCTGCAACGTTCCATTGCGGTCGAAATCGATCGTGACTGGGCTCGACCCATTGCCCAGGGCATGTCCGAACCGGCGCGCCCCTGGGTTTGAATCGTCGGATTACGACAAGACGGTACTTACGTTCATGTTCGACACGAATCGCAGAAGGAAAATGATCAGCCTCCGCCTCTCCGAGGTGGAATACGACGTGCTCAAAATGCACTACCGCACCTATGGTGCGCGCAACGTCTCCGATCTCGCCCGCTTGGCCTTGCAGCGGATTATGAACCAGTCGGCTAGTCCGCTGGATAATCTGACGGCCAAACTGGCGGAATTGGATGAGCGGGTATATGCCCTCGAAACTCAGCTTGCGTCCGTGACTAAAAGGTGAGCTCCATGATGCCAACCGACCCCTCCTTTAACGTTTCCGCGAAAGACTTGGCGGCGATTCTTGCGCGCCGCAAGTGGCAAACTCTGATCACGTTCGTTCTGATTGTGGCGGCCGTGGGCGCGGGCACGCTTTTGATGCCGAAGCAATACGAAACCCGCATGAAGGTGCTGGTGAAGAACGAGCGTGCCGATATGATCGTATCGGCCGACCGAAACGGCAGCTCGGGCTTTGTCGGCGAGGTCAGTGAGACCCAAATCAATTCGGAAATCGAGTTGCTGACCAGCAACGATCTACTCCAGGGGGTCGTCACGCAATGTGGGTTGGACCGGAGCCAGCAGGCGGCCGGATCGGGCAGGGGCGAGGACCGTTCGGTCTCCATCGAGAAAGCCGTAAAGCGTTTGGGGAAAGATCTCAAAGTGTCCCCGGTTCGTAAGGCCGATATCATCGAAGTGGAATACGCCGATGTCGATCCGCACCGGGCGGTCGCGGTTCTGGCCAGCCTGGCGGAGCTCTACCTGGAAGCGCATCTGAAGGTCCATGGCACGCCCGGTACGTACGAGTTCTTCAAGGGCCAAGCCGAACGATACCAGCGCGAGCTTCAGGACGCGGATGGCAAACTGGCCGATTTCCGTCGCAGCGAAAACATCGTAATGCTGCCCGAGCAGAAAGATGTCCTGCTGCAGAAGGCCGCCGAATCGGAATCCGCTTTCCTGCAGGCCGACGCCGCAGCCGACGAATACACGCGAAAAATCGCCGATACCCGTCACGCGCTGGGCGCAGCCCAACCCCGCGTGATCACGCAGAGCCGCACTTTGACTAACCAGTCCTCGGTGGAGAAGCTGCACACCATGTTGGCCGAACTGCAGAACCGCCGTACGGAATTGCTCGTTAAGTTTCGCCCGGACGACCGGCTGGTGCGGGAAGTCGAACAGGAGATCAGAGACACGCAGGTCGCGCTCGAACAGGCAACCAAGCTGACCGGTGTCGAGCAGGCCACCGACGTCAACCCCGTGCATCAGGCTCTCGAACTGGATCTCGACCGCCAGCAGGCCGAACTGGCCGGGCTGCAATCCCGCCGCGATGCGCTGGCAAGTCAGACCAAGGCTTATCGCAGCCAGTTGTCGCGGCTGGCCGACGCCACTGCGAGTTTTGACGACCTGGTTCGCACGCAAAAGAAAGCCGAGGACAACTACCTGCTTTACGCGAAGAAGACGGAAGAAGCGCGGATCGCGGAATCGCTCGACAAGCAAAAGATTTCCAACGTAGCCATCGCCGAAACGCCCATCGAGCCGCATCTGCCTTCCAAACCCAACGTACCGTTGGATCTGGCACTAGGAATTGTGCTGGCGGCCTTCCTCAGCCTTGGCGGCGCGTTCGCCACCGATTACTGGCTCGACACGGTCGAGCAGCCACGTGAACTCGAGGAGCTCACCGGCCTTCCTGTGCTGGCAACTTCTTTCGGCGACTGACACCGGATCCGCTCCATGTACCACAACCACTTCGGTCTTCGCGAAGAGCCCTTCGGCGTGACACCCGACCGCCGCTTCTTCTACCAAACTACACAGCACGGCGAGGCCGCGGCTACACTTTTTTACGCCATTCAACAGCGCAGGGGGTTCGCGCTAATGCTTGCCCACGCCGGCCTAGGCAAGACCAGTGTCCTTTTCACCCTCGTCCAGATGCTTAAAGGCAAAGCCCAAATCGCCTACTTGCCCAACCCGTATTACGACCGCGACACGGTACTGGAATCGATTATGGTGTCCCTGGGGCTGGAGCCCGCCGACTCCCCGGCCGCGACTCACAAATTGTTCTACCAGTACTTACTAAAAGCGCACACTGCCGGCAAAACGGTCGTCGCCGTGTTCGACGAAGCCCAGGATCTGAACCGCGGCACACTCGAAGCGATCCGCATGCTATCGAACTTCGAAACCCCGGACGGGAAACTGCTACAGATCGTCCTGGCAGGCCAGCCTCAACTCGCGGCGACCCTTCGGCGGCCCGACTGCGAGCAGATTCGCCAGCGTTTCAGCGCGATTGCCCGCCTGGAACCGCTGGCGGGCGACGAAATTCGAAAATACATGGCCCATCGTTTACAAGTGGCCGGCGGGTCGATCGAACTGTTCACGCCCGAGGCGATCGATATGATCGCGTCCGCGTCCGGCGGCGTTCCGCGCAACATCAACATGATCGGCTTCAACTCGCTGACACTGGCTTACGCCCTGGAAAAGCAACGCGTAGGTTCGGACGAAGTGGCCGAAGTACTCCGCGATCTGGCCCTTCCAGTCAGCGAACCGCAGCCACAACTGGCGGCGCAGGCGGTTCTGGAACGGTCTCCGGCCTTTGCGCAGACGGCCGGACCCTCCCGCCTGGTCTGGATCGCCGCGGGCGTCGCCCTGCTTGCGGCCGGCACTTTTCTCTTGGGCCGATTCTGATCGTTGGAGCACACATGAGTAGAAATTCCCTGATCTTAGAGCGGACGACCCTGAAGAGAACTTCCCCGGGGCCAATGGAAACCGTCACCCACACCGGAGAGTACCTGGGCTTGATTCGCCAGCTCTTTCGAGGCCCCTCGGTCGTTGCACTGGTGGAGAGCGGCACCGGATCCCGTAGTGCGGAAGCCTGCCGAGGCATCGCCGCGGAACTGGCCGCTTCCGGCAACCGGGTAGTCATTGTCCAGGTGCGGGCGTTGCTGGCAATGAACGAGATTCCCGAGGTGGCGGCCTATCAGCCGGGACGAGTAGCGAATGTATCCCTTTGGCCGTCCACGGTTGGCGCGCCCATCGAGTTCTTCCAATCTCCCTCGTCCGTGCCGTCACACGGCGATTGGATCGGTTCCTTACGCCGCGACTTCGATTCGGTGTTGCTCGACTGTCCCTGTGTCGAGACGGCGCCGTCGGCCGGCGCAATCGCGGCCCAAGCCGACGCGGCGGTACTGGTTGTCGAAGCCGGGAAAACGTCCAGGCGCCAGATCCAAGGCGACCGGGAAGCGCTACGGCTGAGGGGCGTCAAATTGGCTGGATGCATCCTGATGCGGAAGAGGTAACTCAATGCGAATCTATTATCTGCTTTTGCCCGTGATCTATTCCAGCGCGGTGCTCGCTCAGTCGGTTTCCTTTGCCGAACGCGAACCGCGTTATCGGCTGCAGCCGACGGATGTTGTCGAGGTCCATTACCGGTACACTCCGGAATTCGACCAGATCGTCACGATCCAACCCGACGGCTTCGCCACGCTGCAAATTGTCGGTGACCTCAAGTTGCAAGGGCTGACTCTCGATCAGGCGAAAGCCACCATTCTCGAGAAATCGAGTCAACGCTTAAAGGACCCGGAAATCACGTTGGTGCTGAAGGACTTCGAGAAACCGTACTTCATTGTAGGTGGCGAAGTCACGAATCCCGGGAAGTTCGAAATGCGGGGCCAGGTCACCGCCATCCAGGCGATTGCCATGGCCGGCGGGTTCAAGACGGCCAGCGCGAAACACTCGCAGGTCATCCTGTTCCGTAGGGTCGGTCCGGACCTGGCGAAAACCGAGATTCTGAACTTGAAGGAAGCCATGCGGCCTTCAGCCAAGGAGCCGATGGCCGACTTGCACCCCGGCGACATGCTGGTCGTCCCGCAGAATTCCGTCAGCAAGATCGAACGCTTCGTGAAATGGGCGAATATCGGGATGTACTACCCCGTGCCCTAAGGCGGGCAGCATCGCCTCCGTCACCCAATTCAGGTCAACTTCGCAAGCCGGCATCGGCCCGGCATGGGACTCATCCGCCCATTGCACTGCCATGTTTCGGACACCTAAATCGATAGCTAATCGCGTTTACACGTTCGTCAACGCCGCAGTCGTTATGTTAATTCTGCTCGGCGTGTTTACAGGAGCGAACTGGCAGAACATGCCGGACGGAATCGGCGCCTTCCTGGCCCTCCGTGTAACAATCAAGAACCTGTTTCTCGCGGTCCTCTTTCTGCTGGCTTGGGCCATCGCGTTCCGCGCGTTCGGCCTATCCCGCCCGTCGTCGGCCGCGCCGTTCTGGAAAGAGCTGGTTCAAGTAACGAAAGCTTGCGTAGTGGCATCAATGTTTGCTTTGCTCTTTCCGCTTACCTCGCAAACCGGTGCGTTCACCGGCCGGATCGTTCTGTATTTTCTTCCGGTGGCAATTGTGGCATGTTTATCCGGCCGTTTCATCGCGGGTGCTTTCGCCGGAAGGCTCGCCCAGGTTTTCAGTAGCCCGCGCGACCTGATCATCGTCGGGAGCGGTCCTCGCGCCGCAGCTATATATGCGCGGCTCCAGGAGTCCAACCACACCTACACGCATATTCTGGGTTTTGTAGACACGCCGAACGGCCACCTGGTGACCGCCGCTATTCGCCAGCAAATGCTTGGCGGCCTCGACGATCTCGAGACCATTCTGATGAAGCGGCCCGTGGATGAAGTTTTGATTGCGTTACCAGCGAAATCCTGTTACGACCAGATTCAGACTGCTATCCAGACCTGCGAGCGCGCCGGCGTTGAAGCGAAATACCTTTCGGACGTCTTCCAACTGTCTCTCGCCAGGCCGACATTTGTGGCGGATGAGCACGCACCAGTGGTCAGTCTCAAAGTAGTGCAGGACGACTACCGGCTAGTGGTGAAGCGCGGTATCGACATCATCGGAGCCATCGTTGGCGTGGCGATTTTCAGCCCGCTCATGCTCGTCATTGCGGCGGCGATCAAGCTGACCAGCCCGGGGCCGGCATTGTTCACACAGGAACGCTATGGGCTGAACAAACGCCGATTCCGGATGTACAAGTTCCGCACGATGGTGCAGGATGCGGAAAAACGGCAAACAGAGCTGGAGTCTCGCAACGAAGCCGGGGGTCCCGTGTTCAAGATTCATGACGATCCGAGGATCACTTCCATCGGTCGGATACTGCGCAGAACGTCGCTCGACGAATTGCCACAGTTTTTTAACGTGTTGCGGGGTGAAATGTCCCTCGTTGGACCGCGGCCCCTCCCCCGGCGGGACGTCTCAAACTTCGACGATGCGTCCCTCATGCGGCGATTCAGCGTGAGACCTGGTTTGACCTGCCTCTGGCAAGTAAACGGGCGCAGCAATATCGACTTTCGTCGCTGGATTGAGCTGGATCTCAAGTACATCGACACCTGGTCTCTTGGGCTCGACTTCTCGATCCTTGCGAAAACGATTCCCGCCGTTCTAAAGGGAAGCGGGGCTGTCTGAAAATCAGCGGCCTTCATGCATCCACATGGTTCCGACATCTGAGCCCAACGTTTCTTCGAGCACGAGTAGAGACGAATCGATCTTTCTAACATGCCCGAGAGTCTGGCAACACGCGCCTTCTCTGCCCTTCGGTGGGGCTACGCAGGCTTTCTGACCAGAGCGCTGGCCAGCTTCGCGAGCGGGATTGTGCTGGCCCGCCTACTGGGACCGAAACCGTTTGGGCAGGTAGCAGCCGCAATGTTGGTTTTCGGCTTTGCCGTCCAGCTCGCCGATGGGGGCTTCAGCTCAGCGCTCGTCCAAGCGCCAGAACTCGATGAGGCGGACGTCCGTTTTGCGTTCACCTTTCAGTTGCTGAGTGGGGCGGTCTTGGCGGCCTGCTTCGCACTTCTCGCTCACGGGGTGGCCGTGGCTTTGCGCGACCCTCTTGTTGAAAGCGTGGTTCGAGTCATGGCGCTGGTGTTTCTGACACAGGCGTTGGGGCAGAGCTCGGCGGCCCTGCTGAAGCGCCGGCTGGCGTTCCGCGCCCTCCAGACGGCGCAGGTCGTGTCATCCGTGACGGGATACGCATTGGTTGGAATCGCGGCTGCGTCGCTTGGCGCCGGCGTGTGGAGTCTGGTCGCCGCCCAACTTACGCAGAGCCTGACATTTTCGGCGCTGGTGTTCGTACAGGCGCGGCATTCGTTGATTCCTTGTTGGAGCCGGTCCGGGTTGCGCCTGGCGCGTTTTGGGATGAAGGTAACGGGAGCGAACATCCTGAACTGGAGCATCACCAATTTCGACAACGCATTTGTGGGCCGCGCCTTCGGTTCGACGGCCCTCGGCTTGTACAGCAGGGCCTTCAATACCGTGAGCGCGCCGACCGAGGCAGTCGTCAGCACATGGCAGCAAGTGCTATTTGCGAGTTGTTCGCGGCTTGCAGACCGGACCCGCGCGTTCCAACGTGCGTATCTTGCCTCCGTGTGCGCCGTCTCTATCATCACATTCCCGATGTTCTGGAGCGTTGCCGTATGTGCGCCGGCGGTAGTTGCCGGTCTTTATGGCCCGCGTTGGGCGGAAGCGGCGCCTTTGCTTCGGCCGCTTGCATTCGCCATTTCGGTGCATGCGGTGATGGCCATGGCCGGCCCGATGCTAGCCGCGGCCGATCAGGTCAAGCGGGAGGTGCGAGCGCAGGCGCTGACCCTGGCGGTCGCCACCGCAGCTTTTTCTGTGTGCATCCGCTACTCCGCTGTCGCGTTAGCATGGGCCGTTCTGGGTGTTTACGTATTCCGGTTTCTCGCAAACACGCAGCCGACGCTTCGGCTGCTACGTCTGGGTTGGACAGATGTTTTCCGGGTATTACGAGGACCGGCCATCACGAGCTGTATTACAGCCGGCGCGGTATGGAGCGCGGGGCGCCTGGCGAGTATCTACTCCGTCAAGCCGGCGTGGACACTTCTCGTGTTGAGCCTAACCGGCGTCACTACAGTTTCCGCCCTCTTCCTCTTGGCGGCGGATCATATCTTATCCAGGGAACTCGTTTTGGTTCTGACGCAGATTTCCCGATCGCTTCCGGCTAAGCTCTCGCAGTGGCTGGAAGGAATCAACGCAAAACAAGCCGGTCGCGATACGCTGCGCGACGTGCGACAGCGGCAGGTATCGGAGAAAGAGGCGCGGCCTAGCGCCAGCGCTTCGCTCTTCATCGCCGCAATGGTGGCACCGGCAGGTAGAAAGAAAGTGCAATGAAACCGATAGGCCTTGACGATGAGGTCCTGCGTCTTCGCATGGGAGTTGCTGGTTTGGAGAAATACAATTACCGGTTTCGAATCGACCATTTGGCGCCGAAGCTCTACCGGGTCCTGGCTTCGGGGGAAACGGGCCACATACCGGAGGACCTAATTGCGGCTGAGAATTCTCGCCGTGTTCTGCGACCGCTTGCCGCAGGGGAGTTGCGGCAATGAAGATTGGGATTGCGGGGCCGATTTCCCTCGCTCCGCTTCAGCAATTCTTCCCAGCGAACGCCGCAATCCCTAGCGTTGCGAGTTTCCCCTTGATCGGTGCTATCGCCGCGGACTTGCGGGAACGTGGACATGAGATCTCGATTTTCGCTCTATCAGGAGGCGTTGCCCACACGCGAATCATTGAAGGCGACCGCGTTCGCCTCTATGTCTGCCCGCGGCGCCGGGAGCGGTGGCAGATGCCGGATTTCTTTCGTGCCGAACGGATAGCACTCCGGGACGCCATGCGGCAGGCCGGCTGCGATGTGATACACGCACACTGGACGTACGAATTTGGCGCCGCCGCAGTCGCCAGCGGTCTACCACATGTGGTGACCGCACACGACGTGCCGATGGTTGTGCTGCGATTTGCCCGGCATCCGTACTGGCTAGAAAAGCCCTGGCTGGCTGTCCCCGTACTGCGTAGGGCGCGCTGCGTAACGGCCGTATCGCCGTATGTGGCACAACAATTGCACAGACTGCTTCGCCCGCAGCACGACATCGTAGTGGTACCCAACGGAGTCGGGACGGAAGTGTTCGCGTTGACGGGCCGGCGCGCCGCCAGGAGAACCGCGGAGACGATTACCTTCGCCTCGGTCCTGAACGGATGGGGTCCGCGCAAGAATGCTAAGGCCTTGATCAGGGCGTTTGCGCTCGTAAGGAAGAAGTTCCCCGGCCTGGTGGAGCTTAAGATGATTGGGAGCGGCTTTGAGAAAGATGGGCCGGCTGAAAAATGGGCGAGACGACACGACGCCGAATTGGGGATCCAATTCGTTGGTCCGCTGCCGCACTCCGAGGTTCTGACGATTTTGGCGGAAGAAGCGGATGTCCTGGTGCACCCATCGCTGGAGGAGGCCTGTTGCATGGTTGCAATGGAGGCCATGGCAATCGGGATACCCGTGATCGGAGGAGAGAAGAGCGGCGGAATCCCTTGGGAGCTTGCCCACGGCGAAGCCGGCATACTTACAGACGTTACCAGCTCACCGTCGATCGCGAAAGCAATGGAACTGCTCGTTACTGACGCGGGACTGCGTAAAGGCCTGGGCGCTTCAGGCCGCCGGCGCGCAGCGGAGGAATACGATTTAACTCGCACGGTCGGGCGCTATGAGACTTTGCTGGAAAGGGTTTGGCAGAACAGGGCGAATGATCAATAGTTGTTGCTGCCCGGTGTCCAGAACTTGGCCCCTGTAGCGGCAGGCCTACTGTGCCCACCCCTGATTTGGCGCTGCCGGGGCGGATCGCGTTTCTCACAATCTTGGCGGCTGCCTCTCTGGCGGTTGTTCGTCTTTGGGGTTCCTTTTACGAGCCGGCCTGTTCTTCGGCCGTCACACGGCCCCGCTGCCCCTAGGTGCAGTCATGATTAACTATCGAGGCGAATCTCTGATTTTCCGCGATTTCATGCCATTCGCAATGAGTCGCGTATGCGAGCGGTTTCGGCGGATGTTGGACACCGCAGCCAGTCGAGGTCTGGCCCTGTGGTGGAGCATCCCGTTGGGTCCCCGTGCTTCATTCTACGGACTGCCGAAGTTCCGCAAGCACCCGACAGCCACCATAACGATTGCAAGACGGCTGTACCTTTCGCTCCGCGCAATGGTCAAGTACCCTTGGGATAGATCGGCGGTGTTTCATATCTGCCGGTCGGGCTGCCTCGATTCAGATTGGACGGGATTCCGGTTTCAGTGGCACCGTAATCGCCGCATCGAAGAAGATTCGCATTGGTGATCGTGTCCTCTGTGGCGCCAATTGCACAATCTCCGACTCGGATTGGCACCCACTCAGCGCAGCAGACCGCGCCAGCGGCATTGCGCCTGAGGCCGCCGCCATTGAGATCGAAGACGACGTATTTCTAGGGATGAATGGTCTCGTTCTCAAAGGCGTACGAATTGGCTCAGGCACGGTTGTCGGCGCGAACAGCGTGGTCACTCGGTCACTCCCTCAAAACGTGGTTGCCGGGGGCACGCCGGCCAGGCCGATCAAATCGATTTCAGCCCCAAGAAGTGTAATTGACGATAAGCAGTACCGCCTACGCGAAAGTTCTGCAACGCCGGGCGAATACATAGGAATCCGAGGCAAGACGTCGGGTGTACACTTCCCGGTAACCGAAAACCAAAAAGGAGACTCTTTGTGAGCACGTCGTTCAGAGCTGCCATCAGGACGGGTGTTATGGCACTCCTGCCGGATCGATGGGGCGATAGCCTGTTGACGGCGAAGCAGGCGTTATGGTGGCGAACCATGGGACGCCACTGGCACTTTAAGAAGTTTGCCCGGGATGGCGGCAAGGAATGGCTCAAAACTGCGTTGTCAAGAGTGCGGCAAGACGCCGGGCCTGGTCCTCTGGCCATTCTCGAATTCGGATGTAACGCTGGTAATAACCTCTACACCCTCCGCCAGGACCCGGCGACGGCTGCTGTAACGTATTGCGGTGTCGACATCAACCCGAAAGCGATCGCCTTCGCGAGAACACGTTTTCCCTCCGACTCCTTTCATGTTGGCGATCACGGATGGTTTATCAGACACGCTGACGCCCTAGGGTCGTTTAACCTCTTCGTCGCGTCACACATTTTATACTACATTGACGAGAAACATACGCGGTTGGTACTTGAGGCTGCTTGTCGAGTGGCGGATTATATCCTTGTCGTCGACCGAATGGAACGTTTCTTCGATAATAGCCCTGCGCGGACCGGCCTCTTTTTCCACGCCTATGCAAGTATCTGCAACGACATAGGCCTCGATGTTGTGGAAATGGAGGCCATGCTGGCGCCCGGCAGCCCCTACGGTTACTTCCTGGCCCGCAGTGTTCGGTCGGTAAACGCACAGCAAGAAGGTCTGCCGGCTACGAATGTTAGATCCTGTGCGGGTCTCCCTCTCACAACCGAGCCCTGCCCTTAATGCGCCTATGGCACCTTTCCAAAGCCACGAGACCGTCGACATTCTGGGCGTGCCTGTTGCGGCAACCAATATGCGCGACAGCGTAGAGCGGATAAAAGCCTGGATCCACGAAAAGAGCCGAGCTTACGTCTGCGTCTCTGGCGTGCACGGCATTATGGAGTGTCAAAGAAGCGAGAAGGTGCGCTCAGTCCATAATTCTGCGAACCTTATCGTCCCGGATGGAATGCCACTGGTATATATCAGTCGCGTGGCCGGCCACAAGAACACCACCAGAGTCTATGGTCCCGACCTCCTGCTGGAAATGTGCAAGGAATCGCTCGCGCAGGAATTCACGCACTTCTTTTTTGGCACTACGCCGGCTACTCTTGCCAGCTTGCATGATCGCCTTATCCGGCACTTTCCAGGGCTCAGGATCGTGGGCACCTACGCTCCTCCATTTCGCCCGCTTACGCCCGATGAAACTGCCGCGGTCATTTCACACATCAACTCCCGCGGGCCGGACATCGTCTGGGTCGGTCTCAGTACACCGAAGCAGGAATGTTGGATGGCGGAGAATCGCAACGATCTAAATGCGCCGGTCTTGATCGGCGTTGGCGCCGCCTTCGATTTTCACGCCGGGAAGGTGCCGCAGGCGCCGCGATGGATGCAACCACTATGTCTCGAGTGGCTGTTCCGTCTGATCGCGGAGCCACGGCGCCTGTGGAAGCGTTATCTGCTTAACAATCCGCATTTCGTGTGGCTGGTAATGCTGCAAGCGTTGAAGCTGAAAACCTACAAGTAACCAACTACAACGAACGCGGCACCGGGCCGCGTTGCGCATAGGAGACCGTCATGAAGCGAATACTGGTATGTGGAGCGGGTGGTTTCATCGGAAGCCATTTGGTTAGGCGGCTGAAAGCCGAAGGCTTCTGGGTAAGAGGCGTAGACCTGAAACACCCCGAATTCTCGGCGTCGGCAGCCGATGAGTTCGTCGTCGGAGACCTGCGAGAACCAGGTCTGGTTCATGAAGTTGTGAAGGACATCGAGGAAGTGTACCAGCTCGCGGCGGACATGGGTGGCGCCGGCTACATATTCACCGGCGAACACGATGCTGATGTGATGCACAACTCGGCAACCATCAACCTGAATACCCTCGAATGCGGACGACAGGCAGGGGTGCGGAAGTTCTTCTACTCCTCGTCGGCCTGCATTTATCCCGAGTATAACCAGCGAGACCCAAAAAACCCGAGGTGCTCCGAGGAATCCGCCTATCCGGCCGCCCCTGACAGCGAATACGGCTGGGAGAAATTGTTTAGTGAGCGGCTGTATCTGGCATATCACCGAAACTGGGGCGTGGACGTCCGTGTCGCCCGGTTTCACAACATATTCGGCCCCGAGGGGACGTGGACAGGCGGCCGGGAGAAAGCGCCCGCGGCGCTGTGCCGGAAAATTGCCGAAGCTTCCGACAGCCGGGAAGTTGAAATCTGGGGCGATGGTTTGCAAACGCGCTCGTTTCT
This sequence comes from Bryobacterales bacterium, assembly GCA_003164035.1. Classification (GTDB taxonomy): domain Bacteria; phylum Acidobacteriota; class Terriglobia; order Bryobacterales; family Bryobacteraceae; genus JBEKYD01. The sequence continues at coordinate 18,429 of PLRS01000039.1, read as the reverse complement.
GTACATCGACGGATGCGTCGAGGCGATTCGGCGTCTCATGGCTTCCGACTTTACCGGACCGGTAAATGTCGGGTCGGAGGAAATGATTTCCATCAACGGGTTGGCCCGATTGATTATGGACATAGCAGGTAAGAATCTCGGCATTCGGCACATTCCCGGACCACTTGGCGTACGCGGCCGAAACTCGGACAACCAATTAATACGGGAGCGGCTCGGCTGGGCCCCGGACCGCCCTCTGCGTGAGGGCCTGGAAAAGACCTATGACTGGGTTGCCGCTCAGGTCGCAGCGTCGCGCGCGATACCAGTCGCGATCGCCAGCTAATCAGCGATGGAAACCCTTATTTATATTGGGCTCGTCCTTGGACCCCTGTTCTTATTCGTGCTTTTGTTCTGGCGCTATCCCGCGCAAGCCGGACTTGCATTTCTCTTCGTCGTCGTGGTTCTGGATTGTTTGGAGATTGGCGCATCCGGAATCGACGCGGGGATCTCCCTTTACTTCGACGACGTCGCATGCGCCGTTCTGATTGCCGGCGCTGTAATTATAGCCGGCAGAAGCGGGAGGTTACCGGCCAACTACTGCTGGCCGGCCCTCAGTCTGTTCGGACTGGCGGTGATGAACTTTCTTCGGGGAGCGCCGGTCTACGGCTTGAGACACGCTGGCAACGACGCCAGGGCGATGGTTTACTTCGTTATCCCGGCTATGGCGTTCAGCGCCTTTCGCCCGGCGTTTCGCATAAGCGCAGAGCGCCTGGTTACCTGGCTCTGCGGAGCGTCATACGTCCTTGCAGCAGTGGCTGTTTGCCGGTGGCTCGGAGTGCTGCCCACGCCGGAAGTATTTACCGGGGACTTTCGCACCATCGTTCGCGTTCTGACATCGAGCTACGCGATGGTCATGGCCCTTGCGTTCATCGCCGTGCTCGCGAATCAAATCATACGAGGCTTACAAGCCACCGGCCTTCTAACGGCGGGGATCTTCGGCCTTTTTGTACTCGCTTTGCAGCATCGGAGCGTATGGACCGCAAGTGTGGTCGGCGTCGCCTGGCTTGCTTTCCGCACTTTTCGTTTGGCCAACAGGCGGTGGATCCAGGTCTCATTGGTTGCAGTGCCCGTGATCGCGCTCGGTATTGCCTTTCTCTTTGTGTCGGGCCGAGCCGACAACGTGATTTCCCTCGCGAAAGCAAACATCGAGGAGACCCGCCAAAGCAATAGCACCTGGGCCTGGCGTGTCGACGGATTCTCTGAGGCCACGGATCGTGCGCTCTCAAATGGACTGCTGGATCTCGCCGTCGGCCCACCCGCCGGACGCGATCTGACCGACGTTGCAACGGAAGCCTCCATCCACATCCACGATCAGTACATCGCAACGTTCGCCTATTACGGCGTCGCCGGGTTGCTCGTCTTCGTTGTATGGATGGGGATGCTCGCACGCCATATCGGACGGGTCGGCCTCTCGACAATAGTTCCTTCGCTGAGCAACCGAATCGCGGGCGCGACGCTCGCTGCCCTCTTTGTGTCCGAACTTGCCTACATGACGGCCTACAGTGGCGGTTTGATCCAGGGAACCGTTTTCGGATTGCTCTGGGCCGCATCCGCGGGCGAAGTCACGATTGCGCAAGGCGCCCGCGAGAAAGTACCCGAGAGTCTCTGACATGCGTGTCTCGCTACCGCGGCCATTCCCGGGGAAGGAGTTTCTCTTCTTGAGACCAGTTCTTGGCGCTGCCCTTCGCTCAGTTGACTTAGAGCGACAGCCAGTGCGGCATCGAAGCATGCCTGGGGTCGATGAGCAGCAGGCTGTACAACGTCGGGTCGCGCGGCCTGGCTGCCCAAATCCCGTCGCCATAGTGAAAGCGCCCGCGATTCCCGCTCTCACGGGGATTCGCTTTTTCCTGGCGCTCTTCGTAGTGATCTTCCACTTCGGGCTGGGTCTAGTATCGGATGCCCCGGCGTGGGCTAGAAATGTTCTTGGCAGCGGATACACGGCAGTCAGCATGTTCTTCGTATTGTCGGGATTCGTGCTCGGTTATAACTATCTTGGCGACGTCAAGGTACGAGCGTCACGGTTCTGGATCGCCCGCGTCGCCCGAATCGGGCCTGCGTACTGGACTGCGCTCCTTATCCAGATTCCGTTTTGGATACAGGAATTGCTTCCAAACCACACGACATCTTTCAACTACCCGCTCACCACAATACTCGTGTCGCTTACCTGCACACAAGCTTGGGTTATTGGAACGCATGCCGTGTGGAACATGCCCGCGTGGTCCCTTTCGTGCGAGTGGTTTTTCTATCTGCTTTTTCCTTTCATAGGAATTCAACTTATCAAGCTAAGGCGCAATGGCTTGTTTTGCGCAATGACGGTATTCGCCGGATTGACATTGCTGGTTCCGCTGCTTTACCTGTTGTTCCAGCCGGATCACATATCGACCGCCTCCCTGACCCAGGAGAACCTGACGCATTTCACTCGTGACACTACATTATTAAGTACCCGATTCGTCCTTTGGCACGATGGGTGGTATCGTTTAGCTCTTTACAATCCAATTGTTCATCTTCCAACCTTTCTGCTTGGCATGTCGGTCGGACGATATAGAAGGATATTCTCCGGCCCCCGAAGTTCTGGCATCCGACGTGTGGCTGTACATCTGTCGGCGTTCGCTATATTGACGGTGCTTGCTATTAGCGGCCGCATGCCCCATATTCTTCTTCACGATTGCATCGTAGCATTGCTCTTTTGTGCGTTCATTTCACAAGTCACTGCCTTGTGGCGGCCGGTTCAACGACTACTGTCCACTCGACCTCTGTTAATTCTGGGCGAGGCAAGCTACACGATGTACATACTTCAACACCCGCTGTCACTGTGGTTTGAGACGATACTCCGACACGTCTTTCATGTGACTGGTCTCGAGGTCTATACATTTCCGATATTGTTAGAATTCGTAGTCGTTTTAGTCGCCGCCTCGGTACTTACATCAGTGTTTATAGAGAAGCCGGCCAGGAAGTGGATTATGAGCGTAAGATGATGGTTTAGGCGTGCTAACGTCAGCGGGGCCCGTTCCCTGAAAGTCTCCTGCCGTGTCGATGCTGCCGGTATGCTGGGAGGAGTTGAACGGCAGCGAAACGGAGCAAGACAAACCAAAGCGGGCAAAGCAGCACCTGGAGACGCGTCACTTGGACGGCGCCAGGTGGGGAGGTCCAGGAATCCACTCGGAACAGGGGAGCGGGGGGCTTGCGCCGACCAGGGGGAACAATTTGGCTATGTTTGTTAAGCCAGTCGGGCGGAAAGGAGAGTTTTGGTCTACAAATGGAACTCAAGCACCGTTTCGGACAAGTAGTCATATGGGGTGTCGTCCGAACTTGACCGAAGCAGCCGGCCAGGGCAAAATTTACATTGTCGTTGCCGTATTCAATCGCAGGACGCTCACTGAGCGCCTTCTTCACTGCATGAACGGCCAGTCCTTCCGGCGCTTTGAGATTATCGTTGTAGATGACGGTTCTACCGACTGCACTGCCGAACTCATCGCTGACCAGTTCCCCGAGGTCCAGGTGGTTCGCGGGGATGGCACTCTGTGGTGGACGGGCGCGACCAACGTGGGTATCAGACATGCAATGGACCGGGCGGGAGCGGACGATGCCATCCTCGTCATTAACAACGATCTCGAGGTTAGTCCCGACTATTTGGAGAACCTTCATCGCCAATGGACTTCTATGCCAGACACTCTTATCGGGTCGGTCGCGGTTGACATCGAGAACCCCGATAGTATTGTCGACGGCGGCACAATAGTGAATTGGTGGACCGCCAAAGAGCGAAAACTCAATGTGGGGCAAGCATTATCGCAGTTTGGCACGGCCTATAGTGCGCCTGTGTCGTGGCTGACAGGTCGGGGAACATTGATTCCTATAACTGTGTTCCGGCGGATAGGGTTATATAACGCCAAGCACTATCAGCAATGTGGCGACCCGGAACTGCCGGTCAGAGCGGAAGCCGCCGGTTTTCGGCTGGTGGTAAGCTACGCGTGCGTAGTGAAGACGCATACGAAGACCTCGTATGGAGTGAATGTTAAGGAGCGTTACACCTTAAGGGACTTAGAGAGCTACTTCTTTGGTGTCGGGGCCTATACAAAGCTGAAGATACGGTGGTTTTTCGCTTACGACACGGCGAAGAACCCGGTGCGTTTCGTGAGTTTTCTGCTGTTCGATCTGGCAAGAATTACAGGTCATTTTCTGCTTCGGCTCCAACTTCGGTGACAAGGCACAGGGCTTGCCAAGTAGCGTTAAGGCAAGAGACTCGGAGATGTTCCGCTTGAACAGTCGGACGTGCTTGTTGCTCTCGGGCGCGGCAAATGGACAGTACTGTTTTGCTGAAGCCGGGCGCTCATTAATGAGTGTATCCGTTTCAGGGAACGGAAGAGGCTGTGAGGTGCTATGAAGCGAACGCGACGCGTCGCCGTGATCTATAGGTCGGTGCCGCAGTATCGGCGGCAATTTTACGAGATGCTTCGGAGCGAGCTCGCAAGGGATCCAATCGATCTCCAACTGATTTACGGTCAGCCCGGCTCGAACGATGCCGCCAAGAAAGACACGGTGGACCTGGACTGGGCCGAGCGCATCGAAAACCGAATCGTGCGGGTCGGCGGCCGGGAACTGTATTGGCAACCGTGCCTGGGCCTTCTGCGCGGCGCCGATCTCGTGATCGTGGAGCAAGCCAGCAAGCTGCTCGTGAACTATGTCCTCCAGGCGCGATATCTAGTCGGCGGCGCCAGATTCGCTTTGTGGGGACACGGCAAGAGCTTTTTCTACGACGCGAGTTGGTTTGGTGAATGTTTGAAGCGTTGCGCATCTACACGGGTTCACTGGTGGTTCGCATACAATGCGAAGTCGGCGGCTGTGGTTCGGTCACTTGGCTTTCCGGTAGAGCGCACGACGGATACCCAGAACGCCATCGACACGCGGGGCCTCGTCGCCGCGGCGCGGATGGTAGATGCGTCCGCGCTGAAGGCCCTAGCGGGCGAGCTGCAACTGGCTGGGCGAAACGTATGCATCTATGCGGGAGCGATGTACCGCGACAAGCGCCTTTCGTTCTTGCTTGAGGCGTGTGAGCTGGTTCGGCAATCGGTTCCCGATTTCGAGATGATTTTCATGGGCGCGGGGATTGATGCGGCGCTCGTCAGACAGGCCGCTATTCGTCACTCTTGGATTAAATACATTGGACCGAAATTCGACCACGAGAAAGTGCCGTACTTCTTGCTCTCTAAGTTGTTTCTTCTCCCGGGCGTAGTCGGCCTCGCGGTTTTAGACGCGTTCGCTCTAGGTGTTCCGTTGGTGACGACCGCAGTAGCTGGGCACGGTCCCGAGATCGAGTACTTGGACGACGAGAGGAACGGTATCATCGTCCAGGAGGCACATAGCCCGGAGGCGTACGCCGGAGCGGTAACGGCGCTTTTGAAGGATGAAGAACGGCGCCGAACGCTGGTTGCCGGGTGCCACGCGGCCGCGGATATCTATACCGTTGAAAACATGGTGGAGAGGTTCGCCAACGGCGTAAGACAGGCCCTGGCGAGTTAGACAAAGAGGACCGCCGTGAAAAGAAAGGTTATGAGCAGTTCTACACTGTCTCAATTGTGGCAGTGGCTCTATCGGAGATATGGGGTCCGCAAGAAGGTGATTGTTGGCCCCGGTTTGTACCTGGGACTTGGCGCGGTGCTTTTCGCGCCGAGAAGACTGGTGGTGGGCCGGGATGTTTATATAGGGAGGTTCTGTACGATAGCGTGTGACGGCGAGATCGGCGATTATGTGATGCTGGCGGACAATGTCGGTGTGGTGGGGCGCTACGACCACGATCACCAGTGTGTGGGCAGGCCGATTCGGCACGCCCCGTGGGTCGGAGATCCAGACTATCGCGGTGCGGGAAAGGGCATGAGGACTGTTATTGGAGACGATGTTTGGATTGGATTCGGTGCCGTCGTGCTGTCTGGCGTCACCATCGGGCGCGGCGCTATTGTTGCCGCGGGTAGCGTCGTGATCTCCGATGTTCAGCCCTATGAGATCGTGGCGGGGAATCCGGCTCGGCATGTGGGGCGGCGATTCACCGACGCAGATATTACTGTGCACGAACTCGCCGTCTATGGCCGGGTTCGGAGCGACGTGGCGCCCTACAGTGTTCCACCAGTGGCCAGCGCGGAGCCATCGGCAATGCAATCGCAATGAAGGCACGAGAATTCCACTTCCACCCGCCTTGCTGATCCTTCCGTCTTGGTGGAGCGATGATTCAAAAGCGCAACTTGGAATCGCTAAACGGATCCGCGTCGGCTCACAACCAAACCTCGCGTCCGGAGGCTCCTCATCAGATTTGGCTAACCCACAGCCTCTCAGATTACAGCGGGTTTTGGCCGCGAAGCCAGGAACTGTGTGCTGCGCGGTGCTACGCCTTTCAATGCGCGGAAATCCTCGACGTGAGGTGCAGCACCATAGCCGCCGCCGGGAATGTGGAAACTCTATTCGTGGCCGTGGTTGATGCCGAGAAGAATCCGCTGATGCTTCTGCCGTTGGGCATTCAACGCCGCCATGGAGTTCGAGTCTTGACGTTCCTTGACGGCGGACTTTCCGATTACAATTCGCCGGTAGTTTTTCCCGCCACACGGGACTGGGGTCCGGAGGACGTTCGCATGGTCTGGCGGGAGCTTCAGGCCAATTTGCCCTTTTTCGACGTCGCCATTCTCGATAAGATGCCTGAACGGGTCGGTGATCTGCCGAACCCCTTGATTCTTCTCGGCGAAACCCGCCATACGGTGTCGGGCCACGCCACCACTCTATCGGGAACATGGAGCCACTTCAAGGCAGAGCGTCTCCCCCGTCGCAGAATGGTTGGCAACCATCGTCGTCGACTCTTAGGTCGGGGCCGATTGACATTCGAAATCGCCAAAACATCCCAACAGCGGGATGCCTTCCTTGCGGCGCTCATCCGCCAGAAGATCCGTCTTCACCGCGAGACGCGGACGAGCGCAGAATTCGACCAACCCGGCTACCGCGAATTTGTCACGGAAATGACCAACCGCCCTTCAACGGCGGGTATTATCCATCTTTCAGCATTGAAAGTAGAGGACACGATTGTCGCTGTCCACTGGGGCTATGTCGTTGGGTCACGATTTTACGCTTTGATCTCGGCCTACGAAGGCGGCGCGTGGGCTCGGTTTTCGCCAGGACGCCTGCTGTACGAGCATTTTTTTGAGTGGAGTTTTGCTCAAGGCATTGAGATCTTCGATTTCGGTATTGGCGACGAGGATTACAAGCTTGAATATTGCGATGTCGAGATCGCACTGCATCTGCTGGACATTCCAGTTACGCTCAGGGGCGCGGAATATTCCGTTGCGCTGAAGATTACAAAGATGCTAAGGAGGAAAGTTAGCAACACGCGGGTAGGAAGCGTCCTTAAGTATCTTCTGAGAAAAGGTCCAGAGCATAACCACGTAGCCGCTGCCCCCGAAACGCATAAGTGACTGGAAGAGCACGGCTCCACTGTCTCTGGGCGATGTCGCGATTAGTCGTCGAATGCCTGGAAGCATTGCGTGCGGCCAGTGCATACCGGACTGAAGCGTCGCACTTTAGTTTCAGACGAAAATGTCTATGCTGCTTTCAGGTTTTCGGAACATCGTCGCCAGCGATGGCGTCCACTTGCTATATCACTCGTTCACGGCCGCGCCGATTCCCCACATTGGACCCCTCTACGGGTGCAAGAGCCCAGGCGATCTTGAGCGGGATCTCATCCATCTGAAAACCCGTTTCCGCGTGATGAGCCACGAGGAGTTGGTCGCGCATCGCGAAAATGGACGTAGAGTGCCGCCGAATGCAGCGACGTTGAGTTTCGACGACGGCTTCGTCGAATGTTTCACCGTGGCCAAGCCTCTGCTACTCGCGCACGGACTCCCAGCCACCTTTTTCATATGCAGCAGCTTTGTCGATAACCGGGAGTTGATGTATCGCAACAAAGTCGCTTTGTGCCTGTCCCGTATTGGCATGGCGACGGCTGCCGAGATCTCGGGATTCCAGACAAGATTGCGGGCACAATTCGGGCTTACATTCGCCACGCCCTCGGAGATTGGGAAATGGCTCCTGGGTCTTGATTTCGCCCACCGAGACATAATCGACGCGGCCTGCGTGCGGCTGGGTATCGACGTCGAAGCTTTCTTGCGGGACCAGCGCCCCTATATGACCCGGAGCCAAATCGCACAACTCCACAGTGACGGCTTCACCATTGGCTCCCACACGAGCGATCATCCGCAGCTAGGCAAGCTTCCGGACTGGGAGGAAGTGCGCCGCCAAGCTCGTGAATCGTGCGATTTCGCGCGAGGAATCACCGGCCGCGCACGTGTGCCTCTGGCATTCCCGTTCAACGGTCGCAACCTGCCCCGCGGGAGACTCGCGGCGTTGCGCCGTGAGATCGGCATCGACCTCATGTACGACACGAACGGTTTGATGAAAGATGAGTCCTTCATCGTAAACCGGATACCCTGCGACACGCCGCGAGGCGCCACCGGCCACCGCTCCAATTTACCGAGCATCCTCAGGCGAACGTACCTGCTGGAGCCATTGAAGGCTCTGCGGCGGCGTCTACGCTACCGGAACGGCCCGGCTGGCAACCATGCAGACATTTGCGCATAGGGCGGCTTCCCGCCCCGTGTGGAGTCGCGAAAGGTGGTGGCTTGTGGGCCAGTTTCTGAATCCAATGCGCAGCCACGTTGCATCAAGGCACGTACGGGAGCGGCCCCTGGTTTGTCGTTAACGCCTGGAACCCAATCACCGTGTATGCAGGGGAAGACAGCGGCATAGAGTAATTGAGAGTCGACGGACTTGTGAACTGCGGGTTGGCAGTCGTGGCATTTGTGTCAACGATCGTCGTGTTGGGGATCGTCGAACCTGCCGCCGAGAAATACATATTAGCCGAATCGGTCGGCAAGACATCGGTAGAGCCAATGCTTACGGTGTATAAGATACTGGGGGGTGTAGTGGCGAAATAATAAATGTTCCGCTCTAACAGATTGCCGGCCATACCGTAATCCGTCAAGAGCGAATCATGTTGATAAAAACCGGCCAATGTACCCGCCACCGAGAGGTCAAAGATATTATTGACGATGCTATTGTTGTTTCCGGCGTGAATTTGCCACGCGTATTCGCCGCAGGTCTGGCAGATGTTGCCGCTCACCAGGACATTGGACATTAGGTCGTCGAGATAGATCGCCTTGGTCTGATTTGTCAGATATCCGGTGCCTCCGTTTCCGTAAATGAGGTTGTTTGTGATTTGATTGCCCACGGCCGAGTGGGATCGGTCCATCATGTAAATGGCCCCCGCATCCGTGACGTTCGTGTCGACGTTTTGAAGGATGTTGCGATCCACGATGTTGTTGTTGTTCGGAGGGTCGGTCAGGCCGGCGTTGAACGCTATACCACCGCCTTGGCAGTTTTCGATCAGATTGTGGGTGATTTGATTGTTGCTGCTTCCGTACGAAAGTGAGATAGCGGAATAGAACTGACTAGTGCTACCGCTCGGGTTTCCCGGGCTCTGCCCATTGAAAGTATTGCTGTCGACGATCGAATTGGTGACGCCGCTTCCAGCAATACAGGTCTCGTTACAGTTGACGAAAGTGTTCCACCTAAAGTTAACGGCAGTCGAACCTCCACTTAATAGGACGCCGGTGGTCCCCATATTCTGAAATGTAAGGTCCGTGAATTGGAGGCTGCTAACACCAGTTACACTAACGCCTCCTGTCGTAGCGCCATTCAGTACCGCCGTTTGTCCCGGATAGGAGATCCAGAGTTCACCGGCATCGGCCCAGGTAAACGACCAAATAGAAGAGATGCTGTAAGTGCCGGCCAGAATGGTTGCAATCTTAACAGTCGATGAGGCTCGCATTGCGGCTTGAGCTTTTGTAAGCGTTTGAAATGGGCCATCGGTGCCGGCCGAGTTTGGCGAAGGCAAAAGTCCAGACCATGTGTCGTTGCCGGTTTGACCAGAAACATAATAGGTGGGGCCCCAAGGCACGCCCGTAGGAGCGGTGATGGCGACAGCGTTGGATTGCGACGCCTGGTTCCCAACGGTGTCGCGGGCCTGAACGGCGAAGGTATACGATCCAGCCGTGGTTGGCGTACCGGAAATTAATCCCGAAGAAGCCGTCAGGGTGAGACCTGGCGGCAGCGCACCCGATACGAGCGACCAAGTATACGGCGGTATGCCGCCTGTGGCCGTCAGTGTCGCGCCGTACAGCACGCCAGTCGTGCCGTTGGGCACTGTGGCGCTCGTAATAGCCAAGGGTGGTACCAAGGACGCGGTGGCGGTGGCCGACACGGCCGGGTTCGCGACGCTCTGAGCCGTTAGGGTAACTGTCTGAGACGTTGAAATACTCGAGGGCGCCGTATACAGACCAGCCGAGGAGATTGTACCTACCGACGGGCTAAGCGACCAGGTCACCGCCGTATTTGTAGTCCCGGCAACCGTGGCGGTGAACTGCTGTGTCCCAGAAGAGGTCAAGCCGACGGTGGGTGGGCTTAGGGACACCGTCACTGCCTGGAGTATTGTGACGGCCGCTGTCGCGACTATTGACGGATTCGCCATGGTTGCGGCAGTAATTATAACAGTGTTGCTAGTCGGGGCGCTACTTGGGGCAACGTAGACAGCGGTCCCGCCACTGGTCGCCATGCTTCCCAAAGCCGGGCTAAACGACCAAGTGACACCGGTGTTGCTCGTGCCGGCGACCTTGGCCGTAAGCGTCTGACTTTGCGAAGGCTGCAAAGAAACTGAAGATGGTGTTAGCGAAACAGTCACCGGAGGATTCAGCGTCACGGTGGCGCTTGCCGACTTAGCGGAATTCGCCACGCTGGTAGCCGTAACCGTCACGGTTTGCGCCGCGGAGATGCTGGCTGGGGCCGTATAGAGGCCCGTTGCGGAGACCGTCCCCACGCTCGGCTTCAGCGTCCAGGTAACGGAGGTTTTGGAGGTTCCGGCCACCCTGGCTGTGAACTGCTGGGTCTTGCCACTGGCAAGAGTAACGGAGAGTGGCGTCAGCGAAACTTCCACGGCCGCGGTCGCGACGGCGGGGAGCACAAGAGCAAGAAGGTATAGCGTTAGGCGACTTCCGATAATATCGTGAGTTCTCCAATAACGAGAAGGACTTGCGGTAATGCCGACATCGTGGGACCTGTCTTGAATCAGGGGGCGGCCACCAATCACACACTGAGAGTTTGCGTTAGACACCTATGCTCCTTACTGCCTATGTGGGTTAATGGGCAGGCGTCTTGAGAAAGGTCAATCTCCCGAATACGGCGAGCTGTCTTCTCCCAAAAGAGGCGCCCCGCTACAAGGCATATCAGCAGTTTCTAAAACGGGTCAAGTTGCCGTCAGTTAATAGCAAACTGTTATCGTGGCTCTTGACGAGGTTCCAAGCGTTTCGAGCGGGTCGTGCTAGCTTGGTGAATCATAAATATGGTGCATTGTAGAGAAGGTTCCTCTCCCGAAAAGTGCAATTGAAGCGAAGAGGTGTGGGGCTCGGAGTAGCAATCTTTAGGAATTGCCGGCGAGGGCTGAAGGTTCACGGGTCCTTTGGGACCTCGGATACGATCGCGGCTCAGGCGCTCCAACAGAAACGTGAATCTCAGGCAAACCGCACTGAGTTCGCTACGGGGAGGTTGGCAAACCGTGGGGTTTGCCTTCCGTGCTCGCGAGTTTGTCCACGGATCAGGTGTCGCGACCGCCGGATTTATAGCATCTGAAAGCGTCAGAGTGGAGTTTGCGTCTGTCCCAAGGTGCCGCAACAAATAGGTAATCATCGACGGATGGAAACTGATTCATGATGCGGTCTTGACGGTCGATCTCCCCGGAAGTGCATGTGCAGCCAACGCAGCCCTGTTCCACGTCTCGCTTATGGCTAGTGCGCTCAGTTGAGGAATTTTCTCGGGAAATCTGACATTAAGTGGAACCCAAGCGGTTTGTTGGATTTAGCTCAACCAACTTTTCGCCACAGGGGCGCGGCTTTAGTGCCCGGGTTGCCCGCCGCGAGCAGGAATTGCGTCTGAGGTGAACAGAGGCCATCCCGCAAGTTGCCGTCGAATGCGAGGAACAGGCCATGCCGGCGATCCGTACAATGCACTCAATGCTATACTCATGCGGTATCCGTGCGGGCACAGGACAAACTCAGTTGTGGGAACGGTAGGTGCCCGAATTGAGGATTGTCTCAAGAAAAGGACGCAGCCCATTGGTAGGTCACAAATGGGCAAGCTGTACAAAAGCGGAGGATTTCATGGTTCATTCGAATTGGACCCGGCCTAGCAGCGATACGGGGATTTTGTGCCAGGAAAAAGGAGCGGTCCTTCGATTGGAGATCCCGGCGACTGCTGTGGACCAGATCTACTATCGCATCGGTAGCGATTCCATCGATCTCGCGGACGACCTCAGGCAACTGGTAAGACCGACCGACACCATAGATGAGCGGGCAATCTATTCCCTTTTGCAATTCGGCGCGGCTATTCCTCCATTGAGCCCATGGAAATCTATTAGCCGTGCAGTTCCGGGGAGAATCACAACTTTTCGAGACCAGCCGGCGCGGGTCGAGGAATCCGAGTTCCAACCTGAACAGGTGTGGGACAAGGAGAGTCGTCCTCTGGATCTAGATCAGCAAATTTCCATCGTTGTCGCCGCACTCGACAGCGCGCTTCTCGCATCGCATGATAAGCATCGCCTCATCATTCTTTTTAGCGGGGGAGTCGATTCCGGCCTGCTGGCTGCGCGAGCCGCTGCTTTGGGACTGAAGGACACGCTGCTGGTGAATTACTGTTTGGGCCCGGGCGACCCCGAGTCGCTTCTCGCCGAGCGAATGGCCAAACATCTTGGTCTGAGCTTCCAACGAATCCAGGATATCGACTCAGGCATGGACGTCGGCGATGTTCTGACGCACGCCGGCAGCGACTACCGAACGCCATTCTGCGATCATTCCGCCGTCCCCATCCGGACTCTCGCCCATTCGGTAATTCGCACGTTCGGACCTGAATTTAGCGTGATCGATGGCATCGGCGCGGACGGGGCATTCGGCTTGTTCGGCCGGTCCCGCCAATGGCAGAAAGTCCATTCCCTCCCAGGCGCACTTCTCCACATCGGCTCCCTGGGATACCGGTTGCTCTCGTCGTGGCAAAAGGACTCCAAGGTCGAGTATTTGTTCAGCGTGCTGAGAAGAGCGTCCCAACATCGTTTCCCCCTGTCTGCGGTAGCGCAGAATCCTCTGGATGGAATCGCTTATCACGTGCCGAAGCGGGTTGCCCAGGAAGTCGAATCGTTGGGGCTCAGTTGGCTGCACTCGATCTCACCACAAAGCCCGCCCATCCAATTCGCTGCGCTGGACATGTCCTTGGTGTGTAGCTGCATCTATGCTCAGAACTCGAAGTCGCTGTTCGCGGCCTCGGCTCTAGACGTCGCCTATCCCTTTCTCAGCCCGCAAATGGTTCGGATTGCCCTCTCGTCGGGGAACTGGCCGGGGGCTGACCAGGAAGCGAAGTGGCTGCTGAAGGCCGCATTGGCGCGGCACGTTCCTTCCGAGATGGTTTACCGACCGAAGAGCGGCTTTGTCGCCCCAATGAGCGAGAGGTTCAAAAGCGACGCATTCCTTGCTGCGTTCGACAAGTTGCTCGCGGACCAATCTCAATTGAGTCCGTTTCTTGAGAAGAAATTCCTTCGGCGCATCAGAACGAAACTCACCGCGACAAGCAGTTTGCCCGGACAAACCACTGCCGCAGTCTGGGCGATGGTCTTCGTCAGTGAATGGTTAGAACAAGTGGCTAAGAGGTCTCTCACCGCCTGAAAGGCTTTTCAAGGCGGGATTCGGTACAAATCGGGTGTGGCACTGGCGGCCTGACCTGCGCTACTGCCGGCTCACTGTCCGCACGACCGCGATCGGCCCCAGAAGCCCGGAGGGTAGCAGCGGCGAATCGGCCCGATAGAATGGCTGCGTCGTGTAGGTGTACTTCTTCGCGATGCCGGGCTGCTGATCGCCGATCAGCCGATTGACCCAAAGGTTGGTCACCTTGATTTCCAAGCTGTTTGCGCCCGGCTTCAGTGCGCCCGTCGCTTCAGCCCGAAACGGCGCCTTCCAAACCACGCCCAGCGGCACACCGTTGATGGATACCTCCGCGATGTTCTTCACCTCGCCCAGGTCCAGCCACAGCCGCGCGCCGGACTGGAACCAGCCGGCGGGCGCCTCGAAGGTCTTGGTGTAGATCGCCGTGCCGGAGAAATACTTCACTCCGGTATCGGCGCTCTCGCTCCATGAACTGAGCTTCTCCAGGGCGATCTTTGCCGGCGCCCCCCGGTCCGGCTGGAAGGCGACCTCCCAGGCTCCGTCCAGCGTGCCCAGCGGAGTTTCCGTTTGCCGCGGCAAGGTTCGCGATGGCGAGGCGGAGGCTTTGCGAAACACCACAAATACCGCCCCGTAAGGTTCCAGGTCGAGCGGCACGGTCGTGCGACCGCCCTCGATTCGATACGGCGCGGGATCCATCGCACCGGTATCGGCGTGCCACAGTTCCGCCGCTTTGCCTGCGACGCGGAAGGTGGCATCTAAAGATTCGGCACGCGGGCTGCGGTTATCCACCCAGTAGATTTCGCCGTCCGCCAGCTTACGATGCACGAACAGCAGGTTCGTGTCGCTCCGAGGTTTGGCGTAGGCGAAGTCCGGCCCCGCCTGGATTGCGGCCAAAGCGTCCGCCACTGTCTGGTTGGCGTAGACTCTGCCCTTGCCGAACGCGTGCTCGCCCGTGTCCGGTCCCCAGACCTCGTCGGCGATGGCTTGGAATTCCGCCAGGTCGTCGCTCAGGCTGGGCGTGTCCGCGGGCTTAGGTCCTACCACCACCGCGCCGGCCTTCACCAGGTCGCGGATCTTGCGCAGCACCGGCAAACCTATGTGTCGCGCGTTGGCGTCGATAGCCAGCACGCGGTAGCTCATGCCGCTCGGAGTCGTAAGCCGCCCGCCCTCCACCGACAGGCGATGCAGCAACGCGTCGCCGTTGACGTAGTCGAAGTTATAACCGGCCGGCACGTCGGGTGAATGGGTTGCGAACAGCGCCGTGACGTTGGAATCCTCCCCGTAGTAATAAGCTACGTCGGCCACGAACTTGCCCTGCTGGAGCATATAGGAACTGCGCGTCAGGTACGAAACCCACGGCTCGGCGACCTCCGCCCAAGTCTCGTGCCGCGTGAACCATTGTCCATACGGGCCCAGGCCGAGGCCCGGGATTTTATCGTTCACCGGCTGGTGTACCGAGGTGTGGATCACGAAGCGGTTCAGCCCCATGGCCAGTTCCTTGTCGGCGGTAGGCTTCAGGGTTTCCGGCGACCACGACCATGCGCCGCGGCTGGCCGTCATCGATTCCGCCGCTACCAGGTTCTGCCCGTAGATGTGAGCCACCGAAGCCGATTCGCGGATATCGGCGTTGTAGCCGTACTGTTCCGCGTTCACGCCCGGCAATTGCGTCCACATGGCACTCATCGGTACATCGGCCGTGCGTTTGACCTCCATGCCGTCGCCGATGAACGCGCGCCCGCTCTCGTGCGACTCGCTGTAGCGGCCCATGCCTCTGGCATGCAGCAGAGTAGTGAGTTGATCGTAGTGATTCTCGGCCACCAGGTCGGCTAGCGTCCGGCGGAAATCGTAAAGGAAGCGGTCGCTTGCTTCGGAGCTCTCCACCACATGACCGGTCAGAACGGGCAGCCAGGGATGCATGTCGTAGCCGCGGCGCTGGCGGAACTCGGTGAACATATCGTCGGTCCAGTTCTGCGCGCCGGCCTCCCAACTGTCGGTCACTACAAATCCGAGACCGCGCGCGCCCATCAGTCCGCCGGTGGCATCTTTGTACTGATCCAGGTAGTTGTTGAAATAGTTCTTCACGTAGGCGGGATTCAGTTTGTCCACCTCGAGCCCGGTGGCCTCCGGTGAGGCCGGATGATTGGTGATGCCGAGGAGCGAATACCCCAGCCGCAGCACGATCCAGCGGCCCGGTGGCGGCGTCCAGTCGAGCGAGCCGTCAGGGCGCATCTTGGAGGTGAGGTCGATGACGCCGGCTTTTGGAATGGCGCCTCCGGCAGCCACCGGTGGGGTGGACGAATCGAGGAGCCCGGTGCCGAGACCGAAGGCTGCCTTGTCTTCAAATCGATGAACCGGGGTGCCGGCGTCGAGCACCAGCTCCGCGATCGGTATATCGGCGGCCGCGGCAACCGGCGCGGCGGTGTTTGCCGGCGGCGGCGCCGTTCGGAAGGTCACCCGAAAAAACCTGGCGATCGTGGCCGGAAATGCAATGGTACGCTCGGGAGCGCGGCTACCGGTAATCGCGGCGACCACGCGAAACTCCTGGCCATCGACGCTGGCCTCCAGCGCCGGGTCGGCAACGCCTCTGCCGCCGCCAGCCACGATGGTGAGCCCGCGAAATGTCTGCGGCTTGGCAAACTCAAATTGAACCCAGGCCTTTTCGTTCGGCGGAGCCGCGGGCAGCATTGTAGTCTTTGCCAGGTCGCCATCGGTCAGCGCCGCCAGATCGAACTGGCCGCCGCTGGACGTCACCTTCGGCTGCAACCCGGCCATCGGCACGTCGCCCTCGGGCGCCGGATAGGCGACGACCGCGCTGTCGGCATAGAATTCCGGCGGAGGGGCTGTCGCGCGTGGCACCTCGCGGCCCCCGATGTTCTGGAACGGACCGGTGCCCGAGGGCGGTTTGGCAAGAACGCCTCGGAAGGGTTCGCCTCCCTGCACGCGGGTCTCGCTCCAAACGAATTTCTTCATCGCCTGTGCCGGCGGTACCCACGGACCACCGCTTTCGCTCCAGCCCGGCGATCCCGCAATGGCCATCTCCAAGCCCAATCGGTCGGCCAGATTCGCCGTAAAGCGAAAAGCGTCTTTCCACTCGGGAGTCATATAGACAAGCCGCTTCTCCACCACTTGCGGCGTACTGAGCGCCGCGTCGAAATTCTGGAAGCCGCCGATACCCACGCGCTTCATCCACTCCAGGTCTGCCTGGATGCCGTCCTTGGTAATGTTACCGTTCATCCAGTGCCACCAGACTCGCGGTTTCGCGCTGTCGGGAGGGTTCTGGAATCCGCGTTCCAGGGCGTCGCCCGGACTCTGCGCCGAAACAACCCACGCCCCTAACAGGGCAGCTACGGAAGCGACGAAGCTCAACCGGCCCACGCTCCTGGCAATTCGCATGATTCCAGTATCCTCCTGTAAATAGGGTTTTGCCTGAAAAGCAAGTTGATCGCAGATTTGCCTTTCGATTCGTTCACTAGCCTAGCTGTAGGATTTCCACCTTTATTTTGGAAATGCTTTCATCCACCGAGATGCAGTCTTTTCGGAAAAGTGACGATGTCACCCACGGACGAAATATGCATCTTGAGGTACGAAGCCACGTTTTGAGATCCGAATATTATGAGAAAGTCACTCCTTTTGGTCCTGGCTGTGCCCTTATTGGCGCAGGATTCCCTCTCGTTACGCGAGGCGGTGCGGTTGGCCCTGCGCGAAAACAAAGGCATTGCCGCCACCAATGCGGGGATGCGCGCCGCGGAGACACGCATTGTCGCGGCCCGAGCCGGCAACCTGCCCAAGCTGAACTATTCCGAATCTTTCGTGCGCAGCGACAATCCGGTCTTCGTTTTCAGCTCGCTGCTGACCCAGCACCAATTCGGCGCTGAAAATTTCAATATCGGTCCTCTGAACCGGCCGGATTCCCTGAACAATTTCCAGTCGCAACTGACGGTGGACCAGATCCTGTACGACGCCGGGCAAACCCGCAACGCGGTGAAATCGGCCGATCTCTCACGGCGGATGAGCGGCGAGGAGCAGCGGCGAACCCAAATGCAAGTGATGGCCGGCGTGGTCAGAGCTTACTACGGCGCGGTACTGGCTGCGGAAAGCCTCAAGACGGCGGAGCAATCGCTCAAAAGCGCCGAGGCGGACCTGACGCGGGCCGAATCAGTCCATGCGGCCGGCATGTCGACCGATGTCGATGTGCTGTCCATCCGGGTACATCTTGCCGCCGTCACCGAGCAGCGTATTCAGATGGCGGCGGATCTGGATGTAGCGAAGTCCGCGCTGAACGACGCGCTCGGGCTGCCGCTGGACACCACCCATGTGCTGACCACCTCGCTAACCGCGGTGGATCTGCCGGACCTGACGTTGGCGGCCCTCGAAAAGTACGCCTCCGCCACGCGCCCGGAGGCCCATCAAGTACACCTGGCGGCAGACCTTGCCAAGACGCAGACGGACTCGGCCCGGAGCGCACTGCTTCCTCAGGTCGGCTTTCACGCTGCCTTTGAGGCCGACCGCCAACAGTTCATCAATAAGGGTGGGGCCAACTGGCTGGCCTCCATTGGATTGCGCTGGAACCTGTTCAACGGCATGGCCGACAAGGCGCGCATCG
>PLRS01000009.1 GCA_003164035.1 Bryobacterales bacterium | reverse complement strand
GCTTTGTTATTCCCTTGTGGACCACCCAACAACCAGCGCTTTTTTGATGAAGTTCGAAGGGTACGGCGGGCATTTCCCGATCATCGAGTTCAGCGAAAAGGGGCACGCGGCGTACATCTACCATTTCGGCGACTTCGAAGCGAGAGGCGTGACGCTGCGCACCCGTCGGTTCGAGTTGAGAAATCACCTTAAATTTGCCCAGACCAATCGGATACTGCACATGGCAGACTGGGAGCCCAAGGCGGCTTACAGGCTCTCCTCGGAGTTCGGTATCAGACCGTGACATTCGCAATTCACAGCTTCAGCCGTTCGGTTGCAATCTCAGCGGAGGCCGCAGCGTTGACGATTCGAGGCCCGCGGAAGCTATCCAGGCGCGAATACTGGCCGCAGGACGCGTTGCTTGCAACGGGCGGCTGGCGGACATCCATCGAGGTCGAGCAGTTGCTCGAATTGGGCCTCGCAGAAGAGACGGAAGGTGATGTCCGGGTACCTTACGAGAACTTCGAAGCCATCCAAGCCGACATGCCGGTAAGCCTAATTGGAGCATGGGCGCCACACAGTCCGTTCCTTTTGAAGATTGATCGGAGGAGCGACCTTGGGAGGTCGGACTTTCAATACCGATACACGTTTGTGCTGGCCGGAAAAGCTGCGTACGTCGACCGCTTAGGTTACTACGTGAGGCGAGCCGCTAGCAAAGAGGTTTTCCTGCTCGATTTCCAGATGTACAGTTTAGTTGAGGCGATGGATGTATTCAATGCCCTGCCGCCAGATGCAAAGACCCCGCAGAGCAGTTGGCTGACGTTTGCCAAGGTAAAGGGTTGCGCGAAGGAAGTTGGCGCCACCTTGGACAGCACGCTGGGAAATAACGACGTGATCGTGCCCTCTACCCTTGGCCTTGATATGAAGGAAGACCAGGACGGTGCGCTAACCTTTCTGCCGCGATGCCCGGAGCTTGCGAGCGAGGAATTCCACCAGGTCTTTGAGCGTAACCCTGGTGCGGAAAAGCTGTACTCCCTTGACAGGCCAGGATTAGGACGGGTCCGTGTTGTTCTGACCGACGAACAACACGAAGTTTTGAAGCGGATGAAACGGGTCCGCAATGTCAAGGGTGACCTAAAAGAGAGACTAAAACGAGATCCGCTTCAGGCTCTTGATGGCACCGCCGATCAGGTCAGTCTACCGTATGGCGACCGGGTGATCGGCATCGGTGAATTCCAGTTCGCCCCGACGCCGCGTCCGAACTCCGTGGAACCAACGATGGCGGCGCTCTGGCACTCCGGTGCTGGCAGGGAACTGCGGCCACCCGAGCAGGAGCCAGCCGCCGGCCAAGCTTCCGAGGGTGAACAGGGGGCGCAGGCCGGCGCCGAGGCTGTACCTGCTGTGTCGGGTTTGGAGGATTCGGCCTCTGAGGTTCGGCCTGACGATGGTAGAGACGCGAACTCGAACGGGGAAATCGGAGAAGTCAGTTCAGGACAAACTCAGGTCTCGAAGAAGTACCTACTAATCGAAACCAATGAGGAATCCGTTCGGAGCGGATTTCTCTCCGAAGCCGAAACAGCCAAGCAGTTCGCCGGCGCAGCCGACTTCGCGCGACCACAGGCCCTCCGGCAAGACCGCACCCTGCATCCCCACCAGGAGCACGGTGTGCAGTGGCTACAGACTTGCGCCCAGATTCCGCGTCGCAAGGGAGTCTTACTTGCCGATGATATGGGTGTCGGGAAGACGGTTCAAGTACTTACCTTCCTCGCATGGTGCATCGAGTCCGGCAAATTCCCAGACTTATCGAGGCTTGAGCCGCCTTTTCGCCCTATACTGATCGTTGCTCCGCTCATTCTCCTCGACACAAGGACCTGGGAGACGGAGATGGAAAACTTCTTCACCAACGACGGCGTAATCTTCTGGCCAGTGCTCTCACTTCACGGTGATCAATTGGCTCAACTCCGTTGCCATGATGCCGAGGGTGCCGAGGTCGAAATTGGCAAACCGGTACTGGACCTGAATAGAATTCAACGGCACAGGGTTGTGATCACTAATTACGAAACTGTGAAGAACTACCAGCACAGTTTTGCATACATGAAGGACGGAAAGCCACTTTGGTCTTTTGTCATCAGCGACGAGGCCCAGGAATTTAAGATCCCAAGCACTAAGCTTTCTCACGCAATGAAGGCGATCGAAGCGGACCTGCACATTGCATGTACGGGCACCCCGGTTGAAAACCGCCTGCTTGATCTGTGGAACCTCTGCGATGTTCTCCAGCGCGGGTTGCTAGGGTCGGCGAAGGAATTCGTTGAGCGGTTCGAGAACCCTCAGGAGGAGGTCGATCAGGAAAGGCGTCTGATCGAGTTGAAGAGAAGGCTGCTGTTTCAGCAGCAACACGCATTCCTGCTCCGTCGTACTAAGTCGGAGGTGGCCGACCTTCCTCCGAAGCAGGTCTTGAAATTGGACTGCAATATGTCTGACGAAGAGATTACGGCACACCAAGCCCTGCTGCGGGATTTTGCGGCGGAAAATCGGCCCACCCGATTTCTCTCGGCACTCCACCGCTTCGCACAACTATATCAGCACCCAGCTCTGCTCACTGACGACGCAGAGGACAGGAGCGTCGCCGAATTGGTTGGCCAGTCTTCCAAGCTGCGCAGTGTGATTGCGACGCTTCATCGAATTCGCGCAAGGCGGGAGAAGGTCATTGTTTTCGCCCGTCACCGGGCCATGCAGGGAATCCTCGCAAAGGTCCTCCAGGAGGAGTTTCAACTTCCGGTACGGATCATCAACGGCGAAACGAAAATGCGGGGCGGTTCGCTCAAGGCGTCGGGTGTCAAGACTCGAAATGCCATTCTGCATGACTTTCGCGTCAGGCCAGGATTCAATGTCCTAATCCTGTCGCCGTTCGTGGCAGGTATAGGGCTTACCGTGGTTGAGGCGAACCACGTCGTCCATTATGGGCGCTGGTGGAATCCCGCAGTGGAGTCCCAGGCAACCGACCGAGCCTACAGAATCGGGCAGACAAAAGAGGTATGCGTTTATCTGCCTATCTTGCACGATCCATCAGGGCGAGTTGCGCCGACTTTCGATGAGCGACTCGATCTGTTAATGGAAAGAAAACAGCGGCTAGCCGAGGATTTCCTGCGTCCATTACCGCCCGAGGACGAGTTGGGGGGCGAGCTTTTCACTGGATTGGAGGCAGAGGCGAACTTGAGGACTTAATGTTCCTCCCGCGGATTCGCAGGACGCGCAGTTACCGGCGATGCACCACCCGTGTCCGCATGAACGGCGCTCCATTGGCGGGCCGGATAGCGAAGCGGAATGGACGAATGGGCTGCTTCTGTTGTCGTTTGTGGATTGCTGAATTCAGCTGGCCACGCTTGCGCTGATAGCGCCTCGGCAGGAGCCTAACTCGGTTAACCCCGTGGGGTCCAAATAGCGCCCTGCTCAACCGTCAATTCGTGATGTACCCGGCAACTGGATACCATAATAAAGAAGGGCGAAATCACCCGGCAAGAATGACCGCACCTCATCCAATTCAACGCCGTTATCTGGCGGAACAGATCGTGCGCTTACGGCGGGCCGACGAGGAGGAGCGTTATGCATCCTCCCAACGGCAAGGCCGGATCGATCCGAATCCGCACCAGATCGACGCCGTGATTTTTGCGTTGAAGCGCATCCCAGAAGGGGGCTGCATTCTCGCTGACGAGGTAGGGCTGGGCAAGACCATTGAAGCGGGTCTGGTCCTGGCACAATTGCGTGCGGAAGGCGCGGCTTCGCGCATTCTGCTTGTCGTGCCGAAGCCCCTGGTTGGTCAATGGCAGGACGAATTGTACCGGCTCTTCAGCATTCAAGCGGTGGAAGGACGCATGGAGCCAGGCGCATTCTCGGTACCCGGCGTTTACATCGTGGGTAGGGAGGCGGCAGGGAGTGAACGCGGAGCGGCGATCCTTCGCGACAGCGAACCGTTCGATCTGTGCGTCATCGACGAAGCGCATGAGGTGTTCGCCAATATCTACCGCAGATATGACAAGGACGGTGTGTATCGTTCGGACTCCGACGAGGCGCGCACGGCCGATCAGGTCCGCAGTTTCCTGCGGCACAGCCCGGTGCTCCTGCTCACTGCGACACCCATCCAGAATAATCTCACGGAGCTTTGGGGGCTCGTGCAATACGTGGAACCCACGGGAACGCTGCTGGGAAATCTGCGCACGTTCCGGGATGTGTTCTGCGAGGGTGACGACAGGAAGCTCGTGCCCGGCCAGGACCAGGAGTTGCGCCGGCGCATCGAAACCGTGGTACAGCGGACTCTGCGGCGTCAGGCGCAGGAGTTTCTCGAACGGCCTTTTGTTGGACGATGCGCCCAAATCTACGATTACACGATGGCTCCCAAGGAGAAGTCGCTCTACGACGACGTCACCGCGTACTTACTGGAGCCGCAACTCTTCGCGTTCCGGGGAAATCAGCGCCAGCTCTTGTTGATCGGTTTTCATCGCCTGATGGCGTCTTCGATTGCGGCACTCGCCGAGAGTCTACGGAAGGTTGCGCGACGCCTCGACCTCTTGTTGCACGGTGGCATGCCGGAACGCGATCTTAGCTTTCTGCAGGACCTGGATGACGAAGACCTCCGCTCCTCAGTGGAAGAGGGGGAAGGCAATGAAGAAGAGCGCTCCGCACCCGATCCGGCCAAGGTAGCAAAGGAACTGCAGCGCGTTCGCGACTTTATCCAGCGGGCCGAGACGCTGCCGCGCGATAGCAAAGCCGAGAAACTTATCGATGTGATGCGAATCATCGGCGAGCGTCCGGTAGAGCGCCGCCGGGCAGTGATCTTTACCGAATCTCTGGAGACGCAGGACTATCTCCAAAACCTGCTAACGACGCGAGGAGGATATCCTCCCGAATCCGTCACACTGTTTCGGGGGACGAATGAATCGGCGCGTGCGAACCAGGCCCTGGAACGCTGGCAAAGCGAGGTAGGGGAGAATCTGCCTGCATACCAGCGGCCCAGCCGCGCGGTTGCGGTCCGGCTGGCTCTGGTCCACGAGTTCAAGAGCCGTTCCCAGATCTTCATATCAACGGAAGCCGGTGCCAAAGGTCTCAACCTGCAATTCTGCGACACGATTATCAACTACGACTTACCCTGGAATCCGCAGCGTATTGAGCAGCGCATCGGGCGCTGTCATCGTTACGGGCAGCAGCACGACGTCACTGTAATCAACTTCCTGGCTTCCGACAATGAAGCCCAACAATTGATGTTCGAGATCCTGAGCAGCAAGCTCGATCTGTTCGGCAGAGTCCTGGACGCTTCCGACGTGGTGTTGCACGAGCCGTCCACGGACGCCCCGGAGAAGCTGACGGGCGTGCTAGGCAGTGATTTCGAGACCAGGCTGCGGCGGATTTATGAACGGGCCCGGACAATCGACGAGATCACCGTTGAGCTACGCCGCTTACGAGAGCAGATGGATGATGAGCGGAAGAAGTTCGAGGAGACCTGGACGCGCACAGCGGGTCTGATCGAAACACGTTTCGATCAACGCGTGAAACAGGCATTCCGCCGGCTCCAGGTGGAGTTGCCCAAGGGGCTCGCCCGGCTCGATGGAGAACTGGAGCGGCTTGTCGCGGGTTTTCTGAGCGCCCGCGGCATTCCCTACCAGCGCTTAACCGATGATGGCCACGTTCGGTTCGCGTTCGCTGGCTCTCCGCTGCTGCCCGGCGGTTTCGAAACCGGCGGTGTCGTGGTAGTGGGCCACGCGCACGGTCTGGAAGACGCCGATCCGCTGCATCCCGGACATCCGCTGGTACAGGCCGCTGTGGAGGAAGCGCGGGCGGCCACTCAGAAACGCTTCCGCGTGGCCTGGTATCCGGGCGAGGGCGCACCCCCGGCGCTCGCCTCCGCGAAGGGAAAGCGCGGGCGGCTGGTGGTTAGCCGGGTTCGCTACGAGGGTTTTGAGCGCGTAGACCGCCTGATTCCGACGGCGCTGTTGGAAGGTGACCCTACGCCGTTGGAACCCGATTGTGCCCGATGGTTGCTGGACCAGCCGCCGCGCGACATTCCGCACTCCGGGTCCCCGATCGATACTGCACGCGAATTGGATGATGCGATTGAAGAGATGATCTTCCTGGACCAGGCGGAGGTGTCGGCACAGGAGCAGCAGCTTTTCGAGCGCAGCCTGGAGCAGATCGAACGCTATGTTGAGGATCAGCTCCTGGTTTTGCGCAGACGCCTGGCCGCCGCAACCAAATCGCTGCGCAGCGCCGAGGACCGTCGGGATGCGGCGCTCGGGTCTGACGCTAGGGACGCAGCAGAAAAGCGCCTTCGTGCCATCCAGGGGCAGATCGACGAGGTGGAAGCTGAGATCCAGCGACTCGAAAAGCGCGACGATGCGGACTATGGCCAGTGGCGGGACCGCGCACATCAGCGCCGATACCGGCCGCCGGAGGTTGCCAGGATTCTTGACGTGGAGTTTGTTCTTGAATGAGACCGACGGAGGAACAAGACGTGGCATTGAAGATCCTGCACACGGCTGACTGGCACCTCGGCCGGGGCTTTCCGTCTTTTATGGAAGTGGATCAGCCCAAGTTGACGCAGGCGCGCATAGAAGCAGTCGACAAACTGCTGGGGTTGGCTGAGAGCTACGCGGTTAACGCGGTTTTGTGCGCAGGGGACCTGTTCCATGAGCCGACACCGGCGGACACCTGGTGGCGGGAACTGCTGCGGTTATTCGAACGCCGAAAGTGGAAAGAGCGTCCCGTATTTCTGCTCCCTGGCAATCACGATCCGCTGTGGCCGACGTCGGTTTGGGCGGACGATCATCCATTCCGGCGCGGCCTGCCGGATTGGGTTCACGTGGTGGATCGCGAGGATTACGAATTTGCGCTATCGGAGGAAGCGGTCCTTTATGCCGTGCCCTGCCGGAGCCAAGCCGGCGCCGACGATCCAACCGCGCACATTCCAGTGCGAAGACCGGGCGACCAGCGGATTCGCATCGGCCTGGTGCACGGCCAGACTTTCGATATCGCTGGACATGAAATGAATTTCCCGATTGCCGCGGATGCAGCGCAGAAACGGGGACTCAATTATCTGGCGCTCGGCGATACGCATGGGTTTCGAGAATTACCTCCCAAAGAGGCGCCTGCGGTTTATCCTGGCGCTCCCGAGGCGACTACGTTCGGAGAGTCCGAGGCGGGGTTCGTGGCCGTTGTCCTGTTTCCGCGCCAGGGACGGTCGCCGATCATCCAAAAGCAAAGGGTCAGCCGCTGGCGATGGCGAGACGAACGCTGCACCAGCATGCAGCAACTGGAAGCTTTGCGCCGCGAGGATCTCAAGGAATGCGTGTTCCGTTTGACGCTCCAGATGGAAGTCACTATTTCGGAGCGCGCACGTGTGGACGACATTCTGGAGGAGTTGAAGGGCAATGAGGCGGTATGCGGCAAGGTTGGGGTGCTGCACGAGGACACGACCGGGCTGGAGGTCAATGTCTACGATGCAAGCGATTTCGATGACACACTGCCCGACGTGCTGAGATCGGTCGTGGCCCGTCTTCAGGCGCAGGCGAATGAACCGGACGGCAAAGTCGCCCGCCAGGCTATCGTTCTGCTTCATAAGACTCTTCGCAGTCTGCCCGACCAGGCAGGGGGCGCGAGCGCACCGCGCGGAGGGGCGGAGCAATGAAGTTGGTCTCTGTTCGCGTGGAACACTTTCGTTGTATCCGCACTGCGAAAATCGAGTTTGGCGGCGGTTTGAATGTCTTGCACGGCCCAAACGATCTGGGCAAATCGAGCCTGGCCCACGCGATTCGCGCGGCGCTTCTGCTGCAAAGCACGGCGACGGAGCACAGGGACTTCGTCAGTTGGTACGACTCGGAGGGACCTTTCGTCGAGCTTGTCTTCGAGAGCGAACCGCAGCAGATCTGGCGGGTGCGGAAGACGTTCGGCACCACGAGCTCGTCTCTCGAGTGGTCTCGCGACGGGGTCGACTTTGCGCCTGAGGTTCGTGGACGTCAGGTGGACGAGCGGTTGAGTGAGATCTTGCGCTGGGGCGTAGCTCCGCCGGGAGGGAAGGGGCGCCCTAAGGGCATGCCGATGACCCTTCTCACGACGGCGCTGCTGGCGGAACAGGACCGTGTGGCCGCCATCTTCGATCAGGCTCTGGGCGCGGACTCGGATGAATCGGGGAAGAAGCAACTGATGTCGGCCCTCCAGGCAATGGCCGAAAATCCGCTGTTCAAAACAGTGCTGGCTTGCGTTCAGGAAAGGGTCGATGAAGCGTTCAATATTTCGGAAGGGGAGGCCAAGAAAAAGAGGGGAAGGAACTCGCCTTGGGTAAAGCTGAATGAGGAGATTCAGCGGAAACAACAATGCAGCCACGATTGTGAGCAGGAGCTTCAAAAGACAACTGCTATCGAGATCGAAATCCAGCAATTGCGCGCTCGCCGGCTTGAACTGAAGGAGGCCGCAACCAAGGCGCAAGAGTGGGTGGAGATCCTACAGAGCGACTTCGAGAAGGATCAGCGCCGGCAACAAATTTCGAAATGCCTGGAGGAGCACCAGGCGCGTCTAAAGGTCATTACGAACGAACTTCAGGAATTGTCCGAGGCGGAGCGACTACACGCGGATGGTATCCAGCAGATCGGGGCGCTGGCCAAGACGCGGGACGAAGCCCAAGTTGCGTGGAATATGGCCGCGGAGCAGGCGCAGAAGGCAAACGGGGAACTGGTGCGTTTGAAAAGCGAAGATCGCGTCCGGGAACGACAGCTCGAACAAAGCAAGCTTGAGGCGCGGCTGGCCGTTTTGCGTTCGGAACAGTTACAGCACCAGGGGGCCATCGAGAACATTCGCGCGGTCGAAGCGGCTGCTGCCAGGGTCACTACTCTCGACAACGAGTTAGGCATCCTTGTGGATTCGGCGGCTGAGTTGCAGAAGAAACGCGAGGCCGCGGAAAACGCGCGTGTGGAAGTGGAAGAGCAGGAGCGCGAACTGCGTGCGGTTCGATCTCTGTTCCGCTGGCAAGCCGCGCGAGACGACTACCAGCAGGCCGAGAAAGGCTTGGCGCAACTCAACGATTGGCGGAAGCAGGCCACGGACAAACGTGCCGAGGGGGCTGCGCTCGAATCTGCACAGCCACGCTTTGCGCTACCATCCCGCGACCGGCTTGACGAGTTGCGGCGGTTGGAAGGCGATATGCGGATTGCGGCCGCCAAGTTGGATGTCGGTCTCTCGGTTACGCTACGCCCGAAGCGGTCCCTGAGCGTCACGGTCCAGCGCGACGGCGCGCAGGCGACTTTGCATGATGTTAGTAGTTCAACGTTGGAAACTGGCGCTCGCCGAAACCTGCAATTCGATATCGAGGGGGTCGCCGAAATTGCGGTCATGGGAGGCGCCGCGGATGCGCGCGAGGACGTGGCGAGGCTCGACCAGCGTTGGGCGGCGGAAGCGAAGCCCGCGCTGCAGGTAGCAGACGTTGCCTCGATTGAAGAGCTCACGCGTATTGTGAATGAGACGGTCCAGCGTCGCAACCAAATCGAAACCGCGCTTCGCGAGGCGGCGCAACTCGAACAGCGGATCGCCGATCAGCCCGACTGGGGAAGTCTGCTGGCGGAACGTCAACGGCAACTCACCGCCGCCGAAAAGGAACTGACCGGCGCGGATCACTCAAAGCTGGAGAAGGCCGCGCGCAAGCTCCGGGCCAAGGATGCAGCCGACATCGAGAAGCGGCTCGACGGCCTTCGTACCAAGATCGATGCCGTTGCTAAGGAGGAGAACCAGCGGGACAGCGATCTTGCGGCGGCAAATGCGCGGGTGATCGAGAAACAGAAGACCGCGGACGAGGCTCGCGCGGAGCGCGATCGGGCGCAATCCTTTGTCCAGGGAGACTGGCAAGAAGCTCTGCGCCAGATCCTCAATCAACAAACCAATGTTCAGAAAGAGCTCGATAGTATCGAGGGGAATTTCAAGCGCCTTGCTGCCGAAGGCGACCAGAGCCTCGCAGAAGCCCAGAATAAAGAGAACATTGCGCTTGAGGCACTGGCCGATTCGGAGGCCGCATATAGGCTAGCGAAGCAGGGTTTAGACGAAAAGAATCGGCTGCAATTGATCGCCGAGGGTGTTCTCAGAGCGCGTCGGGAGGCGGCGGTCAAGCTCGACGAGAAAGGAGCCCGCGAAGCGTTGGAAGAGACTGAGGCGCAGTTGCGGCAAGCTCCCGCTCCGTCTCATGCAATCAGCGATGAGATGCTTGTCGAGGCGCGGAGCCGACTCGAGGAGGCCGGTTCTCAGCTTGAGGACATCGACGGGAAAATCCGGGAGAAGCAGGGCGCGCTGCAACAGGTGGGCGGCGAGGTGGCCAGGCAAAGAGCCGAAGATGCCGCGAGCGATCTGGAATCCGCCAGGGAACGGGCGCACCAAGTGGAGCTTGAGTACGATGCATGGGAGTTGCTAAGAAAAACGCTTCGTGAGGCCGAACGGGAGGAAGGCACACACCTCGGGCACGCCCTTGCGGAACCAGTCGCAAAGCGCTTCGCTGCGCTCACTACGGGCCGCTATGGCAAGCTTGCCCTTGGCCCAAACCTGGAGACCGAAGGTATTTCTATCGCCGGCGAGAATCGTTTGGTCGAGTTGTTGTCGGTTGGAACGCGAGATCAGCTTTCGACCATATTCAGGCTGACTCTCGCTGAACAACTGAAAACTGCGATAATTCTCGATGATCAACTTACGCAGACCGACGGCAGCCGAATGTCGTGGCTGCGTGACCTGTTGAAGGAGATCGCCAACAACATTCAAATAATTGTATTTACGTGTCGGCCGGATAATTATCTGGTTCCCGCCGGCGGGCGCAAGCCGACCAAGCGAGACGCTGGACCGTCGCCGGTGCGCGCGGTTGATCTCGCGCAGTTTATAGAAAGGTGGGGTGCGCCATCGGCGTCGAAATGATCTAGATGGCCCCCGGAAAAACACCCCTGACATGCCAACAACCTTCGCCCCGCGCCTGGATATCCTGACCGTATCCCAAAGGTTATTCTGGCCGGAACTGGATGCCGTTCCATCCGATTTTGTACTTTATGGCGGAACTGGGCTTGCCCTACAACTCGGCCATCGGGTGTCGGAAGACTTCGACTTCTTCTCTTCGGCGGGTTTCGACCCAGATCGGTTGCAAGCGCGGTTGCCCTTTTTCGGAGATCTGGACGCGGCGGATACGAACCTCTGGGTACATCGCAAGAGTGACAACCTGGAAGCCTTCATAGATCGGAGCGGCCCGGTTAAGGTGGCGTTCTTTGGCGGTTTGGACACTCTGCGGAGGGTACAGGACCCACGGCGCGCAGTCGACTCCCGCGTGCGAGTTGCCTCGTTGCTCGATCTGGCCGGCATGAAAATGCGTGTAATCCAAATGCGAGGAAGCTGGAAGGACTATGTGGACATTCATGCGCTGGTATCCCACGGAATCGACCTGCCAATGGCTTTGGGAGCGGCCAAAGCGATTGATCGGACCTTCGATCCAGCTACGAGTATCCGGGCGCTGCAGTTCTACGGAGATGGTACGTTGGACCGAGTCCCGGCCGCCACGCAGCGTGATCTGACGCATTGGGCGCGAGCGGTGGACTTAACTCGTCTGCCCAGTATGCAACCGCGGCGCGGGCTCAGCCCAGAAGGATTGGAGCGATGAAAGTCGCCCGTCCACACCCACCAGAATTGCTGCGGGTAGCCCGCAAGGTGGTTTGGTATGACGCGGCGGAGCGAACGCTCGACGACATCCCGACGTTCGTGGCGCACCTCATGGTTTACGGATCGCCCACTGATGTGAAGGTGGTGGAGAAGTACATGTCACGCGAAGAGTTTCGAAAGGCGCTGGCGAATGCGCCCGCGGGAATATTTACGCAAGATGCCTGGATCAGGTGGCACGAGAAACTCGGTATTCGTCCCATTCCGCCATTGCCGCGGCGACGGTTTCCAGACGGTAGCCTGGGACCAGAAGCTGGGAGTTTCCTAGGGCGGTAGGTCTTTGTAGGTGATGACTCCTGCGACGCGCGAAAAAAAAGCAAGTGCCAGGCAAGTGTCCCTTTAGCGCCTTCAAACCGTGCGAGAAACTGTGCGAAAATGCGGTGTTTTGGCCATCTGCGGTGAGCGGAAGCAGATGCCCCGATTTAATGTAAGCCGTTGAAATCACGGCAAGCTCCTGGAGCCGATGGAGGGCCGTTCCCTGCTTGGGGTGCAAGAGGTCCCGAGTTAAAATCTCGGCGGCCCGACCAAATTCCTCAACGACTTACAGACAACACACCTTCCGATACCCTCCATTTGGGGTCCAAATCCGGGACTCCGGCAGCCCGGCCCGCCGAGCATGCGAAAGACGCTGTTCAAATTCCTGGCAGCTCTCTCATCCTGGAAAAACCTGCCATTCCCGACATTTTTCGCGTAAGCCACTGATTTTGCTACTAAAACTTGGTATTGGATGGCCTAACCGTCGAGGAGGGATTGTTCCCGGAAGAATCGGAACGCATGAAGCCGGTGTTGCGCGCTACCGGGGGGCTCCTCCGGAGGATTGCAGATACCTCCTGGAACGGTCGAATACGCAGTGAGGGGCTTTCTCGACGGGCTTAGGGAACAGATCGCCGAGATACGGAAGTTCCAGTTAGACGTAATCTGGAGGAACTACGTCAACGAGGCCATTCAGTCGCTGTCTCGGATAACCAGCTCTGAATATCTGTAACTCCGTTGCTCTTTAGACGTTCGCGCCTTACCATTTAAGTCTTGGAGGTAAGGTCATGGAAGCAAACAATACGGCCCATGGGATGCCGCCGACCAATTTATCCCGGCGGCGGCTGTTCCAAACGGCCGCCCTTGCCGCCGGCGCGACAGGGCTCACCGCCGCGGACGCGAGACCGGCCGACCTGCCCGACCTCACGATCAAGGAAGTCAAGGCATATGTCACCGATTCCGGACGCCTGGCTTCCATCATCACCGAAAGCGGCATCGAAGGCAATTGCACGCTCCAGACCCACGTTTTCCACGCGGACTGGGACAACCGCGGCTGGGTGGACTATGCCAAACGCTTGCTGGTGGGCAAGAACGCGCTGGGCCACCTGCAGTTCACCGCGCCTTACATGCCGGTGCGGCGCCATTACGGCCAGAGTCCCTACGCCTCCGCCGTCGATATCTGCCTGTGGGATCTGCTCGGCAAGGCGCTCGGGCTGCCCATCTACCAGCTTCTCGGGTCGCAAAAAAACCGCATTCTGGCATACGCCAGCTCGCAGCACATCGAGACCAGGACTCCGGACCCATACGTCGAAGTAGCATTGAAAATGAAGGCCGAGGGCTTCCGCGCCTTCAAGCTCAATCCACCACCAGTTGCATCCGATGGCGATAGTCACCACCGGTTGGATATCGAGATCTGCAAAGCGCTGCGCAAGGCGCTCGGCGACGACTTCATCCTGATCCATCACGGCGTCGGCAATTACACGCGCTATGAAGCGATGGAGGTTGGCCGCGCCCTGGATGAGCTGCATTTTCGCGGCTACGAGGACCCGCTGCCATCCACCGATATCGACGGCCTGTCGGAGTTGTGCCACGCTCTCAAAGTGCCGGTCATCGTGGGAGAGTTTGTCTTCTCTGTGTATGACTTCGGCGAGTACATCCTGCGCGGCGCGGCCGGTATGTTGCGTTTCGTGGTGGACAACGTCGGCGGCATAAGCGGCGGGATGAAGATCGGCACTCTGGCGGAGTGCTTTGGAATGGAGTGCAGCCCGCACGGAGTGGGCAACGTGCTGCATCAGGCCGCCCACTTGCCTTGCGAGCTGGCGATGCCCAACAGCGCGTTCATCGAGGTATCCGCGCCCCAGGGCGCCCGCGACGCGCAGCCTTACATGTTGGACCACATCCGCATTGCCAAGGACGGCTATGTGGATGCGCCCGGGAAGCCGGGCCTGGGATGGCTGCGGTACTCGTTTGGCTTGGTAATTAGTATGCGGTCTCCATTCGCGGCGTGATGCACGAACTTGCCCCGGTCAGATGAGCTATAGCGGCATCTCATTGCCAAATGCTCTGCCAGTTCGGTTCCGCTGGGAAAGCACTGTAAGACATCCTGCTGCCATTTGACTCCATGCGGGCGATCGCAAAGGTTTACGCCGGAGCCCAGGAACGGAATGACGTTGCCGTCTCTGAACCCGTCGATTATCGCGGTGCACCCGAGGTCGTAGTCCTTGATACCCGAAGATCGCACGTCTCTCCGATTGCGGAAACTCCCTGCAAACCGATCCGCCAGCAGCCGAAGACGCGGCGGCGGATCGCGCTCTACAACTTCTCGAAAGTGGTTCGATGCCCGACGTGGCAGAGGCCAATATTTCACGTCGCGTTGCGAATCTGACCAACACGATTCGGACCCTCATCGCTGCCGTGCGGGTGCAGGAATCGCGCGTCGATGCGGCTCAATCGAAATTCGGCGCCGAGATCGCGGCGGGACTCAAACCGGCAATGGAGGATGTCGTTCGACGCATCGCGGCCGGCATGGAGACGGCGCGCTCGGCAGTGCTGGAAAACCGACTCATCTTAACCGCGGTGGCCGTTGCGACCGGAGGCCACAACGAATCCTGCCCGTGCTTCACGTTCGGCGGTGTCTCGGTTCCCACGGGTAGTCCCGACGCTTTCACCCACTGGCTGGACACTATGCGGCGGCAGGGGTTCGCGGTCTAGCGGACACCGTGGCAAGTCGGGGGCCAACTCCCAGGATGGCCCCCACTATAAACAGATTGCAAAAAGGAGACTTCATGCAAATTCAATTCGTCGGCGCGCGGTTCATCAATAGCCCGGCGCCGGCTGTAGCACGAACATTTAGCCCGGTTGCTTTTACGGTCGGAGACAAGCAGTGGGACCCCAAGCAGTGGGAGGCCACGTGTTACCAAGCGCGTATTGACAGGCTGGGACGAAGGACGGCAAACCAGGCGAACGCGCGACGGATAGAGGCGCGGATTTCGGCAACCAGCACCGATGGCGGGGGAAGGCCGGCGACGGGGCCTACTACTCCATTGGAAGCCGAGAGGCGGTTGCATCGGCTGACGGCTCGCAGCGTTGCCCGCGAGGAGAACGACCTCGGTGGTCTCGGTGCGGACGAAGCACAGCAACGCTTGGCCACACTCAACGCGAAGAGTTGACTTAGCGCTTTGATGCTGCCGGTAAGGGTCGGCTAACACCGAAGAGCAGAGTAGTCGGGCGGGCGAGGTTGCTTTCCTTGCTCGCCCTGCTTTGCATTAAATTCGAGGTCCTTTTCTATGACGGCAGTGACGCAGAAAAACAAGGACGGCCGCTTCGATCTTCAGGACGCGCTTCTCGTAGCGGGGTTCATCGCTCTCGAATCGGGCGTAGCGGCATTCTGCTGGCCGGCCGCACTGATCTTCGGCGGGGCGGTGTGCCGTTCCTCCGCATACCTGATGGGGCACCGCGGCGCGAAAGGCGCGCGAGCGTAATGGGAATAGTCAGTCGCAGTCTCGGGATTAAGTCATTCTCGCTGGAAGATCCCGCACGGCCGTTGCTGCCAATGTCCGCCCTGTTTGAATCGCTCGGCCTCGGGCGTTCCGATGCCGGTGTGATGGTGAACGAAAAGCAGGCGATGCGGCTCACTACCGCGTACGCCTGCATCAAGGTTTCCGACTCGTTGCTCGCCTCCACACGGGAATTGAAGAAATACTTCGACCGCAGCTACGCGTACGTAGGTTCTCTCAAACCGAAGCCCACCACAAGGAAGAAGAAGGATTGAGCCGCGAGCGCGGCTTGCGGCCAGTTACCGCCTTGGGACTTGGAGAGAAGGAAGAATGGCCAGTATAACCATCGTCCGTACCATCCATGCGCCGGCGGCGGTCGTTTTCAAAACCGTGGCCGACCCCGCGCGTTTCGCCCAGGCAATCTCCGGAGTCACCAAACTCGAGTTTCTCTCCTCGGCCAAATGCGGCCCCGGCACCCGCTTTCGTCAATCGCGCGTCTTGAACGGCAAAGGGATGACCATGGACTTCGATGTCACCGATTATGTGGAGAACGAGCGGGTGCGAATCGTCAACGAAACCCACGGAACAAGATGGGATTCGGCGATCGCGCTCACTCCTTCGGGCGCATCCACGACGCTGACGATGCGCATGGATACGACAACGCGCCCGCTCGTTCCGCGCCTGCTCATGCCGCTGATGCTGCGCCTGTTCATCGGGAGGGCCATCGGGAAGGACTTCGACGCGGTAAAGGCATTTTGCGAGAAGGAATCGGCCGGCTGACCCAGGAACGCGAGCTGCGCCGCGATTCGGGTCACCACAGGTAATCTTTGGCGATGTCCCGCTTTTCGTAGCTGTCGAGCACATGCACCACGCGAATCTTCTTCAGCGAAACGGGGGAAAGCTGGCCGATGGGGATATAGATGATGGTTCGGCCCATGCGGGCGGCGAGGGTGCGGTAAATGGAGCGGGGCGGGCGGGCCGCGACGTAGACCACGTGGTGGTGGATGGAATAATCCAGGCTGGCCAGCAGGAGGCGCTCGGACTTGGATTCGGCGAACTCGTAGTCGGCGTCCTGCCAGACGTCGTACATGCGGCGGGGCGGTAGGGTCATCAGGAAGCCGCCGTACTCGGCGCGGCCGATGCCGGGTCCCACCATGTTGTCGAACGGGAAGGTGGAATAGAACGCCATGTCGGATTCGTTCTGGTTCTCTCCCAGCCAGGTGGTGAGATAGGGGTAGCGGTTGTCGCGGTCTTCATCGAAGATCACCACCACCGAGCCCACTTCCCCCTGAATTTTCTGGTATTGGCGCACGTAGATGCGGCCTTCGTACCATTTGCGAATGGTTTCGCGCATGTCGATGCCGTCGAGAATGGAGGTGGTGAACGGCTCGACGCGGACGCGCTCTTCGGAAAGGATGCTCTTGCCCTTCGACTTGAGAAAGCGGCCGTAGTCTTCGATGACCAGGTCTTCGGGCGGATAGGAGCAGATGCTGGCGCCGTTCAACTGGCTGGCCCACTCGCCGGGATGTTTTTCCTTCCGGCGGGGCTTAAGACCGTAAGGGCGAAGGCGGCGTTTGGTGCTGGGAAGGAGGCGGCGCAGCCGTATGCGGCGGGTATCGCGCCACATGGCCTCGCCCGAGATGCGCACGGTGGGCAGCTCCGGGGAGGCGATTTCCTGCGGCGCATAACGGTTGGCGGCTTCCCAGACTTCCCAGGCATAGTTGTCGTCGGCAACGCCGCGCGCGGCTACGGTGAGATCGAACACGCCGGCGCTGAGTTGGTTGGCAACCAGAGCCAGGTTGCGGGTGTAGCGGGCCAGCAGCCGCCGCTGCCAATGCGCGATGGTCTCGCCGGTCTGGGCTTCATACTCTTTGGCGGCGTCCCGAAACAGGGCCAGTTGGGCATGGCGGCGGTCGATGAGGTTGGGGTCCGCCTGGTCGGCGCCGCGAAAAGTTTCATAGCGCCACTGCAGAGCGGGGTATTCGGCGGCGATTTCCGCCAGCGAATCGGGATGGGGGTTGAGCAGCTCGATCCCTTCCCTGCGAATGCGCGCCAGAGGTTGGGCCTGCGGCTCTTCCATGGCGTCGAGCACGGCGTCGAGCAGGTTGAGCGAAACCACGATCATGACCTTGGCCGACGGGTCGCACCCCTGCAGTTTCCAGGCGATGCCCTGGGCGTGCCGGGTGATGTCCTCCGAACGCGGCTGCGGGTAGACGCGATAGGCTTCCACGTAGCGGTCCAGGCCGATGTGGCGGATGGCGTAGGTATCCGGGTAGGAATCGTCGAGGTGAGGGTGCTCGCCGGCTTCCGGATCGGCGAAGACGATTTCGGCGCCGGTCTCGAGGCCGCTGCGAATGGCCTCGGTGAAGGGGTCGGCCGGTTCCACCAGGACGTAGGTCGCGAGCTCGTCGTCCTGGGTTTCATCGGGGTAAAAGATGAGCGACATCTGCGGCAGCCGCGCGACGCCGCGTTTCCAGGCGGGTTCGAGCGTCCCGGGCAGTTCCACGGCGATCACCTGGGGACGGTGTTTGAGGATGGCGCGACGCACTTCGAGGGCAAATTCCAGGCGTCCCGGGACGACCGGAAAATAAAGGAAGCGGCCGCGCTCCAGGCTGCCCGCCTCAGGTGTCGGAGGTTCGTTTGGGGCGAACATAGCGCAGCGCTTCCTCTCCCAGAACCAGTGCGACGGCCACTTCGAGCGCCGCCCGTTCGTGCGTGCGTTCGGTTGCCAGACTCTTCAATTTGATGGCGAAGCGGGCCACGTTGATGCCGTCGCGCACCGTGTAGCGCTCGTCGGCGGCGTGGGCCATCTGCAGGAAGTCGGTGACATACTGCAGGATCCGTTCCTCGGCGAACGGCAGGTTCTCGCGCAGGATGTGCATCTCTTCGTCGCGCTCGGGAAAATCGATGAAGATCTGGGGCTGCAGGCGCGAGTGGATGTACTCCGGCAGCTCAAAGGTGGAGGCGTCGTCGTTCATCGTGGCGACCATCCTGAACTGGGGATCCGCCTTGATCTTGATGCCGGCCACGATCGACTCCACGTAGCGGCGGTTGTCCAGCAGCGGCGCCAGGCTGGCCCAGCTTTTCTCGCTCATGCGGTTACCCTCGTCGAGGATGGCGATCCCGCCCCTCAGCATGGCCGTGACCAGCGGCGACGCCACGTACCGCAGGCTGCCCTCGCCCTGGATCACCGGGGTCACCAATAAATCCTCCGGACGGGTATCCATGGTGGCTTGCAGAATATAGATTTCACGGCCCATCCGCTTGCCCGCGGCATACGCCAGGGTGGTCTTGCCTACCCCGGGTTTGCCCAGCAAGCGCGGGTTCATGGGCAGGTCCTGTTCGTGAACCACCATCCAGGCCGCCAGCAATTGCCGCATGAGCTCGTCCTGGCCTACCCACTGGACCGACAGCTCGTCGGGATGCGCCAAGTGAAGCGTTACGCCCTCAATCTCGACGGTCATAGCGTCTACTATTATGCGGCAACGAGGGGAGGGGCGAGCCAGACCGTGGGCGGTGGTCAAATCCCGCCCAGGGATGGTGAAACAATTTCATTCACCAAAGCTTACCCGGACGGCATTCCATCTAAGCGTCGAAAACTGGAGCCTGAGCCGCTGCACCTTCCCCTCGGTCTGCCGTCGGGCATCGACCCAGCCGTTGAATGCAGCGTACTGAACGTTGTGAAAAAAAATGTCACCCGCAGAGGTGGCGCGAAATCATGCCAGTCCGGCTACTGAAGACCAAAAACAGGTCGCGGAGTTTTGCACCAACTCGAGCGGACCGGCGACACACCCCGCCGGCGGATCGCTGGCTGACAACGGAGGATCCACGCCGCGCAGACGGCGAGATGATTGTGACAAGTGAATGCCGCGCGGCTGCAGCGGAGCACGCGCTACGGCTGGTCGCCGCCAGTGATCGCGAGAAGCGTGGTGGCAGACGACAATTTGCCATCGACCAGACGGCACTCCATGATGAGTCGGCGCCGGAGGTCGCAGCGAGCGCGGCGGCGACGCAATCCGCGGGAAGTAGCCCAGCGCTTAGCACCTTGCGCAAAATGAGTATGTCAAGAAAAGGTATGCTTACCTTGCGCAAGGTAGAATTCAGTTTTGTGCCAAACAAGTCCGACAGCGCGGCGGCTGCTCTTGCTCGGATGAGGGCGGAGTCCCTCTCCCCTGAGCGGCGACGTGAAATCGCGAGGAATGCTAGCGCGGCTGCCGTCAAGGCGCGCAAGAAGATTCCTAAGGGGAAGCGCAGTGAGATCGCCAAGAAGGCGGCCGCGGTGCGATGGGAGAAGAAACGTGACCGTGGTGATGTAGCCCTGGAAGCCAGGCCACCCGGCCGTTGCTGGGAGACCAGCAAGTCCCTGTGACGCCGCAGGCGCGCTACCGGACGGCATCGTCACAGCGCGCGACATGCAAGCCGCGTCGATGGGGCGGTGACCAAGTGCGTGCTCCGGCACGCGCAGTTCGCGCACGAGGCCGCGCGGCCCATGTGCGAGTGCACCCAGCTATTGAAGTTATCCGATAGTACGGATCGAGGACGCCAGTAGATAAACGATTCACCGCCGCCCAGGACTCCCGAGACGACCGGATCCAGCCGCGCTTTCACCTTCGCAATCAAGGCCTGGTCGTCGAGGATGTAGGCCAGCCTG
The DNA here is from genome assembly GCA_003164035.1 of Bryobacterales bacterium. GTDB lineage: Bacteria > Acidobacteriota > Terriglobia > Bryobacterales > Bryobacteraceae > JBEKYD01. Next base: position 55,292 of record PLRS01000009.1, on the reverse strand, counting down.
ACCGCGCCATCCAGCCAATAACTCGATTGCTCCAGCGGCCAGCCGGTGCCATCGGGATTGTCCCCTCGCGCATCGAAGCCATAACCCTTCCAGGCCTCGCGGAACGTTGCGAAGTACTCATCGAGGTGACCGGTGATTCCGTTGGCGGCGGTCAATGCCCAATCGCGCAACCAAGCCTCTGGCACGACAGCGCCCACGGGCAGCGGCAGAAATCCGGACTTCCCCCGAATCGCCTTGCTCCGGAGGATTTCCATCCGTTTGGCTGCACCGCGAGGATGCGATCCGCGGGAGACTGCTCGGCAAGCGGCGCGCAGCAGGCCAGTGCGGCTATGCACGAAATCCGCATTCTCTCCTTCAGTGAACGAAATGCCAGCCACAACTGTTTCGAGTCTCTGACGACCCGTGCAGAATCCGCGAGTGCGCTGCGTGGAGCACGATTGGCGCACTGCGCCTTGTTGCAAATACGGTCACGCACGGCGACGGCGAGCAGAAGACTTCCAAGACGTTGCGGTTTGCAGATAGCCTTCAAATCTTCGCATCCAAGATGTTTCCTCAAGACTCCATAGCGGCTTGCAGCATGGCTCGGGCGTAAGCCACGTTGTACGCCCAGCTGGCGTACGCGCCGCTTCTGGGCTCATCGCGATACCCGTCGAGCCCGCTCGGGTGCTCCGGAAAGACCATCCGCGGGTACTTCTGCCGTACCAGTTCCTTCATCACCGCAAGCATATTCACTTCCCCCTGGTCAGGGAATACCTCTGTGTATTTGAGGCGTGGCACCTGCGTGCGCACGTTTCGGAAATGCACCTGGTTTATGCGCCCCCTCGTTCCGAAGTACCGGCACACCTCCACTGGATCCTCGCCCAGTTCCCGCGTCACGCCGCAGTCAAACGTGATCCCGTTCGACGTGCTGGGGACGACCTCGATAAGGTGCTTCCACCCTTCTAGGCTTCCCATAATCTGCCCGGATCCACGGCTGAACGGCGGAGGTGGGTCATTGGGGTGCAGAGCCAGCCGTACACCGGACTCCTCGGCGACTGGCACCACTGCTTTCAGGAAATACGTGATATTGCTCCACATCTCTTCGAGGCTGTGTGCACCCTCCTCTGGAAGCGGAGGCAGATCCTTCATCCGGTCGTAATCGAACGAAGTCAGCCGCGCGCCGCCCCTTCCGGGCTCCCGGGCGTATCCATCCGTAGCGCGGTGCGCGTACCAGTTGTACTCCACCACGGGCAGCCCGGCTCGGCCGGCCGCGCGGATGGATTGTCGGACTTTCTCAATTTCCTCGTCGCGGCCAGGCCGTCCAAAAATGGCATTGGGAAATGAGCCATTTGCAGTCCGAGATGGCGTCATCCACGGGATCATCATGTTACCCAGGGTCAGGCCGCCACTCTTGAGGCGCTCCATTAGAGATCGGATGGTGTCCTCGTCCCAGGGAATGGGTGGTGAGTCAGCCATATATATGTAGTCAATACCGATTTGCTTGACGCGACGCATGGCGTCTTCGCTCAGGTCACCTACCGAGATGTCAATACAAAGTTTGGGAGTGTCGAGACCTTCGGAGCGCATCCCCAAGGCGGGCGCTCCGGTAGTGTTTGAGGATGTTAGCGATGGTAAAAAGGTCGTCGCACCGACGGCCTGCACGATCCTTCTTCGGGACAATGTAAAGTTCATAGTTTTAATATAGTTTTAATAGTGTTTGCCTGAATTTCCATTTTCCCCAACATCGTGATTTGGCAACTATCGACAGCTTCCAGCTTGCTCAAATCTCCGGCGTCAGTTTGGCTTCGCAAACTGATGGAATGATGTGTCCTTATAGACAATCCGTCAAGGGGCCTCACAGTAAACCCAACTGTGAAGCCCGTGGTACCGAGCGCGCCCGCGGCGGCCTTCGAGCGGCGCCGCATTTCCTCAAACATGGATGCGCGGTCCACTTCGTCCCGCAACGCCAGGTTTTCTCGCTGGAGTCCATCCTTGAGCGCCCGAACCTCGGCTTCGCGCTCCTGGAACTCGCGATAAAGGCGGGTTGTCTCGAGTAACAATTCCTGGCTCGCGTTCAGCCTCTGGCGTTCGAGTTCTGTTTCCATCCGCAGCCGCTCTTCGCGCCCGGCAGTCTCGCGACGAAAGCTTGGCCAGCTTGAGATGCACCTCCACGCGTGCCATCAGCTCGCGCGCCGCAAACGGCTTCACGAGGTAATCGTCTGCGCCAGCCTGCAATCCCTCGGACGAAAGGCGTCATCGGGCGCTTAGGTTATGCTGGAGCTTCCGCGATGACCTTACCGCATATCGCCCGACTTCCGATCGTTGCCGGCCTGCTACTGGTGCAGGCGGGCATGGCGACCGCCTCCCCGGCCGCCGTTGCCGGCAACTATATCCTTACGCCCAAACCCCGCCCCGCCCCGGCCATCAACGGCCCCTCGGTTTCCGGTGCGCGCCCGGGCCGCCCGTTTCTCTACCGTATTCCTTCCACCGGCGACCGCCCTATGCGGTTTAGCGCCCTGGGAATGCCGGAGTCGCTGCGGCTCGACCCGGCCACCGGGATAATCAGCGGAACCGTGCCGATGAAGGTTGGGGAGTATACGATGACGTTTCGCGCCCGGAACTCGCGCGGAGCGGCCACGCGGCGCTTCAAGATTGTAGTGGGCGACACGCTCGCCCTCACTCCCCCCATGGGCTGGAACGACTGGTACACGCACTACGACCGCGTCACCGCCGACCTGATCCGCCGCGCCGCCTCCGCCATGGTCTCTTCCGGCATGGCCGACTTCGGCTACCAGTACGTGAACATTGACGACTGCTGGATGGTGAAGCCCGGCTCCACAGACCCCGACCTCGGCGGTGAACCTCGCGGCGCGGACGGGTCGATACGTCCCAATCGGCGCTTCCCCGACATGAAAGCCCTAACGGCGTTCATCCACGCCCAGGGCCTGAAGGCCGGTATCTACACCTCCCCTGGCCCGCTCACGTGCGCGCGGTTCACCGGTTCCAACGGCCATGAAGAAGCCGATGCCCGCAAGTTCGCCGAATGGGGGTTCGACTTTCTCAAGTACGACTGGTGCTCCTACGAACGCGTGGCCGGTAGCAAGACGTTGGAAGACCGCAAGCGTCCCTACGAGCTGATGGGCGGTATTCTGGCGAAGCTCGATCGGGACGTCGTGTTCAACCTCTGCCAGTACGGCATGAACGAGGTATGGACGTGGGGGAGTGCCGTAGGCGGCAACTGCTGGCGCACCACCGGCGATCTCGGCGTGGAAAAGAGCGCACGCCTTCCCGGCTTCTATTCCATCGGGTTCAAGAACGCCGCGCACGACGAATACGCCGGCCCCGGCCGCTGGAACGACCCCGATTACATCTTAATCGGCTCGGTGGGCAACGCTAACCGCATCAGCGACCCGCCCAAGCCCACTTCGCTCACCGCGGACGAGCAGTACAGCTACATGTCGATGTGGTCCCTGATGGCCGCACCCTTGTTGTTCTCCGGCGATATGAACTACCTCGACGAGTTCACCCTGAATGTGCTCTGTAACGCCGAGGTAATCGAAGTCGATCAGGATCCCCTGGGCAAGCAGGCCCGCGTGGTGCGTCGCACCGAGGACGAGTTCGTCCTGGCGAAGCCGATGGAAGACGGATCGCTCGCGCTGGGTCTGTTCAACCTGAGCGAGTCCCCTCGCCGGATCGCTGCCACCTGGGCCGATCTCGGCGTCCGGGGCCAGCGCCGCGCGCGCGACCTGTGGCGCCAGATGGAACTCGGAAACGTTTCAGGCAACTACGCCGCGGATGTTCCCCGCCACGGGGTGGTCTTTGTGCGGTTGTTTCCGCGCTGAGCCTTCGGTGACATGACGCACCGTGGGTAAGGGCAAACCCACTTCCCGGGCGGCGCCCTCAAGCAATGGGGCAAACGACGCCGCGCGCCAGCCAAGGGAGGAGGCGCCCGAGACGGACTCGCCGGTGCCAGGGCTTCGCGGCGCGCGCGGCAACGGTTGACCGTGTGGCTTCGAACCGTGCCGACTTAACTTGCCCGGCGCGCTGCGGCTTTTCGACGCGTTCCGCCGTCACGATGGTCCGCCGGGTTTACCGGCTCGGGGGCACGCACTCGGACGAGGCCGCGCGTTCCACGAGAGCGGGCAGCACGGATGCTGCAGCGCGGAGTTCGAGGCGCTCGTGGAGCGCGTTGATCATTCGTCGTCGAGCTCGGCGGAAGCTGCTCAAGGAGCCAGGCGGTTCTGTCTGCATCGATGACGCGGACTTTGGCCCGCTGTTCATCAAAGTCTGCAGCTACGCACCCTGGAGTTGGGCCTCCGGTATTCAGCCGGGCTTCATACCGGGATCTTCATTTCACGCAACGCGTCGCCCACGGCCGAGAGATTCGTCAGTTTCATCTCCGAATATTTCCGCGAGATCACCAGCCCCTGCGCGCCGCCGCGATAAGCCTGCATCGTCACGTCCTTGATGACGGGCGGCGTCGAGCGGCTGAAATTCACATCCATATTGGAAATATCGACATCGATCCCCGGCCAGATCTGCACCTTGGTCCCTTTGGCGCCGTCGACGCACCGTTTCGTCTCGCGATAGACGTAATCCGGCGACAATCCCGTATACGGCAGTTCCGGATAGCCGCGTTCGCGATAATTCATGATGCGGTACTCGAACTCAAGCGCCTCCTCGATCGGCATATCCCCATAGATCGTGTTGCGAGTGCTCGTGATGTAGGTTCCCATCCGCGTGCCACCCAGGTTATGATAGACGGTCATTTTCAGATAGTCGGAGTACTGGGCCAGTTCCTTAATGTCCGTCTGTGCCCGGAAGAATGGGCTGAAGCTGTGCGCGTGCCAGACGTGCCAGCCCACCTGCATCTGCGGCTTGATCGATTTCACCAGCTTGTAGATGGCCTCGTAGGTCTCATGCACGCTGTCGTTCCACATGGTCTCCCACGCCAGGATTTCGGGATAACGAAACAGCACCCTCCACAGCGTCGCATAGTAGCCATCGGTGGGCCGCTGGCCCGCGCGGCAGTCCTTGCACCATGCCTCCAGCGTTTTGAATCCTTCGAAGGCGCGCGCCACGCTAATCCCCCGGGCCTTGGCCTTCTGCTGGCAGAAAGTACAGAAGCAGGTCACCCGCGAGGGATCGTTGCCATTGCGATTGTGCACCGATTCCACCATGTTGCCGAACGCACCGTAGCGCTCCGAGCCCCACATGATACCGTCCAGATCGTAGGACCGGGTGAAGTCTTCCATCAGCCCCATCAGGAAATTGTGATGATCGGGGTTGTTGAAGCACACCGTGCGAGCATTCCTGCCGTAGAGATCCTTCTCCTGGATCTTCTCCACGTTTGGCACGGCCGGATTCCACACATCCTCACTCCAGGTGAAGACCTTCACGCCCCGTTTTTTGGCCGCGGGAATCACCATTTCGAGAATGTCGATGTTGCCGTGGTCCGGCGCCTTGGTGTCCTTCATCACGGTGTTCTTGTAAAACTGCGCGTGCGGCGTGGCGTAATTGCCGCCATGGAAGTCGTCGTCGTAGGCCTGCACGCCGTGGTCCGGGATCGGATGCCCTTTGAGCTGGCGGCTGGCGATTCCATCCCCGTACGTGAACGACGCTACGAACAGCGCGTTGACGCACGCCTTCTCCTGCAGGATGTCCAGGACCTTCTCGGTGCCCTCATCCAGAAAGGAGACAGACCCGATCTGGATCCCGATGGTTTGTTTCTCTTTCGGCAGATTCTCTTTCGGCGGAGCCTGGGCGGCCGATGACAGGGCAGCCCCAGAGCCGGCCGCTGCCAGAAACATCCGGCGGCTGATCTCGTTCGACATAGCCATCATGATGGAAGTATAGCCTTGCCGGCCGCTGCTTTCGATCTACCTCACCGTGACGTCGGCGTCGCGCAAGCCATCGCCGATCGCTTCCAGCAGATGCAACAACGCCCCGTCGTAGTGGCCCAGCGACAAACCATCGGCGCCGCACTCCGAACTAATCACCACGCCCTTCCGAACCAACTCCGGCGTGGCCTTGGGACGGATGCCAATAGACGAGAGGAACAGGATGTCGTCGCCGGCCCCGGCCCGCACCGCCAACAGGAACTGGCGCTTGTGCTCCATGTAGCCGATGCGCCCTTCCTGCTCGTCGTAGTTGCTGGAGCGAATGGAGCCGAGGTGCGGGGCTAGCGCCGTACAGTCGATTCCCGCCAGCTTCCAGGCATCGTAAATGAAGGCATTCAGGCGCACATCGATCTTCGGCTTGATGCTGGTGACGGTATCGTGCACGCGCGCGAACATCCGCGTCATCGAGTTGCAGCGGAACTTCAGCCAGTCGAAGATCTCGGGATGATGCAGCAGCACCGCTTCCGCCGAAGTATTGGACGCGCGCAGCAGTTGTAGGTAGTGCTCCCCGGCCAGGTCGTCGTTGGTGGACAGCCAGCCGGCCAGCGGCAGCATGGCGCGTTGCGCCGCCTTCAGGTCGAAGCCTTCGGCCTTGGCCGCTGTGACGCAACTATCGCAGAAGCACGTCCCGGTGACGATCTGGAGCACGCGCGTCGGCGTGGGGAAACCAGTAGACGCGGCTATCCTCCGGGAAGTAAGTCTTGCGCGAATTATGCGGAAAGTAAAAGTCCGTGAGCGGCCGCAACTCGTGGTGCATGAGCGCGACCAGATAGAGGCTGTTGGCTTGCGCGGTCTCCTTCAGGGTCTCCATGATCGGCTCGCAACCCTGGTCCACCAGGTCCCAGGCGTACAGACTGGCGGCCACTTCCTTGAAGACCTTGGTAGAACGCCGGCGGGCGGGGGTGTCCGGGTGTTGCGGGGCGGCGGCCTCTGGCGTCGCGAACGCGAACGGCGCTAGCAGGCCGGCGGAAAGCATTCTGCGGGTGAATTTCATCGGCTATCTCCTAAATTGCGGTTAAGGTGCGGACAACAGGCGTGCCAAGCAAGCCCCAGGTCAATGTGACTGCGGCGTGAAGCAATGTGTCCTCGAATATAAACCCGGTAAGCCCGGTTGTTCCGAACATAACCTGGATTTCCCGGCGGAGTCAAATTCCAGAAAACAGAAGTTAATAATCATGACTCTGTTAGGAGCTGCACGTTTCATGAAACCAATGCGCTTGCCTGAGCCCAGGCCTGGTACCGGATGCTGGTAAATGCTGCCGTTGTGGCGAGAGTTTTGTCGCACGACGTGGCCAGCAAGACGTACGCCGCGATTTTGTCGTCATGGCCATGATCGACTGCGCCTACTACACCGGTTCTCGCCAGCGCCCAGACCTTTCGGCCCACAAGCTGCGAGACCCAGCCAACCGATGGTGGTCGGGCCGCTCGAAGCTCACGGACTGCAATGTTATAGACTTCTTCCTATGCCCCACATTTTTTGCAGTTGGAAAGCACCTCTCGTCGCCCTCGCGGCTCTCTCGACCCTGGCGGCCACGGCGCTCGCACAACCTTTCGCGCTGCGTGACGGCGACCGCGTCGTTTTCTATGGCGATAGCATCACCGACCAGCGCTTGTATACCACCTTCGCCGAAACCTACGTGGTGACGCGGTTTCCCAAGCTTGACGTGGCATTCGTTCACTCCGGCTGGGGCGGTGACCGGGTGACCGGCGGCGGCGGCGGCCCCATTGACGTCCGGCTCTGGCGGGATGTGCTGGCATACAACCCCACCGTCATGACGATCATGCTGGGTATGAACGACGGGCGCTACAAGGCCTTCGACCAGCAGTTGTTCGACGAATATGTGGCCGGCTACAAACACATCGTCGAGACGGTCAAGAAGCAGCTTCCCGACATCCGCATCACGGCTATCCAGCCGTCGCCCTACGACGACGTTACGCGGGCGCCGCTGTTCGAAGGTGGCTACAACCAGGTGCTTTTGCGCTTTTCCGATTTTCTGAAGCAGTTCGCGGTCGACGAAAAGCTGGGGCTGGCCGATCTGAACGGCCCGGTGGCGGCCATGCTGGCGAAAGCCAAGGACCTGGACGCCGCCGGCGCCGCTAAGATCCTTCCCGACCGCGTCCACCCAGGGCCGGGCGGCCACCTGATCATGGCGGAAGCGCTGCTGAAATCGTGGAACGCTCCCGCAACCGTGAGCGCCGTGGAGCTCGATGCCGCGCGCAAAAAGGCGGTGAACCAAGCGAACGCACATGTCTCGGATCTGGTTTTCGGCAAGGGCGTCTCGTGGACCGAACTCGACGACGCGCTGCCCATGCCATTCGACACCCGCGACGCCACCGTCGCCCTGGCCGTTCGCGCCAGCGATTTTGTGGACGCGGTCGACCGCCAGCCGCTTTCCGTGCGAGGGCTGGCGCCGGGGCGCTACACGCTTTCAATCGACGGCGGTCCCGTCGGCAGCTTCAGCGCTGGGCAGTTGGATTCCGGCATCAATCTAGCTGAGCTTCCCACTCCAATGGCTCGCCAAGCCGCCGCGGTGCACGCGCTCACGCTCCAGCACGCGGCGATGCACCAGACGCGGTGGCGCCAAGTGCAGGTGCCGCTGGAGAAGACGCCGGCCGAACACCTGCTTGGAGCGCTCCACGCGATCGACGCGCTGGAAGCCGACCTTGTGCGCGCGCAGCGCGAGGCAGCGCAACCGAAGGCGCACCGATTTGAATTGACCCCGGAGTAGGGCGGCACTCAGGATCAAACCGGTCTGGATTAGGGGACGGCAGGGCTCGACGGCCTTGTCGCGGTACGTCCATCGATGTACTCCATCCGGACAGTCTGCGGTGCCCGCGGTGCCCTAGTGCGCCCGCGTTGAAGTTCGCGAAACAGAAATGACCTGCCCCGCACGGCGTTACTGTGTTCGTAGATCGGCTTCGTCGCTGTCCACCATCCGCACGGTGACCTCGTTGGTATATCCGACAGAGACAGCCACTGGCTTCATGTAGTTTCCCCATGCAAGGTCCGGGTAGCCCCAGACATTGTTGAGATTGAACAGCACTCTCCCATCACGCCGGACTTCCGCGCGTACTGCCAGCAAGCCGGCGGATTCCGCTCTGACCCGCAGATTGCCGCCGCGAATGATGCAGGATGCGTACCAGATGTTCTCCTTCGTGCTCCGAAAATCGCAGGTCCCGCGTCCGCCGGCGTCTTGCGGCCCGAAGAGGAAGTGATCTTCGATATCCTGCGACCACGACCACGTCGGTTCCGAGCGATAGCTTAGGGAACCGTGGCCACCGTCTTTGACCGCCAGGCCTTTGGCGCGCCCGATGTGGTCGGCCGGATATTCCGTCCACAGCGCCTTACGGTCCCAGCTTAGCCTGTCGATGGAGTTCGTGAGTAAGTACCCGATGCCGAGCTCATTGAGTTGGCGAGGCTGACTGGTGACGCGGTAAGTCGTCGCGATCAGTCCCGCACCGTCGATCCGCACTTCGAAATCCACGCTGGCCAGAGTGTCCACGCCGCTCATCGACCGGCCGGAAAATCTCACGATTGCCACGCGATCGGTCTTCGTGTAGCTGAGGCCCTCCAGCCACCATTGCGCCGCGGCATCAAGGCCCAGGTTGAGATAAGGGCCACCCTCGATGAGGGTCACGCCCCGGTAGTTGCCCTGCGTGATTAAGCCGGTTACTTTGCTGAACAGGATACTGAAATCCTTGCCGGTAACCGCGATCGAGTTGGCGTCCGCGGAAATGGCCGGCGCGGGCCCCTGAGCCATGGGGAACACTCGGATGACCTCGCCAACAGCCACATCATGTTCATCGACCAGCGTGCCGCCCGCGCGGTGAAACTTCAGCTTTACCACATCCCCGTTCTTCCACGCGCGCGGGGGGATCGTGAGCATCCCTTGGGAATGCGGAGCGAGACTGAAATCCCGGATCGTTCCCGAGTCTCCCGCGGCCTGCCACTCGATCGTCAGTTCGTTAAAGTCGGTGTGATCGAACCAGTTGCGTATCGGGATGGACAGAGGCTGCCCATCGCCCGGAAGGGCCATTTCCGTAGCCGGCACCCGTATGGGAGAGTACGCCTTGCGGGTCAGCCAATACTCGGGCTTTTGCCGCCGCCAACCGTCGACAATGCCCCAGTACCCATAGCCCACGGGAGCCTCCGGCAACAGAAACACTTCGTCGAAGCCCGCCCAGATGGCTCCCCCCAGACACCCGTCCGAGGAGAAGCAGTTTTCCCAGAAGCGCTTGAGGCTCTCACCCCAGAAATTCCGGACACCGGGATCGCGGCGCAGCGTTTCGAGGTTATAGCAGGAGATATGGGCATACTCGTCGTTCAGCTTGGGAACGATCGGACTGGGTAACTCGCCGTCGTACCGCGGGTAGTGCATGCTGTAGAGATCGTATCCGGTCGTGCCGACGGGGACCGTGTCCGGGTAGCTGAAGATCACCGGCCGGGTAGTGTCCTCCTGCTTTGCATAGGCGTACTCTTTCGCGATATTCTGTCCCCACCGGCTTTCGTTTCCGAGAGACCAGAAGACGACCGCCGGGTGACTGCGGTCGCGCTCCATCATTTCGGCAAACTGATTCAGAAAGCGCGGGGTATAGTCGGGATCCGAGGTGCTCCCGGTTTCTTTGAGCTGGAAGCAGACGGCCGTCTCCTCTTCCACGTAGATGCCATATCGATCGCAGGCGTCGAGGAATCTTTCCGTGGGAGGATAGTGCGAGGTGCGGACGAAATTGACGTTGGCATCGCGCAGCAGGATGGCATCCCGTTCGTCGATATCGGCGGGTGTACAGCGTCCGTGCAGCGGATGGACGCTATGGCGGCATACTCCGCGGAGCTTCACTTCCTTCCCATTCACGAGGAGCCGGTTTCCGCCGACTGCGACCTTGCGAAAGCCGAGTTTGCGGCTGACGGTTTCCCCCTCGGCGTCATCGACCACCAGGGTTGCCCGCAGAGTGTAGAGGTGAGGGTGCTCGGCGTCCCATTTCTGTGGCTTTTCGACTGGGATCCGAACGGTCCGCTCCGCATCGGCGGGAGTAATCGTGATCGAAGAAGGCGTCAGGGGCACCGGCCGATTCTGAGAATCTTCGAGATGCAGGCGCACCGTCGCGGCACGGCCGCCGCCGAACGCTACAGCCGCTGTCAGTTCCAGTGTGGCATCGCCATACGATGCATCCAGGTCCGTGGCCACGTGAAGGCGCGAGAGATGGGTCGGTGGAACCGCGATAAGCCGTATATCGCGGAGAATTCCGCCGATCGAGTGCTTGGCGTACTCGCTGCCATTGGAGATGTCGTCGCTGCGATCGGTGATTCCCAGCGCGATCCAGGCCGCCTCGCCGGGCTTTACCAGGTCCGTAATGTCGGCCTCCCACGTGGTAAAGCCGCCCTGGTGGTCCCGCACGAACGTTCCGTTCACCCACAGCCGGCAGAAGCTGTAGACGCCATCGAATCGCAGGAAGATTCGTTGGCCGCTGAACTCCGCGGGAATCGGGACATGTGCCTTGAAGGGGTATTCGGAACCCCGCGATATCTGGAAGCCTTGCGTGACACATTCGCCGGGAACCTGGAGGTCGGACCATGTGGACGGATCCGCGCCGTTCTCCCAGAATCGTTCGGGAGGATTGAGCGTGAACTTCCAGACACCAGCCAGGTTGACCGACGGCTGGGTCAGGCCCGCGGTTACCTCAGGCACCGGAACGATCGTGGGCCGGGGCCAGAGACGCTGCCCGGTGGAGTCGCCAGACGGCGGCATTCCCGCAATCCCGGGCGAGTCCAGCGCGGAAAGGAGCGTCGTAGCGCAAATCGAATTGACAAATGTGCGGCGATTCATTTTCTCAGACACGGACGCAGGCGATGCTACGTTCAAAATAAGAGACCAATTGTACTGGTCCCAGCCAGCCATTGAGGTCGATATTCTTCAGGATGTCCAACGAGGTTCCCACCGCCCGGGCGTTGGCCTCGGTGTTTGCAACCCGCACCTTTAAATCATTGCGGCCTGGACGCAAACGGCGGCTGACCTCGAATACGAAGGGCGCCCAGGGACGAGATCCCACAGGCTCGCCGTTCACCCACGCCTCCGCTGCGACCCCTATCTGCCCGCAATCGAGCAGCACCTGCTCCGCCAGCAGCCCGGCCGGGACCTCAACGGTCTTTTCATACGTCATCCGTCCCGAGAAATGCTCCAGGCCCGGAACGCTCCAAGTGCCCAGGGGGAGAGAAGCGGGCGCGGTCGAAAACTCGAAAGGTCGATCGAGAATCTCGTCTCCTCTCATGCGGACGGTAACGGAGCGGGTGCCCTGCGGAAGCGGAATTTCGGACGCCGCCCGCGCCGGTTTCGCGCCGATCCAGACCGACCAGGAGTTCTTGAGGATCGGCACGCGCAGCGACCCGGCCACGGCCGGTACAGGCATTTGCAGCCAGCGAAAGCCGCGCGAACCCTGCTGCCATTCACCGGAGAACCGGCGAGGACCCGCAACCAGGCCAGCCACGGAGCCGCCGTTCCCGTGTTCCACGCGGCAAGTGAACTGGCCCGAGCGGGGGCTTTCGGGGTTGTGCACGAATTTCAACAGCAGGCTGTTCCATCCCGCCCGCAGTTCGACCGGAACGCGGTGCGCGAAACCGTCAGCGAGCTCGAAGTAAAGCGGGCGCGACCAACCCGAAAAGATCTGCTGCCCGTTCATCCAGGCTGCGCACGGATTGCCCGTTGCGAGAATCACCATAGCCCGTCGCGCGTCTGGAACGTAGAGATTGGTTTGGGCGAAAAACGCGCCATTGGGCGGCCATCCCGCTCTTACAGCGTTCCCGTAATCGACGATGTTGCTCGCGGGAGCGTAGGGTCCACCGGCCATTTGAAGCAACAGCGAATCCCATCCACTTCCACCTTTTGAGATGCGTTCGCCGCTATTGGTGGCAGTCCAACCGATTTGACGCTTGCCTTCGCCTTCATAGGTGGCGTCATAATCGATCTCCTTTTCGGGCGGGTAGACCCGATCGAGCCCGCTGTCGTCGGGATTCGGGAAAGGCCCCAGAACATTCCACTCACGCAGCGCGCAGTTCATTGGGGAAAGCCAAACCGGTTCCCATGGCCGATGAGTCGTGTTGGGCTCGAACCAGTGCTCGCCCAAGCCCCGATCGAGCGGATCGTCCATCGCTTGAGCGTAAGGAATCGGGATCGCCGGCGCTTCCACCGTCACCCTCCAGTCGCCGGCGATCTCCAGTGGCGCGGCCGGCGCGGGCCGGTATTCGCCGCGGTATCGCTGGTGGCCGTCGCTCAACTCAACGAAAGCGGGATCTTTGCCGGCCAACGCTTTGCCATGAACTCGCACTTCGTCCGCCGAGGTTCGCTCGATGTGGAACTCGTCGAGGTTGGTTGCTTTGAGTTCCATGGCTTGAGCCGGCCCGCTGGGGTCAAAGACGACGTAGGCAGCGTCCCAGGGACCGAGCGACAGCCGGACCAGGGTCCTGGGGGTCTGTGTTTGGTAAAACACAGGCGAGCGCTGGCCCGTGACCGCGTCCCAGCGTTCCGGCCTGCCGGTGGCGCGCAGGCTCAGGATGTTGGTACGAGCGGCCGCGCTATCGTTCACGATCCAATAGAAGTCCGCGCCGCCCTTTTCTTTATGCAGGAAGTAGAGGTGTTCCCTCGGCCCGCTCACAATTCCGAAGTCGCCGATCGCGCTCGCCAACAGGGCCACCGCATCGTCCACCGGTCCCGAAACGAAATAAGCCTGGCCGCCGCTCGCGTTGGAGCGCAGCGTAAAGGGCTGAAGCGTGGGTACAGTGTCGAACATCCCCTCCCACAGCGACTCCAACTGTGCGTCCTTCCGGCCGTTCTCCACGGAAATGAACGGAAGCCGCCCGATGGCGATCACACGCCCGCCCGCGCCGTAGAACCCACGCACGCGCTCTGCCGTGTGCAGCCGGATAGTCGAAGTTGGCGGAAGTACCAACGCCGTGAACCGCGATGTCGAGATGGCGAGCTTCTTTCCTTCCATCTGGCTCGCGGCGAGGTAGGCATCGTCGGCCACCTTGAAGTCGAGGTTCTCTTCCGTCAGCCGGAGTTTGAGTTGCGCATAGCTTGAGTTGGTTTCCGCGGCGTCCTGACTCCAGTTGGCGGAATTTGTGATGTCCGAGGAACCTTCCGTGCGAAACGCCGGTGAGCTTTGTCCCCACACCGATGTTTGCGGGTAGTACAGCAGCAACTCGGCCACGTGTCGACTCTCGCGATTCATAAAGCTGACGCGGCGCATCTGATCGGCGTAGGCGCGAAAGTGCGGCAGAAATGGCTGGCTGAGGAACCAGTCGGGCGGGAAGTTGGTGCGCCCCAGATCGTAGTCGAACGCATGCGGAATGAACTCCCCGATGTTCCAGGCGCCCAGACAGTTGGAGACACGCCGCATCCGCTCGGGCGAAAGATACGATTCGCTGCCCTGCACGCCCTGGTTCTCGCATACCACGTGGCGGCCTTCAAAATCGGCTACGGAAGCGACTTCCTTCAGCCAAACCGATTGCCGGCCCCATTCCCGCAACGTATCGCACCCGGGCTGGCCCATGGCGCGCAAGATGCGGTAGAAATCCCCTTGCACCCAGGGGCCAAAAAACAGCGACTCTTCCCAGACGTGGCCGGAATACTGGAGACCGTGAGCGCGGCACCATCCGTTGACCTGCTGGAAGAAGCTCGTGGAATAAAGATCGCTAATTGTGTCCAGATAATCGCAGCGGACCTTCTCCGTTTTGTGTCCAATGTCGTAAACCAGTGCGGGAAGCAACGGCTCAAGGTCGTAGCCAGCCTTATTGCGGAAAGTCTCAAACAGCCGCGGTGTCCAGGCAATGGTTCCTCCGTAGCTCCCTTCGTGATCGGCGAAGGTCGCTGGGAAAGTGTTGCCGAAGTATTCGCCGTAGCGGCGAAACAACTCCTCGTAATAGATCTCGATGAACTTCCGAACTGCCTCGGGATTCATCAAGTCGACCGTGCCGCCGTCCGGTGTTCTGGACCGTCGGAGCTGATAGGTCACAACCAGCCACTCACCATCGGGCGCGTCCCAGGAAAGCACATTGCCGTTCGCGGGGAGGGCCAGAGTGTGAAGTGTTTCCCCGTCGAGCCGGCCGGATCCCAATAGCCTACCCGCCACCGCCGTGTGGGTGTCCGCTGGCAGGGAAACCTCCACCCGCTTCGGGCCGGTCACCAGCGTCTCCAGCGGATGTAGCACGCGGATGTGATAATCGGCATTGGCCGCCACCACACGGCTCTTGTTGGCTCCCGGCATCCAATAGTCGCGCGCCTCGCCACTCGGCCACTCGAAATCGTCTACCAGGCAAAAAGAGAAGCCTTCCTCCCGCGCAGTCTTCAGCCCGGCACCGACGGCTCGCCACCAATCTTCGGAGAGATACGGAGTCTGGAGCCCATCCCGATTGTGCGCATATGCCCCGTACACGCCGTGTTCCACCATCAGACGAATCTGGCGGCCGATCTCTTCTCCCTCCATCTTGCCGTTCCAGAACCAGAATGGACGGATGCTGTATTTGCGGTCGGGATCCACGAAGGCTTTGTAGAGCGACTCGAAACCGCCCGTAGCCGGCGCAGGGTTTGCCGGCATCGGCCCTGCATCCCCTAGCCAAAGTCCACCCACGCCCGTTGCCGTGATGCCTAAGAAATTCCTACGTGTGATCGCGCTCACCGTTCATCCTCTCCGATCCGGATCGCTTCCCGGCTCTCCGCAAGATCTTCACAACGCGGCCACTCGATGCAGAATCGACGGGAATGCCCGGCATTCTCGCGAGGCACGCCAGTAGCTCGGTGCCGTCTTCAAGTATGACGCAATCTCTCGCCTGACCCATTCGCGGGTCGTCTGTTTACTGCTGGTCGATGACGAGCAGCCAGCCTCTTCCCGGCGCGACGGGAACCGCCTCGCCCGGCGAAAACTGGCGGGCATCCTGGAAATTCGCGATCGCCGGAGCGGTGATCCGGGCGCGCTTTTCGTCGATTCCCAATTGCTTCCAGTTGACGTCGAGCGTCACACTTGCCGGATCCTTGGCCCAGCTTGCAATCGCCACCAACGACTTGCCCGGTTTGACATAGACAGTGGCGAGAATGTCGCCCTGGCCCGTCTTTACCGGCGCGGCGCTATCCCACCAGCCGATCATGGCGGCGTCCTGAATGCCGAACTCGTCCCAGAGCTTCCAAATCGGCGTGGGCGATTGCGCTCCGCCGTGAAGCGACCGGGCAGTCATTCCGAACAGCATGCCGCGCCACGGGTTTGGGTTCTGGAGCATGTCGGAGCTGAGTCCGAAGGGAATGCCCGACATTTCGACCAGCCAGAAATCCGGGGGAGAGTCGGGGTTGAAGGCTTCGCCGAACCAGAGCCGGTCCACATAGGGAAAGTGCTCCATGTAGTAGCCCACCGGAGAGTTGCACGACCACCAGTCGCGATTGCCGTGCAGGTCGATCATGGCGCCCGGGCGCAGATCGACAACCCGACGCACGCGCTGCATAATGTCTCGAGGGTACCCGATTTCATCGAGGTAGATTCCGTCAATGGGAACATTCTCAATCAGCCACTTCAGACCTTCCAGATAGAAGTTATCCAGACGCGAATCGAAGAACACGCGAATCGCGGCGTCTATGTCGCCGGCCGGCGTGCGGGTGATCCACGCAGGCGTATAATCGTGCCCCAGGTGCTCCTGTAGCCAGAAATCGAGCTGTGGGTTGCCATGGCCCTGCGTGCCGCTGGTGCGGTAGATCTCGTCCCCCAAGCTGCGCAAAGCCCAGAGTTCGGGGAGGTGAGTCGTAAGTTCACGGACCGTGTAATAGACCTTCACCTTGATTCCTTGCGCGTGCGCCTGGCTCACGTACGGCGTCAGAAGGTCCAGGTTTAGAAATGGGTAGTTGATATAGAGGTTGGACAGCGTGTCGTGGTGGATGTTGACCACCGTGGCGCCGGAAGAGCGGATCTCTTCCACGGGCCGGTAGGCATGGGCGTAGCGCGTGTTCCAATGTTGCGGATCGAGGGGCTTGACGGGCGTCGGCAAGAGGCGGAACGAAAAATTCAACTCTTCGCCGCGGTGCAGCGCCCGAGGTCCGCCGCCGGCGCGGAAGAGCACTCGGCCACTCTCCCGGTCGAAGCGAACACCGCCGTGGTCTCCGTTTCGCCAATCGGATAAGGGCGACTTCAAGCGGCAATAGAGCCCGGTCTGTACTCCGCCCATCCACAGGAAGTACTCCAGGTTGCTGCCCTGTTCCTTCCACCGCTGCGGCTGGTCGCTCCATTTCCATTGCCAGGACTGCGGACGCGCGCCCCCCGCCAGACCCATGCCAACGGAGTATGGCACGGCTGTCTCGAGGTAGGGGATTTCCAGGGCAATATCGGAAACGCGGGCTTCCCGCAGGCTTCGCAACCTCACGTCGAAACCGATTCCGCCATCGAACTCCATGGTGGAGCGCACGGTCAGCCGATAGCCGGCGCTCTCACTTTCCGAATCGATCACGACCTTGGCCGGAGCCTGCGCGGCGATGCGGCTGGTGCTTTTCCAAGCGGCCGATTGCGCGCCGTCGTAGACTTGCAGCCCAATCGGACCGGCAAGAAGTTCGCGACCGGCGGCCTGGACGCTGACCGGAAAACCGGCGTCACCGAACTGCACTTCCCTGCCCAGACATGCCACGGTCCGGCCGCTGACCCGCAGCGGCGTGTATGGGGCGGTGATCGTGTCCTCAAGACCGATGGCGGAGTTCAGCCAGTTGAGCCGCGAGAGGCGCGCCGGTTGATCGACGCCGCCGGCGCGCAGAGAATCGGTTTTCACTTCCAGGTCCAGGTGGACCGGCAGGTCGCCTCCACCCGGCGGAATCAGGTGTAGCGTGCCCTCGTAGTTTCCGGGTGCCGCATCCACGGGCACCTGCACGCCGCACCACAGCGCGCCTACAGTCCCCGCCTTCACGCGGAACCCACGCCCGAGGGGTTTGCCCCTGGCGTCCATGCCGCCAATATTCAAACATTCCAGCGCGCTCGACGGAATCTTACGGCCCTCGGCGCGAATCAGATCCTCGAAGCGCACGGCAATGTCGGCGTCCGCAGGAGCCAGGTCCTTCTGCGCGTAGACGCCGATCTGAAACACGTAGAATTCGCCGCGCCAAGCCGACCCGGCGAACCGGTCTCCGGGACCGGACTGGATCCACGAATACGGCAGAGCGTCCGTCATGCGGATGGCCCGCTCGCGCGCTTCCGGGAAGAGCAGGAAAGGCCGTCGGTGGGCGGCGCCGAGCCGCCGCACCTCTTCGGCCGTGGCTGCCACCTCCATGGGGTAAAAGGAGTCGAATGCCGTGCGCGCCTCAAACTCCACCACGGCGGCGCGCGGCAACGAGGCACCCATTCGCCTTAGCCAAGCTTGATCCGCCGGCGGCTGTGGCGCACGATATTCGCCCTTCCCAGGCGCTGGATGCCGCTCTCCCAGGCCGGCCTGAGGGAAAAAGTAGACGTAGTAATCGCCGCGCCGCGACGCCTGGAAAACCACGTCTGCGGATTCCGCGGTCAGGTGACACGTCGTACTGTTAACCACCGGCTGGCCGGAATCGTCGAAGACGAGAACCGCCTTCTGTTCCGGATGATCGTCGTGCCTCCGCCAGGGAAGATGCGCCACGATTGCATCGGAGGGCGTGTCCACGCGAAGTACCGCGCGCTGGTTGCCGAGCACTTCCGGCCAGGGCTGGGCCACCACGCCATAAGGGACTTCCTGTGCGAGGACTGCGCTGAGTGTTGCGGCGAGAACCGCCGCGATAAAGGCCGTCTTCATCGCTTCTCTTCCTCTGCAAAAAACTGTTATCGCCCGTCAGGGTTTCCAGACCACGGTCTGCGCCGAAAAACCGGTGGCGGCGAAGCGCATCGAGCTTCACCGTGTTCTCGATTGAGTTCGTGACATTATCTTAATCCCGATGCGCCCTTCCCTCACCAAACCCTCAAGGCGCCCCCGCCAGTTATCCCGGTTGGAGCGGTCGCCCCCGCTGGCGTCACGATGCCCTGCGACAGGGGCTGCGGCGAGCGGCTCACGGCGCGCTTACCGGAAACATGCTGACCCGGAACTTCGTGCAGCCGTACGGCACCAGCTTGACATTAGTTGGGCGGCCGTCCGTAATCAGCTGCTTCGGAAGGGGCTGCAATGCGGTGGGCTTCCAGTCAGACTCCACCCAAAGCAACCGCCTGGCTTTAGTGAGGTGAACGCACTGCGGAAGAAATGGGCTACCAGATCGGAGTTGCCATGCGACTCCGGAGCCGATCGACATATCCCTCGGAGTGCCCAGCGATAAGGGTGTTCTTGCCAGCAAACGGTTGGTTTCCGACAATTGCATCGAAACCGCCGGCATTGTCCCGAAAGGCCTCGGGAAACTCGAGTTACCAGTGGAATGGCGGGATGCCGATGGGCGGCTGCGGCATCTCCTCTGTGACCGAGCCTTTGAGGATCGCTTCAACCCGGACGCGCATCGCTCTTCTCGCGCTCTCTCGCTCCGCGGCGTTTGCGTTCTCAAAGAAGACTGCGATTACAGCATTGCCCACTTCGCGCGGTAGCGACAAAGCATCGTCGGCAGCCCTCAATTCCTGCTGCAATTGCGAGTATGGCGTATCGTCGCGGGCCAAGAGGATGCGCTGGCGGTATTGGGCCGCTGTCTCGATGCGCCCGCGTTTGCTGGAGGCAAACGATGTGGTGCCGTTCACGTCGGCCGAGATCGTTCGAATCATCACCGCGTGCGACGAAATCGGCCGCGCCAAGTACGAGCGGCTGCGCGCCCGCGCCATGGTGTTGCTGATGCGCTGCGCCGGATGTGCTACCGCAACCGAAGACGGCGCCGCGTGATTCAAGGTGGTTCTTTTCGAGTGGTAACGCCAGCGTGCGGAGCCTGGTTAAGGGCGTTCAGCGCACCCTTGCGGCGGTTTTTGTCCGCGCCAAGATTGCCGGCGGACACCCGCACATGTTCCGCCACACACTGGCAAGCGAAATTCTAGGGAAAGGCGGGACCGTTGAGGATGCTGCCAGCATCCTGGCGGATAGCCCCGCCACGATCCGCCGGCACTATGCGAAATGGACCGCCGAATACCAGGCCCGTCAGGACAGGGTAACTCGGATGGTTCATAGCACAAATCTGACACAGGCGGAAGAACAGGTAAGCAAGTGCTGATTTCAAATAACTTAGTGTGGTGGCGAGGGACGGAATCGAACCGCCGACGCCAGCCTTTTCAGGGCCTACGTCTACCGCGGTTATGTTCCTGATTCCACTTGTCTTAGTCACTCAGAAACCCTCAAAAACCCCGATTTATTGGAACCAATTGGAACCAGAATCGGAACCAATCACTCGGTAACACTTGTGGTAGGTGTATTCATTAATTCACCAGCGGAGAAAGCAGAGTCAGCTTGTCAACCGCGCGCCGCTGTGACTCTGGCACGTGCTGTTGATAGATGTCGAGCGTGGTGCTTGCCCGAGAGTGCCGCATCAGAGCTTGCGCGTCCTTTACGTCCGCTCCCGACAATTTCAGCCAGGTAGCGAACGAACGCCTTAAAACCTGCCAGTTCACCCAAGGGATTCCCAACGGCTTCGCCGCGGGCTTGATGTGCCGAACGAGGATGTTGTTATCCCTCATCGGTGCCCCTTTGGAGAGCGACTGAAACACCAGATCGTCAGGGCCGGCGGATTTCACGGCCGTATACTTCCGCACCGCACAACCCGCCTTCACTTCCACTACGAGCGATTTCAGGGCTTGAATCCGCTCAATCACCGCCGCATTCACCGCGACAGTCGCGTTACTCGCTTCACTCTTCGGCGCGCCCCAATCGCCACGGCAGCACCGCTCATCTACCGTGATCGAATCCTCATGGACGTTCCGCCAGCGAAGCCCCACCAGTTCACTTGCCCGCAACCCTGTGTAGACCGCAACGTAAACCATGGTTGCGTAGGGTTCCTGGATCATGGCGAGCAACCCCGCGAACTGCTCCGGCGTGACATACGGCTTTGACCGCTTCCCCTTTTTCGGGAAAAGACCTAAATCGAGAAACAAACAAAGCGAGTACCGTTTCGGCGGTGCTTGCGTGGTTTCCCCTGTCAGATGAGGCTTACGGGACCGCGCTGAAAGGAGGAAGAGCGCGGTCCCGTTCCCGCGCAGGCGTAGGCCAACGCGCGCGGAAACTCTAAGAAACTGTGAATTGGCGCCGGCCCGCCGTGCGCTATCCGTCCGCCACTATTTGCCGGAGCCGACGAGCCGCACGGCCCCGCGAGGGGTTCATGTTGGCCCTCCCCGAATCGGAACGTTCCGGCCCGAGAATTCATTAAGGGCGCGCAGAAGTAGGGATAGAAGGGGGCTGCGCGGAGCGCCGGCTGACCGGGCGCCGATAACCTCGAATTGTCGAGCGGAAAGTCCGGCATCGATCATAGTGGCCAACTTACGACCGTACAATAACCTGTAGACGGGGAAAAGCGGGATGCGTTCATGCGGCGAATTGGCTGTAACGGAATGAAACGGCGGGAGTAAAAAATGTTATCAAAATCTGTGGCTGATAACGGTTTGCTCCGTTTCGCGGCCTAGCGGTGCTGGGGGATAGGGCGAGAGCCGGAGGCCGCGAAATGGAGCAAACCTTTATCAGCCTCCGAACTCCCGATGTCGTGGAATTTGCGTTGAGCCAGTTTCGGCGGCGAGCGGGTGGGACAGACCATCGTTTTTCGTGGTCTGTCGGCCCCTCGCCAGGCCCTAACAGCCTGACAGACGACAAAAAACGATCGTCTGTCCCACCGCTGGGTCAGGTCATTTTCCCTTGGCCGCTCAAAATGCCGAGGTGACATGACATCAGGAGCGGGGGACGGTCCCTGGCGGGATCGTCTCTGGCGTCAGGAACCTCGCGTCACCCGACTCTTTGTTTACAATGGGTTGCGCAGAGCTTCCTGGAGAGTTCGGAGTCTAGTCTAACTCTCGACGCGGCCAGGAGTGCGTGCGCCACGTTGGGGTTGGACGCGGGCCGGATTTGTGCATTTTTGTGCAACTTTGAGGTCATCGCCGCAGGGCGTTGGCCAGCAGCACGTAGATCAGAATGGCAAAAGCCAGCGCGCCACCCAGCCACTTCAGCCAACGCCGGCGCGGGGATTCCAGCCGGATGCCAATCACCGGAGCCGGGCGCGAGCGCTTGCGATCCGCCGGCGGCACCGCCGCCAGCCCGCGATTTCCGCCCACCGCTACCGGCATTTCAATCACGCGGCGCTCGACAGGGGTCACCGCGCCGTCCCGGTATTCGAGCTCGCGCGTCAGGCCCAGGATCACCACCGGGTCGTTTACGGCGGAAATCTCTCCCACGAATTGCCGCGGCACCCAGATCTCCTCGCCGGTGCGACAATTGACCACCAGAATCTCCGACCAGCTCGCGCGCCGGTAGATCCACTGATTGTGGCGGATATTGCCGATCGCCGGATAGAACGAGAACGGCCGGGCGCCCAGCCCGGTGAGAGACGGTGGAATGGGCGGAGAGATCATCGCCGCGCCTATTTCCTGCCCAGCAGCCGCAAACGCACAGCCAGGGCCCTCGCCTGCCCGCGGCCATAGCTCAGATACTCGGGGGTACCGACCACGTTGTTGACCGTGTTGGCATTCAGGTGGTTGGTGAGGTTGTCCATGCCGACGCGCCAGGCCCACAAATAATGCATGGCATGAAATTTGCGTTCGAAATGGAGATTGACGTCGAAGTAACCGGGCAGGCGAAGGGAGTTCACCGGCCCATTCACGAAACCTTCCTGAGTGACGGCGCTGAACGGCAGCCCGGTGCGGTACTCCACCAGGTAAGCGGCCGAGGTATCGCCGATCAGAAACTGCAGGCGCCGCGGCAGCCGGCCTTTGGGCAGCGGCGCCCATCCCCACGCGTGGATTCGGTTGGGCGCATCCCACCCAAGCGGCCCCGGCATCTGCGGCGCGAAGATGGGGTTCGCCAAGCTATAGGTCACCGCCTCGTTGGTACGCGCCGAGGAGCGCGTGTACCCCGCCGACCATTCGAACTTGCCGGAGAAAGAACGCTTCACGCTCCAGGTAACCGCGTCGTAGCGGTCCTGGCGGGAATTGCCCAGGTTGAACGTAGCGCCGTTCAGGAACAGATCGTTCGGCGACGGCGTCGGCGGCACAAACGAGAATCCGTGGTCGCCGGTCCGGTTCATGAACTCGACGCGGCCGGTAAAACTGGCCGAAAGCTTGCGCTCGGCCGCCATGCTCGCCACCCGGTAATAGGGCGTCTTGAGGGCGTTCCGGTTTACGGCAAATTGGGTTTCCACCGGGCCCGACACACTACCGTCGGGATTATAAAAAGTAGCCAGGCTGGCCTGTCCCGGCGGGGTGGTGACGACGCCCAGATAGATCGGGTCGTAATAGAAGCCCCAACCGGCCGAGAGCTTGGTCCCGCCCAGCGCTAGCGGCGCCCAGGATGCCGCCAGGCGCGGCGCGGTTTCGAGCTCCCGCACAATCTCGTTCCATTCGGCCCGCACGCCAGCTTCGATCGTCAGGCCGTCGCGCGGGCTCCAGTGATCTTCCAGGTATTGCCCGCCTTCGAAATTATTGCCGGTCTGAAAAGGGCCGCCCACGAAAGTGACGTAACGGGCCAACGTCTGGTCGGCGTTCAGCACTTCGTAAGGGTTGAACACCGTCCACTGATGGAACGACTCGCGTTCGAAATCGAGCCCCGCTTTCAGCCGGTGCGTTCCGTGCCAGCGATACGCCGGCAGAAACAGAGTGGCGAGCCCCTGCTGGCGGTAGAAGTGCTGGTCGGTGGAAATATAGTAATTGCCGGCCGTGCCGAGAGGCGTCAGTTGGTAGAGCTGGTCGCCCTGCGGAAGATAGCGGGCGAGGCCGCGCGTATCGGCGAATCCGAATTCCACCAGCGCCCCTCCCGCGAAATACTGCTGATCGCGAACGCTGCCGACAAATAACCCCTGCCTCATATTGGTGGTGGTTTCGGCCGGGTTCACGAAGCTCAAGCCCAGGCGCGAAGTCTCGCCCAGATCGGCCAGCAGGCCGGCGGTCAGAATATTGCCGCGCGCGAGGTCGATCCGCACCCGGGTCAAGTCGGTTACCGCCAGCCCATGGGTGCGGTTCTGGCCGGACGGCAGCCCATGCACCAGGTCCACCAGGTAGAACGCGTCCATGCCGTTGTGGAACCACGCCCGGCCTTTCCTGATAGGGCCGGAAACTTGCACTCGCGGAGTCCACTCATTGATGTGGAGCCCGCCCTCGGTGGAAACGCCGGGGAAGAAATTCACGGCGGAAAACCGCCAGTGGTCGTCGCCCATGCGGCTGGTCAGTGCCAGCGTACCGGCCGAACCGCGGCCGTTTTCCGCGCTGAACCGGCTGCTCTCCACCGCAATCGATTCCACGCTATCGATATTCATTCGCGCATCCAGTTGCCCGGTCACCGGATTGGAAATGTTGAAACCGTCGAGGGTGTAGTTCACCTGGTTGGAATCGCCGCCGTTCAGGTGGTAGCGGCCGCCGTTATCCTGCACCACCCCGTCGAACAGTTGCAGGGCGTTGCGATAGTCCTCCGGGGCCGCGTAGGGGACGTTCAACATCTCGGTATTGTCTACTTCCCGCCGGTCGGCGGGCTGAACGGGATCCACCACCGGCGGCGAAGCATTCACGTCCACGCGCTCGGAGAACTCCTGCTGATGGTTCAACACGATGGTGATGTGTTCGGTGTCCGCGTCCAGCAGCCGGCCGGCTTCATGGAATACATAGAACCCCTGCCGTACGGCGCGGATTTCGTATTCGCCCGCGGCAGGCAGCGTCAGCCGGAAATTCCCGGCCGAGTCCGTGGATGTGGCACTGCTGGCGGATGCCCCGCGAAACTCCACGGCCACGCCGGCAATCCCGGTGCCGGTTTCGTCGATCACCCGCCCGCCCAGGTTCATCTGGGCATCCAGCAGCCCGCCGCACAGGAGCGCGAGCCACACTACTGCGAGTTCGCGCCGTCCCAGCCGCACAATGGCCTACCTTACCGATTTTCCTCCAGGATACAACACGGCTGGCAAGCTTTCAGCGGTCAGCGGGGCGCTTAACTAGCCAATCTGGAAGAGACAGTCCCCATCAACCGCTCCCTCGCGGTCGCGGCTCGGTAAGGGACAGCAAACACGCGGCGCACATAGCCGAGCCGCGACCGCGACGAGGGAGCGGTTTCCGCACCTAAACCGCGAAGTCCCCGGATCGGTTGCGCACCCCATCACCGGTCAGCCTGCGCCGGTGTGTTTGAAAGCTTGATCCCGGAATCCTCCAGCGCGGCTCCAACCCGGAGCAGGCGGGCTTCTTCAAATGGAGGGCCGGCGATCTGCAGGCCGACCGGCAGACCACTGGCATCGAGGCCGCAGGGAATCGACAAGGCCGGCAAGCCGAGAACATTGAAGGGGCGCGACATTCTGGTGGCCGCGGGACGAACGGGCTCGTCGCCGCCGCCGACGGTTACGGTGGCCTGGCCGATCGGCGGAGCGGTGATGGCGGTAGTTGGCGTGATCAGACAGTCCACTTCGCCCCAGACCTTGGCGAAGCTCCGCTGCATAAAGCGGCGGATGCGCTGTGCCTGTATGTAATCGGTGGCGGGGACCAGGCTGCCCTGATCGAGCAGCGCCAGCACGTCGGCGCCAAACAGCTCGCGCCGCTTGCGGTAGGGTTCGAGCACGGCCGCGGCTTCGGAAAGAAGAATAATCTGGCCAACCGCGTTGATGGCAGCCGGGTCGGGGACGCGCACCGGCCTCATTTGCGCCCCCAACGCTTCGGCGCGGGCCATGGCGGCGCGCACCGCGGAATCCACGCCGGGCTCGATGCGCTCGAAGAAGAAGCTCTCGGCAAAACCGATGCGCAGGCCGCGAATGCTCGAGCCTTCGGGTGGGATGAAATCCTCCGCCGGCCGGCGCGAGGAAGCCGGGTCGCGCGCATCGAATCCGGCGATGGCGTTCACCATGATCGCGGCGTCGCGTACCGTGCGCGCGAGCGGTCCCATATGGTCCAGCGTGTGCCCCAGCGGCAGCACGCCGTAGCGGCTGACGCGGCCGTAGGTGGGCTTCAATCCGACCGTGCCGCAGAAGGATGCCGGGATGCGGATGGAGCCGCCCGTGTCGCTGCCCATGGCGGCGAAAACCAAACCGGCCGCCACCGCCGCGCCCGAGCCGCCGCTCGATCCGCCGGGGCTGCGATCCGGATTCCAGGGATTGCGCACGGCGCCAAAATGCGGGTTGGCGGAAGTAATGCCGTAGGCCAGCTCATGCATGTTGAGCGTACCTAGCATTACCGCGCCGGCCTGGATGAGCCGTTCCACCACGGCGCAGTCGAAAGCCGGCACCCGATTCCGATACACCAGCGAGCCGGCGGTGTTGGGCACTCCGGCGATGGCGAACAGATCTTTTACGGCGATCGGGATTCCATGCAGCGGCCCACGGTCGCGGCCGGCGGCCAATTCGGCATCGGCGCGGCGGGCATCGGCCAGGGCGCGGTCGGCGGTAAGGGTGAGGAACGCCCGCAGCGACGGGTCCAGCCGCTCGATGCGTGCAAGCGCGGCCGTGGCCAGATCGACGGAGGTCGCCGAATGGGCGCGGAGGGAGCGGGAAGCTCCGAGGATGGTCACGTGACGGGCTCCTGGTGCTTATCCGATCTTGGGGAGGTCCGTCCTAGTCGACCGCTCCCTGACGGTCGCGGCTCGGTAAATAACTGCAAACGCGCGGTGCCCATAACCGAGGCGCGACCGTTAGGGAGCGGTTTCCGCGCCCGAACCGCGAAACCCCTGGATCGGCTAGCCACCTGCGGTCTCCTCCGGATCGAATGTGCAGGCGGGTTCCAGTTCCGGCGGGAGGTTTTCCGTCAACGGACGAAAAACGGCTTCGATGGTTTCAAGCGGCCCGGTAACGCGTTCGCCCGCCAAACCGGCGGCCTGAGCCAGAGCTTTCCAATCCGTCATGGCGATTACTCCTTCGCTAATGGGTCTACCCGGTCGCGGCGGGCAGTCCATTCCGCGCCGGCCAGCACGACCATGGCGGCCACGAAACTTCCCAGCAGAATCGTCACGGAGTATTGGAACATGTGATATTCCCTGTCGAGCTTTGAAGCGATCAAAGAGCGCGTCACCATGTTCACATACTTCAGCCCTTCCAGCACCACCCCGACCCAGATCGCCACGGGAGCGACGCGGGCGGCGTCGATCTTGCGATTGGGAAGAAGCCAGTAAATCAGGAACAACCCCAGAACGGTGAGCGGCACCGCCGCCAGCTTGGTCAACAGCATGGTGAGCCAGGCGGCAAGGGTCCCATGGCCAAGCCACGAGGTAGCCCACTCGGCGCTCAGCGCGGACAAGCTGAGCGACAGCAACACGATCGCCCCGCAGGCGAACACCATGCCCAGGCTGACCACCTGGTTTTTCCAATAGCTGCGGTTTTGGGTGACGCCCCAGGTGCGATTGAGAGCCACTTCCAGCGGCTCGAAAATGCCGTTGGAAGTGACCAGCAGCAGGAACATGGAAGTCCAGTTCAGATGCGGCACCATCCATGGCTGCAGGTTCTGGACCACCACGGCGCCCGAGTTGCCGGGGAAGACGTCGCGCACTGCCAGGTAAATCGCGCCCACCGCGCCATTCCAATGGAGCGCGTCGCGGAAGATGGCGAGCATCACCATCAGGAACGGAAAGAACGACAGCAGGACGCTGGCGCCAATGGCCAAGGCAAACACGTGCGCCTCGATTTCGAGCAGGTAGTGCACGGTGGGCCGGATGCGAGCCCACCACGGGCGGTATTCTTCGAGACGCTGGAAGTTCAACTTCCAGGGTAGCTCCAAACGTGGAGCGGGCATTCGTGCCGACACTTTTGCCTGCCATGCCGTGACCCATCCCAGCGCGTTGCCGCGCCACCGGGAGAGCGCGTCCCGACGAGTCGGGACGTGGCAGCCACGAGTGGCCGCTCCACAGGGGGAAGATCCTGTTCAGGTGAATGAACAAAAAAAACGGCGGAACCCGCTACCGGGTCCCGCCGCCGTTTGCGGTAAAGTTGCGCCGCGGTTAGAAGGTAAAGTGAGCCGCCAACTGCAGCGTGCGCGAGTTGCTGGTATAGAACTGGTCGAAGCGGCCGAACTCGGGACTGCTCGGAACCAGATCCTGACGGCTGCTGATTTGCTCGTATGAACCTACGTCGCTCACGTGACTGCCAGTGAACTGCGCGTGATTGAGAGCGTTGTAGAGCTGAACGCCGATGTCGAAGGAGCGCGTTTCGCCTAATGCAAACCGCTTCTTCACGGACATATCGATGTTATTGGTCGGATGCAGCGGGAAGGTGTTCCGGCCGCCGTTGGCGAGCGCGCCCGATTGCGCCACGATATAGCGCGCGTTGGAGTTATTGGCAACATAGGCCACGATCGTGCCGCTACCGCTCGCGACCGCCTGCCCCTGGGCGTTGTAACCTGTAACACCCGTACCGATGTCCGAGCTGCCGGCGGGGTTGATGATGGCGCGATCACCGGCGCTATCGTTGTTCAGATTGGAGTCGACATTGCTCTGAACTGTCGCGAACTCAGGGGCTTCGTAGGTGTATGTACCGGACAACGTCCAGTTGCTCACCAGATTCTTCAGGAACCAACTACTGTTCTTGAAGGCCTTCCAGTCGTAGATCGGGGTGAAGGTGAAGCGCTGGCGGTGGTCCAGCGCGGAGGACGCCCAATCGGCGCGCAGGTCTTGAAAATCCTGCGCGCGGCGCGGCGTCAGGTAAGTGGAGAAGTTCGTCGCCGTGCCGTCATCCAACATATGGCTCCACGTGTAGGCGGCCACATATTGGAAGTTATTGGTGAATCTCCTGGTAAGTTGAAGGGCCATGCCGTTATACGAGGAGTATGCCTGAGGCGCATAAGCGACGATCGCGGCGTCCGAGCCCAGAGTTGCCAGAGAATTGTAGGGCTGGTCGGCCGTGCCGCCGGGCACGATGTAGCTCTTCACCTGAGCCAACGTTTTGGTAAGGGAAGCGAATGTGGAAGGCGACGGCATACTGAAGAACGTGGGAATGTAATTGGTCGGGCTTACGAGGGAGTCGATATTTAGCCGCGATTGATTCCAGAGGTGCACACCCTTGGTGCCCACATAACGCGCTTCGAAAGTGTAGTCGTGGTGGAACACGCGCTGGACACCCATATTCCAGCTCAGACCGTAGGGGCGCTTACCGCCGAAGGTATAGGAACTGACCAACCCCAGCGCCGCGGCGGGACTGGTGGGCAGGGCGACTGGCGTGCCGGGCAAACCGCCGCCGGCCAGGAAGCCGGGAGCGTTGCTGGACAGATTCACATCGTTGGTCTGCTGGAAGTACGGCGGGGCCGCGTTGGAACTGAGGTTGGCGTAGGTCGGATCGAAGGCGCGGGAGAATCCGCCACGGATCGACCAGGCGCCGGCCCTCCCGGGCGAATACGCGAAACCGATGCGCGGAGACCACTCATCCGCGCTTGGCTGCGGCTCATTAAATGTGATCCCGCCGGGAACGTTGGCGGGCGCGCTGTACATCTGGTAGCGGGACACCACCGGGATGGTCACGTACTCATAGCGCAATCCCAGGTTAATCGTAAAATTGGACCGGATGCGGTAATCGTCGTTGAAGAAGGCTTCATTCTCCAGGAAGCCGCAGGGATAGCTGGTGGGGCCGGCACTGCGCTCCCCCAACACGTCCGGCGTCAGGTCGAACAGGTACTGCTGCAGCGTGCTGTATTCGTAATCGCCGCGTACACGCTGAATGAAGTAGTTGGTGAGGATCACGTCGGTAAAGTGATACCCCATTTTAATGGTGTGCTTGCCGACGATCTTGGTGGCATTCTCCTGGATCTGGAACAGGTTCTGGATGGAGCCGGATGGGGTATTGGGATCGGGACCGATCTGAAGGCTGTTCAACTCATCGATGGTCAGATTGGGGATCACGCTCATGCCCGGGAATGTCTGGCTTCCAACCTGAATACTGTTGAAGTTCCGGCTGAACGAAGCGCGGAACTCATTCTGGAGAGTCGGCGTGAAGGTGTGGAATTCGGAGACCGAATACAGGTAGTTATCGTTGGGAGCGGGCTCGTAAAATGCAGACAAGGCTGCCGCGGTATCAAGACCGTTATATTTGTTGTAGATCCAGCGGCCGCGCACTTGGTCCTTGTCACTGATGCTATAGTCGATGGCGACGACCGCATTGTAGCTGTTGGAGTAAGTCGGCGACGCGAAGGACAGACTCCCTATCGGGACCGCTTGGCCGCCCACGTTAATTGTGCCTTCGTCGTTGGTAGCCGCGGCAGGCACCCACTTTTGGAACCAGCTAAGATTATTCTTGGCCACGCCGGGGATGCTGGCAAGTTGCGACATTCCGGCCGAAGTAGGCGCCCAGAGGGGAGCTCCTGGAACGGCTGATTGTCCTATCGGATTGTACTCGAAATTGCCGAAGTAGAAGAGCTTGTCTCTCTTGATGGGGCCGCCGATGTAGGCGCCGAGACGGTTATTGTCATAGCGGGGCAGCGAAGTCAAGCCCTGAGTCCAGTCGAGGGCGTCGACGGCATTCAGATTGCGGTTCTGGAGGTACTCGTAAACGCTGCCGTGAATGCTGTTGCCGCCGCTCTTGACCACGGCGTTGAAGATGCCGCCGGAAGCGCCGCCGAATTCGGGGCTGAACTGATTCTGCAGGAGCGATACTTCCGCCACAGCCTCGTTGGACGTATAAACCAGGGGGCCTGTGGTGTAGTGATTTACGTTGCTGACGCCATCCAGGTTGAACGTGTTATCCTCGGGCCGTTGACCGGCGATCGCCGGGCCGGTGCCCTGGCCAACGCCGCCCTGCGAGGCGACGCCCGCGCCAATCAGGCTAAGGTTCCAGATGCCCGCGCCATTGCTGTTTGCAGCACCGGGGAGATCGAGCGTCTGCCTGGCTTCAAACGTGGTCTGCAACTGCGCGGTGGTGGTGTCGATGGCGGCCGCCGCGGCGCTGACTTCAACGCTGGTAGCCGTAGTGCCCACGTCGAGGGTGATGTTGCCCGTGACCACCGTGCTCAGTTGGACGCGAAACTTGTTCACGCTCGCCGTGGTGAACCCCTTGGCCGAGGCGGTGATCACGTAATCGCCGACCGGCAGGTTGCTGAGCCGGTAGACGCCTTCCGCGTTAGTCGATGTCGTGGTTTTGACGCCAGTCGCGTCATTCTGGGCGATGACGGTCGCAGCGGGGATAGCGCCGCCGCTCCTGTCCGAAATGACGCCGGTGACGTCACCGCTGATGGCTTGACCGAAAAGCTGCCCGGCCGCCAAAGCGAGCAGGCAGACAGGCACACATATAGGGAAAAAACGGGATTTCACGTAATTGTTCTCCTGCCAAGTGATGAGCTTGGTCAAAATTGCCGTCGATGTTCGGAAAATCTGGGGGATCTATCCGGACAGTCGTCCACGATATTGGAAGTGTCCCTTGTTGCAGCTTTGGGACCATTCCGGTGCAGCCAATATTCGTAATAGCTTAAGAGGTATTAATACATTTAAATATGAAATCTAATACGGCGAACACCCTATTGCTACGAAAATCGGTACGTGGATGGGGTATTTCC
The DNA here is from genome assembly GCA_003164035.1 of Bryobacterales bacterium. Lineage (GTDB taxonomy): Bacteria > Acidobacteriota > Terriglobia > Bryobacterales > Bryobacteraceae > JBEKYD01. The sequence goes on along the minus strand of PLRS01000009.1, from coordinate 23,853 downwards.
CCCACTGTGGCTTCACAGTAACAGGGCTGTTTGGCGGCGCTTAAGCTGGTTACCGCAGACAGGCGCGCGGATTCTCAACCCAATCCTGCTCGCTGTTCTTTTCAATACTTTGGCGGGAATTCGCGAGGCGCACTTCAGGTTGGCGTCCGCCGGGAACCGCGTTTGGGCCAGGCGAGCCAGTCTTCTTCTCCGGGCCTCGCCAAGGGAATACCCGCACTGAATTCGTGGCGACAGCTCCCAAAAGAAATCCGCCACGTGGCGCGGGTGTAAAGTTCTGGGCATTTGCGGCCGATATGCAAAAGTGAACTGTACGAAGAACCTTTCGATGGCGGCTTCGCGCGGTACCCGAGGGATGCAGAAGAAGGCTCATGGCAGAGACAAACGAACGACCACCGGTTCTGGTCGTGGACGACTCGATGTTCCAACGCCGGTTGATCCGGCAGGCGTTGCAGGGCAATGGTTACAGGCTGGTGGAGGCTATTGATGGCGCGACCGCCGTAAAGGCGATCGAGCAACAGGAATTCGCCTGCATACTGACCGATCTGGTGATGCCCGGACTGGATGGTTTCGCGCTGCTGGCGGAAATTCAGCGGCGGCAGATCCAGACGCCCGTCGTGGTTCTGACGGCGGATATTCAGAAGAGCACGCGCGAGAGGTGCGAGCAGCTCGGCGCGGTGGCTTTTGTGCAGAAGCCGGTGGACGGGAACGCGCTGCGCTCCGCGCTGTCCGGCGCCATGGGCGGGCGGTCCTGAACATGTTTCTGACCGAATTGCAGTTGGACACTCTCAAAGAGGTCATCAACATCGGCGTGGGCTATGCCGCGAGCTCGCTGAACGAGATGGTGGGAACGCCGATCACGTTGCGGGTTCCCCAGGTCGAAGTCCTGGCTCTCGAGGAAGCTCGCGTGCGGGTGGGCGCCTTTCACTGGGGCCGCGTGGCATCGGTGCAACTGGCGTTCTCCGGTCCGCTCAGGGGCCACGTGGCGCTGTTGCTCCCCTACGACGGGGCGGTCAAGCTGGTCGCCCTTTTGACCGGCGATGAAGGATCCAACCCGGACGTCGACGGCATTCGCGCGGCCACTCTCGAAGAAACCGGGAATATCATCCTCAACGGGGTGGTGGGGTCGATATCGAACCTGTCGCAGGGGCGGATCTCGTTTTCGATCCCCTACTACAGCGAGCAGGGTGGACTGCCCACGCGATTGGGAGCCCAACAAATTGAACCGGGCGTTCGCGTGATTTTGGCTCGAGCCAGTTTCGGCGTGGCCCAGCATGAAATCGAGGGGGAGATCTTCCTGTTTCTGGACATGAGCGAGATGGCCAATCTGGTGGCGGCTTTGGACCGCATGATGGAGTTGCCGAGCCAGCCGTGCTAGCGTCCGATCAGTCCGAGTCGCGCTTCGACGTCCTCGACAAAGTTCCGATGGGGGTCCTGGTGCTCGACCCGCGCTACTCGATCGTGTTTTGGAACGAGTGCCTGGAGAACTGGACCGGCCTGCTGCGTGGCCGGCTGCTGGCCACCGATGTGAGGTTGCATTTTCCCCAAATTGCCAAGCCGGCGTTCTCCCGGCGCATCGAGCGGGTGTTCCGCGATGGCGTTCCCACCGTCTTTTCTCCCCAGCTCCATGCTCCCTTCATCGAGTGCGAGGTGGCTCCGGGCGTGCTGCGGGTGCAGTACATAACGGTCACCTCCATCCCCAACCAGTCCGGCGCGGGATTCCTGGCGGTCTTCTCCATTCAAGACATCACCGATCTGACGCGGCGGCTCGACGAAAGCCGCGGAGCTGAGCGCAAGCTCGCCAGCGAACTCAGGCAGCGCACCGAACTGGAGCGGGATCTGTATCGGGCCAAAGAGGCCGCCGACGCCGCCAATCGCGCCAAGAGCGAGTTTCTGGCCAATATGAGCCACGAAATCCGCACGCCCATGAACGGCATCTTGGGAATGTTGGGACTGTTGCTGCACGGGGAACTCGATCCACGCCAGCGGCGCCGCGCCGAGACCATCCGCGGCAGCGCCGAAGAGCTGCTGTCGATTTTGAACGACATCCTGGACCATTCCAAAATCGAGGCCGGCAAGCTGGAACTGGAAACCGCCGAGTTCGATCTGCGCGGCGTGGTGGAAGGGGTGGCGGACCTGGCGGCGGTCAATGCGCAACAGAAAGGGGTAGAGGTCCTTTGCCTGGTCGAGCCGGACGTGCCGGCGCTCGTCCGCGGCGACCCCAAGCGATTGCGCCAGGTGCTGATCAATCTGGCCGGTAACGCGGCGAAGTTCACCCAATCCGGCGAAATCTCCATCCGCGTAAAGCCGGGAGATTTCGCCGGTTCGGTGCGTTTCGAGGTGACCGATACCGGCATGGGAATCCCGTCCGATAAGGCGCACCTGCTGTTTCGGCCCTTCTCGCAGGCGGATGCCACCACCTCGCGGCGCTACGGCGGCACGGGATTGGGTCTGTCGATCGTGGCCAGGCTGGTTGAACTGATGGGCGGCGAGGTCGGCTTCGAGAGCCAGGAGGGGAAGGGCTCCCACTTTTGGTTTACCGCCCGGCTGGAGCGGCAAAGCCCCGATCGGCCCCCCACGCCGGCGCTCGAAGGAAGGCGCGTACTGGTGGTGGACGACAACTGCGCCAGCCGCGGCCTGCTGGAGGAATTGCTGGGTTTCTGGAAGGTGACGGTGGCGCAGGCGAGCGGCGTGGACACCGCGCTGGCCAGCCTGCGGTCGGCGGAGTCGCATTTCGACGCCGTGCTGGTGGATTCCGACATTCCCGGCGGAGGCGGCAGCCGTCTGGCCGGTTTGCTCCAGGAGGACTCCCGACTGGCGGGCATTCCGCGGGTGCTGCTCACGCCGCTAACCCAGGTGGCCGGCCCGGAACAGCCGGGTGAACACGGTTTTGCGGGACAGGTTTCCAAGCCGGTCAAGCAGGATGAGCTGGGCGCCTGTCTGGTCGCCGTTCTGGGCCGCGGCGCGCCGGCTGCGAGCGCGGAAGCTACGGTGCGCCGCCGCTCTCCAACCGACCACAAATCGCGAGCCGCCCTCCGGCTGCTTCTGGTTGAAGACAATCCCACCAATCAGGAGGTTGCTCTGGGGATACTGGAAATCCTGGGGTATGGGGCCGATGCGGTTTCCGACGGGCGCGGTGCCCTGTCCGCCCTGGCCGAGGCCGATTACGATCTGGTGCTCATGGATTGCCAGTTGCCCGACCTGGACGGCTACGAAGCCACCCGGTTGATCCGCTTCGAAACCACCCCGGTGCGCAACCATGCCATACCCATCGTCGCCATGACCGCCCATGCCATGACTGGAGACCGCGAAAAGTGCCTTGCGGCCGGCATGAACGATTACCTGTCCAAGCCGATCGAACCCGGCGCGCTCGAACGGGCCATCGAGCGTTGGACCCAGAGCGCCGCCGATCGGTCACCCGAAGGCGCCGAACCGCGCCCGCCGGATTTGCCCGCGACTGCCGGATGTTCCGAGTTCGATCCCGGCGATCTGCTGGAGAGGGTGAGCGGGAATGTGCGGTTGGCTCGACGCGTCACCGGCCGATTCCTCAGCGACATGCCGCTCCAGTTGGCGGCGCTTTCCCAAGCCATCCTCAGCGCTGACATGAAAGCCGTGACCCTGGCCGCCCACTCCATCAAGGGCGCCGCCGCCAACGTGGGCTCACCAGTGGTGACAGAGGCCGCGCGCAGGATCGAGCAGCAGGCCAAGGCCGGGGACCTGGATGGTGCCGGCTCGATGTTGCCTCTGCTGACGGCCAGCTTCGAGAATACGCGGGAGTCTCTGGACCGATTCTGCCGGGACGAGTAGGCTGGCACCCTATCGCGCTTCTTGTGACGGTGTTTCGAAGCAAGCGAAACCGGGACTGAGGGCGTCTTCGGTAATCGCCGGGCGTTCCGTCAGGCGCCCCTGAAAAAACAAATTCATAGCCGCCGATGAACACCGATAAACACCGATAAGTCCTTTGATTTCTTTATCGGCTTCCGCCGCACGCCGTCAGGCCATGCGCAGCGCCGCGCGCAGCCCGGGGTCGTGGCGGACGCGCCAGATACGGCTATCGAGGTAGTAGTGGGTCAGACCGAATCCGCAGAAGAAGCCAAACGCCAGGCTGGAAGTTTGGCCCAGGGCGAAGCCGGGAATGCGATACAGGGCGCTGAAAAGAAGCCCCGCCACGGCATAGGCGGCCAGGCTGCGGGCAACGGCGGCGGGGATGCGGCCGTGGCGCGCGCGGGCATCGGCTCCGGAGTAACGATTGCGGTTATGAAACCAGACGATGGCGTGGTACTGCAGGTTATGAACGATGGTGACGGTGGGTACCGCCGCCTGCCAGCTCATACACGCAAAGGTGAGCCAGTGCAGAGGAATGACGGCGGCAAACAGCAGCAGCTTCGGCCGGTTGGCGGGTACGCCGGCGCGGTGGCGAACCCATTGCCGCGCCAGATAAACGCACAGGGTGGCGCCTACGATGCACCAGGCGGGGGTTTCCATCGGGGTCAGGCGGAACCGCAGCCCCAACTCCTCGGGGTGATGGATGAAGAAGCGCTCGAAGGGCGGGAACACCAGCATCGCAGCGAAGAAGACCCGGTCCAGGCGGTTGTCGATGGGCGCCAGGTCGCGATTCTTCCCCTTATAAAGGACCATGAAGCCGTAGTGTTGGCGGACGACGTGATAATAAGCCCACACGCCCACCAGCAGATAGAGCCACCCTTTCCAGCCGGCCAGCACCAGGAGCGGGCCAAGGGAGAAGAAGAAAACCAGGCTGCCGTAAAAAAGCGCGGGGTTGCGCCGGCGCGCTTCGGTATCGAAATACGTGCGGGAGGCGGTGGCGAAGATGTGCGTGCCGTCGAAGCCTACCGACCAGAACCACCAGAGCAGCGTAATGGGGACGTGGAAGCCGGCATAGAGGAGGACGTACAGGTACCCGGCCAGGGCGCTGCCGATCACGAGCGTGAGATCGACACCGCGGCCGATGATCCAGCGTGAGGTCCGACCGGCGCCGGAGGGCGCCGTGGCGAGGGCGGCGGCGGCCATGATTTCGGGTCTACGCCAGGCTGTACCGGTTGGCGCTTTGGTCCCAGATCACTCTCTTCTGGTTGCGGAACGAAAGCGTGGCCATGTGGCCGCCGATGGCCGCCTCTTGGCCGATGGTGGGCGGCGCAATCACCTTTTCGCTGCCCTGCACGGAACGGATGAAATTGCGGAAGTGGTTGATGGCGCCGTCGCGCTCGCCGAAGTCGGTCTTCCCGTTCAGGTGGATGGGCTTGCGCGCGGCGACCTTTGCCGGGGCCTTGCCGCCGAAGGTTTCCGGGGTGAAGTAGAGGTCCTGGCGGTTCATCACCTCGATGGTGCCTTCATTGCCGCACAACTGCTCGCCGTAGCCATAGTAAACGTTGCCGAAATAGCAACTGTAGTTGATCTGCAAGCCGCCGGGGTATTCGTAGATGGCGCTCAAGGTATCGGGCACGTCGCGGTCGTCGTGCCAGCGGTAGGTGCCGCCGGACGCGGTGCAGGTTAGGGGAACGGTCTTGCTGAGCATGTAGTTGACGATATCGGTCTGGTGCACCAGCAGATCGGTGGAGATGCCGCCGGAGTAATCCCAGTAGAGGCGCCATTGAAAATACCGCTCCGGGCTCCAGGCGCGTTTGGGAGCTGGGCCGAGGAAGCGGTTCCAGTCGGTGTTCTGCGGGGTGGCTTCCGGAGGGATGATATAGCGCCAGGCGGGGTCGTTATCGAGCGAGTTGCGGTACCAGAACGCGCGCACGAAGTGGACATCGCCGATCATGCCCTGGTCGACCAGTTCCTTGGCTCTTTTGTAGAGCGACGAACTGCGGTTCTGAGTGCCCACCTGTACGATCTTGCCGGACTTCTCCCAGGCACGGACAATCTCGAAACCTTCCTCGATGGTGTGGGCGAGAGGCTTTTCGATGTAGACGTGCTTGCCGGCCTCCAGTGCCGCGATGGTCATATCGTGGTGGAGGTGTTCGGGCGTCATGATGAACACCGCGTCGACGTTCTTGTCGGCCAGCAGCTCGCGGTAATCGTTATAAGTGGGCGGGACATCGCCCCAGATGGTTTTCAGACGGTCCTTGGCGCGGGCAATGTAGCCCTGGTAGGTATCGCAGATGGCGGTGATTCGGACATCCTCGCCGGCGGCGGTGTGCAGCCAGTCCAGGCCGGCGTAGCCGCGGGTTCCCACACCGATCCAACCGATATGAAGCTTGTCGTTGGCGCCTCGCGCGCCGATTACCGCCGGGCCCACGCTGAGCGCCGCCGTCTTCAGGAAACTGCGCCGGTCCAACTCCATGGCTAGATTACCCTCCTCGAACGCCTCTATCATAGCGCGCCGAGGGAGCGCCTTTCAGCGGTCGGATAGAAGCGGCACACCCTCCGCCGCGGCAGCCCGCCGAAGTTCGGCGTCGAGCGTCGCGAGTGGCATCCCTTCGCGCTGGGCCAATTCGAGGTAGGTGGCACCGTAAACCGTTAGCCGGTGGGTTCGCGCCAGCCGCAGAACGGCACTTTCGTCAGGGGACCTGTCCACTCGCAAGTGAAGCCGGGAAAGACCCGCCAGGAAGGCAGTCGTTTGCGGCTCTGTGACCCTTCGGCGGCGCTCGTTTACGACGAGGATATTGCGCATCTCGAACCACCACAAGCAGGGCACGACGCACTCTTCCGTATGCGCTTTCCGCAGCGCCAAATCCGCGTCGGGATGGCTTTCGTCCTCTAGCGCCCAACTCGCCGTGATCGAAGCGTCGAGCACGAGGGCCATTGGTTACCTGCGTCCCTCATCGCGGGCCGAAAGAATCTCAGCCAGCGGCATCCGCTTGACGTGCTTGCGAAGCTCCATGATGTCCGCGATGGCCTTGTCGATCTCCTCCTGGCGCCGCTCGGCTTCGGGTACAAGCCGGGCGATGCGGCACCCGCGTCGCGTAATCACTAGCGTCTCTCCCCGTTCCACCTCGTCCAATAGAGCGGCAAGGTGGACCTTAGCTTCCGATGCCTGAATTTCACGCGTATGGATCTGTTGGACCGGTTGATTCGACCGGTCTTATTGTATCGCACGCAGCGCCACTACCGTGCGGTCGTCGGAGGGAGCGCCGGGACTGAACACGCGCACGGCGTCGAGGATGCGGCCGGGAATGGATGCCGTTGTGCCACGCATCAGAAGCGGCAGGCGGTCCTCGCCGAATTCCTCTCCCGCGGGATTCGCCGCCTCGGTGATGCCATCGGAAAACAGCAGCAGGGTGTCGCCGGGGTTGAGGTCGACGGACGCTTCGGTCAAGGCCATGCCGGCAAACAGTCCCAGCACGGTGGTGGTGGGCGCGAGGCGCTCGATGGCGCCGCCGGAGCGAATCAGGAACGGGGCCAGGTGGCCGCAGTTGACGTAGCGGATCCGCCGCCGGCATTCATGGTACACGCCATAGAAGAGGGTGGCATATTCGTCCGGCGCGGTGGATTCGACGAAAAGGTGGTTGACGGAGCGAATCGCGGCGGCGGGCTCGGCCAGCGTGGCGTCCGGCTGGCTATGGAAACTGGCGCGCAAGTGGGCCATCAGGAGCCCGGCCGCCACGCCTTTGCCGCTCACATCGGCCAGCAGGAATGCCACCCGTCCGCTGCCGGCGTCGAGGAAATCGTAATAGTCGCCGCCGATCTCCGACGCCGGTACGCTCAGAGCGGCGCTGTCCAGACCGTCCAGGCCCGGAGCGGCTTTCGGCAGCAGCCGGCGTTGCACATCGCGGGCACGGTCCAGGTCATGACGCGCTACGGCTTTGCCCCGGAAAGCGGTAGTCTGCCGGTCGATCACGCTCAGCAGGCGGTGGTTATCCCACGGCTTCTGGATGAAATCGGCGGCTCCGCGCTGCATGGCTTCGACGGCCAGATCGACGTCGCTCCAGGCGGTCATCACCACCACCGGGACCTCCCCACGGCTGGCTTCGAGAGAAGCCAGCAGATCGAGACCTTCCCTGCCCGACGTGGTATCGCGCGAATAATTCAAGTCCATAAGGATCAAGTCGAACGGGCGCGATCGCGCCACTTCGAGCAGCCCGGCCGGGGAGTTAGCGGTGGTGGTCTCATGGCCGGCGGATTTCAAAAGCAGGCGGATGGCCTCCAAAACTTCGGGCTGGTCGTCGCTAACCAGGATGCTGAGGCGTTCGTGGTCCATACGGGGACTGAGTATGCAAGCTGATGGCCAACTGGAATGGATTGATTCTATTGGGGCTTGTGGATAGGGGAGTGTTCGGAAGTGGGACGGATAGCCCTCTCGGGTTTGGGACGGGCGTTCCGCCGTATCGTGGGCTTGGGGGCTGGCGGAGTTGTGGCCATCCTAACTGGCATCAGGCACAGAAAAAAGCTGTCCTCGTGATCCGAGCCGGCGCGGCTTGTTCGATTTTTCACCGACGATTGACCGAACGGCGAACTATACGGTACGATGTGAATGCGGGGTGGAGCAGCCTGGTAGCTCGTTGGGCTCATAACCCAAAGGTNNTTCAAATCCTACCCCCGCAACCAAAACTCCCCTAGCGTTTTCTACACTTTCCCTACAATATCAAACGGTTACGGGCGACCGGCCATCGTCGCGCCCAGACCGCCCTTTCCTCAGGTTTCGCCTATTTTCGGCACCTTTCCGAAGTCGAGTCCCACCAATTCCCCACCAGTCCTTTACGCCGCAAAGTGCATCCGAACGCCCGAATTGCGGGCCATCCGAGGCAGGCTGGCGGCTTCTGACATTTGCTGGCCGAAACAGGGTAAGGTTGGGGTAACGAATCGTTTCGGAACCTCGGTGGCGACCTCGCCCTGCGATACAAACCCGAGACCGACCAGCAAGGAACAATGCCGGCGGCGCACATCGGGGTTCCCTTTCCCCCAAGACTGCGCAGGCGAAAACAACAGGCTGCGATTCGAAAAAACCTAATCACGAGGATTTTTTCGAATGGCCACAAATGTTGCTTTGCCGGCCGGGGACGTACCAGCGAATCCCCCGGGCCCAACGCCGAAGTCGATTCGCGTAGTAGACCTCACCCAGATACCCACGGTGCCCTTTGCCTGGATTGACGAGCACGCCTATGCCGCAATCCGCGGCTGCAGCGTGAAGACTGTCCAGCGCGAGCGGCAGGAGGGGATCGGTTGCCCCTTCCGCAAAATCAACGGCTGTTCAGTCAGGTACCGGATCGGCGACGTCCACCAGTTCCTGGACTCGCAGCCAAGCGGCGGTTGCACGACGGCGGCCGGCACCCAGCCCAGGCGCAGGCCGGGGCGCCCGCGAAGGACGGCAGCGTGAGGAGGGCAACGCTGTCCAGCGTGCTTGGCATAGCGCCCATGGCCGGCAGTATCCCCCAGCAGGCGACCGAGCCCGTTTCGTGCCCGCGCTGTGGCATGCGCGGCGACCGACACGCGGACGCGGAGGAGTGCATAGATGCGCTCCGCGATCACATCGCGCGCCTCTCGTTCAAGATTGAGCAGCGTGCCGACAAGCCGTCGCAACCGACGCGGCGGGGCGGCCGGCGCGAACGTAAAGACAATCGGTTTGTCCTGCTCGACGGCGACCGCCTGTGCCTCGCTGACGCCGCGCGCCGTCTGGGCTTGAGCATTAGCTCGCTTCATTTTCGGATACTGCGGCGCACGGGCACTTCCGATTACGGAGAGGTCGATCTGCGTGCCATCCGCGTCGAGGTTAAGCGGGCGCCTGGAGGCGCGGATGCCGTGGGCGGTGACACCGCGCCTTCTGCCTAAAGCCATCGCACAAATCTTGAACGGCTTTCGACATTTGCATTCCCTTCCGTGGCTAAATGAAATTGACCTCCAGTGGAGGTTAAAAAGCGGTGGAGTGGGTTACCACCATAAAAAGCCCCACGTATGGCCCTGATTGGTAGAGCTATGCCCAAACCTATTCCGTATCTCGATGCCGCCGATGACACGTTGCTGGACCGCCTGAGCGCGGACAAAGCCGCGCGGTACCTGTCGCGCGGTATCGCCTATGCCATCCACGATGGGAACGGCCGGGTTCTGCGCTTGTATCGAGCCCGGTCGCGCGGGCGCGCCTATTCCACGGCCGCATCGAGTATGGTGAGCGGCACCACGCAACGCATCCGCTACGCTGATGGCGCGCTAGCGCCTAGACCGCACGTGGAGCACAAACCGACACCGCCGCCCCGCTGGGTGGACGCGCCAGTGGTGGTCGTTGAAAAAAACGCAGGGGGCGACAATTGTTAGAAGCAAAAACCTTGCGCCCAGATATCGAATCCATGCGCCGACCAGAGTTTCCGCACAGAGAGGCGCGTGCGATCATCGGCGTCACCGATCGAACGCTTCAAACCTGGAATGCGCGGGGACTCGTACCGTCTGAGGGCCTTCAGGCCCGCGCCGACGCACTTGAGCGAGGGGCCGGCCGCAAATACAGCGTAGTTGACCTGGTCTACCTGTCGCTCGTCAAGGTGCTGATTAGGTATGTGGGACAGTTTCAAGCAGCCGCCATCGCGGCCACCAGTATCCCGATCATCGCCATGCAAGCCGGGATGATGTCCTTCGTGGAAACCGATGATCCTTCGCAGACCGACTGCGGCGTTTTCTTGGTGATCTATCCACGAGAAACCGGCGGCTTTGGCGCGGATCTGGTCGCTACTGGCTTTGCTGCGGGGTTGACCGATCGCCCCCAAGAGAAAGCAGATTCCCTAAAAGCGTGGATTCGCGCGGCCGGCCACGACGATGTGCTGGTCATCAATATCTTCGCGATAACGCGTCGGCTGTTCGCCGGCATGGCGGCCGTGAGGGCTCAGCGGAAAGTAAGCAGATAAGAAAAGCCCGACGCGCTGGCCGGCGCGATCAGGCTAGAATTCGAAACGCAAAGTCGAACATGTCCAGTATAAGCGCACCTGCGCACAAACATCAAAGCCCGCGCGGCGCGGACGCAGTGCCCGGTGAACCGGCAGCGCTTCCTCGCTTTCCCGGACTCATCGCGCGCAATTCGAAGTTTCGGGACATGTGGTGTCACAAGGGCGCATGCCACAGTTGCCTGGATGTCCTGGCGCAATGCGCCGCCGCGGATGGGTGGACCGAGCCGGAAATCGAAGCCTTGCTCACCGCTCACAGGTCCGAGCACAAGCAGGATCAGCAGGATAGCGCAATCGCAAAGCTGGAGGAACTGATCGCACCGAAGGCACGGCAGAACGGCGAAGACGGGGAGACTTCGTCGGAGGATTCGGCAAAGGACGATCCCGCGTGGAAGGGGGCGATCACGGAGCAGCTATCGAATGTCTTGGGTCTCGCTGGCGAACACAAGATCATCGGCATCAAGCGGTACCTGTCAGAGCCCCGCGAGTACGCGATCGAGACGGCGAGCGGGTGTATCCGGTTGGGAGACGTCAGGAACCTGATCGGAGCAGACAAACTGCAGGCGAAGATAGCCGAGCTCGCCGGCCGAATGATCCCGACATTCAAGCGCAACTCGGAGTGGGCCAAGATCCAGCAAGCGCTACTGGACGCCTGCGTGGACGTTGCCGTGGGCGACGAGGGCACCAACGCCGGCCTGGCGAACAGTTGGCTGACCGCCTATCTGGCGGCGCGGCCGGTACTGGACTCCTTCAAGGAGCAGGAAGGCCAGATGGCATTCACCCAGGACGGCCGGGTTTACCTGTTTCTATCGGACTTCAGGCGATGGATCTACAAGAACCATGGCGACCGGGTGCCTTCGATGGAACTATGCATCCTGATGCGCCGTGGCGGTGCCGAGCCCGTGAACCTGAATGTTAAGCGCGACGGCAAGAGGACGAGCGTCCGCGTCTGGCGGGTGCCACAGCAAACGGGACCCGACGCGGTGCATACGGTAGGGACACTATAAGGGGAAAAAGAGAAGTACATAGGTTGCAAATCAAAAGATGGTGTATGTAGTGTATGCAGTAGGATTCACTTATTGCAAGTAACCACAAACACAACAGTTATAACTCACGATCATACAGACACCGATAGCTACCACGTTGTTACCACAATTACCAAAACACCTGTGTACCGCGCGCGTGAGAGAGTGTCGTCTTGTGTTTTAGTTTTTCCTATATTACGGCGGGCCTGCCGTATGCGGGCGGGTTGCCCGTGGGTGTGGCCGTTGCGCCCACTCGTCGCACAGAGGCTCCACGTTGGCGTCGCGGCCGAGGTGGTAGGAACGTACCAGCGGAGGCGAACGCGGGCAACCGTGCCGCCCCCCGTGCCGCACCCGCGCGACGCGGTGTGGCTACCGCGTGCGAAGGGCACGGGGACGGTGTCAAGGTACTGTGGAGGCCCCCCGCCGGCCTGCGGGTAGATAGGTTGCACGGGAAGCCTAGTCAGAGCCCTTCCCGATAGGTTTACCGGGCCATCGTAAAGCCCCTTTATCGTTATGAATCCAGGACGGATAGTCACGACCGCCGAAATGACGGCGGCGCTTAACATTTCGAAGGTCCGTCTCAACGAGCTTGCGCGCAAGGGCAAGGTCCCTCGTGGGCCAGGGCCCAACCAATGGGACTTCGATGCGGTACAGGCGGCCGTGGGCCGCAACTTGGACACCACGCACGCCAGCCCAGCCCGCGGCGAGGCGCCCGCCGGCACGGTTGGCAGGCGTCCGACCGATCCCGCGCCGGCACGACAGGAGGTGCAGGTGTCGCAGTCCCTGCCTGACACGCCCGCCCGTGGCTCGCTCGCGGCGGCGGATTTGCTGAAGCGGCAGGCCGAGGCGCGCCTGCGAGTGCTTGAGGTGCGCCGGTTAGAGAAGAAGCTGCTTGACCGCGACGAGGTCGAGGATGCGGTGAGCGCCATGATATCGGCGGCGCGGACAAAGGCTCTGGTTATCGCCGACGAACTGGCCGACCGGATCGCGGCCGAGACGAAGGTGGCGGCGTGCCACGAAATGATCATGGAGAGGGTGTGTAACTTTCTGTCGGCGCTTTCGGAGTATCCGGGTGCGGAAAAGGAGACGTCATGAACGCGACCCTCATTGATCGATTCATCGCGCTGATTAACCCTGCCTGGGCGCTACGCCGGCTGCGTGCGCGGCAGGCGCTGGCCCATACCAGGGTCGTGGTTTCGCAGGCTTCGACACCGGAACCCAAGCCGGCATCCCAGTGGCAGACGGTCCCTGCGACGCAGGTCACCGACGAACACCTAGTGCGCGGCGGTCAGGCGTCGTGGATTCCGCGGCGTCCACCGAAGGAACAGAATCCCTGGGTCCGCTGGGAACCTCAGCAGCCTCTCGCCGCGATGACCGAGCGACAGTTTCCGGGCAGGTAGCTGCCCATTCAAAACCGAAAGAGGAGAAGCACATGTTTGAAAAATCAATCGATCAACTGACGGCCGACATCTCGAAGTGGGCCGACAAGGCACTGTCATTGCTTCAGAAGAGATGTGAGGCCGCCGACCGGATATCGACCGCGGAACTGAGCGCGGGTAACGCGATCCTTGATGCCGCAGAAGGTGAGTCCACCAACCTGCCGGTGGAGGCGGTCGTGCGGGCGCGGGCCGAGGTCGCCGCATTCGATGCCGCCGGCCGTTCGTGCATCGAACGCCTGGCGGATGCCAAGCGGGCCAAGCGCCAAGGCGAGGCCGCCGTGCTTCGAAAGCAAGCCGCACAGTTGCGCAGCGAAATGGAGTCCATCGAAGCCAAGGTCGCCAAGCACCTCGCGGCCGTCGCCGATCTACAGGGCGCGCAATTCCGAACGTCAACGGCGCTTGGTAGTGGCCTTCCGCGCACCGAGATCCTGCAGACACAGATCGGCGCACTCGAGGGCCGGGCGCAAAGCTTGGAGGGTGAACTGCCGCGAAGCGGGGCCTTGAACGTGGAAGCCGCCACGAGCGTCGACGCGCTGCTCGCGGCCGTGCTGCGGTACGAATCGGAGACACCAACAGTCCAGGACATTCTCGACTGGGCGGTGGCCTGCGAGCGCGGACACGAATTCGGTGGTGCTTCCAGGCGCTACCGTCTTGTCTGGCGCGATGGCGTGATCGACGCCGAGAGCTACACCCAGGTCACCGGGTTGGTGCGATCAACCCCCGGACCATTTACAGGTAGTCCGGTATATGAACTCGGCTCCGACCTATTCCGGGCAGGGGCCGCGTAGCGTGGCGCCGGCGGATTTAATCGCCGACGTCATGATCTCGCTCGCTGGGAAGGCAGCCGAACGCCGATGCCTTCGTGCGTCGGCGCAGGGCTGGCGGCGGATGCGCACTGCCGATGAGGTGCGCGCGCACCACGAGGCTGGCCACGCCGTGGCCGCTGTGGTCCACGGTCAGTACGTGTGGCGCCTGTCGATCATCCGCGACGAGTCGGTGCGCGTGCAGCAAACGGGTATCAGTATGGGTCACTGCATAAGAGGCCACACACCGGAACCCCCTGGCCTGATCAAACGCTCGGCGCGGGCCGATACCGACCTGCATCAGGCGGCAAAGGCATGCTTATTCCTTGCCATTGCCGAACCGCCCTACGGAGTGCGCGCGGCGATGCGGATCGCTCACCGCCTGCAGGTACGGACGCGCGAGATGGTCGAGCAGCACTGGCCGCAGATCGCCCGCTTGGCTTCGGAGCTTATGGAGCGTCGAGAGCTTGGCAGTTCCGAGATTGAACGCATTGTGAACCGCAGTAAACGACTTTTCCCCCGCGCCTGCCTTGGGGCTCCTTTTCCCGCTTGATCGGGGCGGGTTTCCTCCCCAAGGAGGCGCGGGCAGGGGCAGACTACCGTTGCTTAGTTCATCCCGTGAGGAGCTACCGTCGCGTGGCTCACTTTCTACACATCGGGGATTTTCGAAAAATGACATTCATGGAACGGGAGATGACGCGCCAAGATGACGGCGGCCAGCCTCATCCGGGCACAGGTCTATTGGCGCGAATCGCTGGCGGCAAGTACCTCGGTTGCAAGCTTACTTGGCTGGGCGACAATGATCTTCGCGACGTTGCGAAATTGAGCACGAACTCTGGTTTTCAGGACGCGTGTGCTGGAATACTGCGTGCCCGGTTGCGAGCCAGACGGCGCCAGCGAAAAAAGCTACCGAGGAAGAGGTGAGTGGGCGGCGCGGGAGTTGGCTCGAAGCCTACGAGGCGAGCCGAAAGGCGCAGGTGCCATCAGCGCGCGGGTAGCTGGCGACCGCGCGGCGGGCTCCGATAGCGGTGCGAAAACTTTGGGCGGCGCGGCGATCCCAACCTGCCACGACAGCGATCTCATCGACGGTGGCGCCTTCGTCTCTCCGCAGGAGTTCGATGATCGCGGCGCGTTTTGTTCGGCGAGGGCCGAACGCGTCGCGGAGGTGCGGGAACTGTTCGTCCAGTAGCAGGCTGGCTTCGTGTGTGGCTTCTTGTTCGTACTCGGGCGGCGCTGGGGGCGGCGGGGTAGTTGGCCGGCACAGGCGCAGGTTCCTGGCGCGGGCGCGACCGCCACGCGCGCCGACCGCGCGGCACTCGGCGGCGGTCTTGGCGAAAAGGCAGGAGTTCGGGAAGGTCATGCACTGACATTGATCGATCAGGTGCGCGGCCGAAGCAAGCGGAATCTGGCCAGTTGATCATCTTTTTAGCGATGGAAAAGCGATGGGGTTTCCAAAGGAGGAATGCAAAATGACCGCACGTTTCGTATACCGTCCGCTTTCTGCCGAAGACATGACCACGATCGGCAACGCAGTAATTGCGGACGTCAAGGCGCGCATTCAGAAGGGCCAGAACGTTGCGGACGCCTCGGCGAAGCCACTCAAGCCGGGTCGCAACGGGCACAGGGGCTATCCAGACTACAAGGTGGCGCGCGGGCTCCGGGGCATTCGCGATCTGGTGTGGCGCGGGATGACGATGCGCTCCATTCGGGTAATCGATGCCCGACCGAACACGGTGCGCATCGGTTTCGACAACCCCCAGGCCGCGCGGATAGCGGCAATTAACCAAACCCGTGAAGCGGTGTTCTGGTTCTCTCCGAACAACAGACAGCGAATTCAGGAACTGGTGTCTCAGGCAATACGCGCGGCAGAACTGGTACGCGTGGGAAAGGTGGCGTAAAGATGGACGCAAACATGATGACGGACGGCGTTATCAGCCTGGATGACCGCCCGGCAATAGCTGCGGTCGGCCGGGCGAATACTGCGCTGGACGGTCACGAGAAGAAAGTCAAAGAGGTGATGGACCGAACCGGCAAGGTCTATCAGATGGCCGGGGATCAGTTGGTACGGGTCACCGACAACAGCAGGAACTCACTCGACCGGCTCCTGAGTTCGATGCAGAAACAGGCCGACCTGGCAGGCAAGAGCGGCGTTGAGCGGATGATCGCCCAACGCGACCAACTCATCAGCAAGTGGGGCCAGGAGCAGCGCGCGGTCGAGGCGATCACGAAGGCTTACGACAAGATGATCGCCGCGGAGCAGGGCGGCGGCGGGTTCGCCAACGGTATCAAGAATTTCATCCAGAACCCCTTGGAATCTGCGAAAGGAGCAGCCACAGGGGTGCTCGAAAAGCTCGGCACGTTCGGAACCGTCGTGGGTGTGGGGGCGGCCGGGCTGGCGGCGTTCGCTGTGGCTGGTTGGGAGGCCGCAAAGAGCCTTGGTCAGTATGGCGTGATGATAAAAGACGCCGAGCTTCGCACTGGCCTGACGGCGAAAGAGGTCGGTCAGTTCGGGTTTGCTGCCAGGGCGGTGGGGCAGGATGTCTCCATCTTCGAGCGCATGATGCGCGGCCTAACAGGCGCCGTCGAAGCTACTGGCACGGAGGGCGAAAAGGCCCGTCAGTGGTTGACTCGGTTCGGAGTGGATCTTCAGGGCGTGCGCACGGGGACCGTGTCCACATCGGAAGTGATGCTGCAGGTCGCGAGGGGACTCGACTCACTGCCGCCTGGGTTCGACCGAAGCCGCGTGGCGATGGATTTGTTTAAGCGTGTCGGCATCGAAGCCATTCCGGTGATGGAGGGGCTCAACGACAGGGTCAACCGGGCGAAGCAGCTTGGCTTCGGTCCCAGTGAAGACGATGTCAAGAAATACGAAAGGCTGAACCAGCAGGCGGTGGAATTCGAGGTTAAGTGGGAATCCGCGATCCGTTCAGTGAAAGGTATGCTGGTTGACCTAGCCGGCGCCTTTGGCTGGGTTCTGGATAAAATCTCCACCCCACCGTCGATCCCACTCGGCCAGTCGGAAAGTCGATCCGAACATCGGGCACACGCCGATCGCATCAAGGCGTTGCAGGCACAGGGGCCGGCGGCGCTTCAAGCGCAGATCAACAGCCTCCAGCAGCAGACCAACCAGTACAGTCCGGGGGTGGGGAACTTCATCAAGGGCACTCTGGCGCAGATGGTCGGGCAGATCTACATTCCTTCCGGTCCCGATGCGCAGAAATATGGACAGGCTGCGGTGGAGTTGAAGTACGCAAAGGAGGCGCTGGAGGGTCTCAACAAGAATCAGCCCCACGCTCCTCTGCCTGATGATAGCGGCGGCTCTAGCAGAGGCGATAACGGCCTAAGTTCCGCCATGCGCTCCGCGCGCAAAGAACTCGCGGGGGTCGGTGATGACCGCTTCGCCGTGTTGGCAGCGGAACGGCAGGAAGCTATCAACGATGCGCTGGACAAGTACAAGGAGAAGGCCGGCCCGCTGGTTGAGCTCCTCAAACAGGTCTATGACGCCAAGTGGGTAAAGGAGTTCAATTCCGAATCAGAGAAGCTGAACAAAGAACTCGCCCAACAGGAAGAACACTGGACGCAACTTACCCTGAAGGCGCACAAGGCGCAGGATTCGGTGTTCAAGGATGAGATCGACCAAGGAATCAAGAAACTGGAGGAGGAGGGCAAGGCGGTCGGCCGGCTGGCGGCCGAGTACAACAAGCTGAGGTCCTCTGGAGAAAGCCAAGCTTTCCAGCACCAGAAGCGGATGATTCAGATCAACGGGCAACCGGGGGATGAGTTGGGAACACTCGCCCAACAGCAGTTGCTCGACTATGGGCAGATCGCGCAACGCCGGCAGGACGCGCTGAGTAATCTTTCCAAAGACCCTGCTCAGGCGGTTTTCGAACGAGCGAACGCGGAGAAGACGGCGGCGAACGAGGTCGGGCAACTCCGCTATGCCTGGGAGGAAAAGGTAACAGAACTGCGCAATAAAGAGGCCGAGAACGAAGCCGCGACCCAGAAGCGGCAACTCGATCAACTTGCGCACGCAACCTCTGGCTTGTGGAATACGCTTCTCACGAAGCCTGGGCAGTTCGGAAAGCAACTCGGCAGCACGATTTACGAGGCGGTCATCAAGCCCGTGGCCGAGGGGATGTCGGCGGTGACGGCGACCGTGCTGAAGCCGATCATCTACGGGCAGGACGGACAGGGCGGCTTGTCCGCGGTCTTCAAAGGGGCGTTCGGCGGCAAGCAGGACCCCATGAAGATGGCCACCGACATGAACACGGCCGTCACGGCGCAGAATTCGGCGGCGCTGGCGACGCTCACGGCGGTCCTGGCGGGCGCCATGGGAATGGCGGCTCCCGCGATTGCGGCGCCGGCAGGGATCGGTGGGATTTCCCTGCCTTCGATCTCCGCTCCAGCGGTGAGTGGGTCGACAGCTTCTACTGTCGCGTTCGGTGGTGGGGCTTCGAGTGGATCGAGTTTCACGGATCTGACTCGCGGGCTCAACCCGGTATCGATGGTCTTTGGCGGCGGAACCGGAACCTCGGCAGAGATACCGACGCTCAACCACGCGGCCAGCGGCGGCGGATTTAACCCCTTGTCGATGGTCCTTGGCGGTCGTGGCGGCGCCTCGCAGAGCGGATCGCCCGGTACTGGAATTGCCGGGATGCTCAAAAGCTTCAAGGGCATCAACTGGGGCGGATTCACTCGCGCACCTGGTAGCAACGTAGTGGGCTGGGGCGCAGATGGCACTCCCCATGACGATATGGGCAACCCCGTCAAAGACAACGGGGACGGCAGAATCACGGGGGTGAATGGGGCAGCCGGGGCGGCTATGGGGGCCGGCGGCATGATGCTGGCCCAGCAGGGCCTGCTGGGGTCCAGTAGGGGCACGTGGGGCGGCGTGGGGATGGGAACGGCCGGCGGGGCGATGATCGGCTACCAGCAAGGCGGCGCGCTGGGGGCGGCGATTGGCGGTGCAGCCGGATTCATGATTGGTATCGGCGAGAAGATCGCTGGTGTCGAGACTCCGGAGAACGAAGCCAAGCGGCTGGTGAAGTCGCTGTACTTCGTCAACATCGATACGGCGATGGCGAAGCAGATCGTTGACCTCGCCAAGCAGAAGTACGCCGGGCACGTATCCATCGCGGTGCGGGATCCCGAGGTTCGGAAGATGCTGGAGCTTTATGCGCAGGGGACGGGCCAGAAGATGCCTCTGTCGGCTACGACTCCGGTCGGTGGTAGTCTCGCGGAGCAGAACGGCAGGCTCTACCAGCAGGCATCGTTCGTGAATGGCGTGGCGACCACGTTCCAGAGCGCCCTGCCAGTGATGGGTAACTTGGGCGCCAATAATAACTACCCGACTCCGGGCGGTCCCAACACGGGACCGGGGATGGGGCCGATCAGTCTCTCACTGAGTGTTGGTGGATCGGACGCGGCTTCGTTCTTGACTGGACAGGTGGTGACGCCCACCTATGTGGCCGATGCTTCGATGGCGGCGCAGAACGCGAGCTATGGGCGCGTCCAGGCCAGCGCGAACACGCAGGTGCCCGGACTGATTACTGGGACATAGAAAGGACTCTCAGAATGCCGCAGAAAGGTAATGGTATTCAGGTCTCCCTTGCTTGGGGCACCGATGGACAACCGGGAATCATGTTTATGATTCCCGCAAGCACTTTCATAGAAACGCTCGATGGAGAACCGCATCCGGGCATCGTTATGTCTTCGGCGCACACTCGGGAAGTCGCTTATGCGCTCCTGCTCCATGCACAGCAACTCGATAACGGAGTCATGCCGGCCTTCCCACCCGCGAAAGCGGAGCGGAGCAGCCCTAGCGAGTGAAGGCTTCCCTGGCGGGGCCGGAAACGAGCCCCGCCAGAAACCACAAGGAACGTCTATTGAGAAATACAGTTAGTAATCGGAGTGAAATGCCGGATCTGCCGACAGATGAGGAGCTCTCCGCGTTGACGGAGAAAGCGAAGCTGGCCGTTGCGGAGTTTCAGCGGAAGGTCCTGGTCGAGAAGCGAATGACCACCAAGGATTTCGTTGCGCACCTGGCAGCCGTGTCGGAGGTGTTTGCCGACTCAGCACGAATGGTCGTCCGTTTCGGGGAGGTCGTTCGGTATCAAGCCGACCAGATCAGTAGCCTGATTTCCGGCAGAGGGACCGGAACCAAATGACAGCAATGCGGGCGCGACGTCGTTCGCACCCGCAGGATCACGCTGTTCGCATGCACGCCTTGACCGCGTGCGCCGCACGCGATGCTTCGATCAGAGTGAACTTTACGTCTGCCCGCACGGCCCGAACGTCGGTGCCGGAATAGTCCCGAGTGCCCGTTCGCGCGAGCATCCTAAAGTGGAGCGCAGACGGAGAGAGGTCCAGCCGGCGCGCGGCTTCCGAAAGGCACAGTTGCTGGCCATCCAGGATGAGGAACTTGTTGTCGCGGCGCGGGTGCCTCCCCCCACGCGTCTCTTTGTGGCCGGGCGCGTTGCGTTTGCCTTCGCGTTCGAAACTGAGAACAGCGAGTCGGTCGCGGAGCGCGTCAATGCACGCGAACGGGTTTGCGTGTTGGCCCTGCATGCCACAGCGGGGGCACTGGCCGGGCGCGCCCGTGGTGCGCAACGGTGTCATAGCGTCTTCTCCTTCAACGTCTTTCGAGTTAGTGATCGACTACTTGGAACGGCGCGAGTGGGCGTCGCGCCTTCAGGCGGGCGCTACGCGGCCGGCGTCACGATTTGTTCAAGCGCTGCCGCCAGTCCGCAGCCTTCGCTTACCGCGGCGGCGAGCACGTCGCGCAGCAGGGCCAGATCTCCAGCATTGGCGTCGGCCTGGAACGATTCGAGAAGGTATGAGTTCTCGGAGCGGATGTTCCGCATCCAGGCGTTGACCACTGTGGGGGTGCCAGCATCGGTCGTCCGCGTCTGCTTACGAGGCTCTACAGCGAGAGCTAAAGTAGGCGCGCCGATATGGGAGTGCCCGTTCCGTGGTTGTCTTGCAGTAAGTGGCTGCATTTTCGTTTCATGGACATAGTCGGTTTTGCCCGCGACAAGTCGCAGGAATATTTCGTTAAGTCTTTTATAACTAGATAGATACATACAAGTGTCTTTGCGGCTCTGCGCACTTGTATACAAGCGTGCTGGGCCGACGGCGCAAATCTGGCGCACGCGGTCGATGTGGCGGCGGCGACAAACGGCCATTCGTCAAGCTCTGTGTAGATTGACGGCCAGCCTGCCGTTACCCTCCGGGCAGCGCACCGTTGGCGCACGGGCGCGCCTGCGCCGCCCAGGGTTAGAAGGACGCCAGCCCCGTTGTGTTGGCGCGCCACGGGCGCGCGTGCCGCTAATCGCAAGAATCGTAATCGTCGGCGGGGAATTCACTTGAAGTGTGCGCCGACCAGAGTGATGAATGGTGTGCAAGGAGAATAAGCAGAATGGCACGGAAAACGGTTTTTACGATCAACGCCGATAACAACATCACCGCACTGGATGCGCCGCCGGCCGCCCAGGACGGTCTTGTCGCGTTCGCGACCGAGAAGCAGTTCACGAAGGCCGCCGCCGAGTGGCCGATCAGCAGGCTGGTCGGTACCTGGAACGCGCTCGCTGGCGCGCCGCCCTTCGGCGACCTGAAGCCGGTGAAGAAGTTCGAGAACCGGACCAAGGCCAGTGCGCGCATCTGGGCGGCGATCCAGAAGCTGGCGGTCGCCAAGGTTGCCAAGCCAGCGAAGGCCACGAAGCCGGCCGGTGAACCGAAGGCACCGCGCGAGGGCACTGCCAAGGCGACCGTGCTGGCGATGATCCAACGCAAGGGCGGCGCGACGCTCGACGAGATCATGAAGGCCACGGCGTGGCAGGCGCACACCGTCCGGGGGTTCATCAGCGTGGTTCCGAAGAAGGTCGGCCTGACGGTCATCAGCACGCGGCGCGAATCGGACAAGGCGCGCGTCTACGCCGCGCGGTAGAGGGAACGACAATGAAAGGCAACGAGTACATGGATGCGACTGCGGCGCCTGCTGAGGCGCCGCGTTGCCACGGGTGCGGCAACCAGCTTGCGGAATTCGATGGTCCGGGGGGAAGCCACGGGCTTGTCTGCCTCACGCCGGGATGCGATCTGCAAGACATCGACATGGAGGCGGGGGTGCCCCTGCCCGCCTTCGAAGCAACGTCCGAGTCCGAAGGGCCGATCAAGTCCGAAGGGCCGATCACCCGCATGCCTATCCGGGAGATCGCGCGTCACTTGGCGATCGGCCGCTTGGCGGTGTACGCCATGTTGGAGCAAGGGATCATCCCAGGCATTCGTATCGGCAGTCGCTGGATCATCACCCGGCAAGCCTACGCGCGGTGGTGCGCGCAAAGCTGTGGCGCGCCCGCCGTGGTGGGGAATCCCAAATGAGCGTTTATCTGATCGGCAACTTCTACCATTACGACTTCGTGCTCGACGGGCGCCGCTACAAGGCGACCACGGGAAAGACATCGAAGCAGGCCGCGCAGAAGGTCGAGCGCACCGAGCGCATGCGCCTCGAGTCGGGCTATAGCGAATCGGTTCGGCAAGAGGAACAAGAGCATGGTCGTCAGACCATCAAGGCTGCGTCCGAGGCGTTCCTCGCGGAGTACGTGGCCAAGCATCCGCAGACCTTGGCGGAATACAAGCTCAAGCGTGTGGTCGAGTCGCTGGGCGACCGGCTGGTTCTGGAGATTACTCCCAGCGTCGTGAAACGGTATCAGGCTGACCGCCTGATCGCAAAGGCGGCACCAAAGACCATCAACGAGGAGGTCGCCTTGATGCTGCGGCTCTGTGGCGACCAAGGCGATCTGATCCGGTCGCGGCTGCGGCGGGAGAAGGCTCTGAAGCTGAAGGTCGATGCGTCTCCGGGCAAGGCGTTTTCGGTGGAGGAGCAGGAGCGCATGCTGGCTGTGGCACTCGAGTCCACGCAGAGGGCGCGCGCAGCCTGCGATCGCCAAACCCGCGGCGAGAAACAAGCAAGGGGCGAGAAGCAGGGCGGCTCACCTTCGATCTACCCTGCGCTGGTGCTCGCGTTGAACTGCGGCATGCGCGACGCCGAGATCAAGAACCTGACCTGGGCACAGATCGACTTCGCCAAGCAGATCCTGACGGTGGGTAGGGCGAAGACCGAAGCCGGCACGGGGCGCACGATCCCACTGACCGGAACCCTCCTCGACGCGCTGGTCGACCATACGCGCTGGTACGCAGCGCGGTTCGGCGAACCCCAACCGGGCTGGTTTCTCCTCCCTGGTGGCGGGCGGTTCCCGAAGGACCCGACCGTACCGATCACGACGCTGAAGACGGCGTGGACGTCGATACGCAAGAAGGCGCACGTCTCGGGGCGCTGGCATGACACGCGCCACACGCTGGTGACCGAATTGGCCGAAAGCGGGGCCGGCGACGAGACGATCATGGAGATCGCAGGGCACGTCTCCCGACAGATGCTCTCGCGCTACAGCCACATACGGACGGCGGCTAAGCGGAAAGCACTGGAGGACGTCGAGCGGACGCGCGCAGCAGCCAGGGCGCGCACCGCCGCGAAACCGGAACAGCCGGCGGCGGAAGTCCCACTGCCGTTGGTGCAATAGCTTCAGTCCCACCAATTCCCCACCAATGGTGGGCCTTTTATGGCTTAATCGCGCCGTAAGTCTTTTGGAATTAGCATTATGTGAGCCATAAATCCTACTCTCATAACCCAAAGGTCGTAGGTTCAAATCCTACGCCCGCAACCAACCCCTCTACCAGCAACCCTCGCTTCTTCAATGGCTGGCCGGCCTAG
>PLRS01000084.1 GCA_003164035.1 Bryobacterales bacterium | reverse complement strand
GACGAGCTCCAGCAGCAGCGCCAGGCAGCCCTCCAGCGCGTCGCCGAAGAGGTCTCCCTCCTCACCCAACTCGCGGAAAGCAAAGGAGAAACCTGCGACATCGCGCGCGACTACCCGCGCCAGGCCTTCCCCCCGCAATTTGATTTTTCAATCCCCGAAATCGCCCGCCTCGCCACCCACCTGACCCGCCTCGCCGAAGCCAAAAAGCTCCTCCAGGCGTCCCAAAAGCCCCTCCGTAAGGCCGCCTGACCCACAAAAACTGCCCCTCGTTTCGGTCTGTAAGACAAATTTAGACTCCGACCTGCTGAGGTAGCGACATTTGCGTCGAGCCGCCGCTTGGAATTTGTGGGGCCGGCCCCACAGCGTGCTTAACCGATCCGGGGATTTCGCGGTTTCGGCGCGGCAACCGCTCCCTTGCGGTCGCGGCTCGGTTACGAGTGCCGTGTGTTTTCAGTCACTTACCGAGCCGCGACCGCCAGGGAGCGGTCGCCCTGAAGGCACCAGCGACAAAAATCCGCCGGCGCTACGAAACGAACAGCCCGCGCCACGAACTACTGCACCGGCAACGTCGCCGCTTCCATGGTTTGGCCGCCGGGTTGGCGAAGCGAGACGCTGTCGGCTACAATTCGGAAAATCCGCTCATGCCAACCGCTCTGGTCAAATCCCCCTCGATCGATCCGCGATACACCCGTTATCGCCTGGAAATCCGCGCCTCGCGCATCCACCAGCGCGGAGTGTATACGCTGGAACCGATTCCGGCGCGGCATAAAGTGATCGAATACACCGGTGAGCGCATCAACCGCAAGGAAACCAAGCGGCGCGGGACCGGCTCCATCACCTACCTGTTTACGCTGGACGACTACTGGACCCTGGACGGAGCGTTGGGCGGCAGCGGCGCGGAAATCATCAACCACAGTTGCGACCCGAATCTTTACGCGTGGATTTTCAAAGGCCACATTCTCTATATGAGCAAAAGGGCGATCGAGGCGGGCGAGGAGTTGACGGTGGATTACCGCTTCTCCGAGAAGATCGACAAGGTGCGCTGCCGCTGCGGCTCGCCCCACTGCCGGGGAACGATTAATCTGAAGTAACCGCATGAGACGACTGATTCTCGCTTCAACCGCATTGCTATTGGTTGCGCCTCTGCGCTCGCAAACGCCGCCGAGCCCGGCATCCATCGCCGGCCGGCTGACCGCCAACGCGCTGAAAGCCGACGTTTCGTTCCTTGCTTCCGACGCTTTGGAGGGGCGCGGCACACCTTCGCGCGGGTTGAATATCGCGGCTGAATTCATCGCGTCCCAGTTCCGCCGCGCCGGCCTCGAACCCGCCGGCGACGACGGTTATTTCCAGACCGCCGATTTCGACCAGGTCGCGGCGTCTACCGAAGCTCTGACGCTAATGGCGGACGCCAATGGAGAAACGGTGCGGGCGGCGCCCGGCGGCATTCGGTTCCTGGAGACGGCGGGCGCGGATTTCGACGGTATCCCGGTGCTGCATGTGGCCATCGATCGGCCAGGCGCGCTGGAATCGCTGGCCGCCGGTGCGGCGCGCGGCAAAGCCCTGGTAGTGGAGGTTCCCGAGGGCGGCCGGGCTCTGGTCCGCCGCATTCCCGAGATGGCGGGGCGTTTGCAAGCGGCGCTAACGATTGTCCTGGGATTGCCCGCCATGGGCCCGGCCCAAACTGAGCGGCTGCGTTCGGTGCCGGCCACGACACCCGCGGCGCCGTGCCTCATCGTCTCCGACGCGGCCTTCCGGAAAGCGGTTCTGGCGCCCGGGGCAAAGGTGTCGGCCCACGTTCCGCCGCCCGCGGTAACACCGGTGAAGCTGCGCAACGTCATCGGCGTGCTGCGCGGCGCCGACCCGGCTTTGCGCGATTCCTACGTTCTGGTGACGGCCCATTACGATCACCTGGGCATTCGCGGCAGCGGCCCCGGCGATCACATTTATAACGGCGCCAACGACGATGCCAGCGGCACCGCTTCGGTCCTCGAAATCGCCGAAACCCTGGCCGCCCTGCCGGAGCGGCCCAAGCGTAGCGTGGTCTTCATGACCTTCTTTGGAGAGGAACTGGGCGAGGTGGGATCGCACTATTACGCCGCCCACCCGGTCTTTCCGTTGTCCAAAACCGCCGCGGATCTCAACCTGGAACAACTGGGCCGGACGGATGAAACCGGAGTGGGCGTACGGACGGCGCAATACTACCTGACCGGATTCGATTTCACCGATCTCGCGCCCGTGCTTCGCCAGGCGGCCAAACCCTTCGGTATCCGCGTGGTGAACGACAAAGAGCACAACGAACCATACTTTCGCCAGAGCGACAACTACGCCTTCGCCGAGGCCGGCGTGCCCTCGACCACGATTGCGGTCGCGTACCAGTTCAGCGACTATCACCAACCCGGCGACGAATGGCCCAAGCTCGACTACGACAATATGGCCAAGGTGGACGCGGCCGTCGCCCTAGGCGTGTGGGAAGTCGCGTCGAATCCCGACGCACCAGCCTGGAACGCGAAGAACCCGAAGACGGAGGGTTTTCGGGGCAAGCGATAGACCGCCGGCCGCAATGCGGTTCACTTAACTCGTGGCGTAGGCTCCTGAAGTCGTCGGGCATTTCGCGCAGTCAAGTCACGGAAAATGAGTTGAGCCCTTCCGTCGCATCGCGGTCGCCGACAGACACCGTGGGGCAGACCATCGTTTTTCGTGGTCTGCCCTACACCGCCCGAACATGTTCCCTCGTCCTCCTATTCAGCCTCTCACCAGCCCGAGATTGCCGGCCATCCGATGACACGGTGGCAGGGTCGCGCCGTCGGCACGAACCTGCACAAGTGNNCCAGAATTGGCTGCCCCACGATTTGTGCGGGACGTCGCCGAAGTGAAAACTATGTGGCATTGGACTGAGAGTCCCCTCCACAATTTTCATGAGCTTGCGCGGGCCGCGGGCCCAGAGACGACAGACCACAAAAAACGATGGTCTGCCCCACGAACCGCCCCACTGCGGGAGGTCGGACTCTCGACACAGCCGGCACAAATGCCTGGCACGAACACCCGCGCCACGGCGGCTCGCAACCGTGAGGAATGAGGGCCAGCCACGCTGCTGGGAACATCAATGGCCGGCCTCGGCAGACGGCCAAAGCTCGAAAAGTCACGGTGCCGCGGGCGAGGGCACAAGCTCGTCCCGCCCTACCACACGCCCGGAACCAGTCGGTAGCGTGTCCGGCTGCAGTACTCCTCGTAGCCCGGCAACTCGCGGCGCAGGGCGCCGTCTTCCAGCGCCGTACGGACAACGAAAGTGGCCATCAGCATCGCGATCGGCGCAAACCCCCATGCCGACCCGAGAACCAGCCCGCACCCCGGCAGCAACAGCATCAGCCCGGAATACATGGGGTGACGCACCACGCCGTACGGTCCCGTGGTGATGACGTGATGGCCAAGCTCGGTCTGAACGCGAACCTGCCTTTCGAGGAAGGGATTCTCGGCGATCGCCCGGGAAATGGGTACGAATCCGAGCAGCTCCAGCGCGATGCCAGGCCATATCCAGGCAGCGCTGAGTTGCGCCCACCCGTAGCGGGCGTCCAGGCCGGCCACGGCCTAGAGGCTGAGGAAGCCGACAATCGCCGCGGCGAGCACGAACCTCTCGAATCGCTTGACGCCCGGTTGCCGCTCCAGCCGCCGGCGCATCAGGTCCGGATTCTTGCGCCGCAATACGGCGAAGCTTACCCCGGCGATGAGCAGCAATGAGCCGACGAAAAGCCAGCCGCGCCACCAATCCAGGCGGCCCGCGAATGCAAATGGCAGCAGGAAAGTGAGGGCGCGGAAGATGGCCCTGAGTGCCAGCTTCCAACTTGGGGCCCGTGCGGACATGGAACAGCCTGCCTTCCCAATTTATAGTCTCCCTCTAATCGCACATTCCGCAACCGATAAGGTGAGATCCGCGTCGATCCTGCGAAAAATACCAAACCCACCAGACCCGATATTCTTTTGTACTCGCGGCCCGCGCCGATTCGACCGTGGCGCAGACCATCGTTTTTTGTGGTCTGCCCTGCAACTCAACTGCTTTCGTGAGTAAGCGTTTTCGCCTGCATCTGCCCTCTGGTGGTGCCTTTTGGTTGCGGCTACGCCGCCCTGTGAGGCAGGTTGCCAACCTAACCTGCTGGACCGATTGCGGGGCGCCCTCCGGGCCGGGTCCGGCCGTGTGCCGACCAGTTCCTACGCTCGATCTCCCGGCGCGGAACACTTTCTCATCCGTCCCGGCGACGCCCCCGTTAGGGGCCGTGTAGTTGATCACAACAATTGAAAATAAATTCGCCCAACCCTTCCAGCCACTTACAGCCCCTCCTGCCCGCTATCCTCCAGTCCGCATGTTACAGATCGGGTTGGAGAAGAC
>PLRS01000127.1 GCA_003164035.1 Bryobacterales bacterium | reverse complement strand
GTCAAAGTGTCGGATCGCGAAGTGGCCGAGATTGATCTCCACCGCGACAAGTTTCACGGAGATTGGAACTACACGCTACACCCTAGGCCGCGCTGAAGTTCTGCACACCTTATTTCGTTACGATCCCTTAGTGGCTGCTCGACCACGACGGATGTGACCAACGGCCTCATAGGGAAGCTCGCCCCGCCTTACCACACGCCCGGAACCAGTCGGTAGCGTGTCCTGGTGCAGTACTCCTTGTAGCCCGGCAATTCGCTCCACAGGGCGCCGTCTTCCAGCACCGTACGGACAATGAAGGTGGCCATCAGCATCGTGATCGGCGCAAAACTCCATGCCGAGCCGAGAACCAGCGCGCAACCCGGCAGCAACAGCATCAGCCCGGAATACATGGGGTGACGCACCACGCGATACGGTCCCGTGGTGATGACGTGATGGCCAAGCTCGGTCTGAACGCGGACGTGCCTTTCGAGGAAGGGATTCTCGGCGATCGCCAGGTAAATGGGTACGAATCCGAAACAACTCCAGCGCGATGCCAGGCCATATCCAGGCCGCGCTGAGTTGCGACCAACCGTAGCGGGCGTCGAGGCCGGCCACCCCCGTAAAAGCTGAGGAAGCCGATAATCGTCGCGGCGAGCACAAATCTCTCGAATCGCTTGACGCCCGGTTGCCACTCCAGCCGCCGGCGCATCAGGGTCGGGTTTTTGCGCCGCAATACGGCGAAGCTCACCCCGGCGATTAGCAGCAATGAGCCGACGAAAAGCCAGTCGCGCCACCAATCCAGGCGGCCCGCGAAAGCAAATGGCAGCAGGAAAGTGAGCGCGCGGAAGATGGCCCGGACTGCCAGCTTCCAACTTGGGGTCTGTGCCGACATTGAACAACCCTTCTCATTTATTGTTTCCCTCGAATCGCACACTCCGCAACCGATGGGATCGGCGCACACATCGTGCACCGGCGAAAATGCAGCTAGGGGACCGCGAAAACGATATCGCAGTAGGCGTTTCCTGGCCCAGTGCCCAGCGGCAAAGCAGCGAGGGTGACTCCCCCGCGACCGAAGATTATGATTCCGGCATCGCAGCGCTTTGGGTATCCGGCAGCACCTTCTGTTCAAGGGCTCGCGGCTGGCGTGTTGGGGGAAGTAGCCCGCCGGCGTTTCGGGCCAGTTGCCCGAAAGTGGCACAGCGGAAAGTGCCGGGGGAGGGACTAGAATGGAGGCGAAATGCCTGCTGGTGACCCTCAAAGGACGTGGTTTCCAGAGATGCTCGAGATTCTCAGGGCTCGGTGGCACGTCGACCTGCCGTTTGCGAAACTAATTGAGCTGCGCGACGAGCTTGACACCTTGCTTCACCGGATCCGAGCTGAGCGGCACATCCGTCCGCCCGCTATCAGGTGCTCGCGGTGTGGACATGTTGGTGAGGCCGCCGAACCCGACGTCACCGTTCGGGCCACGATCTTGTCGCTCGGCCGATTCGGTATGGCGCCGGCCGAGCAGGTGAAGACGCTCGAAAAGCGCTGGGCCGCGTACCGAAAACAGAACGGGCTCGACCTTTACGGCAAGACGGCGGAGCCCGCGGATGGCGATGAGCGCGTCAGTGCCATTGATCCCGGGAAGCCGAAGATCCATCAGGGTGATGTCTGGTCGGTGACGGCGGAATTCTTCTAAGGCTTCCGAACCGTTGCTTGCCTGGGCAACCAGCAGCATGTCGGGCTGGGACGCAATAATCGTGTTCAAGCCTTCGCGGAAAACCGGATGGTCCTCAACGCTCAGAATGCGAATCGGCGTAACAGCCACGCAATTTCCCCTCTCCAATGGGACGATTGTACTAAACTACCTTCCAAAGTTGGCGGTCGACGTCGCCAAGCTGCCGAGCACAGGTCGCACACCTGGAGGCCAGGTACAGCGGCATGGATGTGAGCGAAGTTCAAGAAGCGGAGTTGCGCGCGAGTCAACGTCTGCCAGCGCAGTGTATACCATATGAAGCTGAGGCGGAGTCAACTTATGGAAGTGCCATCGACCGTAGGGTGGCCGTCGTCTCTAGCGCGATACCCTCGCAGTCCCAAGGTCCCACGTACTGGGACTATGCCGTACTCGACGAGGCACACCATGTCCCTGCCGAAGGCTATCGAGAGGTGATCGGTTCCCTCCAGCCTCGCATCCTGCTCGGGTTGACTGCGACACCAGAGCGCATGGACGGGGAGAGTATCCTGCCTTGGTTCGACCATCGAATCGCGGACGAGATGCGTCTCTGGCACGC
Source organism: Bryobacterales bacterium (assembly GCA_003164035.1). Classification (GTDB taxonomy): domain Bacteria; phylum Acidobacteriota; class Terriglobia; order Bryobacterales; family Bryobacteraceae; genus JBEKYD01. The sequence goes on along the minus strand of PLRS01000127.1, from coordinate 15,192 downwards.
GGTTGAGCGCCAATATCTGGTTCCGTTCGACTACTATGGCGTCCATGATGGAACCGACCTCTCTGGAATCGCCTGGACGCGCGGTTCCTACGCCGTCGGCGAACTCGAACGGCGATACATTGGGAACAGCCGTCGTGCCAACCTAATCATCACGGAGGTCTGGGAGACCTATGGCGACTGGCGGCAGGCTCGGGCGCTGGGTTTCTGCGTAAGCATCGCGCACACGGAGTTTATGGCCCAGGCGTTTCGCGATGCCGGGATACCTTGCTCAAGCCATCACCAGCGCATCTCCTGCCGAAGAAAGATCGCAGGCCGCATCGATGCTTCGCAGCCGCACGGTCAATGTTCTATTCACTGTCGATCTTTTCAACGAGGGTGTGGACATCCCAGAGGCAGATTGCGTACTGTTCTTGGCGGCCGACAGAAAGTGCGACGGTGTTCCTCCAGCAGCTGGGCCGCGGCCTTCGACTCGATACCGGCAAGACCAGTTGTTTAGTGCTGGATTTCATAGGCAACCAGCGACGGGAATTCCGCTTCGACCAACGATTTCGCGCCCTGTTTGGTGGCACCCGACAGCAAGTCGCGCACCAAATCGACACTGGGATCACGCGCCTTCCGGGAAACTGTTATTTTTCGGCTCGACAAGGAATCGAGGAAGCTCATTCTGGATAATCTGCGGGCGCAGTTGCAGGCAAGCGGCGCCAGAATGATCGCGGAGCTCAGATTTCTTACGACTCAACTTCAACGATGTCCCACCCTGCTGGAGTTTCTTTCCGAGACAGGCCACGATCTTGCCGACGTCTACAAGCCTTCCATCGGAGGCTGGCACGCGCTCCTGGCTGAAACTGAGTTGTTGACCGAACGTCTCTCCGCGACGGCCTTGTCGAGCTCCGCCTGGCGGCGACCGGCGATGAACACATAGGCGCCCACTTGAACGAACCTCTTGGCGGTCGCGAGGCCGATGCGCTGCTGCGCCCCGTGACGACGGCGATCTTGTTTTTCAATAAAGACATTGTGGTTCCTTTTCGTTGGGCGCAGTGCCGTAGGTTGTGCGAAAGCGTTTCAAACGCATCAAATCAGATGGTGATCTCCCTGCCGACGACATCGTGCCACCGCTGACCAAACCAGAGCTGGTTATTTCTTCCAAGACCTAGACTTGATCAGAATCCAAAAGATCATCAAATGTGAAACAAGTACCAACGGAGCGTAAAACGTGTAGACATACCAAAAGGTGGCCAGGTTGAAGCTCGGCACGTTCAACTGCAGGACGCCGCGTACTCCGTTTAGCAGGTCCACGAACCCCCACGTGTTGGCCACCCACACCAGAGGAACGGCAATACGCCAGTTGCCCCGCAGACCAAAGATGGAAGCGAAGGCCAGCGCCGCTTCTAAGAGATCCCCGTAAGCAGCACTGGAACGGAACTCTTTGGACAGCTTCGGATCGACCATACCCGCAACTAATAGAGTCATTCCCACATAGCGGGGCACATGCACGAAGAGCAGCGGAATGAGAGCAGAGTTACGAGAGAGTTTGGTTAGTGACGGCCAAACGTACCACACCGCGACGATGCCGAAGACGACAACGCTCGTAAGAAGCTGCATCCAGAATATTTGGGTCGAGTCCATTTCCGTGCTCCTGTAATGTTAGGTTTCTGTAATCTCAGCTGCGCGCCAGCGAATGCTCGCGCCACTGTTTGTTCAGCCGTGCAGGTCGCGTACTCCTCATTTAGGTTCCGCTGTTGGCCCACTCCGGATAGTCGATATAGCCACGTTCGTCGCCGCCGTAAAAGCTCTTCGTATCGGGCACATTCAACGGTCCGCGACGACTTAAGCGCGTGGGCAGATCGGGGTTCGCGAGGAAAAGCCGGCCATAGGCGACGGCATCAGCAGATCCTTCCGAGACCGCGCGCTCGCCCCGCTCACCATCGTATCCTCCGTTGGCGACATAGATCCCCTTCCATGCCGAGCGCAAGCGTCGGAAAAAGTCCGCCTTGCCATCGACGGGGACAGCTTCTTCCACGACGTGCAGGTATCCGGGCCGATGCCCGTTGAGCACATCCACAACGCGCGCGAATGTTTCCTCTGGATTCGCATCGCCCATGTCGTTGAAGGTGCCGAGGGGAGAAATACGTACCCCAACGCGACCCGGTTCCCAAACGTTCAAGACGGCCTCGACGACCTCACCGAGAAAGCGCGCCCTGTTGGCAGCGCTGCCACCGTAAGTGTCGGTGCGGACGTTCGATTTGGAGCGAAGGAACTGGTCAATCAGGTAACCGTTAGCAGCGTGAATCTCCACGCCATCGAAGCCAGCTGCCTTTGCATTGAAGGCAGCGCGACCATAGTCCTCGATCGTGCGCCTGATCTCCGTCAGGCTAAGAGCCCGGGGCTCTGAAACATCGACAAACCCTGTCTCAACGACCGTCTGAGCGCGTGCCCTGACTGCGGAAGGCGCCACCGGGGATGCGTCTCCCGGCAAGAGGCTGCTGTGTGAGATCCGGCCCACATGCCACAGCTGAAGAAACATTCGCCCGTTCGACCGGTGTACTGCATCGACGACCGGCTTCCAGCCGGCGACCTGTTCCTCGGAATGGATGCCTGGGGTGTTGATATAACCCTTTCCCATGGCCGAGATTTGGGTCGCCTCCGAGACAATCAGGCCAGCGGATGCACGCTGGCTGTAGTACGTAGATGCCAACTCGCCGGGCACCCCGTTTGGCGTGCCGCGATTTCGGGTTAATGGCGCCATGAAGACACGATTACTGAGTTTCATGTCGCCGAAAACTATGGGATCGTAAAGGCTCGTCATGCTGGGGCTCCTGTAAATGGCGTAGCTGTGTTAATCCGGGTTCGAACTCTGTTATTGAATCGGCGCGTCTCTATCCTCATCTGCTCGCCGCGGCGCGCTAATTGACCTGCGCAAGCATCGTACGATTACACAGCGGCAAGACCATCGGCAGTGTCGTGCGCTACACCCCGCAAGGGATTGGAGAAGGCCTTGACCGAGTAGCCGTAGCGCTGGAGCCCCTGGATTACGCCATGAGTCCAAAGCGACGAGTCTTCGAGTGCTCCGTGCACAAGCACGATAGTAGGCTTAGTGTTCATGATGAGCAGTTCTCCGTTGTATCTGATCCCTTGCGGTTTGCCCGCTGCAGGTAGGCTCGAAAACCCACCTAGCCTTCAGACCAAAATGCCGGATCGAGTTCAGTCGGGGAAATGTGATCCAAATAGTTGCTCATCGTCTTGAGAGCGACGCCCATCAGAACCTCGAGTATTTGGTCCTTACGGTATCCTGCGGCGAGGAAGTTCTCGATCGTCTGCGCTTCCACATGTCCACGCTTGGAGACGATCTCCCTCGTGAGAACCACGAGTGAGTTGAGCTTCGGGTCGGGCAGCGGCAGGTTGGACCTGACGGCGGAGACGACCTCGGACGGCACATGCAGGAAGGCCTTCAGCACCGTGCTATGAGCCGCCGTGCAATACTTGCAGCTGTTTTCAACGCTGGCAGCGAGTAGAACGATCGAGCGCTCCACAGCACTCAGGCTCCCCTTCTCAAACGCGCCATCCAATCCCAAATAGCCTTCAAGCAAAACGGGGGAGTTCGCGAACACCCCAAAGAGGTTGGGAATGAATTTAAACGACTTTTGGATCTTTTCTAGAAGTGGCCGAGACTTCTCCGGGGCAGTTTCTACGCCAAGCGGAGCGAACAGATTGGTTTGGGTACTCATAACAGCTTCCTTTCTGAAATCGAGCAATTAAGACAGACAGGTCTGTCTACACGGTTTATTATAGACAGACCCGTCTGTCTCATGTCAAGATGAATTTCATGGGTAAGAGCAAGAACATTGATCCGCGGAAGAGAATTCTGGAGGTAGCCGACCGGCTGTTCTACGCAGATGGGGTCCGCGCGACCGGCACCGAGAAAATCATGTCCCTCGCCGAAGTCGCAAAGGCGACGTTTTATCGGCATTTCGAAAGCAAGGATGTCCTCGTGCTCGCGTACCTCGAAAACCGCGATCGGGCTCTTTGGGACTATCTCTCTCGTCCCACTCCCGCAAAGGATCTGTGTGAGGCTCTGATAAAGTTTGAACAAATGGCGAACTGGCCCGAAATGATCGGCTGCCCGTTCCTTCGTATCGCATCCGAATTCCCGGATACTGCCCACCCGTACCATCGCCTGGCGATCGAACACCAAGACAAGATTCTTGACTTTCTAACCGATCTGCTAAAGCCCTTGGCAATCGACAAAAGGGCGGCGGCCGCGGCGATACTGAGCATCATTGATGGCGCCTTCTCCATTCGAATGCTCTATGGGAATTCGAAGGAGATTCCGATTCTCTCGCGCGCCGAGGCAATTCTTAAGAGCTTTCAAAGCACGCGAGTTCAACGCCGCAAATGATTGGCTGTCATTTGTGGAAGCGTCGCTCACGGCAATTCAAACCCGAGGCTGGCGGCGAACCTCACAGCGGGGTCGGGCCTTCAGGTCGTCCCACGTGCCACTGCGGTTGGCCGTCATTTCGGTGTCGCCCAGGTCTTTGCACTGGACGGGTTCATGGTATTGCCGTCCTTGTTTCAGGATGATCTTTAGCGAATCCGCTTATCTTAGCCGAACGTCTTTCGGTTATCACCTACACAACGTCGTGAATCCTGGGTTTCGCTCCCATGCCCCTGGGTCCGAAATCAAGATCTATCATCGTGAGAGCTTCGCCAAATTGGCGATGGTCCGAATGGCGCTCGTATATGACACGCGCGTCTTTCCATCGCCGCGCAGACGACCAGCTCACCATCACGCTGCGGCCGGTGGCGCCTACAAGATCGAGGGACCAGTCGGCGTGTTGTTCTTCACGCTTGTCGCTGAAGAGGGGAGTATATCGGAGGCCGACGGAGAGCCCGCCGATTTCGGCCATGATATGGAGCGGCATCAGGAAGTTGAAAATGATGGGAAATACGCGGGCTTTGCCGACGAGCGGAACGGGATTGCTGTCACTTGCCACCTCGACATTTTCATCATAAAACTGGTCGAAAAGCGCGAGGTACTCTTCGTAACCGTTGCTGATGTCTGCATTCACGAGCGCGTTGTTTAAATCGAGTTCGGCCTTGGCTACCTTGGAGGATTGTTCTCTATTCATAGTTTGTCCGTTAGCTCCTTCCGGATTCACACATCAAACCTAAGCGCTTCGTCGCTTCCCAACATCACCAATATTTCAATTCCGGCCCGTCGAACGGCTTTCTCATGCTCCACTTCCCGGACGAGGGAAGTTAGCTCGCGGTCTAATGCGTCGTCTTCATGATGAAACTTGCTGAGATCGTCTTCCATTCACCATTCCTATCTTACTCTGTTCGCGATCCGGCGCTGGCGCGGCTCTCGTAGAGCGTTTGACTCATGTTCCAAAGCCTGGCTGCGACGCTGTTGTCGTAAGTAATCTGTTTTGTGCGCGCCTCTCGGCGCCGCATGAAGAATCTGCCTGTGACACCGTCCAGATCGGGCGAGGACGCGACGTAGACGGGAGTTCTCGCTGCGCCTTCCGGAAATGCAAGCAACGTTGGAATGCGCTTCAACAACCACGGGACTGCTGCAGGTGGACCCCACATGTTGTCACCCAGGCGTGTGAGCGTAGGTCCGGGACTAAAACAGTTCGCGGTAATCGTCGATCCTGCGAGGCGCCGGGAGAGTTCGCAAGTAAACAGAATGTTGCAAAGCTTCGAGCGCTTATAGGCTCCCCACCAGTTGTATTGCCGCTCTCCCTGGAGATTGGAAAAATCCAGTTCTCCGCTATGGAACTCCGAGGACGCGGTGAGAATTCTTCCGGCGGGCGCGGCCCGGAGGAGATCGAGCAGAAGGTGAGTTAGCGCGAACGGCGCAAGGTGATTAACGGCGAAGGTTTTCTCAAGACCATCCGGCGTCACTTCTCTTTCTGCGAACACAGCGGCCGCATTGTTGATCAGGATATCGATCCGCGAGAAACATCCGTGAAGCCGTTCAGCCAGACGATGGATCTCTGCCTGGGACGACAAGTCTGCGAGGAACAAGATCGGCGCGTTGCCCGCAGCACACTTCGCAACTTCCGTACGCATGAAATTCGCCCGCGTTCGATCACGTCCCACCATCACGACTTCCGCACCACGTTCCGCTAGTAGCATGGCCGTGGCCAACCCGAGTCCACTCGTCGCCCCCGTGATGAGGACCGTCTTCCCGCTAATCGACATCTCGCTCTCTGGTACGGCGCTCAACATTTCCAGGGCCAAGCGTACTGCAAGTTCAGGAAGCGTTCTACGTTGTCCGGCGCTAAGACGTCGCTGCTCGGGTGACCTCTTTGGTGCCTGGTCAGCTCAACGAGGGACCTTTATTTTGCCTGCCGCGCAGCCGCCGCAGCCTCGGTAGATGGCGGCACAATACCCTTGATCCGCAGATAAACCGACATGGTCCCGTACATCTCGTTATCGTGGGCCACGTTGAAATTAAGCAGGCTGAGTTTTGATTTATTGCCGAGCGGCGTCTTGACGATCGCCGCCCCGTCGGCGTCGGTCATCCCGCTGTAAGCGTCGTCGCAGAGTTCGCCGGACGCTTTGAGCGCGGCAACCAGATCGGCCTTGCTTGTTTTTGAGGCGGCGTCGCCGCGCTTCATTTCACCTTTCGTCATGCTGCACATCGCCATCTGCGCATCGGCGACATGCGCAATCAGTTGTCCAAAAGTTCGGACCTCAGGGGCTGGCTTAAACGCGTAATCCGCTTCTGGCATCTTCTCAGCTGCCTTGAGGATATTAGCGCTCACTTCCTTGTAGACCGCAGTTACCTCGGCGGTCATGGGGTTCTGCGCTCGTAAGGCCGTAGCGACGGCGAACAGGACGAAAGAAAGACTCGAAACAACTCTTTTCATAAGACTCCTTTGGGGCTCTCCAAATATGTCAGCTAATTCACTCCAGCGGTGAGCTGGAGCGCTCGAGGAGGACAGGCAAGGTCCACTCGGTTGGGTAATCTCTTTGCTTCACGGGCGGAACATCGACCAGCTTGTGGAACGGCCTACAGGAGCGGCAGTATTTCTCTGAGGTGTGGCTCATGCTGTGCCCTCCCTTGGGAGTTGCGCGCCGGTCGTGATGGTCGCGCCGAACACGATGTTTCCTCTCGGGGCGGAGCGCGCAGTGGCGACGACCGAGCCGCCGCCACCGCCACCGCCTTCGCCATTGCATCAAGTGCGCAATGTATGCGTGTCATTGAAGACCGTTCTAGATGCCAGCTTACCCTCCCGGATGGTCCACATCTCAGAGTTGAGACCATCCTCCGTCTACCGGAAGCTCGGCGCCGGTCGTGAAGGTCGCATCGAACGCGAGGAAGAGAACGGCCTTCGCGACTTCCTCCGGCGTCCCCCAGCGCTTCATGGGAACCATGCCGGTCATCTTCTCCTTGAGTTGGGCGGCCGCGTCTTTATCGGGGAACATCTTGCCCAAGATCGGCGTGTCGATGGGACCGGGCGTCACCGCGTTGACGCGAATCTCGCGAGGAAGCAACTCAGTGGCGAGCGTCCGAGCGAATGATCGCAGCGCGGCCTTGGCTGCTCCGTATGCGGCGTTGCCAGGCATTCCCTTGACGTTGGCGATTGAGGTCGTGAAGACGATAGAGCCTCCCCGGTTGATCAGCAGCGCGAGTTTCTGCACCGTGAAGAGCGGTCCCTTGGCGTTTAGGTTGAACATCTCGTCGTAGACGGCCTCGGTCATGCTTTCGAGAGGCGCTCGGATGCTGAACCCGGCGTTGACGAAGAGCAGGTCGAAAGTGTCGAACTCGGCCTTCACCCGAGAGGCGAGGGCGTCGATGTCCGTCAACGAGCGCGCGTCGCTCGAAACCACGAGGGCGTCCTTTCCAAGCTCTTTCTGCGCCGATTCCAGGCCGGCCTGCGACCTCCCCGTCACTAGGACGCGCGCGCCCCCATCCATGAGCATCTTCGCCGTCGCGAGCCCCATGCCGCTCGTGCCACCGATAATCACCACCTTTTTATCTTGGTACCGTTCCATATGTATTTTCCTTGCGAGGTTAGAGTTGTTTTGCTGATTGTGAACTGTTTGGTACAATAATCAGGCGCGGAGGCTGCGGTCAAGGGAGTTTTGAACTAGTTATTTCACAATACCGTAGGGCCCCGTGGACGAGCACGCAGCGGCGCAATCGCCTGCCGATTCTGGTCACCGCAACCGTTTCGCCGCGACCGGCGCTCCTTCAGGACACCGCGCTCACGGATGCTGGGTAAGGTAAGTCGATTCCAGAGACCTTGACGACGGCCTGCCACGCGGCTTCCTGGCTGGCGCGATCGTAGAGGTGTGGCTGGCGCTGCACCTCAATTGGGCCTGAGAACTTCCCTTGAGCCGAGGCGAAGAATTGCCCTGAGACGTCGGTTCCGAACTCCGACGCCTGGAGGTACCGACGGGCCGCGGTCTCCGGCGTCTGATTCATGCCGGGAATGAGGTTCACGATTGGGATAAACAGATACTTCAACGCCGGGCCAGCGTTTCGCACCACCTTGGTGGCGGTCGCCCCACCGGGCGAGACAGCGAACACGGCCATGCCGGAGGGTAGCCGGCGCGCCAGCGCCGCGACCCACCAGGCGATAATGAGCTTCGCGTCGGCATACGTATTGTTGGGCACGTACTTCACGTTTGGCCCGTTGCGAATCAGGGCTTCGATAGCGGCGGTCCGGTCTCCCCGGAAGTATTTGGCCGCGAAGGCTGGCACATCGGTGTAGCTGAACATCGGCACGCCCCCACGGGCAGGTTCCGCGCCGGCGATGACAATCCGCGCGTTGGGGCTCAGCAGGTTGGCGCGGAGCAACCCGATAGTCAGTTGATGATGGCCGATCAGCGGGGCCTGAGCTTCCTCGATGCCCGCCACAGTGAGCACGCGCTTCTTACCTGGGACCATCCCGGCGTTGAGCAGGAGGAAATCGATCGGCTGACCCCGCTTGACCAGCTCGGCGAGCGCGGACTGAACGCTGGACGGCGAGTCCAGATCGAGTTCCAGCGGCGTGAAGACCTGTTTCTTGGTCTCAGCCGCGAGTTGAGCGGCCGTTTTCTGGACCCCGGCCAGGCTGCGCCCGGTGACGATGACCTGGCGGTAGCCATTGGTGGCGAGCATGCTGGCTGCCGCATAACCGAGCCCGGAAGTGGTGCCGGTAACGAGCGCGAACGAATGTTTCATGGGCGTCTCCGTGACGAAGGATGAAGGCCGAGTCGTGAGGCCTCGCGAGGCCAGAGCCGGCTTGCCAATTTCGAACTATTCAGTTATATAATGGTTCGATGGAAATTGTCAAGGAGTTTTGAACCACATGATTCAAAATACCGCCAGGCCGCGGGGTCGGCCGCGCAGCTTCGACGAGACGGGGGCGCTGGAAAAGGCGACTCAGGTGTTCTGGTCGAAAGGCTACGACGGAGTGACGATTGACGATCTCGTCGCCGGGATGGGCGTCGGACGGCCGAGCCTGTATGCGGTCTTTGGGGACAAGCGGGCGATATTCTTGCGCGTCCTTAAGGCGTACGCAGAACGGAAGGGTGCATCAGCCGCGAAGGCACTCCTTTCGCCACAGGGTCTCCGCGACTCGATCGCGGGCTTTCTGAGGTACGCCGTCGAAAGTGCGACCGAGAAAGGGTCCGCCCCAGGCTGCCTTATGGTGTGCGTCGCGCCGCTTGTGAACGACGCTGAGGTCCGGCAGTTCCTACAGAACGCGGTCGCGGGCGGCGCGGCGCTAGTGGAGCGCCGTTTCCGGGACGGGATCACTGCTGGAGAAATCCCGTCCGACTTTCCCGTAGCCACGCGCACAACCCAAGTCACGGATTTAGCGCGTGGGCTGACCATGCGTGCGCAGATAGGCACGCCGCGCAAGACGCTCCTCAAGGAGGCTGAGGAAGCTGCCGAATTGGTGCTCCTGCCGCCGCGTAGGGCGTCAAAATGAGATCTCAGCACCGCAGAGCCACCCAATTCATGGGGGTCTCTCGTCTCGTCCCCTAGAGTGTGATAACGAAGAGCATTGTATCTGGAGGGCTCCGGCGCACGGATGCCACTGGTATGACGGAACGGTTCGGCCGGAGCACTTCAGATACAATTCGTTGAACTGAGCCGGACCGGGAGCTATGGGGATTGAATGAGGTTCCGGATGGCGGGCGCCGGGGCAAACAAATTTGGTGACGAGGGAAATGAACTGCGGAGGCAGGTGCCTCCGCAGTTGGGAAGGGCAAAAGGTCGGTGTCGGAAGTGGGAGTTGGCATTGCTGGCACACCACGACACCCGTCTCAGACAGGGATCTCCCGTTGCCTTGAAGAGGGTCGCACAACCGAGCGGAGATCTACACGACGTTACGGTCATGGTGGTCATGAAGTATTTGCGGCCAAGGGCGGCGGCAAACAAGCAAGCGCCGCGGCAGTCAGGGCTTGGATGAAGATCAACCTGCCGGCCTTGCAAACTGGGCATCGGCGGGCGGCCGGTTCCTCAGTGGTGGAGTGCTGATCGACGACAGCATCTACGACTTCTGCGGCAACCATTTGCGGAGCGGGCAGCAAGGACCGGCACAGCGCCAGCATCGCCTTTCGTCTCCGGTTAGCCAGGAATCCGAAGTGGCGGATGTGAACAAAGCCGGAGGGCAACACATGGAGGAGGAAACGGCGAATGAACTCGACCGCCTCCAAGGTCATCGTCTTGGTCTGGTTGCCATCGGCATAATCCTTCCACTCGAAAGTGACGCGAGCGTCCGCCATCGATAGCAGACGCCGGTTGGAGATGGCCACACGGTGCGTATAGCGGGCCAGATACTTGAGAACCTGTTCCGGTCCGCCGAAGGGCGGCTTGGCATAAACTACCCATTTCACGTCGCCGGTCTTTTGACACAGTGCCTCGAATGCCGCCGGCTCAGCCAACGATTTCAGTTCGCCGTGAAATTGGAGTTTGCCCTTTTGGAACGCCTTTCGCAGATAGATCAGGAACTTCTTGCGGAAGAGGCAACTCAGGACTTCGACGGGAAGGAAGAACGATTTGCCACAAGCGACCCAGCGGGATTTGTCGGGGCTGACCCCGCCGCCGGGCACGACGCAGTGAATGTGGGGATGGAGATGGAGGTTCTGCCCCCAACTGTGGAGCACGGCCAGGAAGCCGATGGCCGCACCCAGGTGCTTGGGATCCGCTGCTATGGTCAGCAGCGTCTCCGACGCCGCCCGAAAGAGGATGCTGTAGACGGTCCTGGCATTCTGCAACGCCAAGGCGGCGATCTGCTGCGGCAGGGTAAACACCACGTGGAAATACTCCACCGGTAGCAGTTCGGCTTCCCGCTCGGCCAACCAATTGGCGCGAGCCGCGGCCTGGCACTTCGGGCAACTGCGATTTCGACACGAGTTATACGAGATGACGCAATGCCCGCACTGGTCGCACTGCTCCACGTGACCGCCTAAAGCGGACGTGCGGCAGACGCGAATATCGTCGAAGGCTTTTCTTTGCGCGCGGGAGAGGACGGACCCCCACCGCGCCAGAAAATCGTCGCCATAAGTGCGGAAAACATCGGCCACTTCGAGCCGATGTTCGGTCATGGCTCAGATGGAAAGGTGCTGGCGGCCTGCACAATGTCGAGTGGGTCCAGGAGTTCTAACGGACTGGTGGTCGCGCGCACCTTGGTATCGGCGACGTGAAGGTAACGGGCAGTCGTCTCCAGTTTCGAGTGGCCGAGCAGGATCTGGATCGTGCGGAGATCGACTCCGGCTTCCAACAGATGAGTGGCAAAGGCATGGCGCCTATGCCGCATGCGGCATAGTGTCTGAGCAAGTGCGACTTCAACACGACCAGGTTTCCGTCACGGGTCCTAAACACCATCCCGTGCAGGAGGAAACGCATGCATGAGGTGATCGTGGCATCTGACAAATGCCGGCGACCATACTGAAACAGGTACGGCGCCTTTCCAAATCGGTGGGCGCGGCCGCTCCCAACATCGAATGCAACACTCGGAAGCGCTTGGCCGGGTTGCAGTCCGTAGTGGTCGCCGAGCATCTGAGCGACCTTCACAAAAAGACGCTTGGTCTCCTCCCCAATGAAGTAATCCTGCGGGACGTCGGCCTTCTCTCCTTTCGGAATCAGTCGCAGAATGTATCGGACGCGTGGTGATTGATCCTTTGCCTCCGGCGGTGGCGGCATCTTCAAGCGCACGATGCAGTCCTCAGTCAGTCGGATCTGCATCACCTCGTTCATCCGGGCGCCGGTTGTCGTGAAAAGATCGATAGCCATCAAGCCGATAGTGGCGCAGGCATAGATTGCCTCAACCGCCAAGAGCACCCCTGTGATGTGACGCTGGGCGAATCCCATGAACCGTCCGTCCGCCACGGGCCACGTGAGCAACCCGCTCACCTCAGCAAGGAATGGTGTGCCGCCGTATCCCCAGGAAGACAACCAAGCTTGTTTGGCTTTCACTTCCTCTGCCGAACCCACGGACGGATTGAGCCCCATCACGCCGAGTCTGAAGATCTCCTCGAACCAGAACCCTGCCCCTGGCGCGTCGCCAAACAGTCGCTCCGCGCGGACAAACTCCAGGAAGACGTGGTTCACGCCGTCGGCAAAAGATCCGATGCCGCGACGTGCAGTGGCCACAGCATTGTACGAGTACGCATCGGCATGCGCCCAGGACGAAGCTGCGCCGGTCCCAGATCCTGAACCATAATCGCTCCTGCGCAGGCATGCCCCGCTCCTTGTCTTCGCCCTCCTCATATGAAAACGTCAGCGGGAAATCGGTTCCTGGCTTTAAGCTGCGGAGTGCATCCGAATAGGCTCGGCGCAATCGGGCGATGCGGTTATAGCGAAAATGGGCTTCCGCTCGGATCGCCGCGAATCTGGGCACCACGGCATCCGTCTCGGCCTTTCGAGTGCGCTGTTGTTGTTGGGTCACCTCCTTTTGCCGTACCAGACCTTCGACGAATAGACGAGACAAAACAGGCAAGATGAACTGTTGATAGAGAGGCTTTTGGCATTCCGGAAACGTTCCGAGCCACTGGGCCATCGTCTTGCTGGCGCTGCTGTATGTCACCCAGAACCTCTGGCGGATCGATTGAGGGTCGTCTGGGAGTATCTCCGCGCTCAAGTACATCGGGATATGCAGAGCTGCATCCCAGTCCTCCATGCGCGCGAGCCCAAGGCACGCGAAGAGGGAACTGAAACGAGAATGGAGAATGACAATCTTACCGATGATGCTGCTCACTTCAAATCGGCGAGCCATCATGATTGCGGCCAACAGCGCGGCGGTGTTTGCCCATGGCGTCGATAATACGTTCCTCTCCAAATAGCTCACGACTCGGTGAGGCACCTCCGGCCAATGTCCCTGATTGTGCGGATCACCGCCTGTCCTCGGCGCCATGAAGACGTCGTCCGCGATTCTGCCGCGCAGGCGCTGCCACGCCTTACTCTCCATCGCCGGGGATGCCACGTCCGCCTCCAAGAGCCAGCAGATACTCAAGATCGGAATCGCGTTCGCCATCTTGATTCGAGCGGCCAGCATTTTCGACTTGTAGAACCGCCCCACTGGGAGCGGTCACAGCCGGGTGCCTGCTGGGCGGTTGTGCCAGATCGCCTTTCAACGCCCGATCCATCCGTTTATGTAGTTGATCCTGTATCTCGGCATGACGTTGCGGGTCGAAGTAATGCTGGTATGCCTGGAGAGTTTCCCATCCGCTCTTCCAGCCCATGTACTCGATCAACTCACGCAGGCGGCGATTGATTTCGGACTCTAATCTAGCGGTCTCGTATATGCTTCGAATGGCCTGTGTGACGTACCAATGGCGTGCTTGATGAACGTCAGCCTCTATGCCGGCAGCCTGGCAGGCTGGATTCCAGCAGCCCTCGCGAAATGCTTTCGGACTCAGCTGCGTTCCGCGGCGACACAGGAAGAGCGGCACGTGATAGAGGTTCGTGTCGTTCTCCGCACTTTGGAGGTAATCATCCAGCATATGGTGGTTGCGATCGAGCTGACGGCGTTCCGTGTCGAACCAGCGCCGTAGCAGCTTGGCGGTTGCAGCGGAAAAACGGATGAACTTGACCCGCCTGCCATGGCTCCCCTTGTTGAATGCCTGCGCCTCCTGAAGTAAACCCCTCGCGGCCCAGTCGCGCAAACTGAGCCCCACGGCTTCGGACACGCGGCATCCGGATTCGAAAAGAATTCGCGCAATGCACTGTTCTTGTAGATGCCATCCGACGCTTTGGCCACCGCTCAGAACTCGCGCGGGGAACTCGGGATCATCAATGACTTGGGGAATCCAAGTCTCGCCCACCAGCTTGAAGTAGCTGTCGGACAGGCGTTGCTTGCGTGGATGGACCACGCCGCTGACCTCCGGCATTCGCGGAAGTGAGTCGCCGCCGGCGATTCGATCCTGAACTTCGGCCAGTACGGCAGACGGACCATCGACCAAGGCGTTAGCGTGTCGGTATAGGTCCTGCGCTCGCATGACCCGGTAGAAGAGCTTGAGAGCCGACAAGAAAACGCGAACGGTCGTCTGGGTGCCGTCGGTTAGGGACACCAGTTGGAAGCCCGCGTAATGTTCCCTGACTTTGCATTTCAGGCGCTCGACGAGGTAGTCCCCAACTCCTTGGCGAATGGCTTCAGGCGGATCGTCCCAGCTTCGGCCGGTGCCGCCCTGCGATTCGTCCTTCTCCAGCCACTCGAAGAATGGGATAACGGCGTTGAGATATAGGCGCGCGGTGCTGTCGCTCGAGCGCTTCACTGCCTCCGCAGCGAAAACGGTCAGCGGGAAATGCAGGCGTTTCATTCGGTCGAATACCAAAACCCGAAACTGCCCCGCACCCTTCCGCGCAACGATCTGAAAGCCCAGTTCCATCACGTGCTGCACTTCGGCGATTCGCTTCGGTCAACGACGCGATCGTTGCGGGTTAGACGGAAAAGCCGCCCGACGGACAGGCTCGAAACCAACTGGTTTCAAAATAAAGCATATGCGCTGGTAGCGCATATCCAACCTCCGCGCTATCAGCGCATTCGGCAGGAAAGACCGCACCGGCGCTTACTTAGCGGCCAACATATGCTTCCACAATGGGGCCAGTGGCATTTACCGGCGTATATCGGCTTAGTCCTGGCTCAGTCCCGGACACGGGCGGTGGTAAAACCCATTCGGTAGCGCTCGCCGATGGCCTCGCACAGATTATAGAATCCGCTGCGTAGCGTAGCCTTCGATATTCGAAGC
>PLRS01000083.1 GCA_003164035.1 Bryobacterales bacterium | reverse complement strand
GAGGAGCTGGAGGTTCTTGCCCTCGGCGAGCCAGACGCGGGCTTGGGCGAGGGCGACATCGACTTGGGGATTGCCGGACGAGCCGTGAGTGGGCTGGCCGACACCGATGGCGAAGATGGAGCCTTCGATGCCGACGGCGCGGTCGAGGCTCCAGCGGTCGTCGGCGATGGCCTGGACGAGTTCGGTTTCCATGCCGCCGACAGGGGCGAAAGACTCGTGGATGCCGGCGCAATGCTTCTTGTAGGCGATCTCGTCGTCGGGGGTGAGGATGTGGACCTGGCCGGTGAGGCCGTGGCGGTAGGCGTTGAGGGCGCGCGGGTCGCGGGGTTTCGGGGTGGATGACGGTTCGTAGGCCATAGTTAAAGCTCCTGAGTGGTATGTCGAGACAAGCGCAGCAGCGGCGAGGCGCGTGGCGTTCCCGCGTGGCATCACAGCCGATGCGAGACGGGCGCCGGGAAGGAGTCCCGGCGTGGCAGACTGAGAGTCCGCTCCACGAGGGACTCCGCGACTATACTGTACGATGCGGGTGGGGGGTGACGAGGGCGTGATGGCTGTAAGTGGTTGCAGGGGTTGGGAGAATATTGTTGCGTTTGCCGTGACTAAGAAGCGCACCGGCCGCGCGACCGTAGAGCGGACCGAGTTTCCTCGATCATTCACCCCGTCACCTTCGCGCCGTCACCCTCACGCTTGAAACTACGATGCCGCGTTCCCTTGGGTCGGAAGAGTCCGGAGCCAGGCTCGCGCTGGTGGCGCCTTCCAGACGCAGCGTACGGTCCCCGGTGGCGGGCAGTTCGCGCTCGAAGGTCTGGACGCCCGCTTGAGTGAAAACGGCGGGAGCGAGAGGGCTGCCGTTGACCGCGATGGCAAGTTGAAACGGTTCCTGCCGGCGCAGCAGCTCATCGGAGACATAGACTTCCATTGTCAGGGCAAGCGGACTCTCGGAAAACGGCGCCGGCAGCGTGGCCGAAAAGCGCCGCGCGGTCCAGCGCCAGCCGGTTTCTTCCCGCGGATACCAGCCCTCGCCCAGTTCCATGTCCGCCAGGCGGTCGTGCTCGCTTTGGATCAGGCAGAAGACGCGCTCGTCGCGGTCGAGGCGCACCGGTTCGCTGTTGCCGCCGGCACCGGTGCTGAGGTAATCGAGAACCCGCCAGTGAGTGCGCTTCAACAGCAGGCGCAGGGCGGCATCGGAGAAAACGAAATAGTTGCTGTCGTCGCCGGCGATTTCGTTCTCGTCCAGCAAATACGCCCAGGCAGCGTCCTTGGGCAGCGATTTGCCGCCCGGCAGCCGGCGCGCCACCCGCGTGCTCAACAGGCAGCGAGTCCCGTATCGCGCCATTTGTTCCAGCGCGTAGAAGGGATTGCGCAAATGGTACAGCACGCCGAGCAGAATAATCAGGTCGTAGCTGCCGTGGGGAAAGGCGAGGGCATCCAGATCGATTTCGTGAATTTCCAGGCGGGAGCCGAGCGCGTCGCGCAAGGCGCGTACCCCACGCATGCCGTTGTGATTGTAGCGGGGGTGGTCGGCGGCCACTACCTCGAACCCCAGCCACTCCAGGAACAGCGACATTTCGCCGTCGCCGCAGCCCAGGTCGAGCACCCGCCGCGCGCCCTCCCTGGGCTCGAGCAAATGCCGATTCGCGGCGCTCAGCAAGCCGTCGAAGTGCGCCAGGGCGGATATCGTGTCATAGGGATACCACTCTACCGCGTTCCCGATGCGGCGCTTCGCCTCGGCCACTATGGCTCGGAATTGCTGGGCTTTCTCCAGCGCCGGCCAGGGCGCCGCCTTCAGGCTTTGACCCTTAGGCAAGCGGCTCTTCCCACCGGCCGGTCTCGGCGGCGCGAAACACGGCATCGATCACGGCCATGTTGCGCAGCGAATCCTCCAGCGGCACCGGCGGCGGCGTGTGTTCGTAGACGGCGCGGGCAAACAGATCGCCCTGCAGGGTGTACTGGTCGGCCGGCGCGAACTCCTCGACGCGAACGCCGGAGCCCCGCACGTCGCTGCCGTCGTCGATGCGGATGCGCGACACCGCGTCGGGCACGGCATTGAACGGAATCTCCAGATCGATTTTCCCCTTGGTCCCCAGAAACTGCACGGTCTGGTTGCCCACGATCTGCGTCGAGCAGGTAAAGGTGCCATGCCCGGAGGGAAATTCGAGAATGGCCGAAGTCAGAATGTCGGTGCCCATATCGGCATCGCGCACGATGGTCGCGGCCACCCGCCGCGGTTCCTCGCCGAACACCAGCCGCGTTACGTGGATGGGGTAGCAGCCGATGTCCATCAAGCCGCCCCCGCCGTACTCCAGAATATTGCGGATGTTGCGGCGGTTGAGCAAGGAATAGCCGAAGGAACACACGGCCGCGCGCAGCCCTCCGATGTGGCCGCCGCGAACCAGTTCCACCACCCGCACCCATTGCGGGTGGGCGTTCACCATGAACGCTTCGCCGATGGTCACCCCGGTGCGGTCGCGGGCGGCCATCAACTCGCGCGTGTCGGCCACGTTCATGCCGATCGGCTTTTCGCACAGCACGTGCTTGCCGGCTTCGGCCGCGCGAATGGACCACGGCACGTGCAGATGGTTGGGCAGCGGATTGTAGATGGCGTCGATTTCGGGATCGGCCAGCAACTCCTCGTAGCTGCCGTACGCCTTGGCGATACCGAGCTCGCCGGCCGCTTTCGCCGCCTTGGCCGCGTCGCGGGAAGCGATGGCGGCGATCTCGGTCATCGTGCCGCGCTGCATGCCGGGAATCACCTTCGTGGTCGCGATCCGCGCCGCGCCCAGTACACCGAATCGAAGTTTTCGCATAGACTCAAATTCTAACGCGCCTTCACGCCGCATAGGCCGTTCGGAATTG
Source organism: Bryobacterales bacterium (assembly GCA_003164035.1). Taxonomy (GTDB): domain Bacteria; phylum Acidobacteriota; class Terriglobia; order Bryobacterales; family Bryobacteraceae; genus JBEKYD01. The sequence continues at coordinate 16,760 of PLRS01000083.1, read as the reverse complement.
TCCGATACAAGACGATCCTCCGGGCCGAGCCCGGCCGTTCGCTGGCCTGAGGTGGGGCAGACCATCGTTTCTTGTGGTCTGCCCCCTGGTCACTGGCTCGATGGCAGTCCCCCTGCGAGCGGCATGGCGAAGGGCTGGGACGAGTGAGCATGGTCGAGCGCCGGGTCTAGGGCAGACCACAAGAAACGATGGTCTGCCCCACGGTGATCGGCCATCAGCGACGGGCGCGAAGCCGCCTCACCGCTTCATCCGCACTAACAACTTGCCGAAATTCCGGCCGCGCAGAAGGCCCTGGAAGGCGCCAACGGCGTTCTCAATCCCCTCCACCACATCTTCCCGATGCTTGATCCGGCCTTCACGGAACCACGCGCTCATCTCCCGATAGAATTCGCCGCGCTGCGGCTCGAAATCGGACACGATGAACCCTCGGATGGTCAGCCGCTTCATCAGCGCCGAAGCCATCAGCACCGGACTCCAATCCGGCCCGGAGGGTAACGCCGAGATCGACATATTGTACTGCGCGATCAATCCGCACACCGGCATCCGCGCGAATTTGTTCAGCAGTGGCACGACGGCTTTCAGCACCGCGCCGCCGACATTCTCGAAATATACATCGACGCCGTTGGGACAGGCCGCCTTGAGTTCGTGCGCGAACGAAGAGCCCTTGTGATCGACGCAGGCATCGAATCCGAGCTCGTTGCGAACGTAGCCGCACTTGTCCGGACCTCCCGCAATCCCCACCGCGCGGCAGCCTTTGATTTTGGCAATCTGTCCCACCGCGGACCCCACCGCGCCAGCCGCCGCGGCTACCACTACGGTTTCGCCTTGCCTGGGCTGGCCGATGTTCAACAGTCCGGTGTAGGCCGTCATGCCGGGCATCCCGAGCACCCCCAGCGCCGTGGAAACCGAGGCGGCGGCGGGATCGAGCTTGCGGACCATGTCGTCGGCCGCCACGGCGTACTCCTGCCATCCCGCATAGCTCAACACGACGTCTCCCGGACTGAGCGACGAGGACCTCGATTCCACCACCTCGCTCACCGTTCCGCCCTCCATGACGCAGTTCAGTTCCACCGGGGCGGCATAGGAAGGCCCGGCATTCATCCGCCCGCGCATATACGGATCGAGAGACAGGTACAGGTTTCGCAAAAGGACCTGGTTATCGCCGGGCGAGGGAATGTCCACTTCCTCCAGGCGGAAATCCGAGTCCTTGGGTTCGCCCTGGGGCCGGGCGGCGAGGACGATTCTACGGTTTTTGCTCGGTGTCATGGATTCCATAGTAGCCCCGTTGGACCGGTTATCTCATGACAGCCCCGGCGATTGCGGGACCTGTCAGAACGCCCGGTAGTATTGCACCGGCGTTGGCAGTTCGGCGCCCAACTCGCGGGCGGCGCGGATGGGGAAGTAGGGGTCGCGGAGAAACTCGCGGGCCAGCAGGACCAGGTCGGCCTTTCCGTCGCGAAGAATCTGCTCGGCCTGTTGGGCGGTGGTGATCAAGCCGACCGCTCCGGTGGGGATGCCGGCTTCACGGCGGATGCGTTCGGCGAAGGGCACCTGGTAACCGGGGCCAAGCGGAATCCGTTGCGCCGGCGAGGAACCGCCCGAGGAGCAATCGACCAGGTCGACGCCGAGGAGCTTCAGGCGCCGCGCGAGCGCGACCGAATCGGCGATATCCCATCCGCCCGGAACCCAGTCGGTCGAGGAAATGCGCACGAACAGCGGCAGATGCTCCGGCCAGGCGGCGCGGACGGCCTCGACTACTTCCAAGGCGAAGCGCATGCGGTTTTCGAGGGAGCCGCCGTACTGGTCCTGGCGCCTGTTGCTCAGCGGCGAAAGGAACTCGTGCGCCAGGTAGCCGTGCGCGGCGTGAACCTCGACCAGCCCGAAACCGGCCGCCAGGGCGCGGCGCGCCGCCGCGGCGAAAGCCTCGACGATGCCGTGAATTTCGGCCGCGCTCAGCTCGTGCGGCGCCGGATCGCCTTCGTCAAAAGGAAGGGCGCTAGGCGCCACCGGCTGCCAGCCGCCCGCGGATTCCGCCACCAGATTGCCGCCCTCCCACGGACGCGCCGTGCTGGCTTTGCGCCCGGCGTGCGCCAACTGAATCCCGGCGACGGCGCCCTGGGACCCGATGAAACGGGTGATGCGCGAAAGGAATTCGACGTGGGCGTCGCTCCAGATGCCGGTATCGAAGGGCGAAATGCGCCCGCGCGCTTCGACCGCGGTGGCTTCCATCACCACCAATCCGGAGCCTCCGGCGGCGCGGCTTCCCAAGTGGACCAGGTGCCAGTCGTTGGCAAAACCGTCCACGGCGGAGTACTGACACATGGGCGATACGGCGATGCGATTGCGCAGCGTGACAGCGCGCAAAATCAAAGGCTCAAACAAGAGCGAAGAAGAGTTCGAATTTGCAGTCATTGGTTACTTGCCGTTCTTCCAGGTGAAATACCCAATCATAGTCTTGGCGTCTTCGATTTTGCCGGCTCGGATCATCCGCTCCACCTCGGCGGCGGCGAACCAGCGGGTTTCGATGCGCTCGTCCTGCATGGGTTGGGCTTCGCCGGCGGTGAGACCGGTGGCAAGGTAGATGGTCATGCGCTCGGCCACGAAACCGGGGCTCACAAAAAACGAGGCCAGTTTTTTCCAGCTTCTGGCCCGGTAGCCGGTCTCTTCGATCAACTCGCGGCGGGCCGTGGCGAAGGGCTTTTCGCCGGGGTCCACGCTGCCCGCCGGCAATTCCCAAAGATACTTTGCGGCGGGCAGGCGGAACTGGCGCACCAGCAGAATGCGGTTCTCGCCATCGACAGCCATCATCACGGCGGAGCCGCGATGGCGCACCACCGAGCGCTTGATCTTGAAATTGGTTTTCGAATCGACGGCGCGGTCCTCGGTGACCCAGAACAGGCCGCAGTCGTACACTTTTTTCGACGATGTGATTTTCATGATTTGGCGTGAATGGCGGCGGCGAAATCCGCTGCCGCGAGCGTGTTCAAAATGTCCTTTGGCCCGAGCCAGCCGCGCCGCGCGGTGGTGACGCCGTAGCGCATGTTGGCCAGGTGCTTGGGGTGGTGGGCGTCGGTAGAAATGGTAAAGCGGGCGCCCTTGGCTTTGGCGGACCGGATCAGGGCGCCGTGCAAGTCGAGGCGCTCCGGGCTCGCGTTGATTTCGAGCCAGACGCCGCGCCGCGCGGCTTCGGCGGCCACGCGTTCGAAATCGAAGGGAAACGGGTCGCGGTGCAGCAGAATGCGCCCGGTGGGATGGCCCAGAATGCGCAGGTGCGGGCACTCCAGCGCGCGCAGCAGCCGGTCGGTCATCTCCGCGGCTTCCAGGTTCATGTGGCTGTGCACGCTGCCGACGACCAGGTCGAGCTCGGCCAGCGCGTCGTCCGACAGGTCCATGGCGCCGTCTTTCAAAATGTCGCACTCGATGCCGGAGAAAATGCGGATGCCGAGCGAGCCTTCGCGGTTGCGCTCGCGAATCTGGCGGGCGAAGGCCACGGCGCGCGTTTCATCGAGCCCGTTGGCCATGGCAAGGGCCTTGGAATGGTCGGTGATGGCGACGTACTCGTAGCCGCGCTGGCGGGCCGCTTCGGCCATTTCTTCCAGGCTGGCGCGGCCATCGGTCTCGGTGGTATGCATGTGCACGTCGCCGCGGACCTGGCTCAATTCGACCAGTTCCGGCAGGCGGCCTTCGGCGGCGGCTTCGATCTCGCCCGAATTCTCGCGCAGCTCCGGCGGAATCCAGGGCAAGCCCAGCGCCTGGTAGATGCTTTCCTCGGTGGCCGCGGCAACCAGCGAATCGTCGCTGGAACGGAACAGTCCGTATTCGCTCAGCTTGAGACCCATGCGGACGGCGCGAGTGCGGATGGCGACGTTGTGGTCCTTGCTGCCGGTGAAATATTGCATGGCGGCGCCGAAGCTTTCGGGCGGCAGGGCGCGAACGTCCACCTGCAGACCTTCGCGGCCCACTTTGGCGCTGGCCTTGTTTTCGCCGTGGCCCAACACCTCTTCCACGCGCGGATACTTGACGAAGGTAGCGAGGGCGCGAGTAGCGTTCGGCCCGGTAACCAGCAGGTCCAGGTCGCCGACGGTCTCGCGTCCGCGCCGCAGGCTGCCGGCGGGAGTGACAGCCTCGACGCCCTCCACCGCCAGGAGCGCCGCGCTCAACTCGTCGGCCATGCTTTCGGCATAACTCAGCAGATAACGGCCGCTGCGCACGCGATACTGGGCGATCGAGCGCAGCACCTTTTCTTCCAGCTTGGCACCCATGCGCGGCAACTCGCGCAGCTTCTGTTCGCGGCACAGCGTTTCCAGTTGATCGATGGTCGAGATGCGGAAATGCTCGAAGATGAGGGCGATGCTTTTCGGCCCCAGGCCCTGAATTTTCAGAAACTCGAGCGCCGTGGGAGGAAACTTTTCGAGCAACTGATCGCGCCGGTCGCAGGAGCCGGTGGCGACAATCTGCTCCAGCACCGCGGCCAGCCCCTTACCGATCCCCGGAATATCGGTGACCTTGCGCGCCGGGTCGCGCAGAATATCTTCGATCCGGTCCGGATTCGATTCCACCGCGCTCGCCCCGTTGCGGTAGCTGCGAATGCGGAACGAGTCTTCGGCCGCAATCTCCATCAGGTCGGCGGTCTCCGCCAGCACGCGCGCGATTTCCTTGTTCTCCAATCGAATCCCCGAAATTCAATTGTAAGCTGGCGGCGAGTCGGGGCCGCCGCTCGGGTGATTGGATCTCTCCGGCGCGACATCCCCACTCAAAGCAGCGCTACTGCTTCTTGGCGGCGGCGGGCGGCCGGGGTTCGCTCGAGGGCGGCACGATGCCCTTAATGCGCATGTAGGTCACCAGGTTGCCGTAATGCTCCATGGTGTGGGCGGTGTTGAAGTCCAGGGCTCCGAGTTTGGTGATCCTCATGCCGCCAAAGGGGACGACTTCGGCGGCATTGGCGTCGGTCAGCTTGGCGTAGGCGGCGTCGCAATAGGCGAAGGCCTCTTTCAGCGCGGGCACGATCTCGGCCTTGGTCTTGAAAGTCTTCTCAATATCCTTCGAGACACTCTTTCCCTCGGCGGCGGCGCCGCAGAACTCGTACTGTCCGTCGGCAATGTGAGCGAACAATTGCGCCACGGTGCGGACGTCCGGCGTCGGCTGGAAGGACCACATGTCGTCCGGAATCTTGTCCACGGAACGAAGCACGTCGCTCTTTGCGATGGCATAGATGTTCTTCGAAACGGTCATCAGCGGATTGGCCGGGATGGGCTGGGCGCATACCACGGCGGTAAACAGGAGCGCGGCGGTAAGTAGCTTCATGGAATGTCCTTTTGGATTGAGGTCCGGGTCCATTATTGCATTTCTAACGGCATTTCGGCAGTCTGTGCGCCGGTCACCTCTTCAGTGTGATCAGACGGTCTTCCCGGGGGAAGGTCTCGACCACGATGTCCTTGTACAATACCTCTTGCGGCCCATCCAGAGCGTGGAGTTGGATGCCGATGGGACCGGCCTTGATCCGGTTAGGATCCGGCTCTCGCCACTCCATTACCTGGACGCCGTTAAACGCGGAGCGGACGCGGTTGCCCTGCGCCAGGATTTCGACCTTGACCCATTCGTGCTGGCTGGTGACTTTCTCCGCGGTCGTCTTGTACACGCGAAGACCCTTAGCGTCGATATAATCCCACATGCCCGGGCTGGGAAAGATCACCAGTGGCCCGTGCGTATACCACTTATTGGCGCCCTGTTCCGCGATTTCGCCCCAAAAGCAGACGCCGGCATGGTTCTCCGATTCCACCATTCTGGATGACAGAGTGAGGCGGAAATCGGTGTAATTGTCACTGGTGAACAAAAAGCTGGTTGGCACTTTGACGGCAGACCTTCCCACGATGGCGCCCTCTCCAACCGACCACCATTCGAGATTGCCCCGCCAGCCGTTAAGAGTCTTGCCATCGAAAAGTGTCTTCGTCACGCTCGATCCGGCCCGCGGCGGGACCAGAGGAATGGCTTCTATTTCGGCCGCAGTGAACGGCACCGTGGGCGGACGCGACGGTGCGGGCGTGGCGGCCTGCTGGCTCCACAGCAGGCTCGCCGCCACACTCAAACCGGCGGCCATTCCTAAGGGTGAGAAAGTCTTGGCGATGTTCATCACCTCAGTATAGAGTGGATCGGTTCAAGCTGTCGGGCCGCCGCCACGCAGCAGCCGCGACAGTTCCCGCAACGCATTCAGTTCCGTGCCGGTCCGGAAGGTGGTGCGATACCACTCGTCCACTTGTTTCTTCTGGCTATCCAGGTTCGTTCGCGAATGACGCGACGCGTAGGCGTCGATTCTCTGGGCGGCCTCGGCCGCTTTTGGCGCCGCGCCGGATTCCCGGGAACAGTACATCAGCAGATAGTCCTGAATCCTGAAATCCGGATCGGGCGGCGCGCCGGTGCCGAGCCGCTCCGGATAATCGCGCGAGAGTTCCAGCCGTTCGGCAGCCTGGCTATATTGGCCCTGCTTCATATCCGCCATGGCCTGGCTCACCAGGCATTGAACGAACAGAGTGTGAACGTCCCGCTGGCCCTCGAACGGCAGGATCGTAGCATTGGCGAGCACGGAGTTACAGTCCCGATAGCGGCCATTATTCAGATACGCTTTGGCCACCAGGACCTTAATGGCGTCCTCATTGGGAAACTGTACGGAGGCCTTCACGGCCAGGTCCAGCGCCTTGTCGTTAGTTCCCTTTTCGGTGTAGAAACTCGCCAGGTGGTACCAGGTTCTCCAATCCTTCCGGTCGAGGGCGTAGGCTCTCTCGTAGTCCGCCTGGGCCTTTTGGGAATTGGTTCCCTTTTCGAGGAAGGCGCGGGAGATATAGAACGGCGCGTAGTCCGGCCGGTCGCCGCACGCCTCGAACATCTTCGCGGCATCCTCTCCGCGCCGCAATCCCCAGTAGATCAACCCCAGATAGTAAGTTGCCTTCCAATCGCCGGGTTGCGCGGCGGCCGCCCATTGAAATACGGGAATCGATTCTTCGCGGAACGGAAACACCAGATAGGGCGAGAGAGCGGCGGCCTTTTCCAGCGCTTTGCGGCTCTCCGCCGGAGATTTGTCCCGCAGCAGGTACGCCTGCCAGTAGCGGACGGTCGCCTGGTCCGGCGCCACCTCGAGCACGCGCAGCGCGTCGCCATCGAGGCGCAGGTTGGCGTAATAGACGGCGATCTCGAGGTATGTCTCGTGCGGGAGCTCATTCCGGATCATGGATTTGAAGTTATTCAAGGTTCCCGGTCCTGGCTCCAGCAGGTACTGTTCGAACCGCGCCAGGTGATTCAGAGGGTCTATCTCCAGAATTTTCGCCAGAGTCTCCTGGGCCTTCCGCGGTTGTTTGAGGAGGCGATAGACGGTGGCCAGCACCTGGTAAGTCCGGACGTTATTGGCGTCGTATTCGAGCGAACGCTGCAAATACTCCTGCGCCAGCGGGAGGTTGCCTTCCATGAGATAGATTCCCCCCAGCTCGCTATAGCCGCTGGAGCGGTATTGCATCGAACGCGCCGCCCATCCCAGCGTCTCTTTGGCATCCACTAAGTCGTCCATCCGCCGCGACAATACGCCGTAGATATAATTCGCATCGGGATCGTACATGACGTAATCGAGGGCCTTGCGCGCGTATTCCAGGCCCTTCTTGTACTCGGCCCGGCGGCCATAAATCTCGGCGATGCGCGTCAGCGCGCGGATGTGTTCGGGCTCCCGCTCCAGGCACGCCAGGTACTTTTTCAAAGCCGATTCGTAGTTACGCTCCTTGTTATCGCGCTCGGCGGATTGGTAGAGTCCCTCCAGGCTGGCGTTGTCATAGTTCCGGAAGACCAGGGGCCGCTGCAAAACGCCGTCGTTGGGATCGTCGGTATAAGAGAGCTTGTCTCCCACTTCCACCCGCAGCTCGCCCTTTTTGACGGATGCCGGAATCTTCTTCTCGTACACTTCCATCGGTTTCAGGACGATCCTGTCGGTGAAGATTTCCTTACCGCCGGCACGCACTACCAGCTTTTCGTCGATTTTCTGCAGCGCGCAGAAACTCACGACCAGGGCGCCGCCCGCTTCGCGCACGTTGAGCGCTCCGTAGGGAGTCGCCTTCACCATGGGGCCGATTTTCTTGTAGGGGAAGTATAACTCCTGCCAGTGATCGGCCGAGTAAGGTGCGAAGAATCCGGTGTCGCTCTGATCCAGGAGCCGCCCGGTCTGGTGCTCGAAGTACTGGCCGTCGCTGTCGGTCAGCAGACTCTCCCAAATGGCCCCTTCGCGCGCCAGCGACCAGCGGAAGAGCTTCTGCCCGGGCACGTCTTCGTGAAGCGCCCAGTGGCCGTATCCGAAGTCGGAATCGTGCCAGTAGCCGCCGGAGAAATCCGACAGCGCGCCGTGAACGAAGAAGCTGCCGTCGTCGGTGTTGTCGTGATTTTTGTAGAAAGCCAGATCGCGCCCGTCCTTGCCGACGGGCCACGGCTGGCTGGGGACCGCATAGTTGTGTCCGATCCAGGCCGTTCCCGGAAGGATCACTTCCAGGTCCTTGCCAACCTTCTGGGCGACATTCATCCACACGTAATAGGATTGGTTGAGCGGCTGCGGGTTGTACCAGAGGGTGCGGGCCTCCACATACGCTTTGTCCGGCGGTATGGTGAACCGGACTCGCCACTGGGTGCGGGACGGCAGATCCATGCTGCCTACAAAGCAACTCACGCTTCCGTCCGGGTTCTTGCGGATGAGGTAATCCACCGGGCTCGCGGTGGAAGGAGCGTGGCCCATAATCCCGAAGTTCGGCTCGATGCCTCCCGACGTCCAGGGCCCGCGCATGGAGATATTCCGAAACTTGAGGACGTGGTTGTAATAGATGAACGCCTTCCCGGTGCTCTTTTCGACGGCCCCGATCAGCTTGCCGCCCTCGGCCGGCAGCACGAACGCCTCGATGTACGGGTTCTCCATTTTGACGACATTCCAGGTCTGGCCGGCGCCGGCGGAGCTCAGCTCATCAAACGAAAAATAGGGATAGATTCTCTGTCCGATGCCGCTCGAGCCGGTCGGCGACGGATCCGGGCCGGAAAAAGGATAGGTCTTGACGACCTGCTTTTCCTCGCGGATGGTCGCCTGCTGGCCTGGCAGGCAACCAGCGAAAACGAGCAATATCGGCACTGCGGCGGAAAGGCATCTGTTCATGGTCAGCTCCCGAATCTGCGGCTCCGCTAACCGGAGTTTCCATCTGGCCTGCCGGCAACGGGCGCACGCTGTTCCATTCTCGCGCCAATCCGGGCCGGCCGGAGTTGCCAGGCCGCATAGGTCGTGGCGCGGTTCCCAAAGCGGCCGCTTAAAACGGAGTTTTCGCGATGAGCGGCCGGCTCTCCGCGCCGCGTGCGCGACGTAGAAGTGGAAAGGGACGTCTGATACCGAGCCGCGACCGCAAGAAGCTGTGAAAGAATCACAAATCGCAGGCGGAACCGCCTGCGCCACCAAGGCAGGTGCATTGTTTTCAATGGTGGGGCAGGCGGTTCCGCCTGCCCAGCGCGTTTCGGAGAGTTTTTTTCACAGCTTCCAAGGGAGCGGATAGTTGTGGTCGCGTCAAAGCTCTTCAGCGACGAACAGCGCCATGGCCTCGCCCTGCTCGTCGATAATGTAAGGGTTGCTGGAGCATGTCTCGACGTTCTGCCATGACGCGTTGCGAATCGGGTTCCAACCGCCGACCGCCAACCGGATTGTGACGCCGATCCACCGATCCCGATTCGTCGCCGTGCAGACGCGCGCCGTAGCAGGCGAACGTAATGAGATACCTCAAAGACCGCTCCCTCACGGTCGCGGCTCGGTATGGCGTACTACTGCGCCCGGATTTCCTCCATTCGCCTGCATTCTTACGAATCTATCACTTGCATGTCGCGCCCCTTGCAAGCCGCAGTAGCAGGCGCGTGAATTGCGGGCTACAGTAGAAAAGATGCTCTCCCGATTCCTGTCTTTCCCTGTCTGGCTGCCCACCCTAGCCCTGTCGGCTTTCGGCGCTACGCCCGCGCTGATGCCTTTGCCGGTGAAAATGGAACTTGGCGCGGGTGCGCTGGCGATCGATACGCACTTCACCGCGGCTGCCATGGGGGCGGCCGATCCCCGTCTGGTCGCGGGCGTCGAACGGTTGGTCACGCTGCTGTCGCGCGAAACGGGTATCGCCTTTGCCGACAAACCGGCCTCCGCCGCCACGGCAACGCTGCAGGTGGAGTGCGCCGCCCGCGCGCCGCTCTATCCCAAGTTGGGCGAGGACGAATCCTACCAGTTGGACGTCACCACGGAGGGGGCACAACTGAAGGCCGCCACGGTGGATGGCGCGCTGCGCGGACTGGCGACCGTGGCGCAACTGGCCATGCCCGGCGCGCACGGCTTCGAAATCGCGGCGGTGCATATCGAGGACCGTCCGCGCTTCCCCTGGCGCGGCCTGATGCTGGACGTCTCGCGCCACTGGATGCCGCTCGAAGTGGTGTTGCGCAACCTGGAAGCGATGGCGGCGGTGAAGCTCAACGTATTTCATTGGCACCTTTCCGACGACCAGGGCTTTCGCGTGGAGAGCCGGCTATTTCCGTGGCTGCAGGGCAAAGGTTCCGACGGCCACTTCTACACCCAGGCCGAAATCCGCCGCGTAGTGGCGTTCGCCCGCGACCGCGGTATCCGCGTGATTCCCGAGTTCGACATCCCCGGCCATAGCACCAGTTGGTTCGCCGGCTACCCGTCCCTGGCCAGCGCGCCTGGCCCCTACCAAGCCGGCCATAACTTCGGCGGCTACGTAGCCACCATGGACCCCACCCGCGAGGAGACCTACAAGTTCCTGGACGCGTTCATCGGCGAGATGGCGCTGCTGTTCCCCGATCCGTTCTTCCACATTGGCGGCGACGAGGTGAACGGCCGCCAGTGGAAAGAGTCGGCGCACGTGCAGGCCTTCGCCAAAGCGCACAAGCTGACTGAGATGCACGAGCTGCAGTTGTACTTCAACCGCCGCCTGCAGCGCATTCTGGCGCGTCACGGTAAGACCATGGTTGGTTGGGACGAGATTCTGCAGCCGGATCTGGCCAAGGGCACGGTGATCCAGAGCTGGCGCGGCCAGGCGTCTCTGGCCGAATCCGCCAACAAGGGGTATCGCGGCATTCTTTCCTGGGGCTATTACCTCGACCACTTGAGCCCGGCCAGGTTCCATTACGGGGTCGATCCGCTGGCCGGCGCCGCCGCCGAATTAACGCCTGAAGTGGCCGAACGCATCCTGGGCGGCGAGGCCTGCATGTGGACCGAGCTGGCGGATTCGGAAACTGTGGATTCGCGCGTCTGGCCGCGCACCGCCGCCATCGCCGAGCGGTTCTGGTCGCCGCAAACGGTCACCGACGCGGCCTCGATGTACGACCGCATGGAAGCGGTCAGCCGGCTGCTGGCCTGGACCGGGCTGGAGCATCGCGCGCTCTACGGTCCCATGCTGAGCCGCCTCACCGGCGGACACCCGGCGCCTCCGCTGCTGGTGCTGGCCGAAGCTTCCGAAGCGCTCGGCCTCGGGAAGCGCAGCACACGCGGAGTCGAAACCAACACGCCCTTCAACCGATTGGCGGATTCCATCCCTCCCGAAAGCGAAACCGTGCGCGCCCTGGAATTGGCGGCGGGGAGGGTTGCCAGCGGCTCCGGAGCGAGCCAGTCGGACCTGGACCTTTTGCGCGGCACTTTCGAGAAGTGGATCGCCAACGACGCGCCATTCGAAACTCTGGTGGACAACAACGCATTTCTGGGCGAATTGCAGCCGCTCTCCCAGCACCTGGCCGCGCTGGGCCGCGCCGGACTGGAGGCGCTCGACGATCTGGCCCATGACCGCAAAGCCGCCCCCGACTGGCTGGCCGCGCGCAACGCCGAGATCGCCGACTTCCTGAAGCCGGCCGCCGATGTGACCCTGGCCGCCGCGCGCCCGGTGAAACTGCTGTTGGACGCTCGGGCGCTGGCGCAAGAATAGGGAGGAGCCGGAAGTTCCCTACGCCACGAACGGGTTGACCACGCGCACGCCGCCTATAACGGCTCCGGGCTGCCGCGCCGAAGACGATCGGAGAAAAGAGCAACCGCCCGCTCTTGCTTTTCGGGAGACGAAGTGTCGTCCGTGTACAACAGCACGTCGATGTCGAAGAACGCGAGCTTGGTCATCGCCGCTAGCGGAGCTCGTCGCGATTGAACTTCCAGCCGCGCGAATCGCCTTGAGCGGCGAGCGAAAGCCGTTCGAACTCGGCTGCGAGTGACCGATAGCACCTCGTAGACACTCAGCCTTTGGTGCGTTCCTCAAGGCGGGCAATCCTGCCTTCGTGGGATACCATATACTGCACGAGCGTGTCCACATTCTTGGCAACGGGATCGATTTTCGCGTCGATATAATATTTTAGAAAGCCAGTCCCTGCAATAAACATCGTGATAAACAGACCGGCCATCGAGAAAAACAACTGCGTTGTGGTCACTGTGTCACCTCCAGATGGAAACGATTACGCATAGGCCAACTTCTGTTGAGCGTTTTGACCGGTTGTCTTTATTGTACCCGTGGCGAAAGCGGGTGCGGATGGCGTTATCGAATTCCCCGCGGGCAACCACCTCGTTGACACCCTCGGCATGAAAGTGCCACGCCATTTTACGCCTTCTTCAACTTGGTGACGCGCCCCACTTCGACCCACTCGACGACAAAAATGTTGCCGGCATGATCGAAGCATGCGCCGTGGGGGCAAACGAACTTACCGGGGGTGAAACCGGTGCGGGCGAGCTTGCGGGTTTCCTTCCAGTTGGACGCGGAATCGTCGCCCAGGTGCTCGATCACGGCGTTGTTACGGTCCATCAGGGTGACGCGCGCGCCCAGGTCGGGAACGACGACATCGCCGTTGGAAAAATAGTTGAAGTGGCAGGGCAGGTTGGTGCCCTGGATGAAATCGATGTGCTCGCCCGCGAGGGTGAAGCGCTGGATGCGGTTGTTGGCGCGGTCGGCAACGGTGAGAATGGGGGACGCACCGCGCGTATCCATAATGATGCCGTGGGGGCAATCGAGCTTACCGGGCTCTTTGCCTTTGCCGCCGAAGGTGCGGATGTACTCGCCCTTCGAGTTGTATTGGTTGATGAAGCTGGAGCCGTAGCCATCGCCGACATAGAGATCGCCGTTGGGGGCGATGGCCAGATTGGTGGGGCTGTACTTGGGCCGGGTGCCGTCCGGGCCCGGTTTGTAGGCTTCCGATTGCTCCGGATAGCCGATGGTGAAAACCTCTTCGCCATCGAGAGTGGCTTTCACCACCACGCCGCGGCGGGTATCGCACAGGTAAAGGAACTCGTAGCCGCCTTCGCGGCGGATGTGCAGGCCGTGGGCGCCGCCTTTGAATTCCCTGCCCCAGGATTTGACGAACTTCCCGTTTTCGTCGAACACCACCATGGAATCGGAGGTTTCGCTGGCCGCGCCGACGGTGTGATGGACGTAAATTCTGCCCTGCGAATCCTCGACGACGCCGTGGGTATTGCCGTACTGGATGGAATGCGGCAGCTCGCCCCAGTCGTGGTAGGCCTCGTAGGTGTGTTCGGCGGAACCGAGGACCGGACGCCTGGAACCTGCTTTGTCGTCGGCATGCATAATGAGTGGGGCGAAAGCGCTGGCGGCCAGAAATCGGCGGCGGCTGGTAGTGCGCATCCCGTGCTCCTTTCTGGATAGTATATCCCGCGCGGAGCCTACTCCAGGCCGGAGGCGCGCGCGGCGACGCGGGTGACGCTCGACCAGTCCTGATCGCTTTGTCCGTGCGCCGTAGCCGAGAGGAAGTTGTCGTGGATCAGGCTGGCGAGCGGCATGGGGGCGGCGAACTCCCGGGCGGCTTCGAGCAATAGGCGGATGTCCTTGAACCCCAACCGCAAGGCAAACCCTGCCGGTTCGAATTTCCCGTCGGCAATCATGCGTCCGTAGTTGGCATAGAGCGGCGAGCCGAACAGCATGCTCATCGCTTCCAGGAACGCGTGTGGCGAGACGTCGGCTTTGCGAAGCGTGGCGTAGGCTTCGCCGAAGGCTTCGAGCACGGAGGCGATCATGAAATTGCCGCAGAGCTTGGCGGCATTGGCCTGGGAGGGATCGGGCCCAATGGCAAACGTCCGCCGTCCGATGGCGTCGAACAGGGGCAGGCAGTACTCGACCAACTCCGGCGGACCGGCGGCAACCACCAGCAGATTCTTGCTTTCGGCGGCCTCCGGGCGGCCGAAAACGGGAGCGCTCAAGTACCCCTGCCCGCGCCGGGCGTGTTCGGCGGCGAGACGCCTGGCGAGCCGAATACCGATCGTGCTGGACGAAATGTGAATCGCGCCCTCCGGGAGGGCGGAAGCGACGCCGCTTTCGCCGAAGACGACTTGTTCCACGGCGTAGTCGTCGGCGAGCATGGTCACCGCCGCCTCGGACCCGCTGCAGGCGGCGGCCGGCGAATCGGCTACGCGGGCGCCATCGGCCGCCAGGGCCTCGGCCTTTTCGCGGCTGCGGTTGAAAACGACGACTTCGTGGCCGGCGCGAACCAGGTTGCGCGCCATCGCGGAGCCCATGCGGCCAAGTCCGATGAAACCAATTCTCATAACAGATAGGATAGACGAACGCTTGCGGGCGTCGCAGGCCCTCGCCGTCGTGGCGCCACTTTTCCACAAAAAGACCGGCTTCGCGCCCCCACCGCGGCGATGCGCTACAAAAACCTGGTCACAATCGAGGAGACTGCTGTATAGTGTTCAAAGCCAGCAGGCCAAGACGGAAATCCCGGCTTACATGACTATCCCCCACTGTCTGGCAAATGAAATACATCTGGAACTTCTAGGACGAGAACATGAAAAAGTCGGGCGCGAGCCAAGGCCAGTCGGCATCGGAGTTCATCTCGAAAAGAATCGCCGAACTCGGGGACTGGCGCGGGGAAACCCTCAGCAGAATGCGCAAGCTCATCAAGGAAGCAGACCCGGACGTCGTCGAGGAGTGGAAGTGGATGGGCACTCCGGTTTGGGCGCACGACGGCATCATCTGCACTGGCGAATCCTACAAGAGTGTCGTGAAGCTTACCTTCTCCAAGGGCGCGTCTCTGAGGGACCCGGCCCGTCTCTTTAACTCGAGTCTCGACGGAACCGCACGCCGCGCGATCGACATCCATGAAGGACAAGAAGTTGACGAGTCCGCCTTCAAGGCGCTCGTTCGCCAAGCGGTCGCGCTCAACAGTTCTCGCAAGCCGAAGCCTTCGAAGAAAGCGACGTCCTAAGGGATTCCGCCCCCGAACAGGTCCGACATCGGGGCGGCGGAGGCTACAAAGACGATTGCGAAAGGCGGATGCCCCGTCATGCGCCAGTGCCGCAGCTTCATCGGCTACGAGACCTGAAGCGCGGCCTTCAGTGGATTACCAGCACTAGCCTGCCTCGAACGTGCCCGCACTCACTGACGCGGTGCGCTTCCGAGATCCGGTCGAGTGGGTAGGTTCGCTCGACGGGAAGCCAAAAACGCCCGGCTTCGATGAGCGCTCCTATTTCAGTAAGCGCGTGAAAGGCGTGGCCTTGAAAGCCGCTGCTGAAGCGCACCTCGTGCTGTTTCGCTCCGTCGATGTCGGCGAGTGTCACCACGTTCCGCGGGCCGCCGGCGAGATCGATCAACTCGGGTAGCACGCCACTTCCGGCGACGTCGAGCGCGGCGTCGACGCCATAGGGCGCGAGGGTGCGGACTCGTTCGGCCATGCCTTCGCCGTACGTCACGGGCTCTGCGCCGAGGAGTCGAAGGTAGTCGTGGTTGGCGGTACTGGCGGTGCCGATCACGCGCGCGCCGCGGGCGACGGCGAGTTGAACGGCGGTGCTGCCGATCCCACCCGCGGCGCCGTTGATGAGCAGGCTAATTCCACGACCGACGCTGAGTGCGTCCAGGCTGCGCGTGGCCGTTTCGAGTGCGACGGGGAGGCCGGCGGCGTCGACGAATCCGAGGGACAGCGGGATCGGCGCCCGATAAGTCAGCAGCGCCAGTTCGGCCGCTCCGGCGCCATCGTCGGAGACTCCGAATACGCGGTCGCCGACAGCAACATCTGTAACCCCTTCTCCGACCTCGTCGACGACGCCCGCCACGTCGCGACCCGTCGTCTGCGGCAGCCCCGCGCCGAAGTTCAACAGGCCCTTGCGCAGCTTCCACTCGGTCGCATTGATGCCGGCCGCGTGCACGACGATCCGGATCTGTCCGGGACCGGGATGCGGGTCGGGAAGATCCACGATCTCGAGGACCTCGGGGCCTCCGAACCGGCTGAATTGCGCTGCTTTCATCATGTTCCTCGCTTAACCTCTACACTGCGCGACTGATCGGGCGGAATCGGCCGATGCGGATATGGAGGTGACCAGGCGCAAAGCGTTTCCGGCCATTCTACGACCACGGGACCGTAGCTACAGAAAACCGATTGAGTAAGTGCAGTGGAAGGCCCTTATGGCTTTGCGGACACCGGCTGCCAGAGCTCAATCTTATTCCCATCCAGGTCATAGATCCAGGCAAAGCGACCGTAGGATTCATCCATTCGTTTGGCGTCAATCTTTACGCCCTCTTGTTTTAAGCGGTCGAGCAAAGCATCCAGATCGTCCACGATGTAGTTGACCATGAACGGTTGCGTGGCTGGGATATAGCCGGTGGAAGCGGAAAAAACAGTCCAAACTGTAACGTGTTCCTTTTGCGGGTCGTCGCGTTCGCGCCACGGAAGCATCACGCCGTGGCCTTTGTCAGCGAGTCCAAGATGGTTCGAATACCATTCGCGCATCTGAT